>NZ_CBQR020000160.1 GCF_000455485.1 Gorillibacterium massiliense
AGACCGGGAACAGCCCCAGGTGCTCGCCAAGCTCCAGGAACTGCTGAAGCTGAGCAGCGGACCGCTGCCGGTTGTGCTCTTTTACGAGCGGGAGAAAAAGAAGCTTGCCTTAAGCGATAAATACAAGGTGAAGCCTTCTCCAGAGCTGTTCCGTCAAGTGGAAGATCTGCTCGGCAAGGATACGGTGATCGTGACAGGCTGACCGGTACAATTCATTTGTTCGGTTTTCTCCTTATTTGCTTTGTTGCGGCTTAAAAGGCGGTTGTGCTATGATAAATCTATTGCACAGCTGTCTATGAGTGGGTCCCGAGGAGGTTTTCATAACGTGTGGACTGTCATCTACATCGCGCCAACTGCCAGAATCTCTGAGCGCATAAAGGACAAGCTGACAGAAGAAGGCTTTCTGGTTCAAGTCCGGGCTATCAACCTGATGAATACCCAATTCGAAATTCTCGTACCTGAAGGGGAAGTTCTAGAAGTGCAGGAAGTTCTCAACTCCATATTGCACAGGTGAGCCCTTGCGATCGAATATGCTCTAGTGAGGTGTCTATGTGCCGCTGAAGGATTTGTTCCAAAAACGTAAATACGCCACCATTCCATCGGACAGAGCCCGCCGTGAAATACCCGAGGGTTTGATGAACAAGTGTCCGAAATGCGGCGCTATCCAATTTAATATGGAACTGCAGAAGAATTTGAAAGTGTGCGCAACCTGCGGTTACCACTTCGTGTTGAACGCTGCGGAACGGATCATGATGACGATGGACGACGGGCGACTCTTTGAATACGACGCAGATATGGTTTCCGTCGATCCCCTTGAGTTTCCCGGCTACGAAGATAAAATCGCCCAGATGATGGAGAAGACAGGTTTTACTGACGCCGTTGTAACAGGCGAAGGCACCATTGGCGGATTTCCCGCCGTTGTATGCATGATGAGCTTTGAATTTTTCGCCGGTTCCTTGGGAAGCGTAGTCGGAGAAAAAATCGCCCGAGCCGCCGAGACGGCGATGCAGAAGCAATATCCGCTTATCATCTACTCCACTTCCGGTGGAGCACGGATGCAGGAGAGTATTCTCTCGCTGATGCAGATGGCGAAGACAAGCGCCGTACTGAACCGGTTTCACGAAAACGGCGGTCTATATATTTCCGTGTTGACCGACCCAACCTTGGGCGGGGTAAGCGCCAGTTTTGCCATGCTGGGCGACATCATTCTTGCTGAACCGGGAGCCGTAATCGGCTTTGCAGGAAGAAGGGTCATCGAGCAAACCATCCGTCAGAAACTGCCGGACAATTTCCAAACCTCCGAGTTCAACTTGCAGCACGGTCAGGTCGATAAAGTCGTACACCGCAAAGATTTGCGCAATACGCTTATCAAGATTTTGGATATTCATACGGTAAAGGAGGTTTCGTCCCATGGCGGGTGAACTTCCCTATGAACAACCTTTAGCGGAGCTCCGTGGTAAAATTGAGGAGCTGCGCAAATTTGGTCTGGAGAAACAGATTGATTTTTCCGATGAAATATCTCGGCTGGAAGAACGCTACGCTCTTCTGGAGGATCAGCTTTATTCCGGATTATCCGTGAAGGAAAAAATGCAAATCGCTAAAAATCCGCAGCGCCCAACGGCAATGGATTACATAAATGCGGTTTTTAACGATTTCGTGGAATTTCACGGCGATCGGCTGTTTGGCGATGATTTAGCCATTGTCGGCGGTATTGCCAAGTTGAAAGGCATGCCCGTCACCGTTATCGGCAGCCAAAAAGGGAAAGATACGAAGGACAACATCGCCCGCAACTTTGGCATGCCCCATCCTGAAGGCTATCGCAAGGCGCTGCGCCTCATGAAACAGGCGGACAAATTCCATCGCCCCATCGTTACCTTTATTGATGTGCCTGGAGCGTATCCCGGCGGTGCGGCAGAGGAGCGGGGGCAAGCTGAAGCTATCGCCCGCAATCTGCAGGAAATGGCTGCGCTAGGCGTGCCCGTCGTCTGTGTCGTGCTTGGTGAAGGCGGCAGTGGCGGAGCCCTCGCCATCGGAGTAGGCAATCGCGTGCTCATGCTGGAGCATGCCATCTATTCGGTGATTTCACCGGAAGGGGCGGCTTCCATTCTCTATAAAGATTCATCTCGCGGTCTTGAGGCTGCAGAACGAATGAAGGTGACGGCTCAAGATATTTTGCAGCTGGGCGTCATCGACGATATCGTTCCCGAACCTCGGGGCGGCGCCCATAAGGACCCCAAGAAACAAGCGGAATTACTCCGCGATAAGTTGTGGGAGCACATCACAGAGCTCGCCAACATGTCGCCGGAAGAACTCCGGGAGGACCGCTTCCGCAAATTCCGCAGCATCGGCAAATTTGATTTTTTGCAGCCGTCTTAATGCTTTGTTCACACCCCTATAGGGTGGGTAAAAGATTAACAGCCGCACTCCTGCGGCTCATTCGTCTGTCTACCCATCTTTTCCGCTTGCAAGCGGACTTTAGCTGATATTTTCGCTCCCCCAAGCGCAAAATATAAACATATTCCATGAAGTGCAAATGTAGGAGGAAACCAACATGCGTAAAACAAAGATCGTATGTACCATTGGCCCAGCCAGCGAATCCGTCGAAATGCTGAAAAAGCTTATGAACGCCGGAATGAATGTCTGCCGTCTGAACTTTTCTCACGGCGACTTCGAAGAGCATGGCAACCGCATCATCAATATTCGGCAGGCTGCTAAAGAATTAAATAAAACCGTAGCCATTTTGCTGGATACGAAAGGACCGGAAATTCGCACCGGTAAACTGAAGGAAGAGCCCATCGAACTCATTCAAGATGAAACCCTCGTCCTCACCACCGAAGAAATTCTCGGCGACAAAAACCGCATCTCCATTACGTACAAAGATCTTCCCCGCGACGTAGAAGTTGGTTCGACGATTTTGATCGACGACGGCTTGATCGGTTTGACCGTTACCGGCCTCACGGAAACGGAAATCGAATGTGTTATCGTGAACGGCGGAACCATCAAGAGCAAGAAAGGCGTTAACGTCCCTGGCGTGAAAATTTCCCTGCCGGGCATCACGGAGAAAGACGCCGCCGATATTCGCTTCGGCATCAGCCAAGACATCGACTTCATCGCCGCTTCCTTCGTACGTAAAGCCAGCGACGTGTTGGAAATTCGCGAAATTCTGGAACAAGAAAACGCGACCCACGTCCAAATCATCTCCAAAATCGAAAACCAGGAAGGCGTCGACAACCTGGATGAAATTATCGAAGTATCCGACGGCATCATGGTTGCCCGCGGCGACTTGGGCGTTGAAATCCCGGCAGAAGAAGTTCCGTTGGCACAAAAGCTCATGATCAAGAAATGTAACTTGGTGGGCAAGCCGGTTATAACGGCAACCCAAATGCTGGATTCCATGCAGCGCAACCCTCGTCCTACCCGTGCAGAAGCCAACGACGTGGCCAACGCCATCTTCGACGGCACCGACGCTGTTATGCTATCCGGCGAGTCCGCTGCAGGGAAATACCCGCTTGAATCCGTTCAAACCATGGCCCGCATCGCAGAACGCACCGAAGAAGCGCTGGAATACCGCGAAATCTTCAAAAAGCAAGCGACGGCTCAACAAGTTTCGGTAACGGAAGCCATCAGTCAAGCGGTTGCTAACTCCGCTCTGGACCTGCATGCTAAAGCCATCATCACCTGCACCGAAACGGGATATACCGCCCGTATGGTATCCAAATACCGTCCGGAAGCTCCGGTTATCGCTTATACGAAAACGGAGCGCATGATGCGCCGCCTTGTCCTGGTATGGGGCGTTACCCCGGTGCTGGGCACCGACGCTGATACCACCGACGATATGATCTCCGCCGCCATCGAAGCCGGCCGCAAAACCGGTCTCATCAATCTTGGCGATCTGGTTGTCATCACCGCCGGCATTCCGGTTGGCCGTTCCGGTTCCACCAACCTGATCAAGGTTCACCATGTCGGTGAATTGATTGCCAAAGGCCAAGGCATCGGCAGCCAAACTGCTACCGGTAAAGTCGTAATCGCCCGTTCCGCCAAGGAAGCCGTCGAAAAAGTAACCGAAGGCTCCATCCTTGTTGCACCGGGAACCGATAAAGAATATATGCCTGCTTTTGAAAAAGCAGCCGGTGTCATTACCGCATCCGGCGGCATCACCTCTCATGCAGCCGTTGTTGGCCTTAACCTGGGCAAGCCGGTTATCATCGGCGTCGACAACGCGTTGAACCTGTTTGAAGACGGCATGGAAGTATCGATCTACGCCGAACAAGGCTTTATTTACTCCGGCAAAGCCAGAGTGTTGTAAGATAAAGAGTCGCAAATAGTGAAGCGGTTATCCGCTTCACTATTTTTCTCTATCGGTACCTATAGCTGGCCGCTATCCCTAGACTGATTACGCTATCGGTAAACGTCGTCCGTTTTGAACGTACTGCGTTATCCGGTTTTCCGTGTCAAGCCGGATTCCAGGGCGCCAGTACCGGGCGTATTGCAGATGGCCTTGAAAAAAGGGGTGACGGGATGTTTCGCTGGCTGTTAATTTTGTTCATAGGGATACCTGCATTGGAAATATGGGGTCTTGTTACCATGGGACGATGGATAGGCGGTTGGCAAACGGTCGTCTTCGTTCTGCTAATATCCGCGGTAGGAACCTTCATCGCGAGGCGGGAAGCCAGACTGGTTTGGCGGGAAGCAGCCGATTCTCTTTCCAGGGGGCAACTGCCGGCTGGACCGCTTCTAGAGGGTTTGTGCATCCTGGCGGGAGGCTTGCTGCTTATCCTTCCCGGTTTTTTTACGGATATCATTGGACTGTTCCTACTGCTGCCGTTAACCCGTCCTCTGGCAAGAGGCATTCTGCTTAAGCTCCTGATGAAGCAAATCGAGAAGGGCTCTATCCGATTTTATAAGTAATGCGTAAGAATAGACAAAATTCCTGCATGATAAGGGCAGGAATTTTGTTTTACTGCTGCTAAACGAAGCTCGTAAAATCGTTTATCTATTTTGTCGGCTCCGTCATGAAGTTGACGGTTTCTGCTGTCGAAATTTCGTTCACAATTTTGAAACAAAATCATTTTATACCTATGATAATGAAGTTCTATGCTAACGAGATTCACAATTTTGTAAAAATACTTTATTATTAAGTATAGAATGTATGATAAATGTTATTTATGTTCGTGAAAACTTAAGCCAAAGGAGAGAAGAGAATGACAGCCACAAAAGGTTTGGAAGGGATCGTCGCTACCACTTCATCCGTTAGTTCTATCATCGATGGCATTTTAACCTACCGCGGATATGATATTGACGACTTGGCCGAAAACGCTTCCTTTGAAGAAGTCATATATTTGTTGTGGTACGGCAAACTGCCCAAAGCTGCCGAATTAACCAGGATACGTGATGAGTTGAGTGCGGCAGCAGCGATTCCTGAACAAGTCGTGGACCTTATCCGCTTGTTCCCGAAGAATGCCAACTCTATGGCGGCGCTGCGATCGGCGACATCTGCTCTAGCTCTCTATGACGGCGAAGCGGACGATATGACGAAGGAAGCCAATCTCCGCAAAGCCGTAAGGTTGCAAGCGCAAATTCCTACGATCATCGCCGCATTTTCACGAATCCGTGACGGCAAGGAACCGATCGCTCCCAAAGCGGGCGCGACCATCGCAGAGAACTTTCTCTATATGTTAAGCGGCGAGGAGCCGAGCGATGTCGCGGTGAAAGCGCTGGACAAAGCTCTCGTGCTTCATGCCGACCATGAATTGAATGCATCGACTTTTGCCGGCCGGGTAACGGTAGCGACACTGTCGGATATATACTCCGGCGTTACCTCTGCCATTGGAGCGCTTAAGGGTCCGCTGCACGGCGGCGCCAATGAAGCGGTCATGGCTATGCTGGAGGAAATCGGCACCCTCGAAAATATCGACCCGTATGTCAACCGCAAGCTGGAAAATAAAGAAAAGCTGATGGGCTTCGGCCATCGCGTTTACAAAAACGGCGATCCCCGCGCCAAACATCTGCAGAAGATGTCCCTTGAGCTGGGCAGCCAAACGGGAGATTTGAAGTGGTACGAGATGTCCATCCGTATCGAAAACTTGGTAACCGGTTTGAAAGGGCTTAAACCAAACGTCGATTTCTACTCGGCTTCGGTTTATACGACTTTGAAGATTCCCCGTGATTTGTTCACGCCGATTTTTGCCATCAGCCGCTGTTCCGGCTGGACGGCTCATATTTTGGAGCAATACGAGAATAACCGGCTGATTCGTCCTCGCGCCGAGTACGTCGGTCCTTCCACACAGAAATACGTTCCGGTGGAACGCCGCTAGCTTCCGGTTCTTCAACCGGCTGAATCTATATTCTTGCCATTACCCATACCATATCAAGGAGGCTATCCCCTACATGCCACAGTTTGAAAAGTTCTCCCTTCCGACAGAAGGCGCAACCATTACCATCGACAACGGAAAATTGAATGTTCCGAATAACCCGATCATTCCTTTCATTGAAGGAGATGGCACCGGCCGCGACATTTGGCGGGCATCTAAACGGGTGCTTGATGCTGCGGTAGAGAAGGCATACGGCGGCGAGAAGAAAATCGCCTGGTACGAAGTATTTGCCGGTGAAAAAGCGTTCAACGAATACGGCGAATGGCTCCCAACGGATACTCTGACGGCGATCCGCGAATATATTGTCGCCATCAAAGGCCCGTTGACCACGCCTATCGGCGGTGGCATCCGCTCTCTGAACGTCGCATTGCGGCAAGAGCTGGATCTTTACGTTTGCCTGCGCCCCGTTCGCTATTTTGAGGGCGTTCCTTCCCCTGTGAAGCACCCTGAGTTGGTGGACATGGTCATCTTCCGGGAAAATACGGAAGACATCTATGCGGGCATCGAGTACCAAGAGGGCTCCGCAGAAGTGAAGAAAGTCATCGAGTTCCTGCAAAAAGAGATGGGCGTCAAGAAAATCCGCTTCCCGGAAACTTCCGGCATCGGCATCAAACCGGTATCCCGCGAAGGCTCGGAGCGTCTTGTACGCGCCGCTGTCGAATACGCCATCAAGCATGGCCGCAAAAGCGTCACCTTGGTGCACAAAGGCAATATCATGAAATTCACCGAAGGCGCCTTTAAAAACTGGGGCTACGCCTTGGCCGAGAGAGAATTCGGTGATCAAGTGTTCACTTGGGACCAATACGACCGCATCAAAGCAGCTGAAGGCACGGATGCCGCTAACGCTGCGCAAAAAGCAGCTGAGGACGCAGGCAAGATCATCGTCAAGGATGCCATTGCCGACATCACGCTGCAGCAAGTATTGACCCGCCCAAGCGACTTCGACGTCATCGCCACGCTGAACTTAAACGGCGACTATCTGTCCGATGCTCTGGCTGCTCAAGTCGGCGGAATCGGCATTGCGCCGGGAGCCAATATCAACTATGTCACCGGTCATGCCATCTTTGAAGCAACCCATGGTACGGCGCCGAAATATGCCGACCTCGACGTGGTAAACCCGGGCTCGGTTATCCTCTCCGGCGTCATGATGTTGGAGCATCTGGGCTGGCAGGAAGCCGCCGATCTGATCTATAAAGGTTTGTCCGCCGCCATCGACAGCAAGGTCGTTACCTATGACTTCGCCCGCCTGATGGAAGGTGCAACGAAAGTAAAAACTTCGGAATTCGCCGATCAAATCATCAAGTTCTTCTAATCCCTGGCGAGAAATAGAGATACACGCGAGAGGAGAAACGTCATTCAATGGCTATTCAACGAAAAAAAATAACGGTAATCGGTGCAGGCTTCACCGGAGCGACTACCGCCCTCATGCTAGCGCAGAAGGAGTTAGGGGATATCGTCCTGCTGGACATTCCCCAACTGGAGAACCCGACCAAGGGGAAGGCGCTGGATATGCTGGAAGCCGGTCCGGTACAAGGGTTTGACGCCAACATCGTCGGTACCTCCGATTATGCGGATGCTGCCGGCTCAGATATCGTCATCATTACAGCAGGCATCGCCCGCAAGCCTGGCATGAGCCGCGACGACCTGGTGAATACCAACGCGGGGATCATAAAGAACGTTTGCGAGAACGTCCGCGAGTACTGCCCGGATTCCATCGTCCTCATCCTGTCTAACCCGGTAGACGCCATGACCTATGCGGCTTATCAAGCCTTAGGCTTCCCGAAAAACCGCGTCATCGGCCAGTCCGGCGTATTAGATACGGCCCGGTACTGCACGTTTATCGCCCAAGAGCTTAACGTATCCGTGGAGGATGTCCGCGGCTTCGTTTTGGGCGGACACGGCGACGATATGGTGCCTCTCGTCCGTTATTCCAACGTCGGCGGCATCCCCATCGATAAACTGATTCCGGCGGACCGCATTGAAGCCATCGTGAAGCGCACCCGTACCGGCGGCGGTGAAATCGTCAACCTGTTGGGCAACGGCAGCGCTTATTATGCTCCGGCGGCATCTCTCGTTCAGATGACGGAGGCTATCGTTAAGGACAAAAAGCGGATCATCGCATCCATCGCTCTGTTGGAAGGCGAATACGGCTACGACAATTTGTTCTTAGGCGTACCGACATTACTTGGCGGCAACGGGATTGAGAAGATTTTTGAGCTGGAGCTGACGGCGGAGGAGAAAGCGGCGCTGGACAAATCGGCGGACTCCGTACGCAACGTCATCGCGGTTGTGCAAGCATAATCACCTCATAACCTAACGAAAATAGAAACGGTCTTCTTCGAGTAATCGAAAGAAGGCCGTTTTTCTTTTTTTATCTTACGATAATCTTTCTCCTCTACAGTAAAAAGATGGGGCAAAACTCGCTAACTGATAAATAGAGGAGAGTGATGTAAGATGAACGTGTCACGGAGTGGCGGCGCAGGCGGTAGCAAGGAGCCAATTATGTCCTTGTATTACGTTCGAGCGTTGGCGATCCTTGGTGTCATTATGGTTCATGTGACAGCCACGCCTATCGGTGAAATTCAAGGGAAGCAGTCAAGCCTATATGCGCTATTCAACTTTCTCAATATCTTCAATAAGTTTGGTACGCCAACTTTTCTGTTTCTTAGCGCCTTCGTATTGTTTTACAGCTATTACGACCGGCCTCTATCGAAGGCACTGCTCTCTCGCTTTTACAAGCGAAGGCTAATGTATATTCTCGTTCCTTATTTGGTCGGCTCGTGTTTTTACTATATGCTGGGCTTGTACGGAGTTTACGGCTTTTCCCATATGAGCGATTACGGCTCTGTTAAGCAGTTTCTCGGGCTCCTTGTTCACGGGAAGACGTATTATCACCTGTATTTTATCTTCATCAATGCTCAGTTCTACGTGCTGTTTCCGTTCATGCTTTGGCTACTGCAAAAGAAACCGCAATTAACTAAAATGCTGATCCCGATCGGCCTCGTTTTGCAATGGGCTTTTGTGATAGGCAATTTGGAAGTCATGCATTATGGAGATAAAGGATACTTATTCATCAGCTATTTTGCGAATTTTTGCTTAGGCGCCTTTTTCGGAATTTTTCATAAACAAGTAAGGGACATGCTGGACTTGACTTGGGAAAAGCTGTTCACCTATCGCGGGGGGATTTGGCTGGTCGTTTGGGGCGTGTGGCTGGTTGCGACTGTGGCCCATATCCACCTTTGGTATGAAAATCGAACCGGCACCGCAAACGCCGGCGCCTTCACATATGAGCTGCTTTGGTTTCTGCAAACCTATACGTCCGGTTTGATCCTCTATCAATTGGCCGGTTTGTTGTACCGCAAGCTGAAGGGGACTGCCGCCAAGTTACTGCTCCATTTGGGCAGCGTCTCTTTTGGCGTTTATATCGTCCATGCGGCTGTTCTGTATCTGTTTATCCGATTATTGGACACGCCGAGTCAGCCTCATTTGTATGTGCTCTATTACGCCTGCGCCTATGCGGCAACGCTATCTGTTTCCTGGATGGTCGTCGGTTTGCTGCAGAAGCGTTTCAAGTTTGCCTGGGTACTGTTTGGTTCTGTGCCGAAGATCCGCTCAATAGATTCTCCAGGGATAAGAACGTCGACAGCCGCCGCACCCGTCAGTTCTACATTCGAGGCCTAGAGCTTGATTCATGAGCTTCATTCCGTTCTGAAAATGTCCGCCGAATATTTTGTTCGGCGGGCTTTTTTCTGTAACATTTCTCCAATTTCAGCGTCATTTAGGAGAGGGATATTGCAGCTTAGGGGAGAGGATTTATTCGTGAGAAAAAGTGCTTTAGCCGTCGGCCTGCTGGTCGTGCTTTGCCTATTTACAGCATGTGAGAAAGAATCGGATGACCCACGGGCTGCGGGCACGTCGGCGAAGGTGACCATGACAGCAACACCGACTCCCGGTGCGAGCGTGTCAGCGATTGGGGCATCGTCATCTCCTAATCCGACTTCAACGCCCAATCTGAGCTTTCGAGATTCCATCACGGAACTGGGCATCTATCAAGAAGACCCGGACAAGGGGGGCGGCAGAGAAATCGTCTCTTTTATGCCGTCCGTATTGCCTTCGAGTCCCGTATCCTATGCCTATCATTTAGATAAATTGTATGGCTTTATAACATTTAAGGAACTGCCGGAATCTAAGATAGCGGAATTGCTGAAGGATATCCGAGCGGATCAAGGGACTTTTGAAATCCGCATGGAAAATCCGGAGGTTCTTACTTTGACTCCCCGATATAAATGGACGCTGACCGGTCTTGACCGTAAAGCAACGCTTACCTTTGGCGATCTGCCGTCGATTGCTGTAAAACGCATGGAGCCGATGACCTTTACGGTAGACGGATTTATGGTGCCGGATTACATTCCAAGCTTTGGCGCAAAGATCCTCAAACAAGGCGAAGGCAGCCAAACGGCCGTCATTCGTTTCTCCGAACCGGTTGACACGAAGAACGTTGAGATCAAGCCGGGGGGAGAATGGTTGGACAGCCGCCGGTTGAAGGTAACGTTGGACCCGCCGTATAGTCAACCAACTTTCGAAATTCATAATCTTTTCGGTATTTCAGGCAACTCTCTGGCTCGCGGGAAGGATCTCTATTTGTCCCTCGACGTTGTTGAACCTGCCGTCTGGTATGACAGTACGAGCGGTAAAAAAGCAGGTTGGAGCCGGTTCGATCCCTTTTACGATGATGTGATCTTTGCACCTGACGGAAACAGCTATATCGGATTGGTAAACACGAATGAAGAGGTCGTCGATGCCCCTGGCGGTATTTATGCTCTGTTTTTGGAGCGGAAGAATCAGGAGACGAAGCTTTTGAGCAACGGGACTTATTATACGTTCACCGATGGCACGATCATCCAATGGTTGGATAATGAACGGTTTATGACGAAGGATCTGCAGGGAGCATACGTCTATGACACTGTAACAGATAAGCGGCAGAATGTTCGTATCTTAACCGCCAAGGAGAAGGACGAACCTAAGTGGATAAGCGGATACTCCTATGATCCCCAATCAAACAGAACCTACCTGACATTGACGAGATATGACCGAAAAAACGATTCCTTTTTCCCTGTAGATCTGGAAATCTACGAAGGTGCGGGAGAGCGTCTTTTGGAGAAAAAAGAGAATTTAACCGTCACCTATCAAGATTATAAATATCACGCTATGGTGATTCGTCCGCTGTTTCATACGCTTGGCACCTTTTGGAACGGTTCGGAAGATGAAAAATGGACGGTTACTTGGCAAAAATCCAATGGAAGCGTCCAGACGGTCAAGGGAAGAGGGGTAACCGCCGACGAGAAGGGCTTATATTTGATGCGGCAAGTTGGAAAAGAGCAGATGACGGTGGAATATGCTTACTGGGTGCCGGGTCGTAAACCAAAATTATTGCCCAAGGTGAACGACAGCGATTGGGGGAACGTGCAGCCTTTTGGCGACCGGCTGATTAGCAATAATTACCGCGAAGAAGGCTCATCCTTACTGATCTTCGATAAAGCTTCATGGAGCTGGAAGCCAGCCCCTATAGAGTTGCAAAACAGTTGGGCCCCCTACCAAGTGGAGAGCAGTTATTACCGTGCCTCAGTTGTGACGAAATAAGGGAGGGGGGACGCCGTTTTCACAATGGAAGCTGGCGTCTTACTTTTTCGCGTAAAACACCCCGAAATCATACATCTTGAATACGCAATCGGCATCGGCGAAACCCGCTTCTTGGAGCCACTGGATCTGATCATGTACGGAAGCGTTGATATCCAGCTTCCTTCTTTGCCGCGACGCTTCCATCGCTTCTTCAGTCAACCCGCTTGCCCGGATGCTCGCTTCCCACTGTTCTCGGTAATAAGCGTCAAAGAATGAGGAAGTCCCTGCCACCTGATCCGCATTGATGAACTGGCCGTTCCCCTTCAATATGCCGAAAACGGTCTTGAACAGCGCCGCCTTATCCATCTGGGTCAGATGGTGAATGGATAGCGAGGATACGACATAGTCATAGGTTTCATTGTAGGAGTATTGGCTGTAGTCCCCCGTCAGATAGCGGATGTTATCTCTACCGGCGAATCGCTCCTTGGCCCGCTCCAGCATTTTTTCGCTGAGGTCGATTAAGGTGATATTGGCGTTTGGGTATTTCGCCAGTATAAAAGCAGATAAGAGACCTGTTCCAGCCCCGAGGTCCAGGATCGTCGGCGCAGGGTTATCCGTTTCGATGAGATGAACGGCCGTTCCATAGAAAGTGTCGAAACAGGGAAGCAGTTTTCTCCTCTCTTTATCATAATCTTGAGCATTGGCGTCAAAGCCTTTGATCACATCTTCCAGCATCACGGACACGTCCTTTCGTTTGGGTAGACCTAGTATACGCTTGTTTTTTCCATTGGAGAAATAGATAAAGACTGTTGTATTTATAGGCTGAAACTATAATTTAATTACCGAATCTTTATTAATTCTTTCATAGTATTAGCATTTTTTGTCACCCGATGGGACGGTATTCGTAGTATATTTATACTATAGAATATCGTGGAAAGCGTCGTTTTTTGCTTAAGGAAGGGAGTTCGCGATGGAACTTGTAAAAGTGGTGAAATATGACGGAGCGCCGGATACGATGGTGTGGAAGTATCCCTTCGAGGAACTGGGTACATGGACTCAACTTATCGTCAACGAATCCCAAGAGGTGCTCTTTTTCAAGGGCGGACAAGCTCTCGACCTGTTCGGGCCTGGACGGCATACCCTGTCGACGGAGAATATCCCGATTCTGTCCAACTTGGTAAACATCCCCTTTGGCGGCAGATCTCCTTTCACAGCCGAGGTATGGTTCGTTAATAAGACATGCCGGTTGGACATCAAATGGGGAACCCAGAGTCCGATTCAGCTTCAAGACCCCAAATATCAACTGCTGGTGGGCGTAAGAGCTTTCGGCCAGATGGGTATTCAAGTGGAGGACACCCGCAAGTTTTTGCTTAAGCTCATCGGTACCCAGACGGAAATGACACAGAACGAGCTCAGCCAGTATTTTCGCGGGATTTTAATGATGAATGTGAAGGAGCTTATCTCCTCTTATCTTATCTTCAAGAAAATCAGCTTGCTGGAGATCAACGCCTATCTATCGGAGATTTCCATTCACGTGCAGGAGCGGGTTGCGGCTGTCTTTTCCGAATACGGGCTTCGTTTGGCGGGCTTCGCCATCGAGTCCATCAATACGCCGGAGGACGATCCTTCGACCAAGCGGCTTAAAGATGCCCTTGCGAAAAAGGCGGAAATGGATATTATCGGCTACAACTACCAGCAGGAGCGGACCTTCAACACCTACGAGAACGCCGCGAAAAACGAGGGGAACGTCTCTCCCTTTATGGGAGCCGGAATCGGCCTAAGTTTGGGCAGGGAAATGGGAACCGCCCTCGGAGTCAGCTTCGGCAGCCAGGCAACTCTGGAAAATGAAAAGCCGCTCCAACAGAAGGAAGAAGCCAAAATCATACCATGTTCCAATTGCCGGCAGCCGATTCCGACAGGCTCGAAATTCTGTCCCGAATGCGGCGACGCTTATCGGCCTTGCCCCCGCTGTCAGGCGGACAACCCTGCAGATGCGCAGGTGTGCATGGAGTGCGGAGCGTCTTTCGGCTTAATCTGCATAAAATGCGGAGCGACCAACGAAACGGGGAAATTTTGCAGGGAATGCGGGGCGAGTCTCGTGCTCACCTGCAGTCAATGCCAAACGGCCGTACAGCCGGGGCAGAAGTTTTGCTTCGAATGCGGCAATAAGCTGATCTGAGGGAGCTGGCCATGAACATTTCGCGCATTACCGCTACCGCCGTTAACCTTTTGTTCACGACGGTCATCGTGCTGACGGCGGGGATTTTCATCGGAACAAGTTGGGGTTACCTACCTTCCCGTTATTGGTGGATTTCGCTTGTACTACTGTTTGCTGCCGAAGTTCTCGCTTACGGTTCCATTTTGTTCGTGATCCGTAGCAGCCGGCGGGCAAAAGGCGCCGTTCCCGCTGCGGTTCCGTATATAACCATATCCGTGCTGTACGCTGCAGCTGTACTTTTTCACATCGTCGTGTTTTGGCTTATCATTCACGTGCCCTTTAGAACGTATATGATCATCCATTTCGTAACCGTTGCGGCAGCTGTGGCTGCCCTTGCGGTTACCGCTATCCAGCATCGCTATGTCAAGGAACAGCAGGATGAGCAGGAAGCGCGGACCGATCTGTTCAAGCAAACCCAAGGAAAGTTGCAAAACGCGCTGTATTTGCTGCAAGCCCGCAGTCTTCCCGGTGAAGCCGGGCTGAAATCAAAGCTCGCCCAGTTGCAGGATAAAGCGCGTTACAGCGACCCGGTTTCCCATCCTTCCCTGGTTGCCATCGAAGAGAGCTTGTTTTGGCAGTCCAACGAGCTGGAAAAATGGATTCGCTCATCGGCGGCGGGAAGTACGGAAGCTAAGGAAGAGTTACCCTTGCAGCTCATTGCCGACATGGATGTGGAGCTGGAAAAAAGAAACCGGCAGCTCATCGCCTTAAAATAAGCTTCATCGAATCGATGATACTATCCTGTTTTCTTAATCAAAACCGAGAGGGGTAAATCTTTGTATACATCGGACAAACCAGTCATGAGCAATGTTGTGTTCTGGCTGCTCTCGATCTTTTTTCTGCCCTTTGCTTTTCTGATACCGTTGCTGGCCTTTTTCAGTCACCGCAATTTGAGCTTTCACCGGATAAAGGATTGGAAGCTGTTGGGTAATGTATTTCTTCTTTATTTTGCTTTCGGCATGATGATCACGTTTTTCGGAGATGTGGAAGGCAGCCGTACGCCTGTGGCCATCGTCTTTGCAGTCGTGTTCCTGCTGCCGGGTGTTCTCTGTTATATTCGCAGCCACAGGCTGGAAAACATCTTAATCAGCCGCTATCATACTTATGCCCATCTCCTTCTCAATGAGAGAATGCGATCCATCCGGTCCGTCGCGGAACGGACAGGACTCCGTCGGAAAGTCGTAACCAACGATTTGATCCGTATGATGTACACCGGCGTGTTTGACGATTATCACATGAGCATCGAAGGCGACAACATAACCTTGAGAGATGGTAATGAGGCTAATGATGACGTCGATGTGGACGTGGATGTAGACGTAAACGTGGATTTGGCGACCAGCATCAATAATTTGGTCACCGCTTCCCTGAATGCCGCCTTTGGCGGCGGTCAGGCGGTAGCAACGAAAGAGATACCTCAGACGAAACCGAAGCTCCAGCCTAAAAAGGTGGAATGCGGCGGCTGCGGATCCAGCAGCCTGCTTAAGCCGGGACAGGCCACCTCCTGCGAGTATTGCGGCGCGCCGATCTCTTATTCGTGAAAATTTCGGCTCGTGCGGAAAAAAGGGGTTGCCGGACTTAAAGGCACCATGTTAATATGTTACAAATAGTGGAAGGGTTTCTAGGGAACCGTTGATAGATCGGCAGGCAAAGCCGGGTAACGGACCGAGCGAAATCAGGCGCCGGACCATAACGCCGCGTCACACCGTAGGGATAAAAGACCTTCGGCAAGTTCCGCCTAACAGGCGGATCAGCCGGAGGTCTTTTTTGCTTTAGCGTACAAAAGAAACAGGGGTGAGTTGGAGTGGCTGCTATATGGATCGAGGGGTTAACGAAAGTGTTTGAAGTCAAGATGAAGGCGGTGGGGCTTGGCGGAAGTGTCCGCTCCTTGTTCAAGCCCCAATATCAAGAGAAATCGGCGGTTTCGTCTGTCAGCTTTTCCGTTGTGCAAGGAGAGGCATTAGCCTTTCTTGGCCCCAACGGAGCGGGAAAATCGACGACGATTAAAATGCTTTCCGGCATTTTGCATCCGTCATCCGGAAACGCCAGCGTTCTCGGACTCACGCCTTGGAAGGACCGGAAGCAATTGGCCTATCGCATCGGCTGCGTGTTTGGGCAGAAGTCCCAGCTGTGGTATCATCTGCCGCCATCCGATACCTTTGAGCTGATGAGCCGGATTTACGATTTGCCGAGAGCCGATTATCGAAGTCGGCGGGATTCTCTCGTGGAACGGTTTGAACTGGGACCGTATCTGGCGACGCCTGTCCGTAAGCTAAGCTTGGGCGAGCGGATGCGCTGCGAAATCGCCGCCTCATTGCTGCACCGGCCGGATGTGCTTTTTCTGGATGAGCCGACCATCGGGCTCGATGTGGTGGTTAAGCAGCGCATCCGCGAGCTGATTCGGGAGATGAACCGGGAGGAGGGGACGACAGTCTTCCTCACCTCTCATGATGCTGGCGACGTGGAGCAGCTATGCCGCCGAGCTATCGTCATCAATCACGGCACGGTCATTCTCGACGGCAGCGTTTCGGAAATGAAGCGCGACTATCTGGCGCGAAAAAACTGTCCATCTCAAATTGCTGGAAGCGCCGGCGGATTCCATCACCCTGCCGGGTGTGGATGTGCTGAAGCGCAAAGGGACGGGAATGCGTTTATCGGTGGACACATCGCAAACAACGATGGAGGATCTGCTCGCATACATCGTGGGCAATTATCGCATTGCCGACGTCACCATTGAAGATCCCTCCATGGAAGAGATTATCACGGATATCTATTCCCGAGGTGCAGATAAGGAGGTGTAAGCCATGAAACCCGCAGCCATTGCGGCCAAATATGCAGCCATCGGGAGAATGACCTTGAAAAACCAGGTGGCGTATGTAGCGGACTTTTTCATCCGGACGATCTTTTACATTTTGATCATTTATATTTTCATGCAATTATGGACCGCTACCTACAACGGGGAAGGCGGCGGGACGATTGCCGGGTTTTCTTTCAAGCAGATCGTATGGTATTTGATCATAACAGAGGGGATTACCATTGCGACTCCTCGCTTAGCGGCGCGGATCGAAGAAGAGGTAAAGTCGGGAGATGTCGGTTACCGATTGACCCGGCCCGTGAGCTACATCGGGTTTCATTACGTCAACTACCTCGGAGAGGCGTATCTGCGGTTTGGTATCAACCTGCTGATGGGCTTGGCACTCGGTATCTCCATGCTGGGATTTCCTCATTTCGGCTACGGCTGGCTGGGCCTGCTTGCACTGAGTCTGGGTGCCTTAACCGTTAACTTTCTGCTCAACATGATCTTGGCCTTGTGCGCCTTTTGGGTAGAAGAGACCCGCGGGCTGGAGTTCGTATATACCAAGCTGCTGTTTACCATCGGCGGGATGCTGATGCCTTTGGAGATTTATCCGGAAGCGTTTCAGCGGGTGTGCGTCTGGCTGCCTTTTCAAACGGTGCTCTACTTTCCGGCGAAGGCGGCGGTGGCTTTCGATCAAGTCAATCTCTTGAACATGCTGGCCATTCAATGGTTCTGGATTGCCCTGTTTACCGGGATTGTTCTGTTCATCTACCGGAAGGGAGTGAAGAAGCTCAATGTCAACGGCGGGTAAGATAAGGGCACTGTGGTCGTTTGTATGGACCTCCTGGCGGATGAACTTGGCCGGAGCGATGGAGTTCAGGCTCAGCTTTCTTCTCACCGCCGGTACGATGTTCGTGAACAATGCGGTCTGGTTGTTTTTCTGGGGGCTATTCTTTGGCCGCTTCAAAGCGGTTAACGGTTGGGTGATGGATGATATTTTCCTGCTTTGGGCGGTGTCGGCCGGAGGGTTTGGTCTGATGGCTGTTTTCTTCGGCAACGCCCCACGGATCAGCCCGATGGTGGCCCAAGGGGATCTGGATGCTTATTTGGTGCAGCCGAAGCCGCTCCTGCTGAACATTCTGGTCAGCCGCATGGATATATCCGCCATCGGGGATTTGCTATTCGGACTGGTCATTTACAGCATGTTCGGCGAATGGTCGCTTGCCGGCTGGCTTAAGTTTCTGTTAAGCATGGTCATCACGATGCTGATTTTTCTGTCTATGGCGGTTATTTTAAATACGCTGGCTTTTTTCATCGGAAATGCCGATGGAATCAGCTTTCAGCTCTTTAACGGCTTGTTGGCCTTCTCCCAGTATCCGACGGATATTTTCAAAGGGGCGGCCAAGGTTATCCTCTTCACCATCCTGCCGGCGGGGTTTATCAGCTATCTGCCAATCAAGCTGCTGCGGCAAGTGGATTTACCGTTTCTTGCGGTTACATTGGCCGTATCCGCTGCCATTACGGGCTGTGCGATCCTGTTGTTCCGATTGGGATTAAAAAGGTACACATCCGGTAACCGCATGGGGATGCGAACATAGCCTGCTCAGTGGAAAGATCAAGCGCAAAATGGAAAACCGACCAGCCGCCTTATCAGCGGTTGGCCGGTTTTTCTTAGTTTTTATTGAAACAGCGGGACGAGCCACGGCGCCAGCATGAAGGTGATGACTGCCGCTAATACCATGGCGACGCTGGAGGCGGTGCCTACCTCTTCGCTCAACTCGAACGCCTTGGAGGTACCGACGCCGTGGGAACTCATGCCCATGAGCATGCCTTGAGCCACCGTCGATTTCACCCGGAGCAGGCGGATGACCGCTGGCCCCACGAGGAAGCCAAACAAGCCGGTGATGATGACGAAAACAGCCGTAAGCGTCGCATTGGCTCCCATCATATTGGAAATTTCCATGGCGATGGGGGTTGTTACGGAACGGGGCGCTAGGCTGCCTATAA
>NZ_CBQR020000161.1 GCF_000455485.1 Gorillibacterium massiliense
GGCTGCCTATAACTTCCGGGCTCATGCCCAGCAGACGGCCCATCAGCATGGAGGTGGAAATGCCTGCGGCAGATCCGATGATGACGCTGCCTACGATTTCCAACGCATGCTTTTTCAGCATGTCATAGTGTTTGTAGATCGGGATGGCAAAAGCAACGGTTGCCGGTTTCAGCAAGAAGGTTAGAACATCCGCCCCCCGGTCGTAGACATCATAGGAAACCCGGCTGACTGCCAATAGGGCAAGCAGAATCAAAGGGCAAATCAGGATAGGTGTAAATAAAAAGCGGGGGATCCGTTGGTAGAGCCGCCTTACGGCACTATAAACGGCAACCGTTGAAAACAAACTTGCTGTACTGATCAGCGTAACCATTTATCCGCGCCCCTTTCGTCTGCCTAAAAACTGGGCGCTGATGCCGGTTAAAGCCATGACAGCCAATGTGCTGGCAACGATGATTGCGAGAAGGGAAAGACCGTCCGTGCGGAGCAAGCCGCCATACTGGCAGATGCCAACCGCCGATGGCACGAAAAAGAGAACAAGCCGGGCATGCATCCATTCGGCGCCTTCTTCAAACCAGCGCAGTTTGACAACACCGGTTTTTAGCAGCAGAAACAGTACGATCATGCCAAGAATACTCCCGGACAGCTTCAGATGGATCAAGTGGACAAACCATTCCCCTCCCATGGCGATAGCGGAGAACAGGACAATCTGACAGAGGATGAGCAGATAACGTTTCAAATTAGTCACTCCAAAATGTATTTCCGTTGTCGGTTTATTCATTGTACCGCCAGATGCGTCATTCGTAAAATTCATAGATTTCATAATTAACATTCCATATTGGAATGATATAATGACAGAAACGAATCGTGAACAAGGAGGCGCCTGGATGGACGTCCGCCAGCTGCATTATTTTACGGAAGTCGCCCGCTGCGGCAGCTTTACAAAAGCGTCGGAGACTCTGCATCTTTCGCAATCCACCTTGAGCAAAGGGATAAAAAGTTTAGAGGAGGAGCTGGGCGTTTCCCTTTTTGACCGCTCATCCAGACGAATCGAGCTTACAGATGCCGGCGAGACGGTGCTTTCGGAAGCGGAAAGCATCCTCCAATCCTTTTACCATCTAACGGATACTCTTTATGAAGTCATGCAAGTCAAGAAAGGGACCGTACGACTGGGGATGCCGCCGATTATCGGGTCGTTGTTCTTCCCGGGAATCATTGCGCGATTTCATAAGCAGTATCCGGGAATCTCCATTCGTCTCGGCGAGGACGGATCGAAGCGGGTGGAGCAGGCCGTGCAAAACGGCGAGACGGACGCGGGTGTCGTCGTCTTGCCGGTGGAGGAGGGGCTGTTCGATATCCGGCCGTTTTTACAGGAGAAGCTGGCGGTAATCGTCGGATGCCAGCATCCTTTGGCGGGTAGTCGGGAGGTGCAACTGGCCGCACTAAAAGACGAACCCTTCATCCTGCTGAAGGAAGGGTTCGCCATTAACGACCGTATCCGCGAAGAGTGCCGTCGTTTGGGATATGTGCCCCACATCGTCTATGAAAGCGCAGAGTGGGATTTTATTAGCGAAATGGTTGCGGAAGGTTTAGGTCTTTCCTTTCTCCCCGAAAGCCTCTGCCGCAAGCTGGACGCAAGCCGTATTCGGACCCTCGATCTTACCGGTCCCGTCATCCCCTACGAGGTGGCCGTTATCACGCGTATCGGCCGCTACTTGAGCTTTGCCGCACGGGCGTTTCTTGACCACGTCGAGCAGGAAAGCATCCAGCCGACCAGCCGATAGGAATTCCGCACCGGTTAATGATCCTCCGCAAGCTCATCTAGCGATTGAGCGAAGCTGGGTGCCAGATGCTCCAGAAAATATTCGATCTCCGGCAAGTGAAGCGCCATCAACGATTTCTCGATTTGACCTTTGGCGATGGCAAACTCCCGGTTCCCGGCGGCCAGTTCGGTGACACATTTCAGATAGGCATCCAGCAAATCGGCGCCCTTGATGATCTTGCGCAGCTCCCTTTCCGATTCATCGGCATCCGTGGGCAAGGAGGCGTTTTTACTTTCTACTAGCGATGCGTAAACCGGCTGCAGTTCAACCGGCACCATATCCAAAAGCCGCTCCCCAGCAAGCCGCTCGATTTCCCGGAAATTACTGAGAATGTCCGGGTTCTGATGCTTGACCGGCGTCGGAATGTCGCCGACGATCACCTCGGTGGCATCATGAAACAGAGCCATCGTAACAGCCTTATCCGCAGACAGCTGCTTTCCGTATACGACATTGCCGACCGTGCAGAGCAAATGGGTTAATATCGCCACGTGAAAAGAATGCTCGGCTACATTTTCCTCCACGACGTTGCGCATCAAGCTCCAGCGCCGAATATAGCGAAGACGGTACATATAGGCAAAAAAGGAATGATCCATGTCCAGCTTCCTTCCCGGAATGGTTTTGGAACAGAAGTTAAAGCTTCAGATGATCGTGCAGCCAGTTGATCACTCCGGGCAGGGCGATAGTCTCTCTGCGGATGGTTTTATCCAGAAGCTCCGGCGTGATGTTCGGGCTGCCGGCGTTGATCCGTGGGATCTGCATCGGGTCGGTAGATGATAAGGTCATGCGCTGTGTAATGGTAAAAGCATAGTGGATCCCCGCTTCTTTGGCGAGATCGATGGATTTGCGATCAAATATCCCGTAAGGGTAAGCCAGCGTGTCGACCTTTTTTGAGGTTAGCGCCTGCAAGCGTTCAAGGGAGGTGCTGAGGTCTGTTGTGATCCGTTTCTCGTATTCTTCCTCGGTTTCGGTTTTGCCGTTATTTTTGAGCCGCGCAACGAGCAGTCCTTCACCCTTGCCCGGTCCGGTTTTATTGTGGAGGTTATGCGTATGGGAGCCGATGTCCACCAAAGACGTTTCCTGCAGCATGCCGCGGATGTCTTCGTTGCTTTGAAAAGGAGGTATGCCTTTCTCAGGATGCTCTTGTTTTTGGGTGATGTAAAAAATGACTGCCGGAATATTCATTTTTTCCAGAATAGGCAGGGCGTTTGTCTTCACGCTTTTGTAGCCGTCGTCAAAAGTGACCAGCACCGCTCCCGGAGGAACAGCGCCGCCGTTTAGAAAACCCTTCAAATCGTCCAAGGTGATAAAATGATAGCCCTGTGCCTTGAGATAGGTTAACTGATCCTGAAACAGCCGGGTCGAGATGGTGGCAGAGCTGGTATCCGTATCGTGGATATGGTGATACATGAGAACGGCGACTTGATTTTTATAGGGAACTTGCGGCCGGTAATGACCTAGACTGGCGGCGAGCAAGGCGAGTCCGGCGACTATGGCGAAGGCGCACTTTAATACATGCTTAAGCATCGGCTATCTCCTTGAAAATGAATTTCGTTGGGTTCATCCCTTTATTATAACGTTATCCGGTGAACCCTTTCCAGCGTTCCTCTAGCCGCATGATTTTCCAGACGCCGATGGATACAGTCCAAAACTAGATTTTCATTATACTATACCATCGATTATGAAGTATTTCTTTTCTTTTTACATTCCCTTAACAATACGATAATTTATCGGTATGGATAAAGTTTAAGGATAAGATTACGATAGAGATTAGGTACTTGTCAGTCGGAATTTGTCAGGTGAATGAACGGGGTGAATCATGCGATGAAAAAAGTACGGACCAGGCTCACCTTCATGCTGATCCTGCTTGTCGGTTTGTCGGTGTTGGCGGCGGGGATTTTTTCCGCTCGTATCTTAAAAAACAGCTATATCGATGCCTTGGAGCAAAATCTGGTTCGAGAGATTGCGATTATTTTGGCAACGGATAACTGGGCGAAGGAAGGCAGCCTGGATGAGATGACCGCATATTACGGCACAAGGGTAAAATCGCTGAAGGATTCCGCTGGAGCGAGGCTTACTTATATTCGCGCCGACGGGAAAGTATTGGCCGATTCGGAATCGAACCCGGAGGAAATGGACAATCACTTGAGCCGGGAAGAAGTCCGCGAGGCGGCGGAGAGCGGCATCGGGTATTCCGTGCGTCATAGCAATACCCTTGGGCAAGATATGCTGTATGCGGCAGAGCCGATCAAAAACGGGAATAACGAGATTATCGCGTACATCCGTCTAGCCATGAGTCTGGAGAGCGTAGATGAATCTCTGAACAAGCTTTGGATGTACATGCTGATCGGTTTATTTGTTCTCTTTGCCGTTGCCGGCTTAGTCAGCTATCGCATTGCTTTCAGCATAACCCGGCCGCTGGAAAAGATCACTCGGGTTGCCCAGCGGATCACCAATCTAGATTACGGCTCAAGGGTATCGGTTATGCGCAAGGATGAAATCGGCCAATTGGGTCAAGCGATCAATACAATGGCAGATAGCCTGCAAAATCAGCTACAACGCATATCCGAGCATAAAACCCGGCTGCAAAACGTGCTGATGAACATGACCAGCGGTATTTTGCTTGTGAGCAAAGAGAAGAAAATCGTCATCGTGAATCCCGTTGCCGAAGAGTATTTGGGCTATTCCAGCGATGAGCTGGTGGATAAGGTCTACATGGAAGCCGGTTTGCCTCATGAGATGGCTCAAGAAATTGAAATGTGCGAAGAGACGGGAAGCCCCGTTCATGACGAGTTCGTGCTGCATTTCCCGAATGAGCGGATCGTCGAATTAAATATCACGCCTTTGTATGAATCGGATGGAAGCGGCTCGGGCTCCCTCATCGTGCTTCATGATATCACCGCATTTCGCCGCCTGGAGCGGATGAGAAGCGAATTTGTCGCCAACGTCTCCCATGAGCTCAAGACGCCCATCGCCGCGGTAAAAGGATTTTCGGAAACGCTGCTGGCAGGTGCACTGGATGATCCGGAGACGGCCCGTTCTTTTATTCAGATCATCTTTGATGAAAGCGAACGCTTGAACCGTCTGATCGGCGATATTCTGGAGCTGTCCAAAATTGAATCGCGTCGCACCAACACAACGGATTTTTCTCCTGTGGAGCTGCGCAGCTTTATGGAGGAATCGCTACGAACTGTTCAAGGGGAAGCGGACCGGAAACGGATTCGCCTCAGCCTGGAGGCCGAAAGCGATATCTACATGGAAGCGGACGAAGACAAGCTGCGGCAGATTATGATCAACCTGCTGTCTAACGGCGTAAATTATACGCCGGAGGGCGGAGAGGTGCGGGTGAAGGTCGAAGTGTTGGATGAACCTGAAGAGATTGCGGATGATAATGGAGAAGAAGGGAATGACAAGCTTGTTCCTGCGTATGGAGACGGGAAAAGGGAACGGATCCGGATTACGGTATCAGATAGCGGTATCGGCATTCCCCGCAAGGATTTGCCGCGGATCTTCGAGCGTTTTTACCGGGTGGATAAAGCCCGTTCCCGCAGTTCAGGCGGAACCGGCCTGGGGCTTTCCATCGTGAAGCATTTGGTGGAACCGCATCACGGCACCATCACGGTAGACAGCCAGGTCGGCGTCGGCTCCAGCTTTATCATCGAGCTGAACGTTCTTCAGGAAGGCCTGTAGCCCGGTTCCGTTTACACTCTCTTAATAAAACCTTTACACTACGCTTACATTTTCGTGTTAAACTTGTTAAGAACGTCAAATCGATCCGAAAGTCGCTTTTGGCTGCACGGACAAGCATTATATAAATGGGGGATCGGAATGCCTTTTCAGATTTTGGTTATCGAGGATGAACCGACTCTATCACGGCTTCTGACGTACAATCTGGGTCAGGAAGGCTACCAGGTCCAGGCATCGGCTCATGGCGGAGAAGGGCTGCACCTTGCTCTGCGCCAGGATTTTGATTTGATTATATTGGACATCATGCTTCCGGGGATGAACGGGTTCGAGGTGCTCACGGAAATAAGGAAGATGGGCTCCACAACACCCGTTATTATTTTAACGGCTCGCAATGCAGAGGAAGAAGTGGTGCAGGGCTTGCGGCTTGGGGCGGACGATTACATTACTAAGCCCTTTGGCGTGGCGGAACTTCTGGCTCGGGTCGCTGCCGTGCTGAGAAGATTTCACCCCGAGGACGCCGGAGTGGCGGTTGCGACGGAAACAGGTGAGAAGACCATCGTCGCCGGCGATTTAATTATCTACCCTGAGAAATACGAAGTGCATTTGAACGGCGAAGCGATACCCCTTCGGCCGAAGGAGTTCGAAGTGCTGCTTTATCTCGTGCAGCGTCCGGGCATCGTCGTTACCCGCGACGACCTGATGAACGTCGTATGGGGCTTCGATTATATCGGCGGCCAGCGTACGGTAGATGTGCACGTCAGCTCTCTGCGGAAGAAGTTGGAGATGAACCAACAATCCGTACGCATCGATGCCATCCGCGGAGTGGGCTACAAGCTGATCGGTGTGAAAAAGTAGCGTTACCCCGCATAGGAAAGGGCATGAAAAAGGCACAACAAGCGCTCGAGCGGCGCCGGTTGTGCCTTTTTTTAATGCGATTAAGCTCGTATGAGGGCGTTTGAATCCGTGGCAAGGCGGTGGAGCACCATCAGCTTTTCCCACACATCTGTTACCGTTGCAAGAAAATCATGGGGGGGCATGGCGAGGGCATTCTGTTTCGCGATGGAAAGTCCGACCATGATCTCCCCGTTTTTGTTGTGGCGCAGCCGATTGGCGAAGTCGGCAAAATCGTCATCGCTTAAACGGCTATGAATCTCGCCTTCCGGTTTCATATGATCTTTCGACCAAGTGAATGTGTCGGGAAGACTCCGTTTTACTTCGTCCAGATGCGCGATCAAGCTGTCGGCGAAAACTTTTTTGTTCGGCGCTTCATAGATGATTCCCCACTGGATTAAAACGTGGGTCGGCCATACGGCGATTTGGAAGTGGGGCAGCATTTTATAGCCCCGTGGATTGGCGGCGAAAGCGATCCAGCTGTCCGCCGGCGGGTTGGTTTTTCTCCGGGCGTGCTTGGCAACGTGGGCGAACATGTCCGTCCCGGTTATATCGCGGATCGGCCCCAGCAGGTCCTCTCCCAGATTGACGAACTTCGGCCGCAGCTGCTTGATGAGCGCAGCCATTCGTTCCTCTAATCCCTCGATGGTAAAAAGCTCAAAATCCGCTGGCTCGAAACCCGTAAACTTCACAGTATTCTCTCCTTATCTCTTTCTGACTCGAATTATTTTCTCCATTCCTGCATCTTCTTGCGGTACTCGTTAGGCGAGCAATCATTGAATTTTTTGAACAGCTTGTAGAAGTGCGCCATGTTTGGCATGCCGATGGCTTCCCCCACCTCGGCGATGCTCATGTCCTTGGTCAGCAAGTAGCGCTCGGCCATTTTGATTTTTTTAAAGTTGACATATTCCAGAAAGGACATACCCAGCACTTTTTTAAAATATTTGACGAAATAATAATAGCTGACGTTGACGACCCGGCTGGCGTCCTCCACCTGGATTTTGTGCTCGATGTTGGCATCGATGTAATCCAGCACCGGCTTTAAACGGATCAGTTCGGCGCTGTTGGGGTGATTCAGCAGCTTTCGGCTATCGCTCCGCAGCAAATGCAGCATGATTTTTTTGATCTGGAGACTGACCGCTAGCTCGTAGCCATCGGCTTTTTCCTGGGATTCCTCATGAATGACCCGCACTGCATCTTGAATAAGCTGCCGCGCATCGGCATTTTCCCGGAAAATGTAGTTTAACCGGCTTAAGGGGAAGTCTGGCTCCATGAACAGCTTGTAATACGGCATGACGCTGGGCTCAATGTAATACGACATGTCAAATTGGAATACATAATAGCGGGAAGTGGCTGACATGATCCGGTCCCGGTGAAGCTGGGAGGAGCCGATGATCAGCACGTCGCCGGCAGTTAGCGTGAAATATTCGTCTTCTACGTGAAGCTCGATTTCACCGTCCAGGATGGCGAGGATCTCCATCTCCTTATGGTAGTGCCAGTGTCCTAACGGATTCCGAGACGTAGAGGTGCGGTTCGCCTCAAAAATTTTCATACATAAAAACGGATTCTCATACTGAATATTCTCGTTGAAGATTTCCATGGCCCGCCTCCAAGACGCCAAAATTGCATATAAGATCGACCAGATCAAATATTTCTTTTTTTCTTTTGCTATACTATATTTTAGTGTGTAGGAACCATTATTAAAAGCGCTTTTATTCAAAAGGAGGACTATTCGTGTCCAAAAAGCTGAAAGTGGCTGTCGTAGGCTGCGGCGGCATTGCAAATGGTAAGCATCTTCCCAGTTTGTCCCGGTTAAAAGATACCGTTGAGCTTGTGGCTTTCTGCGATATTATCGTGGAGCGTGCTGAAAAAGCGAAAGAACAATATGGTGCAGAAGGCGCCAAAGTGTATGAAGATTACAAAGAACTTTTGAAGGATTCATCTATCGACGTCGTTCACGTTTGTACGCCAAACGATTCCCATGCGCCGATCACCATCGCCGCTCTGGAAGCTGACAAACATGTCATGTGCGAAAAACCGATGGCCAAAACCGCGGCTGACGCTCGCGCCATGCTGGAAGCAGCCAAGCGCACTGGCAAAAAGCTCACCATCGGTTACAATAACCGTTTCCGCCCAGACAGCCAGCACTTGAAAAAAGTGGCTGAATCCGGCAGATTGGGTGAAGTGTACTTTGCGAAAGCCCATGCCATCCGCCGCCGCGCCGTTCCGACCTGGGGCGTGTTCCTGGATGAAGAAAAGCAAGGCGGAGGCCCGCTCATCGATATCGGCACCCACGCTCTCGACCTGGCTCTGTGGACGATGAACAACTACAAACCCAAGGCTGTTCTCGGCTCCGTTTACCACAAGCTTTCCCATAAAGAGAACGCCGCTAACGCTTTCGGCTCCTGGGATCCGAAGGAATTCACGGTTGAAGATTCCGCGTTCGGCATGATCACATTCGAAAACGGCGCAACCGTCGTGCTGGAATCCTCTTGGGCGCTGAACACCCTTGACGTGAAAGAAGCGAAGGTCACGCTGTGCGGCACCGAAGGCGGCGCCGACATGGAAGACGGCCTCCGTTTGAACGGCGAAGAATTCAGTCGCCTGTGGGAAACCAAGGTGGACACGGGCGCTGGTGGAGTCGCCTTCTACTCCGGTTCTGCGGAAACCGATCCCCAACTGGAAGCACGTCTCTGGATCGAAGCGATCCTGAATGACACCGATCCGGTTGTATTGCCAGAGCAAGCCCTTGTCGTTTCCGAGATCCTCGAAGCCATCTACGAATCCGCAAAAACTGGCAAGACCGTTTACTTGAACAACTAAGCGTTACGCACAATGCGAACCCGACGTTCATTCGGCATCTGTTAGACTGTTTATACGATTATCGCCCTCCACTTGGCCTTCTTGGTTAGGTGGAGGGCTATTTTTTATTGCACGAATCGCTACCCGCCACCTTCAATAGATGTGCTTTTTTGCATGGGAAAGGAAGAATTTAGGAGGGGAACCATTCTTTTTGTCGAAACAATTAAATTAACGGAAAATATTGTATTCTAAATATGAAAGAGGTTCGAACTGATGAAAAAGGCGTTATATCTTCTTTTGTCCTTCAGCTTATTATTTTGCTTGAGCAGCGGTTTTGAGAAGTCTTATGCCGCACAAGATGACACACCTCAAATTAAAGACATCGTTAGCGAAAACCGAATGCTAATGGACGATGGCTCGGTTTGGCTCAGAGGTAATGAAACAAAACATTATTACGGTAATCTTTCATCCATTTCTGATTATTACGGAGTTACCAATGATGGTAAATTAGTTATGCTCGTTGATAAAGCTGTCCCCAAGATAGTGGAAGGCCAAACTGGAGTCATGCAGGTTGTTGGTAACTTCTGGTTGAAAGGGGACGGTACGGTTTGGAATCAAGCGGGACAAGTTAAAACCATCAAAGACGTTTTACTCCTGGGCTATGCTTATCCTCACGCAGTTGCTTTGACAAAAAACGGCGATATCTTTTTCCTAGACAGTTATAATAGGGAAGATCCTAGTAACCGTTTAAACGTCTCTGACCCGGCTTCCGTTATCTCGATTGCGATATCCGGATACAAAGTCGTTCTTTTATATAAAAACGGCAATGTGGTTGTCTATGACCCCTATCATTTAGATGACAAGATGCGCACTCTTCCGGTTACAATTGTGCAAGATGCCGTTCATGTTACCTATTTGCATAGTATTACAGCCGACACGGTCATGATCACCAAGAAAGATGGCTCTGTCTGGAGGACAGGAGTGTATGAATGGGATACCACAGAACTTACACAACTGCCCCAATTAAGCCAAATCGTCAAAACGACCGGGGAGTTTGATGATAATGATCAATTTTACGCACAAAAAAGCGACGGAAGCTGGCTGTTTTACAACAAGGGAGAAGTTACACCGGTCAATGCGCCTTACGTGAAAACACTAGATGTGTCGATATCGAATTTAAAGCCTTATCTCAGTGATAATTTGGACATTAACACATTAGAAACCTATTCGAACGATGCCAAATTCAAAATCCCCGCAACAGACCTAGAAGTCACGATCGATAAGCCGTATCTACTTAAGCTTCAATCAGACGGCAAGCTGAAGGTTCTCGGGGTTGGACAATCCAAGGTTACCGTCTCCTATAGCGGCTTTACTAAAACATTTACAGTTGCTTCAAGCAGTCGTGAAAATCAAAAGTACTCTAAATTAGTAAATGGCGTCATTTTCTTACCGATTAAGCCTGTCTTTCAAGCTCTCGGCGGAACGGTTACAGCCAAGGATGGAGCATTCGACATAAAGCTCGGTGATACTACACTATCAATGAAAACAGGAGATAAAAACGCGAAGCTTAACGGCAAAGCAATTGTTCTAAAAGCGGCGCCAATTGTTGACAAGGGGGATGTGCTATTCCCAGCCTCATTGTTGACGGATTCTTTCGGCGCTACGGTGAAATGGGATTCGACCAAAAAACAAGCCAACATTTCTTTCGGTGCTGCAACCATGACTGTCGTATCCAGTGAAACGGCTTCTATCCTAAAAAAATTGGCTCAGGGCAGTCTTGCTCAATATATTGGCAAAACCTATTGGGTTAACTACTACGAAGGCTGGGAACGCTTTTCGAAAGTCACCATTTCTGATATCATTCCGGATGAAACAGGCTATTTTATCATCGAATTTAAAACAAGTTCAGGGAAAATAGTGAAAAGTTATTCGATGAGCTCCGATAATGTTAAATATTTATTTGCAGATTCTTCCGTTTTTTTCACCTATGATCCCTATAAAAAATACAACTGGTCACAGGCGATTTGGAATCAGATAAAGGCTGAGCAAATCTCAATCGGTATGACGAAAGATCAAGTTCGGTTATCATGGGGGAGTCCTGCCAGTACGAGCACTTCAACCTCTAACGGCAATACGATAGAAGTTTGGGTTTACTCCAATTTTGACACCGTATCTTTCGTTAACGGGAAGGTTTATCTCATCATTAATTGACCCTATTCGGTCGTCACAGCAAAAAACCAGTGTCCATTTGGACACTGGTTTTTTTGTTGCAAGAGCTTACGCACAGGCATTTACTAGATAGTGCTAGACAGGCTCGCAGCAAAAATAATTACGTATGACACTTTGTTCAAAAAAAATTGGAGCTGACTCTATTTTTTGTTTTACGAAAACTACGAAACAAATTACGATATGTAATATAAAGGAATTTATAGGTGATAGTAGGTTATTCGCTCGACTCGTACATACCGTCCATGCTTATCCTCCCATTTTCTTGTCCATCCGTCCGCTCCATCCATCGAATTGTCGCCCCTAGACGCTCTGTCTCATCTTTACGAGATTTAAGAAGTCGCCCTGTTATCCCCTGCAAGAACAAGAATTTTCTCCAGTTCTAAGTCTATCCTTTTCCGAAACCGATTTCGTTTGTATTTGCCATGGAAAGGAGGTGGTGCGTTTGATTGCGTCAAAATGAAATCGATTTCGAGATTGCGAGAGGAGGAAGATTCTACAATAATCATGGGTTTCAGCCGGCATGCGGGCAATACCCCAACAACAAAAGCATTCTGCTCAAAAGCAAGTCAGGTCGTTGGACTTCTGTTCTGCATTTTGAGTAAAAGAAGGGATGATTGTGATGAATAGGAGAAGGCGTTTTTTGAAAAGAAGGATTTCGTTTCTGATGATCGTTTCGCTGATTGCCAGCATGATTTTTACGTTTGCTCCGGCCCATGCGGCAGCCGGCGATCCGGGAAAGATCGAAGCGGAGAATTATGCAGCAATGTTCGGCATCCAGACGGAGTCCTGCTCGGAAGGGGGATTGGACGTCGCTTATGTAGATGCCGGCGATTGGATGGACTATGGGGTTAATGTCCAGACGGCTGGAACCTATTCGGTCGAGTTTCGGGTATCCAGCCCTTATGCGGGAACTCAATTCCAACTGCAGAAGGGTTCAGACGTGTTGGCGACGGCAACCGTTCCCAATACAGGCGGATGGCAAACCTGGCAGACCGTTGCAGCTACCGTGAATCTGACAGCAGGCAGCCAGACTCTGCGTATTTATGCCCTCACCAACGGCTGGAATTTGAACTGGTTCAGCCTAACCTCGGCTGCACCTTCACAGCAGGTGGCGACGCCGACCTTTACCCCTGCTGGCGGAACCTACGTTTCGGCCCAAAGCGTAACCATAACCAGCGCCACGTCTGGAGCGGCGATCAAGTATACGACTGACGGCTCCACACCGACTTCGGCATCGTCCACGTATATCGGGCCTATTTCTGTTACGGCTACAACCACGATTAAGGCCATTGCCACCAAATCCGGTTTCACCGACTCGGCAGTTGCCACCGCGGCGTACGTGATTCAAGCTTCGCCCGGCAAGGCAATCCCGGGGAAGATCGAAGCGGAGAGCTATGACACTATGTCCGGCGTTGCGACAGAGGCTTCTTCGGAAGGTGGACTGGATGTAGGCTGGGTGGATACCGGCGATTCCATGAGCTTTAACGTAAGCGTGGCCGCGGCTGGCACATATACGGTTCAATACCGGGTTGCGAGTCCGAATACGGGTGGGCAAATTCAATTAAAGAGCGGAACGTCGGTTTTGGCGACAACCTCAGTGCCGAATACCGGCGGCTGGCAAACCTGGAAAACCGTCACTGATGTCGTGAATTTGACGGCGGGGAACCAAACGCTGACTCTTTATGCGGCGGCCGGCGGCTTTAACATCAATTGGTTTCAGTTCAGTTCAGGTGCGCCTACCCCTCAAGTGGCGGCGCCTACCTTCACCCCTCCGGGAGGCACGTACGCAACCGCGCAAAATGTAACCCTTGCCACAACGACCGCAGGCGCCACCATCAAATACACGACGGACGGCTCTACGCCAACCGCAGCTTCTCCCACCTATACCGGACCGATTTCCGTCGCAGCCACCACATCGGTCAAGGCCATTGCCATCAAATCCGGCATGGCCGACTCGGAACTGTCCAGCACCGCCTATAAAATTTCAAAAGGCGGAGGCGCCATGGATTTTCAGATCAAGAACGGAACGAGGGGGAACTTTTCCGATAGTCAAATCTATTGGGCGATCCTCGGACTGAACGCTCAAAACAAGCTTTGCTACCTGGACGCAAGTGGCAATCTGGTGCCGATATCGGCAGCTCTCAACGACGCACCGGGACATTTAACCAAGAACGGGCAAAATTACGCGAATATCTATCACAAATTAAGCGATGTGCCGTTGGTGTCCGTTCCTGCCATTTCGTCCGGCCGGATGTTCCTGAGCATCAACTCGCCGATGTTCATCAAGTTGTACGACGACGGATACGCCGGACCCGATGTGAACAATGTGACGGACCCAAACAATGATATCTATTGGGACTTTATCGAATTTACCCTTGATGCCGGAGGTTACCACGGCAACACGACCCGAGTAGATGCTTTCGGCTTCCCCATTACCCACCGGCTGATCACCGCCGACGGGTATGACAAAACCGTCGGTGAAACGGAAACTCGCGACGCTTTATTCGCTGCCTATCAGAACGAGGTTCCGGCGGAATTTAAAACACTAGTCAATGCGCCTTACCGAATTCTGGCTCCTGCGAAGGGCGGATTCAAAGCGGGAGGACCCTATGGAAATTACTTCGACAGCTACGTGAATCAGGTTTGGCATCAGTCAGGTCCTAAGCCAACAACCCAGGAGATTTTACTGGGCATTGGCGCGGCAGCCGATCCGGCTTTATGCGCGGCCTTGAACAGGGGCGTGTATATGGACCCGGCCCATTGGGCGGACTCCAGCTATTTTTACAAATCAGCACCGAGCAATTTTTATGCGAAATTTTGGCACGATCACAGCATTGACGGGTTATCCTACGGGTTTTGCTACGACGACGTGAACGGCTATGCAGCGTATCTGGAGCATAATGATCCGTTGGCATTGATTGTTACAGTCGGATGGTAACGAGTATCGTTTCCTAAAAACTATGGGAGGCTCAAGCCATGTATAAGAAAAAAATCATGTCCATGCTGCTGATCCTGGTTATGGTCTTTACATTGATTGCTGGCTCCTGGCCGGCTGCCCATGCGGCGACAGGCGATCCGGGAAAGATCGAAGCGGAGAACTACACCGCCATGTTCGGCATTCAGACGGAAACCTGTTCGGAAGGCGGTTTGGACGTAGGGTATGTGGATAACGGCGATTGGATGGATTATGCGGTTAACGTTCAGACGGCTGGGACCTACACCGTCGAGTTCCGGGTATCCAGCCCCTACACGGGAACGCAATTGCAGCTGCTGAAGGGGACGGATGTGTTGGCAACGGCAACCGTACCCAATACAGGCGGCTGGCAAACCTGGCAGACGGTTACCGCTACCGTGAATTTGACGGCCGGCAATCAAACTCTGCGCATATTTGGTCTTACCAACGGCTGGAACCTGAACTGGTTCAGCCTGACTTCGGCAGGGACGGTACAGCAGGTTGCCGCGCCGACCTTCACGCCAGCGCCTGGCACCTACACCTCTGCCCAAAGCGTGACCTTGTCCAGTGCCACGTCCGGGGCGACAATCAAGTACACGACTGACGGCTCCACTCCGACAGCGGCTTCCCCTACTTATACCGGGGCCATCAATGTGACGACGACCACCACTATTAAAGCCATCGCCACGAAGTCGGGCATGACAGACTCCGCTGTAGTCACCGGAGCCTATGTCGTGAACTCGAGCCAGACAGCGGTTAACGTTCCAGTGACAGGGCCATACGTTCAGTACTTGGAGATCGGGCTGAGTCCGGCTGATCTTACCGGCATCGCCTCCTTAAAATCTCAAAACGCCGCCATTAATCAGACCATGCGGTACAACGTCGGCTCTACGGTAACCCTCGGTGTAAACTACATGGTTGAGCAGAGGGTGGTCCAATTCCGGACCACCGACCAGAACGGCAACGTACTGCAGGGCAATCCCCTCACCTTTACGGTGAATCCCAATTCTGCCGTAAGCGTGGATATTTCCGATCGGCCGGTTGCGGCAACGCCTGTGTTTACACCAAGTGCCGGAACCTATGTTTCTACGCAAACGGTTACAATTACCAGCACTACGGCCGATGCCGTCATCCGGTATACGACGGACGGTTCTACGCCAACGGGAGCTTCTCCCGTCTATACCGGACCGATTAGCGTATCGCAGAGCACGACGGTCAAAGCCATTGCCACCAAGTCGGGGACAACCGATTCGGCGATTGGGATTGCGGACTATGTCATCGCCGCAGCTCCGGTGAACTTGGCTTTGAACAAAAATGCAGTTGCTTCCTCCTACATTGGAGCCGGAACGGCAGCCGCCGCCTTTGACGGCAATACCGGGACCCGATGGGAGTCGGAATTCAGCGATCCCCAATGGATCTATGTGGATCTGGGGGCTAACAACACGGTAACCGGCCTCAAGCTGGTTTGGGAAGCCGCAAGTGCCAAATCCTATAAAATTCAGGTTTCAACGGATTTGAATCAATGGACGGATGTCTATACCCAGACGAACGGACCCGGAGGCACCGAAAATATAACGCTGACACCCGTAACGGCACGGTATGTAAAAATGAGCGGTACGTTGCGGAATACGCCGTACGGATATTCATTATGGGAATTTGAGGTGTACGGTCAGTCTACACCTCTGCCTCCAAAGGTGGCGGCGCCCGCCTTTACCCCCGCTGCGGGAGTCTACACATCGGCTCAGAATGTTGCCATAACCAGCGCCTCGTCCGGAGCGACGATCAAGTACACGACGGATGGCTCCACGCCGACAACGGCATCGCCCACTTATACCGGTCCTATTAATGTGCCGGTTACGACAACCATTAAGGCGGTAGCCGTCAAGTCGGGGATGACCGATTCGGATATCGTCTCTGCAGCCTACACCATTTCGGCTTTCCGGCTGCTTTCTCCGGTGAACGGGCAAATGGTGACAACGACCAGAACCCCGCTGTTAAATTGGGAAGCCAAAGCGGGAACGGCAAAATACGAAGTTTGGGTCAATATCTCCAGAACCGACTACGACTGGAATGCGGCGGGTAATCTACTGGACCGGTACACCAAGGTCGGCGAGGTGACGGGAACCAGCTTTACCGCGCCGTCTCTGGTTGACCGCTGGACCTACAAATGGTACGTCATCGCCATTGACGGCAGCGGTAACAGAAGCCAGTCCGCAGTCGGCCAATTCAGCGTCTACCTGCCCTATATGGAGCAGGTTGCCGATGGCGTCAACCTCGTTAACGGCGTGCGCGATCTGAACAAGAACGGTACCATCGAGCCCTATGAGGATTGGCATAACCCGATTTCGACGCGCTTGGATGACCTGATGTCGCGGATGACCAATGAAGAGAAGCTGAATCAGCTTTTCTTTTCTCCGGACACCCTCGATAATCTGAATCCGCTGGCGGGGTTTGTCTTTTCCTATGGAACAACCGATTTTATTACGGATGCCCAGAAGAAAGTGGCCAGCACTCAGCGGCTGGGCATTCCCATCGCCTTCACCGGCGATAAAATCCACGGCTGGAAGACGATATTTCCCACTGAACTGGGACTGGCCGCAACCCGGAATCTTACCCTGGCCTGGCAGGTCGGCGATCTGCAGCGCAGGGAACAGAAGGCATGGGGCTTCACCGGAACCCTTTCGCCACTGGCCGAAGTAGATACTAAGGTGCTCTATCCCCGGTTCCAGGAAGGCACCGGCGAGAATGCCGATTACTCGGCGGCTATGGTGCGGGCTATGATCGCGGGGATGCAGGGCGGGCCTGAAGTGAATCCCAAGTCGATCATGATCACGGTGAAGCATTGGCCGAGCCAAGGTGCAGGCGGCGAGCAGTCCATCGTCTACGACAGCACCACCATTAAATGGCACATGAAGACATGGTATGCGGCGATGGATGCCAACGCGGCAACGGTCATGCCCGGTTATGGCGGCGCTCCGTTCCTTGATCCCAGCGGAAATGGCGCGGGAACCAGCAAACCGACCATTGACTATTTGCGGAATGTAATCGGTTTCAATGGGGTGGTTATGACAGACTGGCTGGCGTCGGCAACGGATATATCTACCAAAAGCTTGGGCGCGGGTTGCGATGTCATGGGAGGAGCCATGGCTTCAGGAACCGACTTCAATGCATTGATCGCTTCCGTAGGCTGGACGCGGTTGAATGAAGCGGTACGCAGAGTGTTGGATCTCAAGTTCAGGATGGGGCTTTTTGAGAATCCGTATGGAGATCCCGATTATCCGACCACGATTTGGCACAGTGAGGAAAGCAATAATATCGTCAATGAAGCGGCGCGCCAATCACTCACCCTGTTGAAAAACAACGGCGTTCTGCCCCTTAAGCCGAATAATGGAGACACGATTGTCGTGGCGGGGCCGCGGGCGACCAGCGACGATATGGCCAACGACAATATTGCCAATGTCATTTGGCAATCGATTTACCACGATAATCCCGCTGCCAAAACTTATTTTCAGGGCATTAAGGATAGAGCGGGCACCGGCGTCAACGTCGTTTTGAATGATGCTACTCAAGCAAAGGCAGCCGTTGTGGTGATCGGCGAAAAAAGCTATACCCACGGTACGGAATGGCCGGACAAACAGATTACGTTTCCGGCTGACCAAGTAGCGCAGATCGACAAGTTCTATAACCGGGGCATACCCGTCATTGCCGTAGTCGTGATGCCGCGGCCTTATGTTTTGACAGACATTCTGAGCAAATGCGCTGCCGTTCTCGTCGTGTATCGTCCGGGGAATGGAGGAGGGCTGGCAACCGCCCAACTGCTGTTCGGCGATTACTTGCCGAAAGGCAAGCTGCCGTTCCAACTCCCCCGCTCGGTAGATCAGGTGGGAACGGATGTAATCACTAATCAGCTTGAGAAATGGGATCTTCCATACGACCTCGGCGCCACGGAAGCGGAGCGGGCCGAAATACGCAATTATATCAACAACAACCAACCGGTTCCAACCAATTATGGCAATCCGCTGTTCCCGTATGGCTATGGGCTGCAAAATTTTAATCCCTCCTAAATGCATTAAGCGCAGTTAAAGATGGAATGGCCGTATTGAAGAAGAGGGAGTCCCTAAAGCCATGAATTTGGCTCAGTGACTCCCTTTTTCTATTTCACCTGCTGCGGATCGCAAATGCATCCTTGATCAAAGAGATCGGGGTGGGCGGAGGCGAGAGATCTCCTGGAGATTTTCTCTGCCGCAGCCCAGCCTTCTATCTCGTTGATCGACACTTCTGCGTTTCGCGCCGTTGAAGCTTAGCGGTCGGTCGTGCGAGCGAACTCACGATAGTTAATTCCCGACACTCTCATATTTGCTCAAGCCGATGCGGAATACGAGATAGGCCATTCCCACGCAATAGACTGCCACAAGCGGCCCAAAGAGGCCGATCCAGCCCCAGCTTTCCTTACCAAACAAATAGGCGGCGGGAAAGAAGCTGATAAATGCGAAAGGTACGATGGCCGAGATGAAGGCCTGCAGGCCGATGGAAAAGATCGAGATCGGGTACTTGGCAAAATCGGCGAAGGAGTGAACCATTAGCGGGAATGCGTTCCCCGACGATTTGATCCAGAATCCCGCACAGTTGGCGGCAAAATTGATGGCCACCCGTATGACAATGGCGGAGACGAACAGCACGATCCCCACGACGATTTTCCCTGTTGTCCATTTGATATCGATATGGCCCAAGGACTGGCCGATGATGACCAGGCCAAGGATGATGTTGCCGATGCCGTTCATCCCAATGCCGGTGGTGAAAATTTGCAGCGCCGTCGGCATCGGTCGAAGCAGATAGCGGTCCAGTTCTCCCATGTTGACCAGGCGAGTAAGCCTCCAGGTCCCTTCGAAGAATAAGGACCCTACTCCTTCCGTAAAAAAGACCATGGCGTACATGAAGGTCACTTCCCAGAACTTCCAACCGTTGATATCGGGGATTCGCTGATAAACCACCCACAGAAAAATAAAGCCGAGCAGTTGGGTCAAGACGGCGGCGCCGATCATGATGAAGAAATCCGCCTGATATTCTAGAATTGCTCTCAGCTGTTGGGTGAACAAACGCCTGTACAAGAACAGGCCGCGTCGAAGCCTCATCTTTATTCCCTCCGCTTATCCGCCGTGAATCGTAATTTTTTTAATCGCATGGGTCCACAAAAACTTCCCGGCAAACCAGAGGACAACCGCCCAAAAAAGCTGGATGCCGATCATCTGCAGCGCCTCACTGGCAGAAAGTCCATTCATGTAAATACGGGTAGGCGTATAGATGATGCTTTGAAACGGCAAAACCATCGCCAGCTTTTCCAGCCAATGGGGGAAGAAGGAAAGGGGGACGAGTGCGCCGGACAATAAATTGGTGATGGCCGCCCGCGCCCATACTAACCCGACAGACCCCGTTGTCCAGAAGCACAGCAATCCGGTCAAGTACACGACTCCAAATTTGACGAGGATCGATAAGGCCAAACTTACGACAAATAATAACCAGGTCGCCAGACGATCCGGCACCATGATACCGACTGTCGCAATCAGCAGCAGGCTGACAAAAAGCGCGCTGAACAAACCCTCCACCAGACAGGAACCGAGGGTCTCGGATAGCCTTGCCTTCTGATAATCGACGGGTTTAATCAAATCCATCGCCACGCCGCCATCGAGAATATCCCTTGAGATTTTAAATTCGCTGTTGATGGATAAGAGAGAATTAGCCAAAAACGTAATGACGATGTATGCCTTCATCTGGTCCCACGTGTAACCGGCGAGGACATCCCTACCTCCATAGATTGCCTTCCATAGAAAATACATGGAAAAGAGACCGACGAAGGCGTTCAGCATGTTCATGAAATAGGCCAGCCGGTAGGAAAAGGTGTTTTGCATGGAACGGTTGGCGATGGTGACGTATTTTTTGACGCCGCTCACCCTCATTAGACGACACCCCGTTCCTCGGTCGCCATCTCCGCCAAGTCCAGCTCGCCGGCATAGACTCGCCGGATGATCGTCTCGATGCTGGGCTCGTCGATGCGGAAGTCTACGACTTCGGCCAGCTTCATGATTTGGCCGGCTACCTCCCCGGCGGTGACGGCGAAGCGGTCGAAACTCACCGACACCTGGTTGCCGTCGGCTTCATGGGAGATAATGCCGGGGATTCCGTGAAGCGTATGGGCTAAAGCCGAGGCGGGCTTACCCAATTGGAAATGGAGGGTGCGCTCCCGGGCAAAGGCGTCCTTAACCGCTTGCAGCTCTCCGTCGTAGATGATTTTGCCATGGTCGATAATGACGAGTCGGCTACACAAATCTTCGATGTCGCCCAGATCATGAGTGGTCAGCATCACCGTAGTTCCCAGCTCGGCATTGATATGTTTGATGAATTTGCGGATTCGTTCCTTGACCGCAATGTCCAGTCCGATGGTCGGTTCGTCCAGGTAGACGATTTCCGGATTATGTAAGAGAGACGCGGCCAAATCGGCACGCATGCGTTGACCGAGGGAAAGCTTGCGCCCCGTAAGATGGATGTATTCATCCAATTCCAGCAGCTTGGTGAACGTTTTCATGTTTTCCCGGTAGACGCCGTCGGGTATTTCGTAGATGTCTTTCAATAGGGAGAAGGATTCCGCTACGGGTATGTCCCACCATAGCTGAGTCCGCTGTCCGAACACCGCTCCGATTTTCCCGGCGTTCTCCATCCGTTTCTTATGCGGATCGATCCCGTTTACGCGGACGGCTCCGGAGGTGGGAACTAAGATACCCGTAAGCATTTTAATCGTCGTGGACTTGCCCGCCCCGTTGGGCCCGACGTAAGCCACCGATTCTCCTTTTTCGATGGTCAGATTGATGCCATCAACCGCCTGTTTGTCCCGGTACTGCTGGGTAAAGAAATGTTTGACCGCTCCCTTAAGGCCAGGCTGTTTGATCGCCTGACGGAAAACTTTCGTTAAGCCCGACACCTCAATTTGACTCATGTTAGGTTATCCCTCCGACAATGATCCGTTGCGGTTGCAGCGCCGCATGAAAACTTTACCAACCGCTTGTGAATATTTGCTCATTATAGCACAAAAAAAATTCCGGTTGCCCGGAATAAAAGATTTCATTCGATTTTTCTAAACCATTGAATCCGTCGTACGCACGTACACGCGCTCTCCGTGCTTCTCGACCGTAACCGGCGCTTCGTAAAATTCGCTCAGTACCTCAGTGGTTAGGACGTCTTCGTTCTTTCCGCTTCGGATCACGGTGCCGTCGCGGATAAGCAGCACATGGGAAAACGCCGGTAGAATCTCCTCCGTATGGTGGGTGACATAGATTAAGGTCGGCGCCTCTGGGCTATCCGCCAACGTTTTGATGCTGGCCAGAAGCTTATCCCGGGAAAACAGATCAAGACCGTTGCACGGCTCATCCAGGATGAGAATGCGCGGTTTCGCCATCAGTGCCCGGGCGATGAGCAGTTTTTGCTTCTCACCTTGGGAGCAGGAGCGAAGTTCCCGGTCCCACAAGTGGGAGCAGCCCAGCGTATCCATCAGGGAGCGGGCAAGGGACAGATCCTCCTCGGTTATATCATCATAGAGGCCAATGGTCGCGTGCTTGCCGCTGATGACAACATATTGCGTCCGGTCGGAGGGGTACAGCTTTTCCTGCAGGGATGTACTGACCCAGCCGATTTCTTTGCGCAGCTCGCGAAGATCGACATCGCCGAACTGATGTCCAAGTACTTCGATGGAGCCTTCCGTAGGCCAATAATAGCCGTTGATCAGGTTCAACAGGGTTGTCTTGCCGGAACCGTTGAGGCCAAGGAGTGCCCAGTGTTCACCAGGCGAAATTCGCCAGCTTACATCGTTTAGCAGGTTGCGCCCCCCTTGGCGAAATGTGGCGTGTTCAATTTGGATGACCATGGACCGCTCGATCTCCTCTCTCTGGTGATAGGGTGGGAGTTTTTTATCCATTATAGCGAATGTGTGCTGTGAAGTCGTCGCGATTAGTGCTGCGACCGAGCAACAATTGCTATTTTCATTTGTTATAATGGCTTCAGGTGAAGAGACATGGAAATGAAAATCGAAACCGAATGGGTCGAGCTTTGGCAGGGAAGCGCCAATTTTAAAAACCTTCCCCATAAACATGATGACTGGATGCAGGTTACACTGCCGATCAAAGGGATATGCCATTTTACTCGGGAAGCGCGGAATTGCGGTTTGGAGCAGGGGAGCGGTTTGCTGCTGCCTCCGGGGACACAGCATCATTTTCATCTTGGCGCCCAGGATTCCGTTATTATTTTGAAAGTGCATGAAAAGGGTATCGGCAACATGGCCGCGTTAGAGCCGCAATTCGGTAGGAGACTGGAGTATGAAATTTGCCAGCCCTTCGCGACGGAGGACATTGTCGGCCGTTTTCGCCATTGGATGCAAACGCTGCTGCAAGGCCAATCCCTGGCAGATCCGCTTTCCGTTCAGGAAGTGGAATACGATGTCATTGCCTACTTGGGCGAATGGCTGGGGATTGAGGCGAAGGAAGCGAAGCCGCTAATCTCTGCGTCATCGGGGAAGATGGACCCTCATCTTCAGAGGGCGCTCACGTTCATACAGGATTGCTACAAAAATACCGTCAGTATCGACCAACTGGCGGTGATCGCCCATCAAAGCCGGTTTCATTTCATTCGCTCCTTTCGGGATGCCACCGGAACAACGCCGTATCAGTATGTATTGAAGCTGCGTATCACGGAGGCGATGAACCGTTTGCGTAGCACGGAGGCAACGATCGGACAGATTAGCGCGGAGCTTGGGTTTTCAAGTCCGAGTCAATTCCACCGGGCATTCCGGAAGTTGACTGGATCGACGCCTCAAGCCTACCGGCATCATTGAACTGGAGGATAGGATAGCGCATTGCAAAAAAAATTCCGGTTGCCCGGAATTTTTTCATTTTTTTCTCTTTCTTTCGGCGATTTCAGCGGCTACCACGAAGGCCAAATCTTCATTGCCGTATAGAGAAAGCACGCCGAGCAATGTTTCATCGGGGATGTCTCCCGCTTCCTCCTTCGGTACGGTAAGCTCCATCGCCTGGGTTAATGCAGCGTTTTCTCCCTGGGAGGGATACGCCTTTTTGTATAATTCATAAGGATCTTTTTCGTGATTAATGCACCACTGGGCAAATACGAGGATCATCATTTGCTCGTCTTTTTGATAGTTGCGGACGATTTGATTTTCTAATTCTTTGCGTTGGTTCCGGCTCTCCCGGTCTGCGTAGGGATCGTCGTTGAATTCAGGATAATCGTCATGTTGGCGCATAATGGATAAACTCCTTGATAGAGGATTTATGGATTCATTATAGACTGAAAAAGCCCTTCGCATCTCTTCGTTAATTAGAAAGTGGATACGGACTCCCCAAAGAATTTAATCACGAATTCCCGGAAATGGACAGCAGCTTCGGACAGATAGTGTTTCCGATTCCACGCGATCCCAAATGTTCGCTGGCACTCGGGATCCTTTATTTTTATCTGGACGGTATTTGGGTTAGAGGCTCTGTTGCCTAACGAGAGAGGGAGCGTGAAGGTAATGCCGAGTCCCATCTCGACAAGTGTCTGGATGGAGCTGGCCTCTTCGAGCTCGAACGCGATATTGGGTTCAAAGCCTGCTATTCGGCAAAATCCATCCGTGATCTCCCGGAAGTTGGAGCTAGAGGATAACGTAATAAAGGGCTCGTTTGCAGCTTCAATCAGTGAAATACTTTCCCTGGAAGCAAAAGGATGCGATGCCGGAACCGTTAAGCATAATTCCTCTTTTGCCAAGACCAGCCACTCAATGTCCGGCCCCGTAACGGGTACTGTGGAAATGGAGAAATCGATAAGGGCGTTCTCCAACTCGCTTTGGATCTCCAGTGCGGAGCCTAATTGATGTTGAATAATGCGGACATGAGGATGAGATGTCAAGAACTCTTTGAGAAGCGTCGGCAAAATGTACGGGAGCGTAATCGAGATTGAAATGACGCCGTGTTCGAGCCCTGTCATGTCGACAATCTCGCGTTCTCCCTCTTCCAGTTCCAAGAAAGCTCGTTCAACGCGGCGAAGGTAGGTTTTGCCGAAGGAGTTCAGCTTGATCCGTCTGCCTTCGCGTACAAACAAAGGAACGCCGAGCTTCTTCTCTAAACGCTGAATGGAATTACTTAGAGATGGTTGCGACACGTTCAATTCTTTGGCCGCTTTCGTGATATGCTCCAGCCTGGCGACTGCTTGGAAATATTTCAATTGAAGAAATTCCATGGGGGCAACTCACTCTCTTTATAACTTTCATATGATAATTCCATTATCATATAAGTATTATACATAATAAAAATGCAATTATATAATGATCTGATATATAGAGAGAGCGTGATATTTGGATGTAAAGGAGAGCATTTGTCTTGTTTAGGGAGAGAATCTGGACGAGAGATTTTATAATTGTTTGCTTGAGTAGTTTCTTCATGTTTCTCACTTTTTATATTTTAGCGACTGCTTTTCCGTTATATGTGAAAGACAGTATGCATGGCAATCAGCAGCAGATGGGCTTGACGATTACCGTATATATCATAGGGGGAGTCATTGGCAGGCCGTTTTCGGGCTTATGGGTCGACCGGTTTGGGATAAAGAAGATGGCGGTTATCGGATTGTCCCTGTTTCTGCTAGCCTGTATCGGATATTTTGGAGCGAAGGGAATTCTATTATTTCTAGCGGTTCGTCTGGTTCACGGAATTTGCTATGCGGTAGCTTCGACTGCGATCAGCACAGCTGCTTCCGCTATCATCCCCGACTCTCGTCAGGGGGAAGGCATTGGCTATTACAGCATGTTCATGAGCATAGCGATGGCAGTCGGGCCTGCACTCGGGCTTTTGCTGTGGAAAGATAAGAATGAAAACATCTTGCTGCTGGCCGTATGTTTAATAGCCGCATTGTCTCTTGCGTTCGCGCTCAGCATAAGGCTTCCGGGGCAACAGGAGAAAGGCATGAAGATCATCTCGCCGATGGCTTCCAGCCATGTAAAAAAGCCTCTGCATTGGAGCGACTTTATCGAGCTCAAGGCCCTTCCTATCTCAATTGTGGGTTTTATCGTATCTTTCGCCTATAGTTCGCTTTCTGGATTTTTCGCTTCTTTTGCTCAAGACATTCACAAATCGAGTATAACGTCTGTTTTCTTCCTCACATTTGCCGTGATGATCGTACTATTTCGCCCGGTTATCGGAAAAATATTCGATAAGTACAAAGAGCATTATTTGTACTACCCCGGGATCGTGTTGTTCGCTATCGGTATGATCTTGCTCAGCCAAGTACATTCCGGGGCCGCGATCCTGTTGGCGGGTATCATCATGGGGATTGGTTATGGAGCGCTCTTGCCCTGCTTTCAGACACTTGCGGTCAAGTTGTCTCCCGAACATCGAAGAGGCAGCGCTACAGGGACGTTCTTCCTTCTGTTTGATTTGGGTTATGGGTGCGGTTCTTACTTTATGGGAGTGATTGCTGCTTTCACGGATTATCGGATGATGTATTCGGTGGCTGGGTTCACGGCGCTATTGTCCGTCGCCTTCTACTACGCGCTACATCATCGGCATCACGGGAGACTTGGCATCCGCAAAAAACAAACAGAAAGCGCCTAGAAACTTCATCTGATGGAAACATAATGGATGATCTCGCTTAGAGAAAACCGGAAGCGCCATTCCAGATCGCCCATATCCCAAAACCGGCCAGTACAAAAGCGGATATGCCATTAATGGTGGCAAGGGCAGCGGTATTCATGATCTTACCGCGTAGGAAGCCGGTTGTCGTGGAAAGAATCAGCCACCAGAGGGCTGAGCCCAAAAAGACGCCGGCGACGAAGAAAAGGGCGGACTGGGGGTTGGCAGCGGAAGCGGAAATGCCCGCGGCGGTGAAGAAACCGAGAAAGGACAGGATGGTCGCCGGATTGGCTAAGGTAAGGAGCAGAGTGGTCAGGTAGGTTTTCATCATGGGGGAGAAGGATTTAATGGAGGTGTCAGCGGCCGGGTCGAGCCCGGCTCCTTTGGCGTCTTCGCGGCGGACTGTTTTTCCGGTTTTAAAACCTATGTAGATTAGAAACAGGCCCCCGAGCAGTTGCAAAATCGGCCCGATATGCTGGAGCAGCCGGGCAGAGACGCCTATCCCGATACCGGCCAGCATGCCGTATGTCGCATCGGCGGTAGCGGCGCCGAGACCAGCGACGAATCCCGTTCGTCTTCCTCGCGTCAGCGTTTGCCGGATGCAGTAGATGCCGATAGGACCGACAGGCGCCGCAATGCTGAAGCCGAGCAGAATGCCTTTTAATATGCGTATCCATGATTCCTCCATCATGATCGGCGCTCCTCCTTTGGTTAAACTTTCTCTTTTACAGTGGATAAAACGAAAACGGTGTTGGATTTCAGCACGCCGAGCTGTTTCTTCAAGCTGTCGGTGATGAAGTACTCAAGAGCGTCGGTGTCCGGTACGGACACTTTCAGCAAATAATCGTATTCGCCGGCGATATGATGGCATTCCATAACGAATGCATGCTCCCGCATCGCTTTGCGGAACACGTCGGTATCCAGGGTGCCAGGCAGCACGACAGAGATATACACCAAATGGGCGTACCCAAGAGCGCGTCGGTTGAGCTTGACGGTAAAGCTTTCGATAATGTTCTGTTCGTCCAGCTTGCGGATCCTTTCGGCTACTGCAGGAATGGAGAGATGGACTTCTTTGGCGATGTCCGAACTGGTGGTGCGGCTGTTTTCCGTGAGCAGGCGCAGGATTTGTTTATCAATGGCATCCAAGGGGGTAGTCTCCTTGTTTTTTTAAGATCATTATACCGGTATGTTAAAATCATTCAATATTGGATCGAAAAATCCAAAAAGATTTAAGCAAATTAAAATTTCGCATATATAATTTTTACTTCGTCCTATCTGGAAAAGTGCTTTTCATAAATAATTTAAGCGGCGGAAAGTACAGTTTAGACATGCGAAATGCATCTTTACTTGTCGTGATTTAGAAAAGCAACTATACCAATCGTGGCTAAAATAAGGAGCCATGCGATGGGATTTCCCCAGTTCAGCGTGAACCCAATCCCGAAAGATTTTGGAATGAAGAGATTGGAATCTTCTTTATTGAAATAAACAATCACACCGTGCATTCTTCTGTATTCCTCGATTTCGTCCACTGTCCATTTCCTTCTTGCCATGGCTTGATCTTCCTTCCGTTTCCATATGAAAAATCGGCATGTTTTTCACATTCGACATCAGGTTCACCAGTTCCTTGCCGCAGGCGGTGGAAAGCGTCAGCTTGACCATGTAAAATGGAAAGGACGAAAGCTGCACAGGAGGCAAAATGGATTTTACGGTGGAGTATTTATCTTTTTATGTGATACAAGGAGACGGAGATGGGGGTGCTGGCGCCAAGGGGTACAAACATTACCGCACGATGGACCGGGACGGATATATGGGGAGCGAGATCCGGGAGTTCCTCGACAGCGAGTTTCCCCGCATCGTGAAGCGCAAAGCGGAGCGGAATGCCGGTACGGAGAACGCCCCTACCAAGATCGGACGATTTATTGTCGAGCCTGGCCATGAGCTGAGCAGCAACCCGAACTTTAACTTGTTCCAGCGGCTGCGGCTTGCGGACAGCAAAGAAAGCTTCCAAAACGGCTGCGATGACATGGTACGGATGTATATGGATACCAGCGCAGTGCGTGGCGGAGCGTTTATCGCCGTGGCAGCTAAGCTGACCCGTTTTTTCGACGAGCCGTTTCTCTTCGTACTGAAATGTGATTTCGAACCGAAGGTAGCCCGCATTTCCGATGAGCGGAGTCTGATCTCTCAGGTAGACATGGCCATCAGCGCCCGGAACATGAAGTCGATCCAATACCCCCACATGCCCGAAGAGGGAATGCTGGAGGAAGAGGAGCTGAAGATTCATCAAGCTTCTCATGCGAGATATTTTGAAGACTTTTTGCGGTATGTCAGCTACGAAAAGTCCATGCCGGAAATGATCACCGAACAGGTCACCTCCATGGTTCAGCAGTTTATCGAGGAAAAGTGGCCGGACAGCGAGCATGAGGAGCGGAAAAAAGAAGAACAAAACGTCGAGTTTTGGTCGGCCAGTGAAAAGCGTGAACTTCAGGCATTATGGGAGCACCGGCAAGTCGTGGATGCCGCGGTGCATCTTACCGCACACAAAGAAGATCTGGAGCTGAAGTTCAAGCTGGATGGCGTAGCAGTAAAAGGATTTCTGGCGGATTATGGCGACCGCATCCATATTGCCGAGGAGAACGGCCGATACGTCGTGCTCATCGAAGGGGACCTTTTTCAGTTTGAAAAAGGGGTCTCGCCCATCGAATTGCTGAAGCCGCCGCCACTGGCGGAGGTGGTAGAGCATATCCGCAACAAAGCGGTGGCAGCCAAAGAAGAGGCGAATCGTCAATGGGACTCCAATGGTGCAACTGCTGAAGCTGGTGCGGGAGATGTAACTGAAGAGCTTGGAGACGCGGGATTTGCCGGTTCAGGGGAAGACGCTCCTCCCTGGTAATCATCGATGATGCAGCGGCAAACACGGAACGGGAGGTGCCATAATGGCAAAGAAAAAGAGGAATGCCCCCTTCCATAAGGAAGGCCGGGGAGAGTACGGCAGTCGTGAAGAAGCTGAAAAATATGGAGCCAGCTTTGAAGCTCGGGATGACGATTCGGGTAAACGGGCGGATTCCGCGTCCAGCTTGAAGGATTTGCTGAATCCCGACGTCTTGGCGAAACTTAAAAGCCAAGCGGCGGAGATGAAAGTGGAAGAGGAACAGCGCCGGGAAGAAGAGCGAAAAAAAGCGGCGGAAGCCCGCAAGGCTGAGCAGGAACGGCAGGACAACGACTTCGCCCACCTGCTGGAGAAGAGCGATTCCAACTGGCGAAACTATAAATAGGCGTTCGTCTACATATATTACATAGGAGGCGTGAACAATGGATTGTATTTTTTGTAAAATCGTAAACGGCGAGATCCCATCAAAAAAAGTGTACGAGGATGATCAGGTGTATGCCTTCCATGACATCAGCCCGCTTGCCCCGGTTCACGTGCTGGTGATCCCGAAAAAGCATCTTTCCTCAGTATTGGCGATTGGGGAGGAAGATGTGGAATTGATCGGCAGATTGCATCAGGCTATCGGCAAAGTGGCGAAGGAAACGGGCGTCGACGAGACGGGTTTCCGCATCATCTCGAATACCGGCACCCATGGCCAGCAAACCGTTCCCCATCTGCACTATCATGTCATCGGCGGCCGTCAATTGGAGTGGAAGGCGTAAAGGGATTCAGGCCGTGGATAAAAGCAGCGATCCGAAAATAAGGAGGATTCCGCATGTCCGATGTTTTACGCGCCATTCGGGAGAGAAGATCCATCGGTAAAGTGAAGGATGAACCCATAGACCGTCCTATTTTGGAACAAATTTTGGAGGCGGGCAATTGGGCGCCCAATCATCACCATACCGAGCCTTGGCGCTTTTTCGTGATGACAGGCGCCGGGCGGGGTGTGCTGGCGGATGCCTATTTCCAGGTAGCCTGCCAGCAAGCGGGAGACGGGATGTTCGATCCCGACGAGTTACGGCGGAAACAAGAGGCTAAAGCCTTCCGCGCTCCCGTAGTCATTGCCGTCGCCGTGTCGCCATCCGCTGTCCCCAACATCGACAAGAGAGAAGAAATCGCAGCGGCCCACGCAGCCGTGCAAAACATGCTTCTCGCTGCTCACGAGCTGGGACTTGGCGCTGTTTGGCGCACCGGCGAGCCGCTTTATCATCCGTTGATGAAGGAAGCTTTCGGTTTAAACGGCAGCGAGGAACTGGTTGCCCTCATCTATATCGGCAAGCCGGATATGGAACCGCCGGAAGGAAAACGAAATCCCGTCAAAGACAAAACCACGTGGTTGACGGGGGAATAAATTAATCCAACAAAAGAGGGGTCCCGCAAAGAGCGGGACCCTTCTATTTATTCTGGCGAGTGGGTTACGGTATAGGATTGTTTTTTTGCAGGTGCCGTGATGGTCAGATCTTTGGCATGAGCCGTTTTTTTGTAGCGACTTGGCTTATCTTGTCTTTCCTCTAACTGGACTCTGCCGATCATGTGCAGCATGAGAAAGGATATGCCGACGGTGGCGGCGGTCAGCGTCCAGGCGAGGGGCATTTTGCCCGCATCAACTGCGAGATAAATGGCCGTGGGAATGGTTTGCGTCTTGCCGGGGATGTTCCCGGCGAGCATCAACGTTGCGCCGAACTCGCCGAGACCCCGGGCGAAACCGAGCAGGAAGCCGGATGATAAGGAGCGCCAAGCAGCCGGAAGCGTGATGTATAGAAGCACTTGAAATTCTGTCGCTCCCGCTACGCGGGCGGCCTCCTGATATTCTTTTTCGACGGAGAGAAATCCGGTTTTGGCGGCTTGGTACACTAGCGGGAAGGCAACCACTATGGCTGCGATGACGCAAGCCCACCAACTGAATACGATGGGTCCGCCGAAAACCTGTTCAATCGCCCGGCCGATCCAGCTTCTTCTCCCTAAAAGCACCAGAAGAATAAAGCCCACGGTGGTAGGAGGAAGCACGAGCGGCAGCATAAATCCGGTTTCCAGTAAGGTTTTCCCGAAAAATCGGCGCTGTGCCAACAACCATGCTGCTCCCGTTCCCATCAAGAAAACGATCACGCTGGCGAGGACGGATACTTTGAGCGAAAGGATAACCGGTGCGATAAAATCGTCACCGAGGGCGGTCATGATGCATTACTAGGCGCGGTGAATCCGTTTTTTACAAAAACATCTAGCGCCTCTTGGGATTGCAGGAATTGATAGAAAGCTTGCGCTTCTTCCAGATGCTTAGTCGCTTTGATGATCCCCATCGGATACACGATTTGCTTGTGGCTGGCAGGATCGACGGTCAGAACGACTTTGGCTTTTTTCGAGGTGAGGGCATCGGTTTTATAGACAAAACCCGCTTCGGTGTTGCCGGTTTCCACGTAACTCAGCACTTGCTTGACATCTTTGGCTTGCACGATTTTCGGCTGCAAGGTATCCCACAGTTTGAAGTAGGTCAATGATTCTTGGGCATAGCTGCCTGCGGGGACGCTTTCCGGGATGCCAATGGCGATTTTCTTGATGTCCGCGTTTGTCAGATCCTCTAGTTTGCTTATAGCGACTTTGCTGTCTGTGGAGCTGACCAAGACGAGATCATTCAATAGAAGCTTTGTGACTTGGCTCTTGTCGATCAATTGTTTATCTACGAGAGCGTTTATTTGTTTCGCTCCGGCGGATATGAACAGGTCGGCAGGCGCGCCTTGCTCGATTTGCTGTTGGAGGGTGCCGGATGCGCCGTAGTTGAAGGTCAAGGTAACTTGAGGAGCTTTTGTATGGTAGAGTTCTTTCAGTTCATTCAAGCTTTCCGTGAGACTTGCTGCCGCCGATATGGTCAGTTCGACCGGCTCAGCCGTTGGCGTTGGTGAAGGCGATTCGGATGCTGCAGCCGTTGCAGTTGCCGCGGCGGAAACGGAAGGTGATGGATCGGTGGATGATGCGGTTTTGTCCTCGGATTTTGATCCGCAGCCGGCGAGAGCAAATACCAAGATAAGCATAAGGGCGGCAAGCAAACAACTGATTCTTTTTCCCATTTTCATACAATTCCCCTCCACAGATCATATCTAGTTATAACTAATTTTATCTAAATATAACACGATATAAAAAACGGAGCATTGTTTATTTATGAATTATTTTCAAATTTTCAAATGGAATCGTGGAGGGGGTTGCATTATTCGGTCATGAGAAGGACGGATGAAGCTTTGAACAGGGCGGTGACTTCCGAGCCGACAGTGAGTTCCAACTCTTCCAAGGCATCAAGGGATACGATGGAGGTGATGGTTTGGTTTCCCCCGATATCGAGGACGATATTGGCATTTACCTGTCCTTTTACGATTTTAATAATCGTTCCGGACAACTGATTGCGGGCGCTGATTTTCAAGTTTTCCACCTCCTTTCCTATTTGTCTCGTAAATACATGAACGTTATCCAAGCAGCCGGTGATAGAGCGACTTGGCTTCAGCGATGTCGCTGGTGCCGTGTACGAGAACTCTTCCGTCCTTGAAGAAAACCATTCGGTGGTCCTTCTCGGAAAAGGATACGAGAAACGGGTTGCACTCGACATTTCCATCTAGTGCCGACAAGTGCCGGGCTAGCTCGTCCAAATTCCGTTCCATCCGTTTGGCAGGACGCAGCTGAACCGTATTCCGGCCGCAGAGGACGGCGGTTTTCGTTTGATATTCCCTGGACAGATAGGGGTAGCTGGCATGAGCGCCGCAGGATGGGCAATCAGCCTTTTTGGAGACGGTGACGTCCATTTCGAAGTGCTGGTTTCTCCATAGGTCGAAGGTTAAGAGGGTACTCCGTAAGGCGCTTCGATTGCCCGTCAGCAGCTTGAGGGCTTCGACGCTTTGATGGGCTACTACCATTTGAACAGCGGGGGAAATGATACCCGCCGCATCGCAGGTGGCTCCGCTTAAAGGAACCGAGTCGAGGAGGCAGCTCAAGCAAGGAGTAGCGCCCGGTAAAAAAGTGAAGCTGATCCCGTAGCTTCCCGCACAGGCTCCATAGATCCAGGGAATACGGTACATTTGCGAAATATCGTTGATGGCGAGACGGGTTTCGAAATTATCCGTGGCGTCTATGATCAAGTCAATATTTTCGGCTAATTTCTTCAATTCAAACGGGGTGGCATCCAAAACATGAGGGTGGACTGTTACGTCCGAGTTAATCTCTCTTAAGCGTTTATGAGCCGCAATGGCCTTGGGCATACGCAATTCAGCGTCGTTTTCACTGTAAAGTAACTGACGGTTCAAGTTGCTGAGCTCTACATAATCCCGATCCACTATGCTGATCTGTCCGACGCCGGCCCGCGCCAGCGCTTCCGCGTTGCCTGAGCCCAATGCTCCCGCACCGATTAAGAGAACGTGCTTGCAGGCCAACTGTCGTTGTCCTTCCTGTCCGATTCCAAAGAATCGGATTTGCCGTGAATAGCGATCATCTGACAAGATCATCCGCCCCTTTGTGTGATGATAATGTCATATTATACGACATGTGATACGGATTTTTCTATGAAATTTTCCAGAACGGATTCATTTCATTGACTTTACATGAATTTTTGTTCTTAAATGAAGGTGAATATGGAAGATAACGTGACATATATGGGATACGGAGGTTGGTGGCATGGGGGAAGAAACCGTAAATTCTATTGAGCAGGGACGCTATCTGCGGCAAATGAAATTGCTGGGGGCGGACGGACAGGAAAAGCTGCGGAAAGCTACCGTATTTATCGCCGGAGTAGGTGGACTAGGCGGCACAACGGCTTTATATCTTGCCGCGGCGGGTGTCGGGAAGCTGATTCTCGCTCATGAAGGCGTCATCGCCCTGCCTGATCTTAACCGGCAAATCTTAATGACGGACGAACGGCTGGGTATGGAGAGAGTGAGTACAGCGGCGGACAGCATTCACCGTTTGAATCCCGAGGTGGAAGTGGAGATTCATGCGGAGCGCATTCAGTATGACCGGGGGAGGGCCTGGGTGGAGGATGCGGATATTGCAGTGGATGCCCGGTATGATTTTCCCGAGCGCTATGAATTGAACCGTCTATGCCGCGACTATGGCAAGCCTATGGTCGAAGCTGCCATGTATGGCTTTGAAATCTCGCTGACCACCTTTGTGCCGGAGCAGACTCCGTGTTTGGAATGCTTGTATCCATCACCGGGGGCATGGGAGCCTCTTGGCTTCCCGGTGCTGGGCGCTGTATCCGGTATGGCCGGTTGCATGGCGGCGATGGAAGCGGTCAAGTGGATCACCGGAGTTGGTCGTGTCAGCGCCGGAGCGTTATTCCGCTACGATACCTTGAGTAATTCCGCCTATCAGGTGGATTTGACCGGAGTGCCGATGTGCCCGGCATGCCGCGCAAGGGCGGAAGCCAGGCGGGCGAAGGCGATAGGATGAAAAAAACCACCCGCCGATGTCGGCGGGTGGCTGTTAACCGCCGGACACCGGCGGAAGCAAGGCGACTTCACTGCCCTCGGAAAGAGTGGAGTCGTTCGTTGCGAATTTTTGATCGACGGACACCAGCGCTTGAAGCAGGGCAGGTCCGGCCGCAGGGTAAAGAGAAGCAAGCCGCTCCTTTAAATCCTTCACCGAATAAGTTGAGGCTGGAAGCTCTAGCTCCAAGGTCGGACTGCCCATCGATTCAGCCAGGCCAGCGAATAAGTGCAGACGGATTTGCATGGTTGGTTTCTCCTCCCGGTGTTTTGCAACCAGAATACCATATATGGGAAAGATGAACTATAAAATTTACCGTTTTTTCACATTTTGCTTTAGTCAGAATCGAGAAGGCTCCCACAGGCGGTTGAAGAAAATCGTCTGAAGCGGCGGAGTCTTCTTTTTTGCAGTAGTGAGAAAAATCATCTTCCCAAAACAAAAATAGAGTGTATAGTAATAAACATAAACAAAAGAAAACAAAGATAAATGGGAGGAATCAAACAATGGATTTTGCGCTTCTGCATCCCGCTGACCAGATCATTTTGATCATGGAGCGCATTTACGGCTACGGCATGACTACCACCTCAGGGGGGAACCTGTCCATTTTGGACGATAACGGAGATATTTGGATCACCCCGGCTAGCATCGATAAAGGCTCGCTGACCCGCAAGGATATCGTCTGCGTTAAGCCGGACGGCACCATCATCGGCAATCACAAGCCGTCCAGCGAATATCCATTTCACCGCCTCGTGTATAAAACCCGCCCGGATTTGAAGGCGGTGGTACATGCCCATCCCCCGGCTTTGGTGGCGTTTAGCATCGTGCGGCGCATCCCCGACACTCGGCTCTTGCCAAACGAGGGGCAGATTTGCGGGGAAGTGGGCATGGCCGAATATGCGCTGCCCGGCAGCGTGCTTTTGGGAGAGAAGATCGCCGCTGTTTTTGCCGAGGGCATCAACACGGTGATGTTGGAGAATCACGGCGTGGTAGCTGGCGGAGCCAATCTGTTCGAAGCGTTCAAGTCTTTTGAAACGCTGGATTTCGTAGCCCGGCTGGAGATCAAGGCAAACCGCATCGGCAAACCGGTACTGCTTGCGCCCGAGCATTTCGATACGGTGGAAGCGAACCGGGAAGTCCGTATGGATAGCTTCATTCCGAAGGGATATTCTACCCTCGAAAGAGAAGCCCGCCGGGAGATGATCAAATTCATCCTCCGTTCCTACGATCAGAAGTTGGTAATGAGCACCCAAGGGACATTTTCCCAGAGGCTGGACGGCAACAATTTCGTCATCACCCCTTACGGCAAGGACCGCAAGTATTTGGAAGAGAGAGACTTGGTGCGTATCGAGAACGGCCGTGCAGAAGCTGGGAAAGCCCCAAGCCGATCCGTTCATCTGCATCAAGCCATTTATGACGCGCATCCTCATGTGAATTCCGTCATCATCGCCCATCCGCCCAATATCATGGCTTTTGCCGTAACCGACAATGCTTTCGATTCCCGCACAATTCCGGAAAGCTATATTCTGTTGCGGAATACGCCGAAGCTTCCCTTTGATTCCGTTTATTCCGATGTGGCGAAGACGGCAGCGGTATTCAAAAAAGAAACCCCTATCGCCATCGTCGAAAACAACTGCACCATCGCTACCGGCAGCAGTTTGTTGAACGCCTTCGACCGGCTGGAAGTGGCGGAATACAGTGCCAAAGCTATCATTTCCACGGGCTGTCTCGGCGAAATCGTGAAGATCGATCAAGAGAAGATCCGCGACATCGAGGTCGCCTTCCAGCTCTAAGCTCGCGATAAAGCAGGTTGAAAAGGAGTTGTTCCGGGTGAGGGATTTTCCGCCAATGGGACAGCTTCTTTTTGTTTGTGTGGAATTTCAAAATATTTTCCTTTGATAATGCTTATTTAATGACTATTCAAACAAAAACAAAAGAGCTATAATCAGACCGAAGACACAAAAAATACATATTTTGTGCGGAGGTGCTGTATGGTTCGCCAGCTTTGGGATGAAATGAAAGCGCTGCAATGGGAGGAAGGGGTGGAGCAACTGGTCTACCGCTCCAATCTTCTCGGCTCGGACAGATCGGTATGCAATTACGGCGGAGGCAATACATCAACCAAAACATGGGTGAAAGATTTTCGCGGTCGCGATGTGGAAGTCATGTATGTCAAAGGCAGCGGATCGGATCTGGCGACGATGAAAGCGGGACAGTTCACCGGCTTGCGGATGGAGGATATCCGGCCGCTTTTCGAAAGAGACGAGATGTCCGATGAAGAGATGGTTGCTTATCTGGCCAATTGCATGATCGATTCCAGGCATCCCAGGGCTTCCATTGAAACGCTGCTCCATGCCTTTTTGCCCTTCAAGCATGTGGATCATACCCATCCTGACGCCATCATCAGCCTTTGCTGCGCAGATAACGGGAAGGAATTGGCCCGTGAGATTTTTGGCAACCGATTTGTATGGGTTCCTTACATTCGACCCGGCTTTACCCTATCCAAAATGATCGCTGCCGGAGTGCTGGCGAACCCTCAAGCGGAGCTGGTGCTCATGGAGAAGCATGGGCTGGTCACTTGGGGGGAAACCTCGGCGGAATGCTATGCGAAAACCATCGCCATCATCCAAAAAGCTGAACGTTTTATCGAAGATCGGGTGCAACCGGACCGTTTGTTCGGTGGCATTCTTCATCCGCCCCTAGTTCCGGAGAGTCGCCACAGATTGGCGGCGCAGGTGATGCCGGCGGTGCGCGGTGCCGTAAATGGCGGCAAGAACATGATCCTTGCCTTCAATGATGAGGAGGATGTGCTCGGCTTTGTCGGCGGCGCGGACGCTCAAGCGCTGTCCCAAGTAGGTGCAGCTTGTCCGGATCATCTGGTGCATACGAAGGTAGTCCCACTGTTCATCGACTGGACGCCGGACACGGAAGACGCTGAGGGCTTGAAAATGAAGCTGATCGCCGGAATCGCGGCGTACAAGGAGCAGTATAAAGCTTATTTTGATCGGAATGGCAGCAAGGCGGATATCATGTTCGAGCCGGTTCCCCGGGTGATTTTGATTCCGGGTGTCGGGATGATCAACACCGGTAAAAGCCGGGCGATGGCCCAGGTCAGCGGGGATCTTTACCACCGCGCCATCGCGGTGATGCGCGGAGCGACGGCTCTCGGCCGGTTTGTGTCCCTTTCGGAAAAGGAATCCTACAACGTGGAATATTGGCCTCTGGAGCTGTATAAGCTGTCGCTGGCTCCGGCGGAAGCGGAGTTTTCCCGTAAAGTCGCTTTCATCACCGGAGGTGCAGGAGGCATCGGCAGCGAATCGGCTCGTAGGCTTGCAGCCGAAGGCGCTCATGTGGTGCTGGCGGATCTGAACCTGGAGGGAGCCGAGCGGGCAGCCGTGGAGATCAACGATATATATGGCGGGATGCGGGCCATTGCGGTTAAAATGGACGTAACGAAAGAGGACGAGGTGGCCGCCGCTTACGCCGAGACGGCATTGACTTACGGCGGCGTGGATATCGTCGTCAATAATGCGGGACTCGCCACATCTAGCCCGTTTACGGAAACATCGCTAAAGGAATGGAATCTGAACGTCGGTGTGCTGGGCACGGGGTATTTTTTGGTGGCACGAGAGGCATTCAGGCAGATGAAGGAGCAGGGCACGGGAGGCAGCATGGTGTTTATCGGGTCGAAAAACTCGGTTTATGCAGGCAAAAACGTCACCGCCTACAGCTCCGCCAAAGCGCTGGAAGCCCATCTGGCCCGCTGCATCGCCGTGGAAGGCGGAGAGCTGGGCATCCGGGTGAACACAATCCTGCCCGACGCGATCCTGCAAGGTTCGGCCATTTGGAACTCCAACTGGCGCAGCGAGCGGGCGGCCGCCTACGGCATCGCGCCGGACCAACTGGAGGAGTATTACCGCAAGCGGACGACGCTGCTCGTGAACGTCTATCCGCGGGATATCGCCGAGGGAGTCGCTTTTTTCGCTTCCTCCAAAGCGGAGAAGACGACGGGCTGCATGCTGACCATCGATGGCGGCGTCCCGGCGGCTTTCACCCGGTAACGGAAGGCGAGCACCATTGCTGCATGAAACAAAATTAACGGAAAAGAGCGAGGTAAGCTATGCTGGTCGCAGAACGCTACGAAAAAATCGTGGAATTGGTAAATGAACGGGGAAGCATCCGGGTGTCCGAGCTGAGCGATTTATGCCAGGTGACGGAGGAAACCATCCGGCGGGATTTGGACCGGCTGGAGCAAAACGGGCGCCTGCGCCGCTCCCATGGCGGGGCGGTCAGCGTCAAAGACCAGTCTGAGGTTCCGTATTTCGAGCGGGAGGTCACCCACGCCGCCGAAAAGCAGCGGATCGCGGCCGAAGCCATCAAGCTCATCAAGCCGCGGGACCGAATCTTGCTGGATGCCAGCACCACCGCTTGGTACATGGCGGCGATTTTGCCGGACATTCCCTTGACCGTGCTGACCAACTCCATCAAAGTGGCGACGGAGCTCAGCACGAAAGAGCGAGTGGATGTGATCTCCACCGGCGGCCAGCTTGCTCCTACCTCCCTTTCCTTCGTCGGTCCCCTTGCCGAACGCTCGCTGGATGCCTATTACGTGGATAAAGCCTTTTTTTCCTGCAAGGGCGTGCATTTGACCCGAGGGGCCAGCGAATCAAATGAGCTGCAAGCGCGGATCAAGCAGAAAATGATTGAAATAGCCGATGAAGTGATCTTGTTGGCCGATGCCAGCAAATTCGGCGTTCAAGCCTTCACTCACGTGACTTCTCTCGATAAAGTAAACACGATCATCACCGATAAGCGTATCGCCAATGAGACCTTAGCTCAGCTTGCCGAACGTTCGCTTTCCGTGAAAATCGTATAGCAAGAGGGCGAACCTCCTTCCCGGTGGTTTGCCCTTTCCCATATCATGAGCCTTTTAGAACTCCAGCAAAAAGAATAGAGGTGCGCCATGAAGGTTTCCTTGTTCATCACCTGTTTGAGCGATGCGGTGTTCCCCCGTGTGGGGGACGCGATGGTGCGGCTTCTGGCGCGGTACGGCATCGCCCTGTCGCTTCCTCTCGAGCAGACCTGCTGCGGCCAGCCGGCTTTCAACAGCGGCTATTGGGAGGAGGCGAGAAGGAGCGCCCGCACGATTTTGCAGGCTTTTGATGACAGCGATTTCATAATCTCCCCATCGGGTTCATGTACCGGTATGATTCATCACTACCCAAAGCTGTTCGAGCATGAACCGGACTTGTTGAAACGGTCGCAGCGATTGCAGGAAAAAACCTACGAGTTCACGCAATTTCTTGTTCATGTGTTGGGCGTGACGGACATCGGGGCGGTTTTTCCTCATAAGGTGACGTATCACCCTTCCTGTCATGGAAGTAGACTTTTGGGAATTAAGGCTGAACCGATGGAACTGTTGCGCCATGTGCGGGGGATGGAGCTGGTTCCGTTGCCTTTTGCCGAGGATTGCTGCGGCTTTGGCGGGACGTTTGCGGTGAAAATGGCCGAAATTTCTGGCGCGATGGTGACGGAAAAAGCGGATCACGTGCTGGAGACGGAAGCTGAGGTGCTGACCGGGCTGGATATGGGCTGCCTGATGAATATCGGCGGGCATTTAAGATACCGTGACAAAAAGGTGCGGGTGATGCACCTGGCCGAGCTGCTGGAGGAAGGGGTGCGGCTGGCGTGAGCGGACAGATCAAAGATCATAGCGCGGCAGTGGCGCATAAGGCGGCGGATGCGGGACGAAATGCTGTCGGCAGGAGTGGGACTGGCGATAGCCACGGCCGCGGACCGATGGACGGAACCGTGAAAGAACGGGCGGAGCTAGCGCTGAATGACGAGTTTTTGCGCAAGGCGGTGCGTTTTACCACCGAACGTCTGCGTTCCGGCAAAAAGCAGGCTGCGGAAGAACATGGCAACTGGGAGGAGTGGAGGGAACGGGGGCGGCAAATCCGTCTGCATACCATCGCTCATCTTGATTACTATTTGAATCTATTTGTGGAAAATGCGAGGGCTAACGGGGTGCGTGTGCATTTTGCCCCGAAGGCAGAGGATGCGGTCAAGTTGGCTTTGGAGATTGCGGAGCGTAAGGGCGCGGTTTCCGCCGTGAAATCCAAATCCATGGTATCGGAGGAGCTGCACCTGAACAAAGCGCTGCAGAATGCAGGCGTGGAGACGGTAGAAACGGATTTGGGTGAGTATATCATTCAACTGGCGGGTGAAGCTCCGTCCCACATTATCATTCCGGCGATTCACATGAACCGGTATCGCATAGCCGATCTGCTTTCCCGGGACGCTGGAGAGGAGCTGCCGCCGGATACGGCCGTCTTGGCCGGATACGTCCGACGCAAGCTGCGGCAAAAATTTCTTGCGGCGGATATCGGCATCACCGGCTGTAATTTTGCCATCGCCGAAACGGGTTCGATTGTTCTGTTCGAAAATGAAGGCAACGCACGGATGGTCACGACTTTGCCGAAAACGCAGATTACGTTCATGGGCATGGAACGGATTATTCCCTCTTGGGCGGATCTGGAGGTGATGGCGACCTTGCTGCCCCGTTCGGCGACGGGACAAAAGCTGACTGTCTACATGTCCGGCATTACCGGTCCCCGGCGGGAGGGAGACGGCGACGGCCCGGAGGAGATGCATATCGTTATCGTGGATAACGGGCGGTCGCTGCAACTGGGCGATCCAGAGTTTCAGGAACTGCTGAATTGTATCCGCTGCGGAGCCTGCTTGAACGCTTGCCCGGTATACCGGCATATCGGCGGCCATGCATACGGCGGGACGTACAGCGGTCCTATCGGGGCGGTGCTGACCCCTGCGCTGAACAAGGATTCCGCGGAGTGGAACGATATCGCACAAGCTTCCAGCCTGTGCGGGGCTTGCTACGAAGCTTGTCCCGTGAAGATTCCGCTCCACGAAATGCTCGTTTACTTGCGCCGGCGCAAGGTGGAGCAGGGGCACGGGGAGCTGGGCGAAAACGTGGGGATGAAGGGGTTCGGCGCCGTCATGGCCAGTGCGAAGCGGTATAGGCGTGCGCTGCGTGCGGTGCGGATTGGGCAGCGGCTTATTGCGAAAAACGGCGAGATCCGCGCGAAGATTGGTCCGCTTAAAGGGTGGAACCGTTACAGGGTGATGCCTGCCTTACCCGCCGAAACGTTCCGTGAAGGCTGGGAGCGGTTGAGCCGGGAAGTGGGAAACGGAAAACGGGAGCTGGACCCGGTGATGAAAAGCCGGATGGAGACCGTTTTGCGGGAGCGGGTTTTGAAAAAAGTGGGTAGAAAGGAGAAAGTGGAGGAGTAGGGTCAAACGCGTGGGCAAAACAGAGGTGGGACCCGTTATGAAGGAAAGAAGGAGGCGGGAACATGGGAGATACCTATAAAGCTTGGCTGGACGAACGCGAGGCGGAATCTCGCCGGATGCAGGAGGCGATGATGAACGGCATTGCCGGCAGACTTAACCGGCCGCGGCCGCTTTCGGCTCCGCAGCATCCGTTTCGCGGCGCTCCCGATTTTTGGGAGCAGGTGGAGTGGCCATTGCCGGAGCGGCTTGCGCGCTTCGCGGCCAATTTTACCGCAGCCGGAGGCATCGTGGAGCGGCTGCCGGACTGGGATGCGGCGGGCGAGTACATCGCCCGGCAGGCAGAGAAGCTGGGCGCCCGCTACGTAGTCCGGCAGAATCAGCCGGAACTGGATGCGCTCCAGCTTGGGGAGCGGCTGCCCGAGGAGGCACGGATCACCCGGTGGAACCGCGATCCGGCGGAAGACATGCGGGCTCGGGCAGCCGAAGCGGACATCGGCATCATCCTTGCCGATCATGCGGTCGCCAGCACCGGCTCCATCGTCGCGGTGTCCCACCGGGATAAAGGGCGGTCGGTCAGCTTGCTGCCGACGGCGCTATTCGCCCTTATTCCGGTGGAACGAGTGAAAACGCGACTGGGCGAAGTGCTGGCCGGTTTTGACCAAGCTGGGCAGTCGGCTCTCCCAGCCGGCATTCACTTCATCTCCGGCCCCAGCCGGTCGGCAGACATCGAAAACGATCTGACCATCGGCGTCCATGGCCCCGGTATCGTTTTCGCTCTACTGGTGGGTTGAGACTCTCGATTGTCTGAGGTTCTCAAAGGGCGGTCAGCCGATGAGAGCCCGCACCCCCCGGTACAAACCTCAGCTATCCTGATACACAGAATGGCGCTTGTGAGAAGCAACCATTTTTGTGTGAAATGCAAAAAGTGCAGCATATTTCACCGGAAACAGCCCGATACGGAAATATGCTGCACCACCTGCAGCTTAATGTTGGCTTTTCTTTCAAAAATGGGATCTGAGCCCAAATATGCTGCACAAAATGCATTACATTTATTTTGCCGTTTTGCCGCTGCTGATAGAGAGAGTTGGCGCAGATCAGTTGGTAAGAAAGTGGCAAATCGGCAGTGGGCAGAGTGGCAGTGTTACGCAACTGCACAGAAGGCATATACCCGCTGACTGCTCAGCAAAACCAAGCAACTACTCTCCCACCGTGCTCACCGAACGCCGGACGAGGAGTTCCGTAGGCAGCACGATGCGCTTCCAGGGCTCGGGTTCGTCTCCTTGCCGGAGGCGTTCCACCAGCAGCTCAATGCCCAGATAGCCGTATTGGTAAGCTTGTTGGGCTACGACGGTGACGAAGGGGTCCACCTCCGAGTAGGGACCCAGGTCGTCAAAGCAGACGACGGAGATATCTTCGGGCACGCGGATGTCCCGGGCCCGTAGCAAGCGGATGAGTTCTACCGCCAGGACGTTATTGCCCGCCACGATGGCGGTGGGCAGCGGATCCATGGCGCTGAGCCAAGCTTCCGCGTCCGCAAGCTGCTGGGTCGGGCCAAAGCTGGTTTCATAGATGTTGCCGGGAAACGCCGGCAGACCGAGAAGCGCCAGCGCTTCTTGGAAACCTTGCAGCCGGGAGCGGGCGCTGGAAATGGAGGGGGAGCCGTTGATCATAGCGATACGCCGGTGGCCGTGAGCGGCAAGATGCTCCACCAGTTGGCGGGCGCCTTCTTTGCTGTCGCCCATGACGACGTCGCAGGCGATGCCCGGCACCTCCCGGTCCAACAGCACGAGAGGCACGCGGTGCTTGCCTAAGGTTTCCAGGTTGTCCCGGGAGGGGTCGCCCGCCGGTGCGATCAGCACGCCGTCGGCCCGGGTCGACAGGATGACCTGGACGTACTCCTGCTCTTTTTCGATATTTTCGTCGCTGTTGCCGAAAAACAACCGGTACCCGTAATGCCGCGCCGCATCTTCAGCGCCCCTGGCAACGGTGGTATAGAACGGGTTAGCGATGTCGGTGATGAGCAGAAACAAAATCCGCGTTTCCTGAAGCACCAGGCTTCGCGCGGTCTGGTTGGGGACATAATTCAGGTCTTCCATGACCCGTCTGACTTTGGCTCGGGTTTTCTCGCTGATCCGTCCCGTATTGTTGATGACCCGGGACACGGTCATGGCGGACACGCCAGCCTTTGAAGCAATATCGTAAATCGTAACCATAGCAATCTCCGTTTTCAATAGTTTGGCGTGAGAAATCATACTCGCAAACTTGGCCGAATAATCTTTTTATCATCTTACCGAAGAAAAGCATTGACAGCAATGGGCTTCGTTGCTATTTTAGAGTTATCGATAACCCCACCAAAAATTGGAGGTCATCCATCATGTCATCATCCTTCGTTAATCAAACCTGCTGGCAAGACGGTTATCCGAAAATCGGCATCCGCCCCACTATCGACGGCCGCCGCAAAGGCGTTCGCGAATCTTTGGAAGCGCAAACAATGAATCTGGCTAAAGCCGTTGCCGAATTGCTGGCAGCCGAGCTGCGTTACCCTAACGGCGAGCCGGTTGTAAGCGTTATCGCGGACACCTGCATCGGCGGCGTGGCGGAAGCGGCGGCTTGTGCCGACAAATTCTCCAAAGCCGGGGTAGGTGTTTCCATCACGGTAACCCCTTGCTGGTGTTACGGCACCGAGACGATGGATATGGACCCGTCTGTACCCAAAGCCGTTTGGGGCTTCAACGGTACGGAGCGTCCTGGCGCGGTTTATTTGGCGGCTGTTCTGTCTGCCCATGCCCAAAAGGGACTGCCCGCATTCGGCATCTACGGCGAACATGTGCAGGACTCCGGCGATGCCACCATCCCCGAAGACGTAAAAGGCAAGCTCCTCGGCTTTGCTAAAGCCGGTCTTGCCGTCGCCCTCATGCGCGGCAAATCCTATCTGTCCATGGGCTCGGTATCCATGGGGATCGCCGGCTCCATTGTGAACGACGTCTTTTTTCAAGAATATTTAGGCATGCGCAATGAATACATCGATATGTCCGAGTTCGTGCGCCGCATGGATGAGGGCATCTACGACAAAGAAGAATTCGTCCAAGCGATGAACTGGGTGAAGGAAAACTGTATCGAAGGCCCGGACAACAACTCGGCAGCCATCCAGCAGTCCCGCGAGCAGAAAGATCAAAACTGGGAAACCGTCGTCAAAATGACCCAAATTACCCGGGACATGATGGTCGGCAATCCGCGTCTCAAGGAAATAGGCTTTGAGGAAGAGGCCAATGGTCATAACGCCATCGTCTCCGGTTTTCAAGGACAACGGCAATGGACAGACCACTTCCCTAACGGCGACTTTTTGGAATCGATCCTGAACTCTTCCTTCGATTGGAACGGTCTCCGCGCTCCTTATCTCGTTGCCACCGAAAACGACAGCTTGAACGGAGCTTCCATGCTGTTTGGCTACTTGCTCACCAATACGGCGCAAATTTTTGCCGACGTCCGCACGTACTGGAGCCCCGAATCTGTAGAACGGGTAACCGGCTACAAGCTGGAAGGCGCCGCAAGCCAAGGCATCCTGCATTTGATCAACTCCGGTTCAGCCACCTTGGACGGCACCGGCGAACAAACCCGTGACGGCAAACCGGTGATGAAGCCCTTCTGGGAAATCAGCCAGGAAGAAGCCGATAACTGCCTGAAAGCCACCTCCTGGCGTCCCGCATCCGTCGAGTATTTCCGCGGCGGCGGTTATTCCTCCGACTTCCTAACCAAGGGCGGCATGCCGATGACGATGACCCGGTTGAACCTGGTAAAAGGTCTCGGACCGGTGCTGCAAATCGCCGAAGGCTACTCGGTTGATCTGCCGGAGCACGTCCATGACACCTTGGACAAACGGACCGACCCGACCTGGCCGACCACCTGGTTTGCTCCGATTTTAACGGAAAAAGGCGCATTCCGCACCGTCTACGACGTCATGGATAATTGGGGAGCGAACCACGGTTCCATCAGCTACGGGCACATCGGCGCCGATTTGATCACCTTGGCCTCCATCCTACGCATTCCGGTCTGCATGCACAACGTTCAGGAAGAGAGCATTTTCCGTCCGAGAGCTTGGGGATTGTTCGGCACGGCGAATCCGGAAGAAGCTGACTATCGCGCTTGCGCCAACTTTGGCCCGCTTTACAAATAACCCAGAAGGGAGCCTAAACAAATGGATTCCGCGAACATTCGCCAGGAGTTATGCAAATACGCTCAAAAAATCGTCGCAGCCCACTTGGTCGTCGGACCCGGCGGCAATATCAGCGCCAGCCATGACGGTAAAATGTACCTTTCTCCCAGTGGCTTTGCCCTGGATGAAATATTGCCGGAGCAGTGGGTAGAGGTGGACATCGCCGCGGGAACAATTACTGACAACGGCTTGCGCCCCTCGTCGGAAGTTTTGATGCACCTGTACGCCTACCGGGCGAATCCATGCATCGGCGCCGTGGTGCACACCCATCCGCCCAACTGCATCGCTTTCACTCTTGTGGAGCAGGAACTGCCCATCATGTTCCCGGATCAAGCCGCTTTGGTTGGCAGAACTGATTATGTTCCCTATGTATTGCCGACGACGGACCGGTTGGCTGACGCGGTTACTGCAAAAGTTGGCATAGCGAGCTCGATTCTTCTCGGCAATCACGGCCTTGTCACCACGGGCCGCAACCTGCGCGAGGCGTACTACCGCACGGAGGTGGTGGAGGAGAGCGCGAAGATTTTCCTCACCGCCAGCGCCGTCCGCGAACCTAAGGTATTGACGGACGAAGAAGTCGACGAAATCGCCTCTTTGGAAAGCGAAGCCTACCGTATCCAACTCCTGCAGAAAATGAAGTGAACCGCCCAGGCAGAGAAAGGAGAGTTTCCTGTGAGCATCATCGCAACGGTGTTGGCCTTTGATATCGGCGCCAGCAGCGGCAGAGCGCTGGTAGGCCAACTGACGGAAATCGGAGGCTCCGGACAAGGAAGAAAACTGACCGTTACGGAGGTCCATCGTTTTCCCAATCAGGCGGTGCAAGTCGGTAAACATCTGCATTGGGACATTCTGAGCCTTTTTCAGGAAGTGAAGAAGGGGATTCGCGCCGCCTTCCAGCAAGGCTATTCGCCGGAAGCCTTCGGCATCGATACGTGGGGCGTCGATTTCGGAATGTTGGACGCAAACGGCGAACTGATCGGCAATCCCTATCATTATCGCGACCCCCAGACCGAGGAAGCGGTAAATGAAGTTCTGGCGCTGATCGGGAAAAAGGAGCTTTTTTTCCAGAGCGGCCTGCAAAATATGCCCTTCAACACCCTTTACCAGCTGTACGCCATGAAAAAAGCAGCATCGCCCAAGCTGGATATCGCCAAGACGCTGCTGCTCACACCGGATCTTCTACTTTATTTGCTGACGGGACGCAAGGTATGCGAATTCACCATGGCGACGACAACTCAGCTCTACCACCCGGATAAGCAGGTATGGAACGACGCGCTCATGAGCCGACTCGGCATCCCGCCTGGTCTGTTTCCGGACCCGGTGGCGCCGGGAACCAGGATTGGTGAGCTGTCCGAGGAAGTGTGCCGGGAGCTGAGAGTTCCGCCTATTGCGGCCATCGCTGTCGCCTCTCACGATACGGAATCCGCTGTGGCGGCCATTCCCGCCAGTGTCGCGCCGGCCTATCTGGTCTGCGGCACCTGGTCGATTTTCGGCATGGAACAGTCCGGACCCGTCTTGAGCGAAGAGGCGATGGAGCATGATTTTTCCAATGAAGGCGGAGCCGGCGGCACATACCAATTGTTGAAAAACATCATGGGGATGTGGATTCTCCAGGAATGCAAGCGGGAGTGGGAGGATGATGGGCAATCCGTCTCCTATACCGAGCTGGTGGAAGCCGCCCGCAAGGCTGAGCCGTTCCGCAGCTTGATCCGCGTGGAAGATCCGCGGTTTTACGCCCCCGGCGACATGCCGGACAAAATCCGCAACTACTGCCGCGAGCATGGCCAACCGGTGCCTGAAAATATCGGAGCCATTACTCGCTGCATTCTAGAAAGCCTGGCGCTCACATACCGACATGCGCTGGAGCATGCGGAAGAGTTGGCGTCCAGCCATTATCCCGGCTTGCATATGGTCGGCGGTGGCATCCAGAACGAGCTATTATGCCAGTTGACGGCTAACGCCATCGGCCGGACCGTTTGGGCAGGGCCAGTTGAAGCCAGCGCTATCGGGAATTTGCTGCTGCAGCTTACGGCTATGGGACACTGCCGGGATTTGCAGGAAGCACGGGAACTGGCCAAAGCTTCCGTCGATCCGATCATTTACGAGCCGGAAGCGGAAAGCCGGCGGTCATGGGACGCCGCGTACCAAGGGTTTCTGCAGCTAGAGGAACGCCATAGCCAAGCAAAAGTATCCGGTCAATAAAGCGGGTTGCCCGAACGATATAAACCCTTCGATTGGAGGACATGCGGCATGTTAAAAGGAATTCCCAAGGTGATCTCCCCCGAGCTTTTGAAAATCATCATGGAGATGGACCACGGTGACGAAATCGTACTGGGAGACGCCAACTTTCCGGCAGTAAGCCATGCCAAACGGCTGGTGCGGTGCGATGGTATCGCCATCCCCGTTCTGCTGGACGCTCTTTTGCAATTGTTTCCCCTTGATCCCTATGTGGCAAAGCCGGCGGCGCTGATGCAGGTCGTGCCCGGTGATCCGGTGGAAACCCCCGTTTGGGAGGAGTACCGCCGTATTATTGCAGCCCGCGCTTCTTTGGTGGAGCCCTTCGAGCAGGTGGAGCGCTTCGCTTTCTATGAGCGGGCAAAAAACGCTTACGCCATCGTGGCGACAGGCGAAGGAGCGCTTTACGCCAACCTGATCCTAAAAAAGGGCGTCGTCACGGAGTAACCGCTATCGCCGTTTCCCGCAAAAAAAGACGGGATTGTACCAGAAGCCGCCGATTCTTGGCGCTTCCGGAACAATCCCTTTTTATTTCAGGTCACACGGTTACATGAGCCCGGGAAGCTTCCCGGGATAGGGTCAGCTTGCCGTCTTCCATGCGGTAGACTTTGTCGCAATATTCCAGCATCCTCTCGTCATGGGTCACCATGACCGCCGCTTTCCGCCGGGTTTTAACCTCCTGGGCGATCAAACGGACGACTTCGTGGGCGCGCTTCGTGTCCAGACTAGCCGTCGGTTCATCCGCCAATATCACATTAGGATCGTTAATGAGCGACCGGGCAATGGCGGTTCGCTGTTTTTCGCCGCCGGACAGCTCTTCCGGAAAGCTTTTCAACTTTGCGCCGAGCCCTAACTCCTCCAACAATTTGACAGCAGCTGCTTTGTCCGCCGCCTTCACTTTGCCCGACATCCGTTTCACGATCAGCAACTGATCCAAAACGTCCAGATAAGGGACTAAATTTGAGGACTGCATGATAAAGCCGACCTCCTCCAAGCGGATAGCAGACAAATCGCGGTCCGACAGTTTGGAGATTTCTTTTCCATTGATCCTCACATCCCCTTCGGACGCCTTCAGCAGCGCCCCTGCGATGGATAAGAACGTGCTTTTTCCCGAACCGGACGGGCCGACAACGGCGACAAATTCTCCCGGATTAACCGTGATGGACACGTTATCGAGGGCTGCGATACGGTTATCGCCTTCCCCGTAATACTTCGTCACGTTGCGAATGTCGAGTCCTGTTGTCATGATTCAACCCTCCCCAGCGCTTTTAATGGATCAACCTTCGTTATGGTTCGTACCGATACGAGAGAACTGACTAGTGCGATGATGACTAGAAGAATGGAATAGAGGACGACCAGCTTCGTGCTCAAAATGAATGGCATTCCTTTAGGCAAAACGACGGCCGTTCCGTAGGTCAACAGGGCTCCGATTGCAATACTGGCCACGGAGATCACGAAAACTTGTGATAGGATCGCTTTTGCCAAAAACCCGTTTTTCGCTCCGATCGCCTTCATCACGCCGAACTGATTGGATTTCTGCATGGTGAGCACATAGAAAAAAACGCCGAGAACGAAGGCGGAAATCGTCAGGAGAAACGCAAGCATCATCAGGATGGAGCCGTTCTCTTCTTTGTACCCGGGCATCCCTTGCACCGCCGTTGCGCGAGTGACGGTATTCGTATTCGGCAGGCTCTTATTCATGTCGACCGGGTGGATCTCTTTGCCCTGCAGCATGATGGCGTTAATGGGCTGGACAATGCTGTTATCCGAACCCGGCGCGGCAAAAGCAATTTTGCGCCACTCCTCAAGAGGGGTGAATACGGAAGCGACATGGTTGTAGGTTTCGCCTTTCACGAACCCGACAATAGTCAAGGACTCCGTGGAGCCATCCAACTTAAACGTATCGCCTAGGTGAAACCCTTCGTCTTTCATGGATAGATTGGCAAGCACCCCATTGGGTTTGCCGCTTTCCAAACCATTTCCCTCCACGACCGCCGGTTCAAGAAAGCTGCCGGGAGTAATTCCGATAATGGCGATGTCCAGTTTGTCTTCATCTTTTTTACTCTCACCCTTCAAGGCTGTGGCCATCGTGCTGCCAATGGGCGAGGCGGCTTTCACATTTGGCTGCTTCTCGGCTTCCGCCATCAATTGCTCCGACAGCAATGATTTACTCAGCGAAGACTGTGATCCTTCTTCAAAAATGACATAATCGGCTTTCATTTGTTTTACTGTAGAAGCGGCCAAGGATGACAAACCGTTTCCCAACCCGGATAAAATAAAAACCAGCCAAGAGATCAGCACAAAAATGATCGCAATCATGAGAAATCTCATTTTATTGTGCATCACTTCCTTGATTGCCAAGAACATGGAATCAACCCCTTTACGAAAATATAGTTGACACTTGTGTCAAATTTGGCCCTTTCATCCCTGAAAGGCTGTTTTTATTAAACTCCATAAATGACACTTGTGTCAAATAAACTAAAAATTTATTTTTGGACGCCTGTGAACCAAATTTCGAACAGATACTTGCTCCACTTATCGGCAGGCAGGTTCAGCATATTCGGCGTATCGATCAGATTGAAAAAGACTCCGATCAGAACGGGGAGCGGAACGTCTTTGCGAAGCTTGTTTTCTTGCTGCGCACGTTCGAACAGCCGGGTTAGCTGCGCCTTCAGCGTCTCGTGGGATTGTTCCACAAACGTAAGATCGTTTGCGGCATCGGGGAAATCCGTCGTATTAATTTTATGCTTTTCGCCTAGGAGCTGATGAAATGTAGATTCCTGCACGTAGATGCCCAACAGTTGTTGTAACGCATTCATGCAATCCGATTCATCAACCTTTAACGCATCGTCCAACATGAGCGTCATCACGCGTTTCATACAGGCGGCCACAATTTGTTCTTTGCTGCCGTAATATTGATAAATCGTGCTTCTGGCCCCATGGAGGTGTTGGGATAAAAGCTTCAAATGAAAGCCGTCGTAGCCATGCTCCAACAACAAACGCTTCGTTGTATCCAAAAGCTCCGTTTGACTATAGGTTTGTTTTCTTCCCATCTGCGCTTCATCTCCTTAAGACCAGCCGCTCTACATTTTCTTCATTGTATCAAAATAAAAGGCCAAGGTGGAGATGACCTTTGATTTGAGCCGAAACGTTGAGGGAGAAAAGCGAAAGGACCGCCCCGTCTGGGACAGTCCCTTGAATGCGATGGCCGCTCCGCCTTATTCGAAGGATGGGGCCTTCGGCTTGTACTCAGCCATCCGGTAGGATTTATATCCGCCCGTCAAGTTTTTCACGCGGAAACCTTTCTGCGTTAAAATCCGGTTGGCGGTGTAACCCCGAAGTCCGACCTGGCAGTACACCCAGATATCCTTGGATGAATCCAATTCACCGAGGCGGCTTCTCAGCTCGTCAACTGGGATGTTCACGCTGCCCGGAATGTTGCCGTTTTTGTGCTCCAGCTCCGTGCGCACGTCCACCAAAATGGACTTGCTGCGGTCCATGGATGCGAGATCCCGAGGCAAGAATACTTCGGTCAGACCGGCCAATACATTTTCCGCCGCAAAGGCAGCCATATGTACCGGATCCTTGGCAGAAGAGTAGGGAGGAACGTAAGAATGCTCCAGCTCGGCCAGATCGTAGATCGTCCCGCGGAGCCGCAAAACGGCTGCGATCTCACCGATTCGTTTGTCTACCCCGTCCGTTCCTACCCCTTGGGCGCCCAAGATCGTCCCTTTTTCATCGAATATCAATTTGAGCGACATTGGGGAAGCGTCGGGATAGTAAGTGGCATGAGAGCTTGGGTGAACATTGACGACTTGGTAAGATGTGCCTAGCCGCTTGAGAGTTTTTTCATTGTTGCCCGTTGCGGCTCCGGTTAGGTTAAACACCTTCAGAATCGAAGTGCCTTGAGAGCCCTTGAATACCGAACCCAGTCCGCAAACGTTATCCGCCGCAATGCGGCCTTGTTTATTGGCGGGTCCGGCCAAAGGAATGGCTGTTTTCGCTCCGTTGACGAAATCGACGACTTCGACGGCATCGCCGGCGGCATACACATTTTCCAGATTGGTTTCCAACCGCTCGTTGACAATAATGTGTCCCCGGGGTCCCATTTCCAGCCCGCTATTCCGCAAAAAGCCGGTGTCCGGCGTTACGCCGATAGCCAAGACGGCCAAACTGCCGTGAACGACAGCTCCGTTATCCAAACGGACATCGATGCCGTCGGCGGTCTCTTGGAAGCCCTCCACTTTGCGGGACAAAATCAGTTGGACTCCTCGATCTTCCATTTCCTTCGCCAGCACTCCGGCCATTTCCTGATCGAAGGGGGCGAGAATCTGGTCGGCCGCTTCAACGAGGGTTACGGCAAGTCCGCGTTCCCGCAAATTTTCCGCCAGCTCGACTCCGATAAAACCGCCGCCAACAATGACGGCTGACGTTGCCGCGCCCTGACTGAGGCTGATCATGATCCGGTCGGTATCCGCAATGTTGCGAAGGGTGTGAATTCGGGCGCTTTCAGCCCCCGGTAGAGCCGGACGGATCGGCTTCGCGCCTGGTGACAGAATGAGGGCGTCATAGCTTTCCTGATATTGCCCGCGGTCCCGGCTTTGCACGGTGACGGTTTTGGCGGTCGGGTCGATGGCGATGACTTCGCTGTGGATGCGAACATCGATGTTGAACCGGTTGTAAAGCGATTCCGGCGTTTGCACCAGAAGCTTGCCGCGGTCTTTGATCGAGCCTCCGATATAATAGGGCAGGCCGCAGTTGGCAAACGATACGTGGGCGTCCCGTTCGAACATGACGATGTGGGCTTCTTCATCCAATCTTCTTAAACGTGCTGCTGCAGATGCGCCACCGGCGACTCCGCCGACAATCAGAACTTTTTTACTCATGGTAGGAATCCTCTCCGATTAGTATTTTTATGATGATTCCGATGCGTTCATCCGGTACCGAATAAATCATTTCCAGTCCCGAACGTTCCGCTCGGACAATATCCAAGCTTCGCAGTTTTTGCAGATGCTGAGAGATGGTGGATTGGGGCAAGTCCAAACATTCCTGTATATAGGTGACGTTGCTCTTGCCTTTCTGTAGCAGTCCATGAACGATGCAGAGCCGGACCGGATGGGCCAGTGCCTTCAGCAGTTCGGCGGATTTTTGGTAAGCCTGATAATTGCTGTCCAAAACAATGCCCCCTTTCTTAAGAAATGAAAAACTAAATTAATATATTCATATAATACGATATAATGTGTAAAGCTGCAAGGGTAGACCCTTCCTTTTTTGTTTCATGAGTTATTCCACGCCGTTCAGAAGCTAGCACTTCACCAGTGTGGGAGCAGTCGATATACCGGCTGCTCCCTATATTCACGATCACGGAAAAGAAAGTCATGATGCTTGTAAGACTCGATGTACGGGTAGTCGTTTACGATTGTTACCCCTTTAGGCAAGCGGCGATTTGTTTTCCATGACGACGCGGCGATGGGCGGCGCCGGTTAATCGCTCCGGGGGAAACACTTGGCGCACGGCGGCGATGATCGCTGTAGCGGCTGCGGCTTTTATGGCGTCTCCGGGTAAAAAAGGATAGCAAGCCGCAGCCATGCTCTTAGCCAATGATGCATGTGCGACATGGGCATACCAGGCGACTCCGGTGGTGTACATAATGAGCGATCCGAATACTTCTAGGATTATGAAGGAATAGAGAGAGCTCAACCATCCTTTTTTTGGTGAAAAAGGCTGCAGCAATCCGATCAGCATGGCCGAAAAAGGCCACATGATGACGAAGCCTCCCGTATAGCCGAGCAGGACAGACATGCCTCCGGCTCCATGCAAAAGCGGAAAGCCCAGTGCGGTAAGCAGGATGATGAGCGCCATGCTGATGAAGCCATAGCGAGGACCGAGCAGTCCGCCGGCCAGCATGACGCCAAGGGTTTGCAGGGTGATGGGAACCGCCGTAAAACCTAACGGAATGCTTATGTAGCCGAAAACGACGACTATGGCGGCAAATAGTGCTGTAAATACCGTTCCACGAAGGGTCCAATTCATGGTTGTCACTTCTCCGTTCTTTTGCTAGAGTTGTATTGTTAACCAACGAAGATTGAAATAGGTTAACAATTGAGGATTACAGCATAACATGGAACGAGCGGAAAGGATAGCCTTACGTTATGGATAGCCATTTGCGATTAATCGAATTAAGGCATGCCGCCGTTATCTATCCCGCAGAAGCGGGAGCACACCGCCGGGTTTGGTCGGACGTTTCGATAACCGTAAAACGCGGGGAATGGGTCGTCGTAGCGGGAGCCAACGGCAGCGGCAAAAGCACCCTTGCTTCCGTTCTGTTGGGCCTTTGCCCCCTTTCGGCTGGGGAGCTACACCGCCAAGAAGGGATGAAGCTGAGCGGTCTGCTCCAAACCGCCGATGCCCAATTCCTAGGGGAAACCATCGGAGAAGAGTTCGCCTGGCAGCTTGGCGCGGATATCCAGGATGCCGCCCGGATGCGAAGTGCGGTGGATGAAGCGCTGAGCCGTGTCGGACTCCTCTTGTCTCCCGATCATCCCGTTCAACGGCTGTCAGGAGGCCAAAAACAACTCATTCATCTTGCGGCGGTGCTGGCTTCTTCACCGGATCTATTGGTGCTGGACGAACCCACCGCGATGCTGGACCCGGCCACCCGCGCTATCGCTATCGATGCTGTTCGGACCGCCAACCGGAACGGAACGGCGGTGGTTTGGATTACCCACCGGCTGGAAGAGGCGGCTAACGCTCACCGAGTTGTTGCTTTTTCCGACGGGGCCGTCGCTTTTGACGGGGATCCGCGGGTCTTTTTTTACGGGGAAGAAACAGGCGATGCGGGGAACCACGAAGAATCATGCGCGATGATCACACCCTGCCGCAGTTTGGGTTTGGAACCGCCATTTATCGTCAAGACCGTAGAACAACTGGCGGCAAAAAAGTGCCGGTTCTCCCCGTCGCCTTTAACGTGGGAAGATTTGGCTGAGGCGGTGATCTTACGATGCCGCTAGAACTGAGTCATGTTTCGGTAAACGCCGTTTCCGTGGAGGGTACAGCGCCGGTGCCGATTTTGCAGAATATGAATCTGACGCTGCGGGAAGGGGAGCTTACGCTCCTCATCGGACGGTCGGGAGCCGGGAAGTCGACGCTGCTCCATGTGATGGCGGGCATCCGCAAGCCAGATGCTGGTATAGTCAGCTTGAACGGCTGTCCTCATTGGGACGGAAACGGTAAAGCGGCAAAAATGAATCTGCTGGACGTCAGCCTGGGTTTTCAATTCCCGGAGCAGCAGCTTTTTGCCCGGAATATGGAAAAGGAGTTCGCTTACTCCTTTGCACCCTATCGAATGAATAATCAAGAGAAAGAAGAGAAGGCGGTTTACGCCAGCCGGTTATTAGGCGGAGCGGGTTTTTATGAACGGGAGCGTTCGCCGTTCTCCCTTAGCGGCGGCCAGCAAAGAAAGCTGGCTCTTGCAGCAACGGCAGCTGCAGCTCCTGGTTGGCTGCTGCTGGACGAGCCCACAGCCGCTATGGAGACGGCTGCGGCAGGCAGCTTGGCCGAGCTGCTTGCGGCAAGGAAACAAGCTGGTCTCGGAACGGTCGTGTCCACCCATGACCTGGACACGTTTTTGCCTCTTGCCGATCGAGTTATCGTAATCGCGGCAGGGGAGATTGCGGCAGACGGTACGCCGAGTGAGGTCGTCTCCCGGCCGCAAATGCTTCTTGCCGCCGGAGTCGGTCTTCCGGCCTGTGCCGAACTGGCTGCCTGTTTCGCGGCGAAGGGATTGTCGGTTCGCGGTGATCTTTTCACACCGGATCAAGCTGCCGAGGCGATTATCCATGTGATGCATACTTCATTAGAAGAAACAGGACAGAGGGCTGCAGAGTTGAACCTATCGCGGATTAAGGCCGATGCAGAATTCGATACAGCGGCAAAAGTTTTGACTGTTGTCCAATCCGCATATTCCTGGTGGTGGCAGAACCGGGACCCCCGGCTGAAGTGGGCCTTTTACTTATTGATCACGATCGCGACAATGGTGCAGATTTCATGGTGGGGACTTATGGTTTGCGCTAGTCTTTCTGCCGCGGGTTTCATCGGCGCTCCGTTGATAAAGGTGAAAAACGGGTGGAAAGCGCTGAGACCCCTGCTTTATTTAGTGGGATTAGCTGTCCTATTGGCAGGATTCGCATGGTCCGGCGGATTGAACGAGCCGCATATTCATTTTTCGATAGCGGGAGTGGAAGCCGCGGCCTGGAATGCCAGCTGCTTGTTCATCATCGCCGCCGCCAGTTATTGGCTATCTGCTGCCAATACTAGCCGGAGCATGGTGCAGGGCTTATATTGGGCCGTGAAGCCCTTGGATAAACTGCGGTTGCCGGGCTATTCCTTCGCCTTGGCCGCTTCGTTTCTCTTCCGGTTTCTGCCGATGATCGGTCAGGAGTGGCAACGCTTCTCCGTCATCGTCCGGGCCAGAGGGAAAGCTGCGCTTCGGCCTGGCGCTATTCGGCTGCGCGATCTTCCCGCCCTGGTCGTGCCGCTTCTCCTCGCGCTCTTGTTTCGGGGCGAAGAGTTGGTGATGGCGATGGAAATGAAGAAGGGAGATTCGCGGCTCGATTTCGGCGTAGATACCTTCGTTTGGTCACGGAAGGATACGATGGCGCTCAGCTTGGGGCTTTTCCTCTTTTTCCTGCTGATTGCGGCGAATCTGATGAGATGATCACATCCTTTTCCCATTCCATCCCGTATACTGAGTGTTATCAAAAGGAGGGCTCCCTTTGTTCCACCTGCCCAGTCTGCTCATTCCGTTCATGATCCTGCTGCCGAATCTTCTATTTATAAAATGGCCGCCGAGGAATGCTCCCGCCGAACAACCGAAAGGAAACAGGCTCCTAACCGCATTTGAAGGTATAGGCCGGGTCGGTTCCTTCGGGATCCCGATATTTTACGCGATTCATACGGATCGTTTTTACGAAATCGCCGCATGGATTGGAATGGCGTTATTTCTTGCTTTCTATTACGTGGAGTGGCTGCGTTATTTTTCGGGAAATCAGGAATACCGGCTTTTGTTTTCTTCGCTCCTTGCCATTCCGGTCCCGATGGCCGTCTTTCCGGTTCTATATTTCATGTGCGCTTCTGCCGTTCTGCATTCCTTGCCGCTTTTTATCTGCAACGCCTTGTTCGCAATCGGTCATATTCTTAATAGTCTGAGATCTGTCGAGATAAGCTAGGATGGGAAAAAAAAGGCTCTGACCTACTGAGGTCGGAGCCTTTTTACGTTTGATCGCTGCAAAAACGATTAGCTTTTCGGCATGTTTTTCCTTCTGGACAATTCCTGCACCTGCTGTTCGATACGGTCTAATTTTTTGTCATAGTGACGGTAGGAATAGTAGGCGATGATAGCCTTTGCGGTAAAGAATAAAACAGCGGCAAAGACGATCAGCGTATATTCATGAGCTAATCTTCCCAGCCAAGCATTCCATTTCTGCATCACGACCCTCCAATCCAGATCAGCGGATGGCTTAGTTTTCCATGCCGCGTTTCTCTCTATTCCCGGAAAATTTACATTGTCTTAACGATTCGCGGCTTTGGCTTTTACAAAGCATTGTTAAGATAACAATGTAAACAATAAACGAGAAAAGATAAGGGAGGACAAGAAACACATGTCTAAAAAATGGTTAGGTCTTGCACTTGCATCGGTATTAATGGTTGGAGCTCTTGCAGGTTGCGGCGATAAAAAAGATGATGCCTCTTCAGATACGAGCCCTTCCGCTTCGACAGCGACTGTAGCACCGTCTGATTCTGCTTCCCCGTCGACTGAGGCTACAAAGGGTCCTGAGATCGAAGGCAAAGTATCGGCTTCCGGTTCTTCCGCACTCCTTCCTCTTGTTAACCTGGCTCGCGAGAAGTTCATGGCTAACAATCCGAAAGTTGAAATCAATGCCACAGCAGGCGGTTCTGGCGTAGGCGTGAAGAACGTTGCTGACGGCGTATCCGATATCGGTAACTCCGACGTAGTCGCTGATGCTCAATACAAAGATGCTCTTGTCGACCATGTTGTTGCCCTTGCACCTTTTGCTCTTATCGTAAGCAAAGATGTAACGGTTACGACGCTGACCAAGCAACAAGCAGCTGACATCTTCATGGGCAAGATCAAGAACTGGAAGGAAGTCGGCGGCGCTGACGCTCCGATCAACCTGGTTCACCGTCCTGATAGCTCCGGCTCCAGAAAGCTGGTTAAGCAAATCATCCTTGACGGCCAAGACTTCTCCAAAGACGGCACCACCCAAGATTCCAGCAAAACCGTTGCAGAAGCTATCGCAACCGGCAAAGGCTCCATCGGCTATGTTGACGCTCCTTACGTAACGGACAAAGTAACCGCTCTGCAACTGAACGGCGTAGCTTTCTCCAAGGATTCCATTAAAGACGGCACCTACCCGCTGTACGGTATCGAGCACATGTACACCAAGGGTGAAGCAACCGGCGCGGTTAAAGCCTTCATCGACTACATGACCAGCTCTGATTTCATCAACAGCCCGGAAGCGGAAGCCCTCGGTTTCCTGCCTGCTGATCTGATCCAGAAATAATCAGGCGACAACAGACTTATAAAAGGTTTAGAAGCGCCCTTCCGGTTCCAGAGTGGAATTCGGGAGGGCGTTTTGATTTGGATTCGTGCTATAGATTTGCAGCATACCGAGGAAGACGAAGGCGCACCCCACCCACGAGGCGAAACCCGTACGCTCCCCAAGCAGAAGCGCTGATAAAAGCATGGCTGTCACGGGCATAAGACCCGAAAAGGCGGCTGCGGTGTACGCGTCGGTTCTTTTGACTCCCGCAAAGAAACAGGCATAGGAAAGAGCGGTCACAACTAAACCATACCAGATGAGAGCGATCCAATCCTCCATGCCAATCGCTTTTATGGTGGTGACAGGGTGTTCGAATAATGCCGGTAGCAAGCTTAGGAGGAAGGCTCCGGCTGCAACCAACAGCGTTTGTGCCATCGGATGGATCTCTTGCGAGGAATGGCGTGCCGTGCTTTGGCTTTTGGCAACAACATTGAAAATCGATTCGCTTGCGGCTGCGCATAACACCCATGCATTTCCCCCTAAATGATGAAGGGAAACATGCAAGTGGTCTCCCGCTCCCTGAAGCAGCATGATCCCCGCTACGGTGCAGCCGATGCCAAGGCCCGTTTTTTTGAGCAGAGGTTCTTTCAGAAAGCAAAAAGCAAGAACTGACGTTAGGGCCGGTGATGCGCCTGTCATGATGCCGGCTTCTCCGGTGCTGGTAAAATGGAGGCCGAGCAGCAAAAAAACACGGAACAGAAAGATTCCGAAGGTGGCCTGCAGCAAAATCAGAATCCAATCGGTTTTCTTGAATGCACGAACCGTCCGGATTGTGCGATTGAGATAAAAGGGAAGTAGACAGAGAAGCAAGATGCCCAGGCTCAAGGCAGTCAGCGTAAAAACGCCCAAGGAGTCCGAAAGGATGCGCGCCGTTACCACAGATGTACCCGCCAGTAAAAAGGCGAAAAACAGATAGATTTTGCCGATTGAAACCATTTTGATCATTCCTTCATTTGGGTTTATTTGCCATAATAGCAATAGAACTGATCTGGAGTAAGCTCCAGTTGAAGGTCATTATCACTGGTCCAGTTGGGGGTGCAGACGATGTGGGGAATTGAACTACAAACAAAGCATGAAATCAGCTTGTCCCGTCAAATTTTTCTTTCGATTAAGGAGAAAATTATAAAGGGGCGGATAGCCCCAGGGGAGGCACTGCCGTCGACGCGCGAGCTGGCGAAAAACCTCGCCGTCTCCCGGAATACCGTTTGCGAGGCCTATGACATGCTGTTGACAGAGGGGTTTATCGTCAATCGTCAAGGAGCGCCGACACGGGTTGTGGAAGATCTTGTTATCGAGGATGGAGTCCGTTCGGAGGAAGCTTCGGTACATGAAAGCGAAACGGGTGAGTCGGGTCAGCGGGCGATGGTGAAGGCGGATTTTCGGACAGGGAGACCCGATTTGCTCCGGTTTCCATGGCAGCTTTGGAACCGGATGTTGCGGGATGCGGCTCAAGCTTTGCCTGTTGCCGATTGGGGTTATCGGAATCCGAAAGGGTATGAACCGCTCTGCGAGGAGATCGCCATGTGGTTGTTTCGCAGCAGGAGCATGAACGTGAACCCTCAAGACGTCTTCATTACTGCCGGTTCAACCCAAGCGCTTTTTCTTCTGACCGATCTCTTGTATAAAGAGGGATTCGGCTTTGGAATAGAAAAGCCGTCGCATCCCGGCTTCCATACGATCATCGCGGACCGGGACGCTCCTTACCGCTGGATGCCGGTTGACAGCCATGGGGCTGATGTCGATGAGTTGGACGGAAGTTCCCTATCGGCGGTGTACGTCACCCCGTCCCATCAATATCCCCTTGGCGGCATCCTGCCGGCTAGCCGACGAGCGGCATTGATCCGGCTCGCGAGGGAACACGATTTTTACATCATCGAGGACGATTATGACAGTGAGTTCCGATATTCCGGACCGCCGGTAAGTCCCATCTATTCCATGGATTCTTCGCATGTGGTCTATGTCGGGACGTTTAGCAAGACGCTTTTTCCCGCCCTTCGCATAGGTTTCGTCGTTTTGCCGAAGGCGCTGCAAACGGAGTGGAAGCACCGCCGCATGTACCTGGATGTGCAAAATCCCGTCCTTGAGCAAGCGGTATTGGCTGAATTTCTTCGTACGCGAAAAATGGATAAGCATGTTCGGAGCATGCGCCGGATTTACGGGGAGAAAAGGGAGATTCTGCTGGAAACGATTCGCGGCGCTTTTGGCAGCAGCGTTCATGCTATGGGAGATGCATCGGGGCTGCATATGGTTTTGCATTTTCCGGGGGCGGAGTTTGGAACGGAATTTGTTGAGGATAGCAAAGCGGTTGGGGTAAAGGTTCAACCCCTTGCTTGCTATTGTCCCGGAGGCGAAAATCATATCGATAAACTTTTGCTGGGCTACGGCCATTTAAACTTGAATGACATTGGCGAAGGCATAAAAATGTTGCAGCCTTTAATCGACAAATATCGATGCCGACGTTGAGTTTCGCCAAGCGGGGTGCTGTTTTTTTACGGAATACCATTCTTTACAAAACCTTAATGTTTACACAGCGATAACAAATCATTGATATGACTCTAACACACGCCCGGTATGATAAGGACATATGCACAAAGAAAGACGGGGGTATGGCCATGTCCGTTCTCACAAAGACAATAGATAATTCCAAGCAGCGAAAGAACGATAAACAAGGTAATTCTCCTAGGTGGGTAAAAACGCAAAGGCGGATCGACCATTCGATGCGCAGGCTGTTTATCGTTAGCGCCGTGCTGGTTTCCGCTGTTATTTTCTCGATTATCATCTTCGTCGGCTATCAGGGGATGCAAACTTTCAAAGACGTGAGCTTCTCGGAAATCTTCTTCTCGACGGACTGGAATCCGACATCGGAGACAAATCCAAGCTTCGGTACTCTGCCGTTTGTGTACAGCACGATATTGTTAACGGTGATTTCGGTGGCGCTGGCGATCCCGCTGGCTTTATCCGGAGCAGTGTTTTTGGCGAAAATCTCGCCCAAATGGATGCGGGAAATTCTTCGGCCTGCAGCTGATCTGTTCGTGGGTATTCCGTCTGTCGTCTACGGCCTCATCGGACTTACGGTGATTGTTCCGTTTCTGGCGGATACTTTTGGCGGCACCGGGTATGGGATATTACCGGCGGCGATCATTTTGGCGGTCATGATTCTGCCGACGATCATGTCGGTATCCGAAGACGCTCTCCGCTCCCTGCCGGGCAGACTGGAAGAGGCGTCTCTGGCCCTCGGGGCAACTCGTTTCCAAACCATTTGGCGAGTGCTGCTACCTGCCGCTAAGCCGGGCATTTTGACAGGCGTTATCCTAGGGATGGGACGGGCTATCGGCGAAACGATGGCTGTGTTCATGGTCATTGGTAACTCGCCTAAAATCCCTCATTCCTTGCTGGATTCCACGACGGTTCTGACTACCGCCATCGTTAAAGGCATGGCCAATACCTTTCATGGAACCGCCTGGAATAACTCCTTGTACTTGATGTCTTTTGTCCTGCTGATCCTATCCTTAGCGCTTATCCTGCTGATTCGCGTCGTTGCTAAAAGGAGTGAATTGAAATGAAGCGAAACCGTCTAATCGACCGGATTGCCACCGTTTATTTTTGGTTTGCCGGAATCGTCATCTTGATTATTCTCGCCTTGTTTCTCATTCGCATTTTAGGCAACGGTCTGCCGCATCTATCCTGGTCCTTTATCACCGGCAAGCCCTCCGAAACGAGAGCGGGCGGCGGTGTTGGACCGATGCTGTTCAACTCCTTCTATATTTTGTTCTTGTCCTTCCTGATTTCACTGCCTATCGGTATCGGCGCCGGCATTTATTTGGCCGTATACGCTGGGAAAAACAAGTTCACCGAATTGGTTCGCATCTCCGTAGAAGCTTTGTCTTCCGTGCCCTCCATTGTATTCGGACTTTTCGGAGCTCTGCTGTTTGTCAAAATGTTCGGCTTCAAAATCTCGATCATTAGCGGCGCGGCGACATTATCGCTGCTTAATTTACCGGTGCTCGTTCGTATAACGGAGGAAGCGATCCGCACGGTTCCCGCCTCCTACTGGGAAGCCTCCCTTGCTCTTGGCTCCAGCCGCTGGCAAGCCATCCGCAAGGTGCTGCTTCCCACGGCGCTGCCCGGCTTGATCACAGGCATCACGCTGACAGCAGGCCGCGCATTGGGCGAGACGGCCGTGTTGATTTATACGGCGGGTACTGCCGTATCCTCCATCCATTTGCCTGACTTCGACTTGAAAGCAATGGGGGAAACGTTAGCGGTTTATCTGTGGTATTCCGGATCAACCTCCTTGGCGCCTGATGCCAAAGAAATCGCCGAAGGAACGGCAGCGCTGCTCATTCTTATCGTTCTCATTTTCAACTTGTTGATCGCTATACCAGGACGAATCATCCAAAAACGTCTTTCCGGGGGGAAGTAACTTGACGGACATGCATAAAATCCAAGTGGAGCAATTAAATTTAGCATATGGCGAAAACAAAGCCCTTTTCGATGTCAATCTGAACATCCGCCCCAACTCCATAACCGCTTTGATCGGGCCTTCCGGCTGTGGGAAATCCACCTTTTTGCGGACGCTAAACCGGATGAACGATCTCATCGACAACGTGAGCATTACCGGCAGTGTGAAAGTTGACGGGGAAAATATTTATGAACCCGATACTGACGTGGTTTCCTTGCGCAAAAGAGTAGGCATGGTGTTCCAACGGCCGAATCCTTTTCCCATGAGCATTTACGACAACATCGCGTACGGACCGAGAATCCACGGCTTGAAAAAGAAGTCGCTCTTGGATGAGCGCGTGGAGAAGAGTCTTACCCAAGCGGCGCTATGGGATGAAGTCAAGGACCGTCTGGGCAAATCGGCCATGGGCTTGTCGGGCGGCCAGCAGCAGCGTTTGTGTATCGCTCGCTTGTTGGCGGTTGAACCGGATGTGCTTCTGATGGATGAACCGACTTCGGCGCTGGACCCAATCTCCACCCTCAAGGTTGAAGAGTTGTCTCAGCAGTTGAAAGATCAATACACCATCATCATCGTGACGCACAACATGCAGCAAGCGGCGCGGATTTCCGACACGACGGCCTTCTTTTTGAACGGCATTCTTGTGGAGTCCGGCAAAACCGATAAAATGTTCACTGCTCCTGCGGATCGGCGGACAGAAGATTATATCACCGGAAGATTCGGATAATTGGAAAGCAACCAGGGGAGAAGGACGGGGGATCGATATGGATACGAGATTAAGCTTTCATCAATCATTGGAAAATCTGCAGAAAGAATTGCTGGAGATGGGGCATATGGTGGAAAACCAGATCCGTCTCTCCGTGGAATCCATGAAGACGCTGGATACGGGTATTGCCCGTAAAGTCGTCGAGCAGGATGACCGGGTCGACGAGATGCTCCTTCGCATTGAATCCTTGTGTCTCCGCCTGATCGCTTTGCAGCAGCCGATGGCGGGTGATTTGCGCATCATCGGCATGGCGACGAAGATCGCCGTCGATTTGGAGCGGATCGCCGATCACGCTGTGGACATTGCCAAGGTGACGCTGCGTATGTCGGGCGAGATGCTGGTGAAGCCGCTGGTTGATATTCCGGCCATGGCGGAGTTAGCCATCGATATGTTGCGGGAGAGTCTGCTCTCCTTTACGGAACGGGATGTGCAACGAGCCGCGTCCTTGGCGGAAAAAGACGATGTGGTCGATGCGCTGTACGGCAAAATCTTGACGGAACTCACCGGCATGATGGGGACCGACCTGCAAGTAAACCGCCAGTTATCCCACTTGATGATGGTGGCCCACTACATCGAGCGAGTAGCGGACCACACCACCAATATCGGCGAAGACGTTATCTACGTGGTAACGGGCAAACGCAAAGATTTGAACGTATGATCTACGCGAGTCAGGTTAAATGAGCTTTTCCAGCTCGTCAAGGCTGCGGACGATGAGAATGCGCCCTTTCCCGGATTTCTTGAGGGAAGGGGCGTTTTTGTGTTCCCGGCGGACCCAGACGGCATCCATCCCGACGCTTAAGGCGCCGGTGATGTCGTTATGCCTGGAGTCGCCGACGACGACGGCTTGGGCGGGGGCTACGCCCATAGCGGTGAGGGCGCGCCGGAACAGCTCTGGGGCGGGCTTTCCCGCCCCGCCGGGCTTCGGCGCAAACAGCCGCTCCGGCGGCAGCAGCTTGCGAGGCCGGCGGCGGACATGCGCCGCAGCAGCTTTTCCCGGCTGCCGTTACTGATCACCGCCGTCCGGTACCGGGCGGCGATGTGGCTGAGCGCCGGCAGCGTGCCGGGGAAAAGCTGCGGCGCCTCTTCCCG
>NZ_CBQR020000162.1 GCF_000455485.1 Gorillibacterium massiliense
CCAGCGCCTTCAGCGCGCCGGCGCTTGCCGCCAGCGGCTGGCCGCTGAGGGCCATCGCCAGGCAGGCGAGGCGCCGTTCCTGCGGACCCGCGGGCCCTTTGCCGCCTCGCCGCCGCCACTCGGCGCGGTACGCCTTCAGCGCCTGCGCCGCAACGTCGCCGCTGCCGTCCCAGCGGCCGGTATACTCGCCGACGGTGGCGAGAAAGGCCGCGTCGAAGGTGGCCTCGGGATCGATCAGCGTATTGTTCAGATCGAAAAAAATGACGCTTTTGCTGTCTGGCGTGATGAACTTGCTTAACGGCATAATCGGCAAAACCTCCTGAAAGATGAACCGGGAAACGCCGGGTTGGCGTTACCGGCAAGATGCTAATGTTTATGCCGTTCATAAAGGTTTTATCCGGTTGAAGGCTTGTGCTATGATGACAATAGACATTGCCGCAGACAAATGAATGATGAAGCGGCTTCAATGAATGAAAATCGAGGTGCGCCATGGCCAAATTGATATTGATCGACGGAAACAGCATCGCCAACCGGGCGTTTTACGCGCTTCCGCCTTTGACCAACTCCAGCGGTCTCCATACCAACGCCGCTTACGGGTTCACCACCATGCTACTCAAGCTCATCGAGAGCGAGCAGCCGACCCACTTCCTGGTCGCTTTTGACGCCGGGAAAATCACCTTTCGGCACGCCGAGTTCAAGGAATACAAAGGAACGCGCTCGAAGACGCCACCCGAGCTATCGGAGCAGTTCCCTCTCATAAAAGATTTGCTCCGGGCTTTCCGCATTTCCCAATTCGAACTCTCCGGCTATGAGGCGGACGATATCATCGGAACCATGACCCGCGCGGCGGAGGAGCAGGGGATCGACACCATCGTCGTCACCGGGGATAAAGATATGCTGCAATTGTCCTCCGACCGGGTGAAAATCGCCCTGACCCGTAAAGGAATAAGTGAAACGGAGCTGTTCGATCCCGCCCATATCCAGGAAGTATACGGCCTCGTGCCCGACCAAATCCGCGATTTGAAGGGACTCATGGGGGATGCGTCGGACAACATTCCGGGGATTCCCAGCGTAGGCGAGAAAACCGCCCTCAAGCTGCTTCACGAGTACGGAACCGTGGAAGAGGTGCTGGCCCACGGCGGCGAGATCAAAGGCAAGCTGGGCGAAAAAGTGCGGGAATATGCCGATGACGCCAGAATGAGTAAAGAATTAGCGACGATCTTCCGGGAAGTTCCCATGGAGATTGACATAGAAGAGAACCGATTCCAAAACTATGACGGTTCAGCCCTGCATGAGCAGTTCCGCAAGCTGGAGTTCAAATCGCTGTTGGAAAAAATGGACTTCTCCGGCGGCGCAGGGACAACTCCGGACCAAGGCGAGGATTCGGCGGAACCGGCCGCGGAACTGGAATGCATCATACTCGACAAGAGTACTGTAGGCGATTTTGCAGCGAATCAGCTTGCCGCCGTGGAGGCCGTCCACGTTGAGGTGTCCGGTGATAATCCCCATACCGGGGAGCTGCTGGGGCTGGCTTTTTCCGATGATGAAAAAGGCTACTACCTGCCCTTCGACGTTCTGCAGTCGGACGAGGCCGCCGCTGTCCGCGATTATCTAGCTGATCCGGAAAAGCCGAAGCGCATGTTCGACGTTCACCGCGCCAGAGTCGCCCTTGCCTGGAGAGGGATGGCTTTGGAAGGCTGCGTCTTTGACGTCGTTTTAGCTACCTATCTGCTGGACCCGACGGAATCCACCCAAACGTTGCACGCCATGGCGAACAAATACGGTCTTCCCGGCGTAAAAGACGACGATGAGGTATTCGGTAAAGGAGCGAAATATAAAGTTCCGGAGCTGCAAGTGCTCAGCCGGCATTTGTGTCAGAAGGCTGCTGCCATTCATAAGCTCACCGATATTCAAAAGCAGGAGCTGGAAGCGGGCGGCATGACTCCGCTTTTCTTCGATATGGAGCTTCCTTTGGCCTCTATTCTCGCGGACATGGAGAAGCAAGGAATCAAGATCAGCGGCGATGAGCTGAAGGAAATCGGTAGCGAGCTGACCGCACGGATCTCTGATTTGATCAAGGATATTTACCATCACGCCGGGGGGGAGTTCAATTTGAACTCACCTAAGCAACTGGGCGAGGTACTGTTTGAGAAACTGAATCTGCCTGTCGTGAAAAAGACGAAGACTGGCCCTTCCACCGACGCGGAAGTGCTGGAGCGGCTGCGACCGAAACACGAGATCGTCGCCCATATCCTCGATTACCGGGTACTGGCCAAGCTGCAATCCACTTACATCGAAGGCTTGTTGAAGGAGATTCGACCGGAAACCGGGAAAATCCATACCTATTATCGCCAGACCATCGCCGCAACGGGTCGGCTCAGCAGCCAGTACCCCAATCTGCAAAATATCCCGGTTCGCTTGGAAGAAGGCCGCAAAATCCGCAAAGCCTTCACGCCATCGGAAGAGGGCTGGCTCATATTGGCAGCGGACTATTCTCAGATCGAACTCAGGGTGCTGGCGCACATCTCCCAAGACCCGGGACTGATGGAAGCCTTCCACAATAACATGGACATTCACACGAAAACGGCCATGGATGTCTTCGGCGTGCCGGAGGATCAAGTGGACCGCAATATGCGCCGTTCGGCTAAAGCCGTCAATTTTGGCATCGTTTATGGCATCAGCGACTACGGTCTGTCGCAAAACCTGGACATTACTCGGGCAGAAGCCGCCCGTTTCATCGAGCAGTATTTTACCGCCTTCACGGGTGTCCGCAACTACATGGATAATATCGTTCAGCAGGCCCGCCGGGACGGTTACGTGACGACGCTGCTGCAGCGCCGGCGGTATTTGCCGGACATCAACGCATCCAATTACAATTTACGCTCCTTTGCCGAACGGACGGCGATGAACACGCCGATTCAAGGCACAGCGGCGGATATCATCAAACTGGCCATGGTGCGGATGGCGGAACGGCTGACCGAGGAAAACTTGAAAAGCCGGATGCTCCTACAGGTACATGACGAATTGGTATTCGAGGTGCCGCCGGAAGAGCTGGATACGATGATCAAGCTCGTACCTGAGGTGATGGCAAACGCTCTTCCTTTGGATGTTCCGCTGAAGGCCGAAGTGGAGTACGGGGCTAACTGGTATGAGGCAAAGTGATCCGTTACACCGGCAAGGAAAGGGTAAATGTTTCCCGGTATGGCTGTTTGCGGTTGAATAAGGTAATCTATAAGAAACTTAGTCCACTATTCTGGATACGCCACACATGCCGCGTGCACGTCACGAGCGAATTCCTTACAATCTTTAGTTCATTTGTACAGATTTACGAACAATAGGAGGCGAATCGCCATGCCGGAACTTCCGGAGGTGGAGACGGTCGTCCGTACGCTGAACAGCCTGGTGGCCGGCAAGCGAATCGACCGAGTCAGCGTGCTGTTGGAGCGCATCATTCAGCAGCCGAAGGAAATTGAAGTATTTCAAGACGCTCTTCAGGGTCAAACGATACATCGGCTGGAGAGGCGGGGGAAGTTTATCCGCTTCCTGCTGGACGATTTGGTGCTGGTTTCTCATTTGCGCATGGAAGGCCGCTATGGCGTGTACGCAGCGGACGAGCCTGTGGAAAAGCACACCCATGTCATTTTTCATTTTAGCGATGGAACCGAGCTGCGTTACAAAGACGTACGACAGTTCGGCACGATGCATATTTTTCGGGCGGGCGACGAATTAACGGCACCGCCTTTGCATAAACTTGGATTGGAACCGCTGGCTCCGGAATTTTCCATCAAAGCTTTGCAAGCTGCGATCGGCGGTAAACCAACCAAATTGAAGCCGCTCCTGCTTAATCAGGAAGCGGTGGCAGGCCTTGGCAACATCTACGTGGACGAGGCTTTGTTTAGGGCCGGCCTCCATCCGGAGAGACCGGCTGCTTCCCTGTCTCCAGCCGAGATGAAAAAGCTCCATGGTGCCATCGTATCCGTGCTTCAAGAAGCGGTGGATGCCGGCGGATCGTCCATCAAGTCGTATGTAAACGGGCAAGGCGAAATGGGCATGTTCCAACAACAGCTTCACGTGTATGGACGCACCGGGGAACCTTGTTCCCGTTGCGGCACCGCCATTGTGAAAATGAAGCTTGGCGGCCGAGGCACTCATTATTGCCCGAAGTGTCAAAAAATCCGCAAGGCTCAGTAATGCACCCCCGCGATTATCTCCCCATATAGTGAATCAGGTTGTCGGTCGGCTCGTGTCTAGAGCCGCTTCGCACAGCCTCGACTAGCGGAACCGATCTCATTTTTGTTGGGGGTTCTGGGGAGGTATAGGGAAGTGCCTTTTTTCTCATTGCTTTTTCTCGCGTTTGCAGTCAGCTTGGATGGATTCGGAGTAGGCGGCACCTACGGATTGCGAAAAGTGAAAATTCCGCTGATCTCCCTCGTGATCATTTCCCTTTTTTCCGGGATGATTATTCTTTTATCCATGAGCGTAGGTACTTGGTTGGCTCGCTTCGTCTCTCCCGTTGTGGCAAAGGATATCGGCGCCTTCATTCTTGTGGGAATCGGGCTCTGGGCACTTTTCCATATGAAGCTGGAGAAGGAAGAGGATGCGAATTCCGATGCTGACGAACGTTCCGGGAAAGGATCTGAACAATCGCCTGCTTCGGTTGAAGATGTGCAGCGTGCCGTATTCTCCATCGAACTGAAGAGTCTGGGCATTGTCATTCAAATTTTGCGGAAGCCCACCCTTGCCGATGTGGACCGTTCGGGTATCATCACGATATCGGAAGCGGCGCTTCTCGGTCTGGCACTATCGCTGGATGCCTTTGGCGCAGGGATTGGGGCTGCACTTATCGGTTTGCCGCCGCTCTTAACTGCCCCCGTAATCGCGATTTCAAGCGGCTTATTTATCTCAGCGGGCTTGCGCGTCGGGTATCGGTATGCGAATTTGGCTTGGGTGCGGCGCTTTTCCGTTTTGCCGGGCATCATGCTGATCGCTATGGGATTATTGAAGCTTTTATAAGCTCATATAGCAAATCAAAAAGGTAAACGCCGCTTGTATTGGCATCGGGGTCCCCGAAAAGTACCTGATTAAGCTTCGTCAGGTTTGGCTTCCCTTTTTGGGGTCCAGTGTCGGCGGCTGCCGTTTATCCTTGGGAGTTGTTTGGAATGAATATCGGACTTACTGGAGGAATCGCCTGCGGCAAAAGCACAGTTTCGGCTATGCTTGTTCGCCGTGGGGCGATTCTTATAGACGCAGATGCCATTGCCCGGGAAATTGTATTGCCCGGTATGCCTGCTTTGCAAGAGATCGCCAACCGTTTTGGCATGGACAAGCTCCTTGAGGATGGTTCTCTGGACCGAAAGAAGCTGGGCAGCGTAATTTTCGCAGATGAAACCGCCCGGCGCGACCTGGAATCCATTCTTCATCCGGCTATACGGCGAACGATGAGAGAGCGGATGGATGCGGCGGAAAAAGTTCAACCGGACAAGCTGGTTGTCGTGGATGTTCCCCTTTTGTATGAATCGGACTTGCAGTTTATGTTTGAAGCTGTCATGGTCGTTTATATACCGGAAGATCTTCAAATTACTCGGCTCATGAAGCGGGATGGGTACAGTCGAGAACAAGCTGAAATGCGGCTGAATTCACAGTTATCGGTGGAGGAGAAACGCCGTAGGGCAGATTATGTTATTTTTAATGATAAAGATATAGCGGAAACGGAGCGGCAGGTTGAGGCGTTTTGGAGGGAAAGGGGTCTACAATGAAGGTATTGCTGAAAAAGCGGGTAGCCGGATTGGCCCTTCTAGTCATCATCTTCATGCTGTTTTATAATAGCTCCTGGTGGATGAAGCTGGTTTATCCCATCCATTATCAAGACGAAATCCTTGCGGCATCCAAGTTGCATCATGTCGATCCGATTCTGGTGGCAGCTATAATTCGGGTGGAGAGCAATTATCGACCGAATTCCGAATCGAAAAAGGGCGCCATTGGCATTATGCAGATCATGCCGGAGACGGCAAATTGGCTGTTTTCCATCGATTCATCCTTGCAAAAGTACAGGAATAACGATTTAACCGATCCTAAGTTCAATATTAAGCTGGGCACGATCTATTTGAATTATTTAAATGACCGGTTCGATGGCAACCGCCCGGTCGTAATCGCAGCCTATAACGCCGGACAGGGCAAAGTGTCAAAATGGCTGGAAGAAGGATTGTGGGATGGAACCTTGGAGCGAGTGGATCAAATTCCCATCATGGAAACGAGAAAGTATGTAAAATCTGTCCATTACTATTATAATAAGTATACGGAGTTGTACGGCTCCGATTTCTAGTGGTTCGGCACCGTTTCGTAAAACAATGGGATAGGCGAAGAAGTATCGGACAAGCTAGGCTTGCCCCATACTTCCTCGCTTTTAGATTTAATGAAGATCAGGGTTATTTACCGGAAAGAGATTGTTCTGCAATTTGTACCAGACGGCGGGTGATGTGTCCCCCGATCGCACCGGCATCACGGGTTGCCATGTTGCCATAGTACCCGTCTTGCGGAATCGTAATGCCCAGCTCTTGAGCAACTTCATATTTCAGTTGATCCAGAGCTTGGTTGGCTTGAGGTACAACCAATGTGTTGCTTTTTTGTCCTGCGCCCATGTCAGTCACCTCCTTTGCGGTTGGTAAATGTATTATGTGCCGATCCGTCCGCTTCATTCAGGTAACGGCTGGCAGATCTGGCAATGGAATTCCTAGAATAAAGGGTAGTGGAGGTTTCACTCATGAAGTGTCCTTATTGCGATTATGCCGGCACAAAAGTCCTGGACTCCCGTGCAGCCAACGAGAATAAGTCTATCCGTCGCCGGAGGGAATGCGAGCGCTGCGCCCGCCGGTTCACCACCTTTGAGATGGTGGAGGAAACGCCGCTTGTCGTGATCAAGAAGGGTGGAAGCCGTGAAGAATTCAGCCACGAGAAGGTGCTGCGCGGGCTGATCCGCGCCTGTGAGAAGCGGCCGGTCTCCATGGAAACGATGGAGGGCATCATTTCGGAGGTGGAAAGGCGCATCCGGGAAACCGCCCAGGCGGAAGTGGAAAGCCGGGAAATCGGCGAGGCGTTGATGGAGCTGCTCTATCCGGTGGACGAGGTTGCCTATGTCCGTTTTGCCTCCGTTTACAGGCAGTTCAAGGACATCAACATGTTCATGAAAGAATTGACGCAAATGCTGATGAAGACGAACGTTAGCGATTGAAAAGGTGCATCGAATCGATCAAGCTGAAACACAGCAGAGTCAGGTATTCAGGATTTCTTCCGAAACCTGGCTTTTTTATGTTTATAATTGATTTTGGAATTGCCGGGCGTTCCGGCATTCTTTATAATAACGTTGAATGGAGGTAGGTAGTGATGGCAAATCATTTTGCCGGAAGAAGAAAATGCCTGTGCAGAGCCTAACGTTAGGGCGAATCTTTGCATGGGCTGATTGTAGCGATCGCCTCAAAAAAGAGGATATCGATTTCTAATCGTGGGCTCTGCACCTTATTGGTTATATTAATCCAAATAAGGGGCTGAGCAGCATGTGCCAACCATTCATTAGAAACCATCAATATAACGCGATTAAAAAGCAGGTCGATTTCCTGCAGACCACCGTAAATACGGTCTCCGATCCGAAAGTAGTGGAATCGGTGCGATATAATGCGCCAATAAAGGCGTTGGAGGCATTTCCCCATGCCAGCGAGCAGGAGAGACAGTTGCTGGAAAAAATATCGGCATTAAGCTCGGCAGCGGAGTGCCAAAGTTATCTCCAATTCTTGGAACCTTATCGGCTGAGCTTTCCGGAGGTATCGGCCAAGCAACTGGCGAAGCTGTACCCCAAGGTAAAAAAGCTGAAGCTTCCCGATCTCGAGACCACGGATTACCGCCGCATCACCTACCTTGGCTGGCTAGACATTGCGATGACGAAAATGTACCTTGTCTATTCGCTGGACGGGAAGATGGTCGGTATTGACGGCCGCTTTACACCGGCAAACAAAGGCGTATGCTTTTTGTGCAACCGCCATTCGGAAGTAGCGCTGTTTACGGCGGTTTCGAAAGATCGGCCGGCCAACGCTTCGCCGGATTATTACAAAGCGATCGGCAACTACGTGTGTATGGACAGCGCCGTGTGCAATCAGAACATTACGGATGTTGCTCCATTAGAAAAATTCATCGGGGAAGTCATGGGTACGTCCAAATAAATGGAAGATTCGGGCAAAACGATAGGCCAATCCTATCCGTTTTGCCCATTTTTTTGGCATGATTTCGGCTCCGTTTATATTCCGTTTATAAAATGGGGGTAGTATTCCATGTAATCAGGAATGCAGGAGGGGATAGAATATGGATCAATTAAAGAAAAAGGGAAATGATCCACACCATACCGAATGGGCTGTAGAAGCCCACGGTCTTGTGAAGACCTTTGGCGATAACCGCGCAGTGGATGGCGTTGATTTAAATGTGCGCGCCGGCAGTATTTACGGCGTACTTGGACCAAACGGAGCAGGCAAGACGACGACGATCCGGATGCTGGCGACGCTGCTCAAGCCAGATGCAGGCATTGGGAGAATTTTCGGGTACGACGTGACGAAGGAATCGCACATCGTCCGACAGTTGATCGGGGTGACGGGTCAGTACGCATCTGTCGATGAGTCATTGAGCGCCACGGAGAATCTAGTTATCTTCTCGCGTTTGCTCGGATTATCCCGTGGTGAAGCAAAGAAAAAGGCGGCGGATCTCTTGGAAGAGTTCGGATTGACGGAAGCCGCCAAACGTCCGCTGAAGCATTTTTCCGGAGGCATGCGCCGTCGCTTGGATCTGGCAGCGAGTCTTATCGCCCAGCCGCCGCTCATCTTCCTCGATGAGCCTACCACGGGGCTTGACCCGCGCACACGGGCGCAAATGTGGGAGACGATCCGCCGCCTGGTGAAAACAGGGTCCACAGTGCTGCTCACTACCCAATACCTTGACGAAGCGGATCAACTAGCCGACCGGATTGCGGTAATCGATCGTGGCAAGGTCGTGGCTGAAGGTACAGTAGATGAACTGAAGACGTCCATCGGCACCTCCTCGCTGCAGCTCAGGGTGCAAAATCCACTGGACATCCCCCGCGCCCGGCAAACCATCGAGCAGGTGTTGAAGGTATCATCGACAATATCGTTCGAGGCGGGACGAATCAACGCGCCGATGCTCGATGTGGATCGAGTAACGGATCTGTTGATCGCGCTCCGCACCGCCGGCATTCATTTGACCGAGATGAGCGTACAGAAGCCGACACTCGACGAAGTGTTTTTGACCATAACGGGACATGGAGTGGCAGCCGATGAGGAATCGAATAAAGCGGAGGGGGCACGAGCATGAGCACCATCATAAAGACAAGCGCAAATGTGCAGCTTAAGAAGCGCACGGGCTTCGGCAAGGCACTGCGCAATTCTTTGACCATGGCATACCGAGGTCTGCTGAAAATTAAACGGACGCCGGAGCAGCTGTTTGACGTGACGCTGCAGCCGATTATTTTCACCTTGATGTTTACGTATATTTTTGGCGGGGCCATATCCGGTGATGTGAAGAGCTATTTACCCGTCATCATTCCCGGCATTCTCGTTCAGACCGTCATCACCACTTCCATCGTTACCGGCGTCCAGCTCCGGGAGGATATGGATAAAGGCGTCTTTGACCGATTCAAGTCGCTGCCCATCGCCCGCATTGCGCCTCTGGCAGGAGCGCTGCTGGCGGATACGATCCGCTATGCCATCGCCACGTTCCTCACGTTCTCCATGGGTTACGTCATGGGCTACCGTCCAGAGGGCGGTTTGGGTTATGTGGCGATCGCCGGGCTTGTCGTCGTTCTTTGTTCCTGGGCGATCAGTTGGATCTTTGCCTTCTTCGGCGTCATCGCCCGTACGGCCTCCAGCGTGCAGGGAATTTCAATGCTCGTCCTGTTCCCGCTCACCTTCCTGTCCAATGCCTTTGTGCCGGCGGACACGATGCCCAATTGGCTGCAATGGTTCGTGAAAATCAACCCGATCTCGCATCTCGTCACCTCCGTCCGGGAATTGACCAATTCCGGAACTGTAGGCTCGGATCTCCTGATTTCCCTGATCGGCGCAGCCGTCATCGTGGCGGTGTTTGCCCCCATTACGGTGCGCGCCTATATGCGCCGCACGTAATTTCACAGGAGGTTCACCTTCGTATGTGTTTTCCGCAGAAAAGTTTTGCCAGCTTTGCTGCGGACATCTATACCGCAAAGTCACTAGCCGAGAAATGTTGGATTATAGGAATCATTTGTTAATTAACAGAACCCGAAATAACAAAATTGTTGGAAAAAATGCAGGATTTGCTTATTTATATCGCCAATGTTGCGCAAAATCCTACACAAAATCCAGGATTTATCTAAAAATAGCGGTCAGAGATGAAAAAATCCTGTAAAAAATCCAGGAAACGTCAGCTGGGGATGGGTGTATCGCCACTTTAAACGGAACCTGAGTTTGAGAACATGGCCTTGGCGTAATCGGGATCTTGTAGTAGGTAACTAAAAAACGGCTCCGGACTTACTTAATGCCCGGAAGCCGCTTTTTAATCTCCGAAATTCCGCATTCCGGTAAAGCAATAATCCACCAACTGCTCCACGTACGCGTTTGACGGGTTTTCACCCAGCACCAGCAACCGGTAGAAAATCGGACCGTAGATGAGGTCGATGGCTAGCTCGATATCGACGGTTTCTTTCAACTCCCCGCGCTTTGTTCCCCGTTCCAAAAGCTGTCTGGCTTCCAACCGCCGCGGCCCAAAATATCGGGTCCGGTAAGCTTCCGCCAGTCCCGGATCAAACTGCCCTTCTCCGATGAGTTCCTTGATGATATTACCTTCCGAACTTTCCATAAAACGGACCAGATTGCCGGCGTGGACGAGAATGTCTTGATGCACCGTTCCCGTGTCCGGTAGGGGTAGCCTGTCCGCCGCGGCGGACATAAATCCGTCCATCACGACAGCGGCTTTGTTCGGCCACCACTTATAGATCGTCGCTTTGCTGACACCGGCTCGTTCAGCTATCTTCTCGACGGTGATAGCTCCAAATCCGCTTTCCAGCAGCAGTTCGTAGGATGCGGTCAGGATGGCTTTTTGCGTTTCTACATTGCGCGGGCGACCTCTTTTGGCGGTCATGGACGATTCCTCCAATTTAACCTAATACGAGACTGATATTTGCCATAAGTAAAAACGATACGTTCATTATACAAAATTGCAGCAAAAGACAAAATAGCCTATTTACAAAACGATACGTTCAGTATATTATATAACTGTAATTAGTGAACTGAACGTTCATTATTTAAATTAATGAAAAAAATTGAACACTCAGCATTTTGCCGCTGAATGTTCGAATCATGAAGAGGAGGATCTCTATGAATGCAAAACGTGGAGTGGAGAGAAAGGCAGTTTCAAACTGGATTTTGTTTATGCTGGCCGCTTCCTGCGGACTTATCGTTGCCAATCTCTACTATGCGCAGCCTTTGGTGGGCCCGATTAGCTCGGCTACAGGCCTATCGCCGGATGCAGCCGGATTGATCGTGACCGTGACCCAAATCGGTTATGTTGCCGGATTATTGTTTATCGTGCCGCTCAGCGATATTATGGAAAACCGACTGTTGGCGGTGGTGTCGCTGCTCGTCGCAGATGCAGCCTTGATTGCGGCGGCTTTTGCTGCTAATGCTCCGTTGTTTTTGGCTGCGGCATTGTTTATCGGCCTCGGTTCCGTGGTCGCTCAAATCCTGGTGCCTTACGCAACCTACCTGGCATCAGAGGAGCAGCGCGGCCGCGTAGTAGGCAACGTCATGAGCGGGCTCCTCTTAGGTATTATGTTTGCTCGGCCATTGGCAAGCTTCATCACCAGCCTCTGGGGCTGGCGCGCCGTGTTTGTTTTTTCGGCAGTGGTTACCGCCGTTATAATCGTACTCTTGGCCTTCGTACTGCCCCCGCGTAAGCCGGTTCCCGCTATGAAATATGGCCGATTGATCGTCTCATTAGGCACCTTGTTCAAAGAAACGTCGATCCTGCGCCGCCGTGCTGCCTATCAAGCCTGTTTGTTCGGAGCGTTCAGTCTTTTTTGGACGGCTGTCCCATTACACCTAGCGGATGCTTTCGGGTTATCGCAGCAGGGCATCGCTCTCGTAGCCTTGGCAGGGGTAGGCGGCGCGGTAGCGGCCCCTATTGCCGGAAGGCTCGCGGACAAAGGCTGGACCCGTTTCCTAACTGGGCTAGCTTTGGTAGTGGGAGCTGCTTCCCTTTTGCTCACCTATCTGTTCCGCGGTCATTCTACGGTTGATCTGGTATTGCTGATCGTCTCAGCTATAATGCTGGATATGGCCGTTTCGGGCAATCTGGTTCTCGGTCAGCGTGCAATCTACTCCTTGGGGAGCGAGGCGAGAGGCCGTCTCAACGGGCTGTTCATGTCTATCTTTTTCATCGGCGGCGCTATTGGTTCCTTGCTGGGTGGTTGGTCGTATGCCTATGGCGGGTGGATGCTGACCGCACTCATCGGCGCCGGCTTGCCCATCCTCGCTTTTCTCTACTATCTCACCGAAAAAAGAGTGGAAGCGAAGTCGCTTAAGACTGCATCATGTCCTTGAAAGTCAGCTGGGGATGGGTGTATCGCCCCTTTTTCTCCGTCCCTTTGCCGTATTGGATGGCTTTTGAGGGGCAGTAATGGACGCACGCCAAGCATTGGGAGCATGCTTTCCCCCACTCAGGCTTGCCGTTTACTTGGATGGTTCTGCAATTGCACACTTTTTCGCAGATGCCGCAGCCGGAACAGCGATCGTCTTGCACGAAAAATTTCGAGGTGCTCATTGCATTTTTTCGGAACATTGGATTGATCACTCCGGTCAGCATCCACGGCAGGAAGCCTTTCACCAAACCGAATTCGCCATGCATTCGTTCCGCTACTTGCTGGTTAATGGTTTTTAAAACATTTTCCGCCTCGATCAGTTTTTCTTGCTCCCGCGTTTTGGTGTCCACATCGCCCATTATGATGTAATTGTTCGGCATGATGATCGAGAATTGCCCATCCAGCGTCAACCCATTTTTCTTTAGGCAAGCGTCCATCAGCTTCATCGTATTTCCGATATTGCCGCCGCAGGTCGCAACAGCGAAGACATAATTTTTCTTGTAGCCGTTCAGCTTGAGCTTGCCGATAAAATCCAGCACCATTTGGGGCGGGCCCCAAGCATGAATCGGGAAAACAAAGCCGATTCGTTCCTGCTCCATCAGGTTGTATTCGAGTTGATCCTGCCCCGAGGCAAGAGCGGCGGAAATGGAAACCAGAGGTTCATTTTGCTTCCGGGCTATCGTTTGGGCTGCATAAAGCGAATTCCCCGTTCCGGAAAAATAAAAGATCATGGGATCACCCTTTCTCATCCTTCGTGATATTGGAATTCATATGGTAATACGTGCATTTTATCTCGCCTATGCCGAAAATTCTGTGAAGTATGTATGCCAGAAAATCTAAACAGCCCTTGCGCTCGCAACGAAGCGTCAAGGGCCGTTTTATGGTCGTTTGAACTCTTATATCTTTCGGGGAGAATAAGCCGGTCAGGTAATGGAAGCCTCATAGATGTCTTTCACGGTCTCGGCCAGCATCGAGTCGAACTCTTCATCCGACTGCTGTGCCGTCAGCCCCTGGGACAAGGCTCGGGAAAAGCTGGCGATAAGCCCGTGATTGCGGGCGAGCTTTTCGTTGGCATCCTTTTGCGAGTAGCCGCCGGATAGAGCCACCACTCGGACGACATGAGGCTCTTCCATCAATTCGCGATAGAAATTGTCCACAGACGGGATGGAGAGCTTCAACATGACTTTCACGTCTGGGGCAAGAGCGGATAGCTGCTCCAGAATTTCGCCCTTCAGGATGGCTTCGGAAGCCTCCTTATCAGTGCTATTGATATCCACTTCCGGCTCGATAATCGGCACAAGCCCCGCAGCTGCGATTTGCTTGCCGATTTCGAACTGCTGAGCCACCACTTTTTTGATGGCAGAGGAATTGGCCTCTTTAATTACCGAGCGCATTTTCGTTCCGAAAATGTTCCGTTCCACCGCCCGTTTCAAAAGGTCGTCCAAGCCGGGAATGGGCTTCATGAGCTGAACCCCGTCTTCAAGAGCGGCAAGTCCTTGATCCACCTTAAGAAAAGGAACAATACCTTTCTTTTCCCATAAGTAATCGGCGGTCAACTGCCCATCGATGGAACGGTCCATCGTATTTTCAAACAAAATCGCTCCGATAATGGAGTTGGAATTGAACGCCGGACTCTTGATGATACGCGTCCTCATTTCGTGGACTTTTGCATACATCTCATCCTCATTGGAATAACTGTCTTCCGAGACCCCGTATTGTAGCAAGGCCTTCGGAGTACTGCCGCCGCTTTGGTCCAAGGCTGCGATAAAGCCTTTTCCCGTATGGATTTGCTCTAATTGTTTGGTATTCATGGGTGCTGTTTCACCTTCCCTTTCTTGGAATGGGATGACAATTTGAATCTTTTTATTATAGCACGTTTGAACTTAAGCATACATTTTTACAATATCTTCAAAACATTTTAACAAAGTGTGACGAATGAATTAACATCCGTATCGTAGAGTAGAGGTGATAAAATCCCCGGGAGGTTTCTATGAAGATCCGAAATCATAAGCGAATCCTAAGTGCATTCCTGGTATTTCTTGTGGTCCTTACCTCGTTTCCTTTCACCTTTGCCAAAGCGGCATCTTTAACCGTTGCCGAATGGGATTTTTCCGCGAACCCTACTCTGCTGTCCAACAATACGGTGGTCGCAGCTACAAACGGCGTGAACGTCGAGCCGGGAACAACCACGGTTACCCTCTCCACCTATATGGGGAAAACGATCAACGTCACGGGTAGCAATGGGGGAACCATATATACATCCGGATGGGATAACGGCGCTAATACAAAATATTGGCAAGCCGCCTTGAATACCTCCGGCTTTGAAAACTTGAAATTGTCGTTCAGCGCATACGGCACGGGAACGGGTCCGCGAGACTTCAAGCTGCAATATAGCGTTGATCATGTGAATTTTACGGATATTCCAAACGGAGCTTATACTAGTCCGGATGCAAAACCGGCTGTTTTAACGAAATCCGACCTTCCTCTGCCTGCAGAGATGAATGATAGCCCGATCGTTTATCTGCGTTTTTTGCAGACAAGCAATCTCTCGATCCGAGCTGGCACTAGCAGCTATCCCGCTGATGAAGCCGTTGGGTCCGGCGGAAATGCCCGGCTCTTCGACGTCAAAATCACCGGCGATCAAAAAGTTGATTCATCTGTTGTTGCGGCAGCAGAAGCGACACCTGCCAGCGGCGGAACTATAGCGGCGGGAAGCTTGGTCCATCTAACCACCCTAACGGCAGACGCAACCATCGAATACACGCTGAATGGCGGACCGGCGCAAACCATTAACGGCGCTTCCGGCGACGTTTTCGTCGACGCTTTTACCCAAGCGGGAGATACAGCAGTCATTCGGGCGAAAGCTGTAAAAGGAGCGGCCGCCAGCGTTGAGCGGACGTTCGTATTCAGCCAGTCGCAGGTATTGCCGGTCACAACCAACATAACCGGCTCAGTACCCGCCAATTCGCAGATCCAATTGTCGTCTCCTTCTGCAGGCGCGGCGATCCGCTATATTCTTACCCGTAAGGCCGGAGCTCCCAATGAAACCGTAGATCCGGAAGTCCTTTACAACGGGCCGATTACCCTTACCCAAGACATGCTGCCCGCCAAAATCGAAGCTTACGGCACCCTTGCCGGTTATAAAGATAGCGCAAAATCAGCCTTCAATTATACGCTAAAAGATTCTGCAGCGGTTGAAAAGGTTTACTTTGGTCAACTGCACGGTCATACGATTCAATCTGACGGCTCCGGTACGTTGGAGGATGCGTACAAATATGCCAGGGATGTAGCCAAACTTGACTTTTTTGCTTTGACGGATCATTCCAATTATTTCGATACGACGGCAGCTCCCGTCGATTATGACGCGAGCAAAACCAATGCCAAGTGGCAGCAAGGCATCGCTGCGGCAGCAGCTGCGGCGACCGCAGACTTTGTTCCCTTTTACGCTTATGAAATGACGTGGGCAGGAGGCCCCGGACATATCAATACCTTTGCGACAGACGGCTTTGTCAGCCGGAACAATCCGAAGTACGCTTCGGGCGTTACCGCTATGAAAAACTACTACGACTTGTTAAAAACCATTCCCGGCTCCATCGGTCAATTTAATCATCCTGGGCCGACCTTCGGGGATTTCAACGGATTTTCCAATTATGATCCCGAACTTAATAAGCACATGACGTTGATTGAGGTCGGAAACGGCGAAGGAGCCGTCGGATCGGGAGGCTATTTCCGGTCTTACGAATCTTACAACAACGCCCTTGATAAAGGCTGGCATCTCGCGCCGACCAACAACCAAGACAACCATAAAGGGCTTTGGGGCATGGCCAACACAGCCAGAACGGCGATCGTTACGGATAACTTCACGAAAGAAGGCGTTTATGACGCCCTCCGCCAGCTGCATGTGTATGCCACGGAAGATCAGAACCTTCAGATCCACTATACGGCCAATGATCAACTGCTTGGCGCGAGCTTTCCATCAGGCATCGACGAGTTGAATATCAACGTCGACCTGTTGGATCCTGACTTCACGGATCAAATCGGCAAGGTGTCGATCGTGACAAATGGAGGGAAGGAATCCAACGTTCAGGTCTTCTCGGCGAACAGCGGAGAGTACTCGGTTAAACTCAGCCATCCGGTAAACGGGTACTACTATATTAAAGTCGTCGAAGTCGATGGAGATATTGCGGTTACGGCCCCCGTTTGGGTAGGCGATGTGGAAAAGGTCGGCATCAACGCCGTCAAGGCATCGGTCAACATGCCGGTGGCGGGGGAACCTCTAGAGTTGTCTACCGAAATTTTCAACAACGAAGCGAGCGCGGTCACCATTCAATCTATTCATTATAAGGTGGGAGGGGCTACCATTGCGGATAAAACGGTAAACGCAGACCTCGCCTCCTTGGGAACGTTTAAAGATACGGTTCCTTACACTCCGACGGTTGTTGGGATGAACACGGTGGATGTTGCGGTACATGCCGTAGTGAACGGGGTAAGCCGGATATTCAATCAAACTATCCTGATCAAGGTCAGGAATCCGGAAAAACTCGTGAATATCGGTGTCGATGCCTCGCACTTAAATGAATATGTCGCCGGGAATTATGCCAACAGCATGACGAACTTCGCGAAGCTGGCTGAAGATTACGACGTGCGGCTCGTGGAAATCAAAGGCGGCATTACAGCGGAAAAGCTGGCCAATCTGCAAGGCTTGATTTTGACGCCTCCAAACCGGAAGACATCCGTAGGAGCGCTCGGCGCCTATACGACGGATGAAATCGCCGCGGTTTCGGATTTTGCCGCCCATGGCAAAACCTTGATCGTTTGCGGGCTAGCGGACTACGGCGACGGGAAGAATGCGGAGCCCTTTCATGCAGCTACTCAACAAAATGTGATTTTGCAGGCCGTTCAATCCAAAGTTCGCATCGTCGATGATGAACTCATCGATAATGTCAATTATGTGCCCAGTCAAAACTTCCGGCTGCGCTTCAAAGAATACAATACGGCCAGCCCTTACAATAACGGCGTCGATCCGGGCCAAGAATACAGCTTTTACAGCGGTTCATCTTTGTTGGTGCCCGATTCGGCCAAAAATTCCGTCACAACCATCGTCGCTTCCCACGCCACCTCGGAAAGCTTAGATTCGGACAAAGATGGCAAAGGCGGCGAAGGAAACCCGATTGCAAAGGGCAACATCCCCGTTTTGACGGTAGAGACATTGGCCAGCGGGGCAAAATTGTTCGTTGCCGGTTCCGTGTTCATGTCCAATTTTGAGGTGCAGGCGACTCTGGATAACAACCTTGAGCTGGGCTATAGCAACTACAATATTTCGCAAAATATCTTGAAGGATCTCGCGCCGCGAACGGTAATGCCAATCCGTGAAGTCCAAGGGGCAAGCGAAGGCGCACAGTTTACGATTCAAGGCACCGTAACCTCCAATGCCAGCGGGTATGATCAAAAGACGGCCTTTTTCGATTCCATCTATGTGCAGGATGATACGGCAGGAATCAATCTTTTCCCGGTATCGGGTAATTTCAAAGCCGGTCAAAAGGTAGAAGTCACCGGAACTGTAGGCAGCTATCAAAACGAAAAACAACTTACCGTCAAAACCATCGCTATTATCGACAATGAAGTCCATGAGATTGCCCCTGCACAAGTAACCACTGGCGCTGCTACATCCCAAGCAAACCGTGGAAGACTGGTTAAAGTGGAGGGCACGGTAAAATCCATCCGTCTGGATAGCGGAAAAGTTGGAGCGATTACCGTGAATGACGGATCCGGAGACGTGCGAGTATTTATCGACGGGTACATTACGCCTGACGTGAATCTCGAATATTTGGAAGCGGGCGATAAGATCTCGGCTATCGGGTTGTCATCGGCTGACACGGAAGGTACGCGCATTCGCGTCCGCGATCGCCATGAAATCAACTGGATCAAATCTGGCACTATGCGCAAAATCGGCAGCTATTCCACCGGCTTCTCTGATCCGGCTGGCGGAGTGGCGGAGATTGTCAAATACAACAGCGATAATAACAAGTTCTACCTGGTCAATGGCAAGGAAAAGAAAGTGGATATCGTCAGCCTGAATCCTCTGGTATCCGGCCAAGAGAAGACTCTGGCTTTGGAAAAGCGGATCGATGTCAGCTCCATGATCAAAGGCTTCTCCTTTGGCGACATTACCAGCGTGGATATCAACACGGTCCGCAAATTCATCGCCATCGCCGTTCAAGAGGAAGATTACAAAAAGCCCGGAGCAGTCGTCCTGCTGGACTATAACGGGAACTACATCTCGCATTACCGGACAGGGGTGCAGCCGGATATGGTGACCTTCACACCCGACGGCAATTATTTGCTGACGGCCGATGAAGGAGAACCCCGCATGGGATACGCTTCTCCAGAAGTCGATCCCCAAGGCTCCGTTACCATTGTCAATTTGATTAACGGCACTACCAAAATCGCCGATTTTACCGCCTATGACAGTAGCGATGCAAGAAGCGGTCTTTTGGCAAATAACGTGATCCTGAAAAAGATGACGGCGCCTTCCGTCGACTTGGAACCGGAATATATCGCGGTGTCCGCTGACAGCAAAAAAGCGTACGTCACCCTCCAGGAAGCCAATGCGATTGCTACGTTGGACATAACGGGAGGAACGTTTACCAGCATGAAAGGCCTCGGCTTTAAGGATTACAGTGTGGCAGGCAATGAGCTGGATATGCGCCGAGACGGCACAATCAATATCAAGACCGAGCCGAATGTCTTTGGTATCTACCAACCTGACGGGATCACGGCTTACACGGTCAGTGGAAAAACCTATCTCATCACGGCCAACGAAGGGGATTCCCGGGATTGGAACGGCTACCTGAATGAAAAAGACATCAAGCTGGGCAAGGGTCAAGACGGAGATGCATCTAAAGATATCAAACTGACGACTTTCGATACCTCTGACTATGAAGTGGGTGTGAACGGAGCAGGTTTTGCCAGCGGGAAAACCTATCTGTTCGGAGCCCGGTCCTTTGCCATCTGGGATGCGGAGAACATGTCCCTTGTTTACGACAGCGGATCGACTTTGGAAAAGAAAACGGCCAAATACCTGCCGAATTATTTCAATTGGTCCAATGACGACCTCGTATTCGAGAAGAGAAGCGCTAAAAAAGGACCGGAGCCTGAGGATGTCAAAGTCGGCGTTGTCGATGGTAAACCCTATGTATTTGTCGGCCTCGAACGGATCGGTGGCAATATGATGTTCGATCTATCCGACGTTCATGCTCCCGCCTTCACGGATTACTTGAATACGAGGGATTTTGCCGGCTCCATCGATTCAACGGGTTCTAAGCCGGTTTATAAAATCGCCGGAGACGTGTCTCCGGAAGGCCAAGCTTTTGTGCCGGCAGATAAAAGTCCTACCCGTTACCCGCTCTTGCTTGTAGCGAACGAGGTTTCCGGGACCGTATCCGTCGTGGAAATACCGGAAGGATATTACACGCCTTCCCAACCGGAAACCCCTTCGAATAACACGGGTTCTTCCGGTACCAATGCCTCCACTCAGCCGGGCGGAACGACCGTAACCGGTACGACAGCGGTAGTGGAGGTTGAGCTGAACGCCCAAACGGGAGAAGCTGTTGCTACTCTTTCCGATGAAGCAGCCGGAAAACTTTTGGAACAGGCAAAGGAAAATGAGAAATCCGGAAAAGACGTAGTCGTTGAAATTCGTAGCGTTGCCACTTCCGATACGAAGAAATTGACTTCGGAGTTAAGCAGCGATTTCTTGAAGAAGCTTGCTTCCGGCACGAATGCGTCGCTGCAGCTCAACACCGGATTCGCAACCATCACCTTGAGCCATAAAGCGGTGGAAAACATCACCCAGGCGGCTAAAGGATCGAGCGTCCTCATAAGCGTTGACAAAGTTCCCAGCTCAGATTTAAACGGCAGCGCTCAAGCCGCCGTCGGGAACAGACCGGTTTTCGATTTTACGATCGAGAGCGGAAATAATAAGATTATCGAGTTTGGCGGCGAAGCCGTGCGGGTATCCATTCCTTATTCTCTGGGTGCCGGCGAAAATCCCAATGCCATCGTGATTTATTATCTCGATACCAACGGGAATCCGGTCCCTGTAACTAGCCGGTATAACGAAGTGACGAAGGCCGTCGAGTTCATTACGAATCATTTTTCCAGGTATGCGGTGGCTTATACTCCTATCCATTTTAATGACATAACCGGGCATTGGGCAGCTAACGCCATCCAGTATGCTTCGGCGCGTGGGTTGTTCGCAGGAGTTGGTGAAGGGATATTTGGCCCAGAACAAACGTTGACCCGCGGGATGCTTGTCACCGTGCTGGGAAAAATGGCTGGAGCCAATCCAACTGAAAAAGCATCATTCTCTGATGTGGCAGCCGATCAATACTATGCGTCATATATTGCTTGGGCAGCTTCTCATGGAATTGCGCAAGGAGTCGGCGGCAACCGGTTTGCGCCGGACCAAGCCGTAACTCGGGAAGAATTAGCGGTGCTGCTGAGCCATTTTGCGAGCTATATGAAAATGAAAACCGCCGATAGCGGGATGCTTCCCGCTTTTACGGACGAAAATCAAACGAGTTCTTGGGCGAAAACCGCCGTTACCCAAATTCATTCCCTTGGCTGGATCTCCGGCAAGCCGGGTAACTTGTATGACCCGAAAGGAACGGCTACGAGAGCGGAAGTCTCCGCGATCCTGCAAAAGGTTATCGAGAGCAATTTCGCAGAATAACCGTTGTACCCTACAGAAACACCGGGATCTCCCGGTGTTTTTGCTTTATCTTTTTCTATGGGAAGAGAGGAAAGCGGGGAGCAGGCTGCGAATATAAACCTTATATCTTCTTAAGTCGAGAGGTGGACGCAATGAAATGGCGCTGGTTGCTTGTAATGAGTTGCTTACTATCGATCTTTTTCAGCGCATGTAAAAGCAGGGATGCTGAAGTTACCCCAGTTCCAGAAAAAAAAGATATCGCTCAGCTCTATTTGTCCGCCTGGCAGCAGCGGGATTATGAAGGCATGTATAAGCTGTTAACGGCGGAAGCTAAAGCGAGCATGACCGAAGCGCAATTTGCGGAACGATATACAAAAATATACGAAGGAATCGAGGCAGACCACCTCGAAGTCACCGCGCTTCCAGAGCCGACGACTGCGCAAACGACATCATCCCCCAGCCCGGAGCCGACAGAGCGGAGCTTCCGCTTCCATGTTCGGATGGACACGATAGCCGGGCCGATTGAATTCGATAATCAAGGCAAGCTGCTCAAAGCGGCGGATGGCAATGACCCCGAGTGGTTGGTGGAGTGGAAGCCGTCGCTCCTGTTTCCGGATATGTCTGAGGGAGATACGGTTCGGGTGCAAACCATAGCGGCCGCGCGCGGCGAAATCAAGGATAGAAACGGCAATGGACTTGCAATCAACGGAACCGTACCGCAGCTCGGTCTCATCCCGGGGCAAATGGGAGATTCTCCAAATGAAGTAAAAACGGAGTTAGCAAAAAAGCTCGGCATCGATAAAAAAGAAATCGAGAAAAAGCTTAACGCTTCATGGGTTAAGCCAGGGATGTTTGTCCCCATCGCCATCATACCGGAAGAATCGATTGACGAGTTTCGTCTGTTTCCCGGTGCCGTCATTCAACAGAAAAAGCTCCGGCAGTACCCATACGGCGAGGCTGCAGCCCATTTGACCGGCTATATAGGGGAAGCAAACGCGGATGAATTGGAAAAACTAAAGGATAAAGGCTACGAAACCGGTGATTGGATCGGTAAAGCAGGGCTCGAACAGATTCTGGAGGACAAGTTGAGAGGGACGGACGGGGTTGTCGTTTCCATTGTAGATGGCAAAGGAGTACAAAAAGCCGATCTCGCCGATAAAGCCGCCGTGCCGGGGCAAAACTTCCAATTGACTATCGATGCTGAGCTGCAGAAGACCATTTACAATGAAGTCAAAGAGGACGGGGCTTCTGTTGCTGCCATTCAGCCGATGACAGGCGATGTATTAGCTCTTCTAAGCAGCCCGTCTTATGACCCCAATGCCTTTGTGAGCGGTCTTTCAAGCGAGCAGTATAAGAAGTGGAACGATGATCCGCATCATCCTTTTTTAAACCGTTTTTCGAAAGGCTACGCGCCGGGATCGTCCTTCAAGATGATTACTGGAGCCATTGGGCTGG
>NZ_CBQR020000163.1 GCF_000455485.1 Gorillibacterium massiliense
TTGTAGATGGCAAAGGAGTACAAAAAGCCGATCTCGCCGATAAAGCCGCCGTGCCGGGGCAAGACTTCCAATTGACTATCGATGCTGAGCTGCAGAAGACCATTTACAATGAAGTCAAAGAGGACGGGGCTTCTGTTGCTGCCATTCAGCCGATGACAGGCGATGTACTAGCTCTTCTAAGCAGCCCGTCTTATGACCCCAATGCCTTTGTGAGCGGTCTTTCAAGCGAGCAGTATAAGAAGTGGAACGATGATCCGCATCATCCTTTTTAAACCGTTTTTCGAAAGGCTACGCGCCGGGATCGTCCTTCAAGATGATTACTGGAGCCATTGGGCTGGATGCATCCATCATTCACCCGGATGAAGGGAAAACCATCGCCGGTCTAAAATGGACGAAGGATGGCTCCTGGGGCAATTATTACGTGAAGCGGATTCACGATATCAATCCGATAAACCTTTCTGAGGCGTTTATTTATTCGGACAATATTTATTTTGCTCAAGTGGCTCTTGAGATCGGCAAGGAAAAATTCGCACAGGAAGCGGCGCGCTTCGGAATCGGCGAAGCGATTCCCATCGAATATCCGCTGAATAAATCGCTTTTATCCAAGGATACCATTCAAAGTGATATCCAACTGGCGGACTCCGGTTACGGTCAGGGGCAAGTGACCATGACGTCGCTCCATGTCGCCCTTGCCTACTCAGCGCTGGTGAATGAAGGCAGCATGGTGATGCCTCTATTGGTTCAGTCTGAGGCTCAGGAGCCGCGTCTGTGGAAGGAGCATGCGATGTCTCCGGAAACGGCTGCTTTGTTGAAAGACGACCTCGTCAAAGCGGTCAGCAGCCCCGAAGGCGTCGGCCACGGCGCTTACATTCAGGGAGCTTCCATCGCTGGCAAGACGGGGACGGCGGAGCTGAAGGCGAGCAAAGACGCAGACGGCCAAGAGAACGGTTGGTTCGTGGGCTTCGACGCGGCGAAGCCGGAATTGCTTCTCTCTGTCATGGTTGAGGACGTGAAAGGCCGGGGCGGCAGCGGGTATGTTACCGCCAAAGTGAAATCTATCTTTCAACACGAATTAGGAAAGTAAGGATAAGGGGAGAACGCAGTTTTTTTTGTGTAATAGACATGATAAGCGGGTTGTCGAATTTTTTTATAAAAAAGGGTTGCATTGAGGTGGGTTGTCCTGTATAATCATTTCTTGTGAGTCGCAAAAAACGACTAACACCTCAGCAAACGGGGCCATAGCTCAGCTGGGAGAGCGCATCGCTGGCAGCGATGAGGTCAGGGGTTCGATCCCCCTTGGCTCCACCAAAATCGTATATGGACTCTTAGCTCAGCTGGTAGAGCAGTTGACTCTTAATCATCTGGTCCAGGGTTCGAGTCCCTGAGAGTCCATCAGACAAAGAAACGGCAGAAATGCCGTTTCTTTGCGTTTATGCATTTCTGGATGACACCTGGATGATCATCATTTAAAATGAAGTTTATTAGGAAGTAAATAGAATAGGCGACTGCCGAAAGCATCGGGAGGCATCAAAGTCTGGTTGGACTTTGAATGCCTCTTTTTTAATTACCAATAAATAGCACGTATGATAAAATGTGAGGGGAAGCCTATGGAAATAATTGTGACGAAACGGGATGACGCGACTTTAGGGATTCGTTTCGGCTGTTACGATGCAAGGGGCATTGAAATAATCAGAACTATCCCAGGGAGAAAATGGCTGCCTAAGGAATCTGTTTGGTCGGTTCCCTTTTCTATTGATAACGTCGAGCAGCTTCTGGCTGATTTCAAAGAATATCAATTTCATGTTGATGATGTCTTGTATGGGGAATGTGATCTGTTTCAAAAAAGCTTTCATTCCCGAACTGCAGGGAACATGATCAACAACATTTTTCAAAAACAGCTCTTGAAGAAAGAATTGATCTTAAGAGGATACAGCATCAAGACGATAAAAGCATATTGCGGACATGTCGAAAGATACTTCCGCTATTTATACTCACCGCGTAATCAGAGAGTTGGGTTAAATCTTCAAGATTATTCCTTAACCCTATTGAATCAACAACTTTCGCATGCCTATGTGAATCAAGCAATAAGCGCTATCAAATTCTACTTTGAAAATGTACTTCGCGAGAAAGAGACGGCACCTTACATAAGACCAAAAAAAGAAAATAAACTACCCAACGTACTTTCCCTTAATGAAGTTATGAAAGTAATAAAAGCTCCATCTAATATAAAGCATAAAACCCTCTTATTTTTGGCTTATTCTTCAGGATTGCGCGTTAGCGAAGTGGTACGATTGCGTCTCCAGGACTTTGATCATGAACGGAAGACGCTTTGGGTTCGGCAAGGCAAAGGGAGAAAGGATCGGCTGACCCTTTTATCTCAAACTGCTTTTGAAGTCGTGCAAAGCTATCTCCAACAGCAAGCTCTAACGACATGGCTGTTTCCCGGTCAAATCGAAGGGCGTCACTTATCGGAGCGTTCTGCACAAAAAGTTTTCGAACAGGCTCTAGCCAACTCCGGTGTACATAAAAAAGTAAGCATCCACGCTCTTCGTCACTCTTTTGCCACGCATTTGCTGGAGGGTGGGATTGATATTCGTTACATCCAAGAACTTTTGGGACACAAGAGCAGCCGTACCACGGAGATCTATACCCACGTCAGCGTTAAAGATGTCCGCCGCATCAAGAGCCCGCTCGATCAGATCGATAGCTAACAGGCGGGGATTCTATTTGACGCATGATTTCGCAAATTCTCTACCTTTTGCGGAATTCCCGAACTTCGCAAATTCCACATCACATGCTGGATAAACGAAATACGCAAATAAGACGTTATATGAAAGGGATGCAATTAATATTTTCTTATTTAAACACCGCTATACGACTAACTAAGTCATATAATAGTATTTTTTCTTGCAGGTCATTGGATGAATTTTCCATATTAATGAACTAATTAGATTCTTACTTTGGGAGTGTGCTATATGTCGGAAACGCTAACTCAAGATTGGCTTAAATCAGAGTTTGAAGGAAAGGATGTATCAATTACATTCTTTCCTTCAGAAACAAAAAAGAGAATTCATAGTTTTGAAGAACTAGAATCATTAATTAATGATGAGTATTCATTTTGGAATCGAATATCAGGAAACTCAAGTTCTTATAATGTACTGTATAGAATTTCTATTCATTTTGCTGGGATAAAGAATAACTTAAGTGAGGTACGAGGCTATGTCGTTAATAACCCAAATCATGCGTTATCAAATCTTCAAACGGCAATCGCTCAGGCAACAATTAACTATTTTCCAGTAATATATTCAACTTCGAAAGAAGGACAATTTTTAGCTAGTTTAGGGAATTCTGAGAAGGCGGAAGCAGCGGCTGCCTTTCTTTTTGAACCTAATTCAGGAAGAGTTCAAAATGTATTAAATATTCAGGGAGTTATTGACGCTTACTTTTTTAGGGATGTAAGACGTCAATCAAAGAGAGATACTAATCTGTTCATAGAAAGTGAGATTGCCGCCATTGAGAAATTAAAATTGAATATGACAACACAACTTGATAGTGTAATTGCAACGTACAATCTTAAGAAAAGTGAACTTCTAGCTGAGATAGACACAAGAAAGAATGAATTAGATAAATTGAAGTCCGAACATAATAATAATTTGGATGAATTGCATAATACTCAAAAGAATAACTTGGAGGAGTTGTACAAATCTCAAAATATACATTTTGAAGAATTGGACAAAGAATATCGAGAGAACATTAAATTATCAGCTCCTGGTCAATACTGGTCTGAATTATCAAAAGAATATTCAAAAAAGGGGAACAAGTGGAGGAATTGGTCAATAGCTACATCTGTTCTTTTTCTATTATTTTTAGGCTCATTATTGATTAGCGGTTCAAATTTGTATTTTGTTTCTAATAATTCAGTAAATATCAATTCTGTTAAGGATGCAATTCTAATTACTATGATTACATCAGTATTCGTATATTTTATTCGTCTATTTGTTAAGCTCACAACGAGTTCTTATCACTTGGCAACAGACGCTAAAGAACGTGAACAACTTACATATGTTTATCTTTCATTAGTTCACGAAAAAGGAGTTGGAGATAGCGATAGGGCTATTATTTTACAATCCTTATTTAGTCGCTCGGACACTGGCTTATTAAAAGGAGATTCTAGTCCTTTGATGCCACAAGATTTTAGTGGATTAATAAACAAAATTAAATTAACCTGAATAGCCTTTGTTAGCATTTCGAAGATGGCATCCCCATCATATAACACCGTATTCCCGCTGCGGGGCTAACGCCCCTTGGTCTGCCCGAGGCTTTTCGGAGGAGTGGATCAGGCAGACAACCCTGCGAGACTAAGTGGCGGAGCCACCCGGCGCCAACGCGCCTTAAGCCTCTCGGATTCGTGAATACAACAACGTTAGCTGAAATCCTGGAATACATGTAAACCCTAAAATCTAAGGGGCGTCACTTTCATAATTTTGAGGTGATTATTATTTTTCAATTTAGAATAGTTGATATTATGAAAACTGAAAAGATGAGTTTCAGTACACGTTATCCTAAATTCAAAGGAACATTCTTTATATACGGTCAATATTTAGATAAGGCTGATGTATTGAGGATTAATGATTTTCTTTTTGAAGAAATGAATACTGAAAACAAATATAGGGTGATTGATTTCCCGCTTGTAAGAAAGATCCCTTATAAAGAAGATCATTTTCATATTATTATCAAACCAGAATTCATTATCGATTCTTTAGATGATCACTCAAGGACTCTTAAAGAGCGGATTTTGTGCAAGCAACTCGACGAAGCCCAGGACATCAGCTAACACCATATTCCCGTTTCGGGCCTTTCGGCCCTTGGTCTGCCCGAGGATTTTCGAGGAAGCAGAATCAGGCAGACAACCCTGCGAGGCTAAGTGGCGGAGCCACCCGGCACTAAAGCGCCTTAAGCCTCTCGGATTCGGGAATACGACAACGTTAGACGCAATTGCCTAGACCTGGTGAGTAGAATTAATCGATGTAGATAAGAAACAACAATTGAATAAGAGCATATTACATTAACGTATCTAGCCACACTCTGGTCGCAGGGTTGCCTTGATACGTTTGTTGTTTTAAAGGAAATTAAAAGAAAGAGTCGAATGATAAAGGAATATATTGTTAGTTTGAAATGAATGTACTTAGTTACACTTTGATTGATAGGGTTATCAAGCTCAGTTTGAGTTCAAAAAGATATATGAAACAAAATGGTTTCTGAATGTAATTTGAGGAGCCTATATAAAAACAATTAGAGCGTATATTTAAAGAGCATGAAAGGCATGTTTAATTGATTTTGTTAGTTGATCGAGGAAGAGGCAACAGCGTCTAACACCGTATTCCCGCTGCGGCCGGCTACGCCGACCTTGGTCTGCCCGAGGTTTTTCGAGGGGGTGGATCAGGCAGACAACCCTGCGAGGCTAAGTGGCGGAGCCACCCGCTCACTACGTTCGCTTAAGCCTCTCGGATTCAGGAATACAACAACGTTATGTGAAATCCCCGAAAAACAAATAGAGAAAGACAAAGGGGCCAATCTTGTGGAAGAACTTATTATTAAGGATTTAGATAACAATTATCTTAAATTATTAATTTCAGAAGATTTTTATAAGTTCGGTGGAGCCAGAATTGAAATCAAAGTTGATAATTACTTTATTAATGGAGTTATTTGGCTTTTTCGAGGGGAACTTTTAGAATTTAAAAGGCAAATTGAGGCAATGTATAGAGATCTCAAAGGAATAGCAATACTTATGGATTCAGAATCAGCATTAGAAGCAGAGTTTTCTTTTGATATTAGAGGATATGTAAATATTAAAGGTCGATTTAAAGAACGATATGAAAGAGAGAATCAACTACTCTTTTCACTGAAGACTACACAACCAGAGATACAAGAACTAATGAACCAGATTGATGAATTATTTAAAGGCAGATAAATAATGATTGTATTTCAAGGAGTCGGGGACATCACATAACACCATATTCCCGCTGCGGCCCGGCAAGCCGGACCTTGGTCTGCCCGAGGTTTTTCAGGAATGTGGATTCAGGCAGACAACCCTGCGAGGCTAAGTGGCGGAGCCACCCGGCGCTAGCGCGCCTTAAGCCTCTCGGGTTCGTGAATACAACAGCGTTATCTGAAAGCCCCCAAAGAGTATGATTTTATAACAAAGATGGAGTGAGTGGTATGCGTAAATATGCATTTACTCGACCCAGTTCTACTTCTACGCATGATATTCCCAAAGTAATGATATATGAAATAAAGAAATCGGGAGTATATGTTTTTGTATACAAATCACAAGATGATATACCTTCACATAATGATTATTGGTTTTATGCTTTGGATGATGCAGAAGCTTTTTGTAAACAATATTTTACTATCAATAAGAATGATTGGATACAAATCGAGGATCCCCAAGAAGGATGTCAACATGATTTAATAAGACCAATAAGACGGCAGGGAAACTTAAGTGACTATAAATATGAAATATTAATAGATAAGGAATGGAAAGAAATTAATTTTTAAAGTCTGACTAATATTAATAAATGAATGATTGAGGGAACATTCGAGAAGTGGGGGCCATCAGATAACACCGTATTCCCTCATCGGACCTGACGGTCCTTGGTCTGCCCGAGGTTTTTCGGTGAAGTTGATCAGGCAGACAACCCTGCGAGGCTAAGTGGCGGAGCCACCCGGTCCTGGCGGACCTTAAGCCTCTCGGGTTCGTGAATACAACAACGTTATGTGAAATTGACTAAAGAGGGAAAACAATGAAAACCAAAATTCTCAAATTACTCTTAGTAATATTAGTCTTTGCAGTTATTGGACTGATTATATGGAATCCATTTATTTATAGATTTCATACAGAATTAATAGATTCATATGAACAAGGACAGAATGAATTATCAGAAGATTGGGATATAGTTGTATCGGAAGAAGACTTTAAAAGACTTAACCTTGAAAATGTTATTTTAAATGAAGAGAATCTTTTCAATGATCATTTTGTTGTGATTTCGAAATACAAAATTAAATCACTATATTATTGGAGAATAAGGGATGATTGTGCATGTGGACCTCCCTATGGGGAAATAAAATTTGATAAGAAGAATAGTGAATTAGGACACTTATATATTTATAAGACTGAAAGAAAATGGATATACCAGGCAACAGGGCTCTGAAAGTATTTCTAAGTAGAGTCAACTTCACATAACACCATGTTCACGCTTCGGGGCATTCGCCCCTCGGTCCGGCAGATGCTAGATGCTAATCGACGAGGCATTTCAGTTGCAGAGAAGTAAATTCAGCCGGACACATCCGCACCGACTAAGTGCATCGCGCCCGGTGACTTCGTCACCTTAAGTCGGTGGGACGTCGTGAACACAAGAACGTTAGGTGAAATTACCGAAATGCTTATACAGCAGGAGGATAGGCAATGAAGCCGATTTTCAAAGAATTAAAGAACGAAGTGTCTCATTTTGTGAATTGGTCCAATTCGGTTAAACATAAAGTGTATGAGTGGGAAGCTGACTACCCTGATTGGTCGAGAGTGTATACTTTAATTGGGAAGCTATTAATGAGTATTTCATTTAGTGATTTGACTCAGGAAGCTAAGAAAGACTTATTATTTTTACTAGCAAGAGATAATGAACTTGAAGAGATTGCAACCCAGTTAGCTGAGTATCCAGATCATATAATTCCACTTTCTAGAGAGGGCTTAAGCTATCCTGATTCGGATGCAAGATGGCAGTTAGCCCATTACATTTGGAGTTATGGTAATACGTTCCCTGAAGTTGAGGGGATTTTAGTTGAATATTATAGGGATACAGACGAGTATGTACGAAGAAGGACTCTTTTAGCACTAGGATATATGAAATCATGTTATGCGGAACAGCTAGCCCTTGAATCGTGGAATACCGGGTTAGAATATCAGAGAATAGCAGCCTTAGACGTTCTTCATGAGATAAATTCAATACAGATAAATGAACTATTAAATGAAGGCGAAAAAGATCAATTAGAAACTGTAAGAAATAGAGCAAAAACCATTAAAGAACGTCGTGGGTTATCTCAATGAAGTCGGTAACATCACCTAACACCGTATTCCCGCGGCGGCCGGCTACGCCGACCTTGGTCTGCCCGAGGTTTTTCGATGGAGTGATTCAGGCAGACAACCCTGCGAGGCTAAGTGGCAGAGCCACCCGCTCACTACGTTTGCTTAAGCCTCTCGGATTCGGGAATACAACAACGTTATCTGAAAGACACTTGAAAGGAAGTAAAACATGAGTGGTTATGTCACAGAGGCAAACATTAAATGGGCAGTTGGAATTATTGTCCCTATTTTAGTTACAGTGATAGGTTGGATTTATGTATACCTTTCTAGTCAAAAGAACATGCGAAGGGATAAGCGCATTACAACATATATTAGTACTTTTAATTTTATTCGTGAGCCAATAAATGAAGCTATACAGAATTATTCGAAACTCAGCATTTTTATATTATTGACATCGAATGATTTAGAAAGATTTATTAAAGAGGATAACAATTTATTTGAGGCTAGAAAGGCTGGATTTTTAAAATCATATACTGCAGATGAATTTAAAGAGCTAAAAAACAAGGCAACAGAGAGTTTCATTAAATTCGTCTCATCGTGGGAACAATATGATATTGTTTTAAAGCCTTTAGTGAGGCAAAGATATGCAATTCAGAAAGAATTTTTAGAGGTGAATATCGTATTAAATGAAGTGTTTACTGAATACAACACCTATTTTTATTCTATTAGTAAAGGTGGTGATGTACCTGATAATGCTAGAGTTAGGTTAATATCTCGATTGAAGGATGCAGATGAAGTTATAATAGATTTCTTTTCATGCATAATGGATATTAACGTAAATTTACAGAATTATGTATTTAAAGACTTTTTGGGTGTTTATTTAGAAGCTCGTCAAGTGTCCGAGATTAATCACCCAACTATAAATAAATTAATGAATAAACACAAACTGTAAGTTATGCTCCGAGGAAGTGTCCTTCAGATAACACCGTATTCCCGCCGCGGCCGGCTACGCCGACCTTGGTCTGCCCGAGGTTTTTCGAGGATGTGGATCCAGGCAGACAACTCTGCGAGGCTAAGTGGCGGAGCCACCCGCTCCCGATGGTCGCTTAAGCCTCTCGGGTTCGTGAATACAAGAACGTTATACGAAATTCTCCTAAAGGATGAATAACAATGAAAACAAGTAAAAGAATAAAGCAAAGCGTAATCTTAATCTCATTTATTGTAGTAATTGAAATGGCAATTACTTTCCTCTACATACTATTACATGAAGGTGGACATGCACTGTCTACTATAATATGTGGAGGGCAAGTAACTGAGTTTGATATGAACATACTTACAGCACACATACGACCTGTTGGAACATTTTCTAGTCTTGAAGAGTCAATAATCCACCTATCTGGATTCCTTCTACCTGTAATCGTATGGATGATATTTATATTAGTAATGACAAATAATAATTCATGGATTCAACTGATCAAATTATTAATATCAATGCCTATTTTATTTACCTTTTTCACATGGATAATTATCCCTATCCTATATTTGAATGGTATTGCCCCACGTAATGAAGATGTTACACACTTTTTGGATTCATCTGCTATAAGCCCATTGGCGTTATTTATAATCATGCTGATAATTTGGGTGGCCGCTTTATTTTTCTTTTTGAACAAAACCAACATAAAGAAATTATTTTTTGAATTAAGATCTGGGAGTATATTCGGTGAAGAGGAGAACTTCGTATAACACCGTATTCCCGCTGCGAGCCTTACGGCCCTTGGTCTGCCCGAGGTTCTTCGAGGGAGTGGTTCATGCAGACAACCCTGCGAGGCTAAGTGGCGGAGCCACCCGCTCACTACGTTCGCTTAAGCCTCTCGGATTCGGGAATACAAGAACGTTATGCGAAACCTCTGCAAGACTAGATAACCTGATATGGAAGTGATTTCATGGAGGTCCGAATAATTACTTGTAAGAGCGTTGGTGTTTATGGCCACGCACTTACTAGGGGGAACAAATACATCGTAAATAAAGAAGACGAGGAGAAATACAGAATCATCGGAAATCATGGAAAGGCAGTCTGGATTTCTAAAGCAAATTTTATTGAAGGAAATATTGAAGTACCTATATTGGAAGCGTGGAAATTCGATGATGATATAAATGAGTTTGATTTGGTAGAGATAACACTTACTTTTTCTGATAGAAGTAAACGTTGGTGCCTTGTGACAACACCTCAAAGATTGGTAAACCATTTTGATAAAGAAATGGAACCACCAGGATTTAATTTAAGACATTTAATTATAACAAAAACAATGAATTATGAAGACATTGAAAAAACATTGATATTTCTAGATTCCAATGATGAATTAGTAGAAGCAAGTAAACCTTTGAATAGCTGATTCTAGGATGGCAGAGGCATCGCATAACACCGTATTCCCGCTGCGGCCGGCTTCGCCGACCTTGGTCTGCCAGAGGATTTTCGGAGAAGTTGAATCAGGCAGACAACCCTGCGAGGCTAAGTGGCAGAGCCACCCGGTCCTGGCGGACCTTAAGCCTCTCGGATTCGGGAATACAAGAACGTTATGCGAAAGTCTGTTAGAGCTAACAGATAAAAAACAAAACAGAAAGATGTGATTCAAATTAATTTATCAAATCATCAAATAGAAAGACTAGCTCAGATTGTACAGAAACATAAAGCCGTATTTGAATTTCTTGTTGGGGCTCAAGAGTTGGAGATAACTAATTACTACATTGGAGCAGGATGTATTACTCAGACGGTGTGGAATTATTTAAGTGATATGCCTCTTGAGCATGGAATTAAGGATGTAGATTTTGTCTATTTTGATGATAATGATCTATCAGAAGATAAAGAAGATCAACTGAAATTACAACTTGAAAGGCTATTTCCAGATTATCCATTTAAGATCGATGTAAAGAATGAGGCTAGAGTTCATTTATGGTATGAGAGTCGGTTTGGATATGAGATTAGCCCATACCGCTCAGTAGAAGAAGCAATAGATACATGGCCAACTACAGCTACTTCTTTAGGGATACGAATCTCTTCTAATAAGTGGAAAGTATATGCACCCTACGGACTGGATGATTTGTTTAATAAAGTCGTCAGACCAAACAAGCGACAAATTACTAAAGAGATTTATGATAAGAAAGTACACCGATGGAAAGCGCAATGGAATGATTTAATTATAGAGCCATGGTAGGCTGATCAAAGAAGAACAGACCTTCGCATAACACTGTATTCCCGCTGCGGCCCGGCAAGCCGGACCTTGGTCTGCCCGAGGTTTTTCGTTGAGGTTGATCAGGCAGACAACCCTGCGAGGCTAAGTGGCAAAGCCACCCGCTCACTAACGTTCGCTTAAGCCTCTCGGGTTCGGGAATACAACAACGTTATGCGAAACCAACAAATAAATAGAAGGTGATTGTGTTGTCTGTAGCAGCAATAATCATTGAACCTAAAGATACACAATTCTATGTACCCGTTTCAAATGAGGCTTTTTTTCAGAATTGTTGGGTCCCAGCCATCAAAGAGCTAAATCTGAAATTAATTTCTTTATTTAATCCTGGATTAGATCTTACTAAAAAGGACCTTTCTCATCTCATTGAAGAATTAGAATTATTAATAAATTGGGCTGAGGTTAATTTAGAAAATGATGATTTTAATTATATGAAGAGAAGAATTGATTTTCTTATAGTTAGACTTATAGAAGTGTTCACAAGTGATGAAGTTATAGTGTTCATTGGCTAAACATCGACTATTAGCCCGATGTGAATTGAATGGATAAATTTTTTCAGCAATTTCATAGATGTCGTTGGCATCGCATAAACCAGCTAATCAAAGTCAACAAAGAGTAAATGTATCACTTGGTAGAGGAAAAAAGTGACATACCAAAACAAGCCTACATATCGAGGCTCGCATATGGTAAAATATACCTATAAATTCCGATTAATTCGCATGAAAAACCTCTTGGTTGCGCCAAATGCCGTAAATTAAGCGCAGAAGCTTGTTCGAAGTCGCGACAATGGCAACTTTTGCGGGTTTGCCTTCTGAGCATTTCTGTTGGTAATATTGCCATAGAACCGGATTTCTCGGACCGTGGATCTGCTTGGAAATGCCCGCAACGGTAGCTTGGTACAGGGCCGTACGGAGATAAGCGGAACCGCGTTTTGAGATTCGATTCTGGTTCGCCTTAAAGGTTCCCGACTCGTAAACAGATGAATCCAGCCCGGCAAAAGCGGTCAACTGTTTCACGTTTGGGAACCTTTTTATATCCCCAACCTCTGCGAATATGACAGCTGCGGTAATCGGCCCCACTCCGGGAATCGAACGCAACAAGTGGTAGGGCTTCGACTGGCCAGCCAACAGCTCCATCTGTTTTTCCAGTAAGGCGCTGCCTGTCTGGTACGACGTTAGTAGCTCGATATAGTTGCGTAAGGCGAGTTGGTGAGCGCGTTGTCCGGTTGGATCAGGCAGGCTATTCTGTGCGATGGATAGAAGGACGCGAACTTTTTCTTGGTTCCACTTCAGACCTCGCCGGTTGTGCATGAGGATGCGTAAAACGTCGTCTTGATCGGCAGAAAGGAAGTCACCAGGCGTAGGGTAAGCGGCGATAAGCTGAAGGGAAGTCGGATTGAACAGGTTTTGAAACGCCTTCTCATAACCGGGGAACACCAAGTCCAGGATGGAACGGAACTGAAGCTGAACTTCGCTGTAAAGGTTGGTCCAATTGACGTATTGTCGGCAAATATAGCGTAGTTCTGCGATTGATTCGACTAGTGGAGATAGAGACGTTCCCTCGCCTAAGTAGAAAGCCTGTGCAATCCGGATTGCATCTACCGAATCGGTTTTGACCTTACGTACCGCTTGCTTTTTCAAGGCATGGGTGGACAAAGGATTCAGCATAACCACAGGGTAGCCGTGGGAAGAAAAGAAGGAAGCGATTGGTTTCGAATAGTTACCCGTCGCCTCCATGACCACAGTAGGGCGTTGATCCGTAGATTTTTCAAGTTGATCGAGCAAGGGAAGCAAAGCCGCAACATCTTGCGGTGTATGTTGAAAAGAGAATGGCTTACGAACGACTACACCGTAGGAAGAGAAAGCTGCGGCAACACTTTTGCCTTTTGCGATGTCGATACTTAACACAGGTTGATTCATAAAACCCTCCTTTAAAGATACCAGGACCCCATGCAGTCACTCTCCACAGGTTGGCACGGTGATACGGGCTCGAAGCCCAATCAACTGAATCGGGGTATGAGCGATGCTAGGGCTGAAACACTTTATGCGACGAGATCAAAGTCCCAACACCGCATACGTTTTTGACCCGGTGGTGATTCTTTCAGTATAAAAGAAAAGGCCCATCCCCGACTCACTGGGATGAGCTTAATATACCAACACCGTATTCCCGCTGCCGCCGGCTACGCCGACCTTGGTCTGCCCGAGGATTTTCGATGAAGTGGATCAGGCAGACAACCCTGCGAGGCTAAGTGGCGAAGACACCCGGTCCTGGCGGACCTTAAGCCTCTCGGATTCGGGAATACAAGAACGTTAGATGATACCAGCGAAAGGAGTGAAAATCATAATTTTATTAATTAGGTACCCATTAAATTGTAAATTAATCTTCTCTATGGTTGTGTTTAGTTTAATAAATGTCTGGCAGCCAATACCAAAAGATGAAGCTAATAAATTTTTCAATATTGCTCTTGGAATTCTATTTGCATCGATAATTATTGTTGCAGTAATTCGAAGATTACTTAAAACAAAGACGTTAAGGCTAGATCCGGAATCCCTGAGTATCAAAAACAAGAGATTAGAAGTTCAAGATATATCGGTGATTTATATAAGTCACAATAAAACGATTGGTATTAAACCAAAAAAACATAGAATAGTTCCAATCTCATTATGTTTTGAATTAATCAAAAATCAAAATGACATTGAACAATTGATTTCATGGGCCAAGAGTAAAGATATTAATATTGAATACGGGAATTTCATGAAGTGGATATAAATTGAATGTGATTCGAAGATGCAACTGGCATCAGCTAACACCACATTCACGCATCGGGGAATTCGCCCCTCGGTCCGCCCGATGAGATAGCAGTGGAGCTTGATCAGGGGGACACACCTGTACCGACTAACTGCGCAAGCGCAGACGGGACATTCGTCCCTTAAGTCGGTGAGGCGTCGTGTGAAATACCAGAAGAACTAAAACATTATCGAAGGTGAGCCATGTTAATCAACCCTAATGAAACAATCATTAATAAAAATAGTAATACAGCTGTTGAATATGCCAAGTCTTTTGGAAAGAATTTAGATTATTCAGAGTCAAGTATTTCTGATGTAGAGATGATCCTAGATTATTACTCAAAGGAACTAAAACCTGGATTTTTTAAATCGTTAGTTAGATCAATTACTGGAAATAGACCTACAGCAAATCAAACACAATCTATGGCAATTATATGGGGGACTTATTTAGGTGAAGTTGTTAGAATTCATAATTCTGATAAATGCAATTGGTATGTTGAAAACGTGTTTGGCGATGGAGAAGTGCTTCATTTACAGATCGGGGACATTAAGGCGTTCCCAATAGATAAAGTTTATAAAAGGCTTACGAATGGCCCTGAAGATAATGTAGTTTCTTTCTATAATGTAGTAAAGTACAAGATTTTATAGGAAGATAGCTGATTCATGGAAGTCGGGTACTTCACATAAACCGTATTCACGCGGCGGACCTGACGGTCCTTGGTCTGCCAGTGGCATTTCGGAGAAGTTGGAGTCAGGCAGACAACCCTACGAGGCTAAGTGGCGAAGCCACCCGGCGCTAACGCGCCTTAAGCCTCTCGGGTTCGTAAATACGAGAACGTTAGGTGAAATTGGCTAAACTTCTTTGTCCATTACTCATTGAAGCATTTTAGAGCAATTAATGACACGTATCATTTTAATTATTAGAAGGAGTAAACCAAATATGAACAATTCTCCAATCTTACTATCTTTTTCAGAGGAGTTCCAAACCGATCGCCTAATAATAAGGGCTCCGAGGTGGGGGGATGGTATTCTTGTAAATGAAGCCATCCAAGAAAGTTTGAATGAATTTCGTCCATGGTTAAGGATTGCGAGAAATATACCTTCAGTTGAAGAGTCCGAAGCTCATGTCAGAAAAGCAAGATTAAATTTCCTTGAGCGAATAGATCTTGTCTTACATTTGTTTGATAAGGATACGGGCAATTTTATTGGTAGTAGCGGATTACACAGATTGGATTGGAGCATTCGTAAATTTGAAATTGGATACTGGATAAGGACATCTCGTACTAAAGAAGGGTTAGCTACGGAAGCAGTTAAAGGTATTGTCACTTTTGCGATTAATGATTTGCTGGCCAACCGGATTGAAATACGGAGCAATTCCCGAAATGAAAGAAGCAATCGAGTTGCAGAGAGATCAGGATTTACTTTAGAAGGGACATTACGAAATATGAAGTTGGATGAATCCGGCAACTTAGCCGATATAAATGTTTTCTCTAAGGTGAGAGGTATTGAATATTAATTCAATAAAGCGCTCTAGTTATTTTGGGGGAGCAGGAAAAAAGAGAACTCTACAAGGACATGTATGCTTTCTCGAGGATGTCGCCAACTTCACCAACACCGTATTCCCGTTTCGGCCGGCTGAGCCGACCTCGGTCTGCCAGAGGTTTTTCGGGGAAGAAGATCAGGCTGACAACCCTGCGGGGCTAAGTGGCGGAGCCACCCGGAGCTGACGCACCTTAAGCCTCTCGGATTCGGGAATACGACAACGTTAGCTGAAATCTGGGCAAAGAGGAATGATAAAATTGCTTAACAAAACAAAAGTAATGATTGGAGTTTTATTAATCATATCTGGGCTATGCATTCTAACTATTCATAACACTTTAAATAAAAATAAAACCTTTACACTCACAGAGATTGAAAATGATATCGTTAACCGCATCTATCAAAGTGCGGATGGTAAAAAGAATGTACAGAATGTAAAGATTGAAACCACAAAAAAAGTTGGTGAGTACATAGTATATCTTTACTCTTACGAATATAAAGAAAATGGTGTATCAAATAATTACGCAATTTACAAAGAAGATCAAGGAAAGTACAAAAGAGATACGGGAAGTATATTGTCATTCAAATTCAAAAATAGCAATCACAATAAAGGATTGCAGTACATTATGAAAGATGGATATTTAATATTGGTTGGAATTATAAACAATGGTGACCATGATACATACGAAATTATTTCAGGAGATATAACGATTACGGATAAGTATGAAAGAAACAAGTATTTTATCAAAGAATATGAATTAGGAAATCCAAATACGATGAAAATAACACCAAAATGAAATAATTGATGGTAGCTTCTCAGGAAGGTCCAGACATCCGATAACACCATATTCACGCTGCGGGTGACAAGCCCCCTTGGTCTGCCAGAGGCCTTTCGGGGAAGCGGAGTTTGCAGACAACCCTGCGAAGCTAAGTGGCGGAGCACCCGTTCCTAACTCGCCTTAAACTTCTCGGGTTCGTGAATACAAGAACGTTAGCTGAAATTGCTGAAAATCATGATTGAGGAGGTATAACATTGAAGCATGAAAAATCCTTAAATGCATATCTAATGGATTCAGATTATATTGACTATTCTAATGTTCAAATTCAAGAACTTATTAATTATTTTAAACAAGAAAATGAAATCGATCGTATAAGGGCAGTATTTGAATATGTTCGTGATAAAATCGATCATTCATATGATATCAAAAACCAGGAAGTAACAAGAAAAGCTTCAGAAGTCCTAGAGAAAAAGCATGGCATTTGTTATGCCAAGTCGCACTTACTTGCAGCAATATTAAGAGGAATGGGCATTCCTACGGGAATTTGTTATCAGAGGTTAACACTCTACGACAAACCAGAAGACGGATACTGTATTCATGCATTAAATTCTGTTTATATAAAAGACTTAGGCAGATGGATAAGAATTGATGCAAGAGGCAACAAAGAAGGCATAAATGCACAATTTTCCATTGAGGAAGAAAAACTAGCATTTCCAATTCGAGTAGAATACAGGGAGAAAGATTATTTAATAAATTACTCATATCCCCATCCTGACATTATCAAAACATTAGAAGAAAACACGAACTGTATACAGATGTATCAAAAAGGATTGCCAGAAGATTTGAGTGAGTAGTTCAGGGAAGGCAGCAACTTCAGTTACCACTGTACTCACGCATCGCAGCCTCACGGCTGCCCGGTCGCCTAGAGGCATATCGAAGAAGAGATTTCAGGCGACAACCCTGCGAACCTAACCGCAGTCGCGGCCGGCGGCTATTTAACTAACGAATGCGAAAAAAGATATGCAGCAACAAAGGAGACATTAATTCATGAAACAACAACGTATCCAACTTAATAAGGATATTTCGATTTATGTGAATTACACGAAGGGCGAGAAACCACCGGTGTTATTTCTTCATTTTAGCGGAGGGACCTCCGCGATGTGGTCGGGAGTATTGCCTCACTTTCTTGAAGAATATGAAGTCATTGTTCCGGATCTTCGGGGTCACGGTCGTTCAGATCGTCCGGAGATGGGTTATCACATCGACGACATGGCTCAAGATATGTTCTTGTTACTTCGCAAGCTTGGGATCGCACAATGCCATGTCGTTGGCAGCTCTCTTGGGGCAGAGGTAGGTCTATGTCTAGCCGCTGACCACCCGGAAATGGTGATATCGTTAGTTTGCGAAGGAGCACTATATAATGAGTTCGGCGAATACGGTTTGTTCGTCGGTACGGAGGAGGAAGCGGAGCGCGAAAAGGCAAGGGTTATAGCCGAGTTGCCGAAACGACAAGTTCCAGTCTACGATACCCCTTCGGAATATTCAGCAGAGGTGCGGAGTTCCTTCGAGGGGTTGGGCTTGTGGAATGAATATTTTTCCGCTTTTGCGGAAAGTACAATGGTTCAGACGGAGGAAGGTAAATTCATCAGTCATTATGAGAATCGGGTTCGAACGGAATATATAAGCAAGTACTTGGACGTGAAATTTGACCGCTACTACAAGAGAGTGCAGTGTCCCATCCTCTTCCTGCCGAGCGAAGAGGACTGGAATAACGAACGTATTCGGAGCATTATGCATGCTTTTGCGAATATGGTGAAGGTATGCGTGATCCGTAGAATTCCTCAATCGATTCATGCTTATGTATGGATGCAAATGCCGTTCGTCGTAAGTGGCGCGGTTAAGACGTTTTTGACGGACGTGAATCGAAGGACGGCAGTTGGTTGATTCCAAAGATCCGTAAGTGCTAGATAAGTTGCCTCCTGTTCAACGACACTAGGCCACTTGAACGTCGTGAATGCGGAAACGTTACCTGAAATCGTCGGGATAAAAGCATGTTAAAACACCAAGTTCTCAAGGAATATTATCTCAAGCTTTTGGAAGAAGAGAATTTGTTTTCTAGGCTTTTTGATGATGAGGTTTGAGCAACGAGGTTTTTCAAGGATAGTACCGTTAGCGGCAACCGGTTCGCGCACTTAAGATAATTTATATAATGGGGGTATGGAAATGGATTTACGTTTAACATTCAATGAGGATGCGCCAAACTACGACAGACTTCGTCCAACATATACAGACGAGTTGTTTGACGACGTAATTCGGTTTTCAAGTCTTAGCAGAAATAAAAGGGCGCTGGAAATAGGAATCGGCACAGGTCAGGCAACTTTACCTTTTTTAAAAACTAGTTGTAAAGTTACCGCTATTGAAATAGGTGAAAAACTAGCGCAATTTACAAGGGAAAAGTTTAGGGAGTTTAATAGTTTTGAAATAATTAATCAGGATTTTGAAAGTGTTCAACTTGATGAAAATGCCTATGACTTAGTTTATTCCGCATCAGCCTTCCATTGGATACCGCAAGAAATAGGGCTTCCGAAAGTTCATGGACTTTTGAAAAGTGGAGGTGTGTTTGCATGGTTTTCAATCCAACCTGTTCCCGCTGAAGAGCATACGCACATACATGAGGATCTGCAAAAAGTATATGAAAAATATAGTAAATTTTTCGGAGAAGAACAAAGACCTCAACTAGACCCGCAAATAAAGCAACAACAACTTGAGAAAAAACGTTTGGAAAGGTTCAATGCATTAAGACAGTACGGATTTGTTGATGTTACTGATAAATTTTACTATGGCACAAGAACATTTAATGCACAAGATTATACTACACTAATCAGTACATATTCAGACCATAAGGCAATGCCTGAAGAGAGCCGAATGCCATTCCTGAGAGAAATCGCTGAAACAATTGACCGCTGTGGCGGGAAATTTGCCCTTTCTGATACTATGTTTTTATGCATGGGAAGAAAACCGTAACCACTTTAATCTCTCCTGGTCGAACTCTCCGCAGCTTACTGCGGGGAGAATTCATTGCTATAAGCTTACTCCACAGTATAAGCATAATCAGAAGTTGTTTTGCTTCACAAATTTTATATATTACGTAAGATAAGCTTTTTGTTATGGGTACAGTCGTCCATGGCTGAATCTGGCTCGCATTTTAAAGAAGAAAATTTGTTTGCGAGGCTTCTCGAAGAAGTGTAGGAGGAAGCATATGTTTAGTCATATTATTAGTGATGACCTTCATCTTGAGATTCTTGAGATACGCCATTCAGAAGAATTATTTAGTTTATGTGATAACAATCGGGATTATCTAAGGGAATGGTTACCGTGGGTTGATGAAACGGTAAGTGTGAAGCATTCTAAGGACTTTATTCAGTTTTCTTTAAACTTATTTGCTAATAATAATGGATTTAGCGCAGGCATTTTCTATAAAGATAACCTTGTGGGTTGTATAGGATTAAATAGTATTGATTGGCCAAACAAGAAGACATCAATCGGATATTGGTTAGCTGAAGAACATCAAGGGAAGGGCATAATGACAAGAGTATGCAAAGTTATTATTAATTATGTATTTAGAGACTTGGCCCTTAACAGAGTTGAAATAAGAGCAGCTAAACAAAATTTAAAGAGCAGGGCAATTCCGGAAAAGCTTAATTTTATTAACGAAGGTATAGTGAGGCAAGCTGAATGGCTTTACGACCATTATGTGGATCATGTTATTTATGGGATGTTGATAGAAGACTGGAAATCAAATGAATTTTCTAAGAGTATTCCATAAAACAAGGGGGGCTTATAATATGATTAAATATGTAGAACAACCAACATTTGAAACTTGCGGACAAGCTTGTATTGCAATGATTGCAGGTGTAAGTATTGATGATGCAATTAAAACAATGAAAACAAGAGGGCCGACAAGTATTGGACAATTAATAGAGGCACTGGATTTTTACAAGATTAAGCATGCGGAAAAAAACAAAAGAATATCAAAGAAAAATCCTATATACTCCTCAGTCAGTATACTGACAGTACATATGCCTAACTATACTCACTGGGTATTACATTATCATGGGAAGTTTTATGATCCTGAATTTGGAATCTTGGATGTCTGTCATCCTAATGGGAAGATAACATCATTTTTAGAGATTTATTTAGATGAATAAACAACAGAAATCCAAATTATAGAAACATGAACAAGAATGATATGTGTGTAATTCAATGAAGTCCGGCACCTCACCTAACATCGCATTCAATGTTGCAGGCTGGGACAGGCTCGGCCATTGGTCTGGAAGAGGTATTTCGAGGAAGTGGAGTCACCGGACACATTTAACCGGCTAAGTGGTAGAGCCACCGGCACTACGTGCCTTAAGCAGCTTGAACGTCGTGAATACAAGAACGTTAGATGAAATACCCTCCCAAAAAATAATTCCTTAAGTGATTCGGTTTTATGGCAGTATATACAAAGCAAATTGAAAGGAATGAATTCTTAATGAGAAAGTACTACTTAGCTTATGAGGAGAGATATAGAAAATTACATGATGAGGGCCTAACTTGGTTTTCAGATATACCATCACCGGAATTGTTAGACTGGGTAGAAAATAATAATATTTCTTTGGAAGATGAGATTTGTGAAATCGGCTGTGGTGAAGGAAGAGATGCTTTGTACTTAAGTAATAAAGGCTATAAAGTAACAGCGATTGATGTTTCCGAATCTGCGATCCTAAAATGCAAGGAACTTGCCAGAATAAAAGGAGTTCACATAGATTTGAAGGTAGCAGATGCATTATCTTTATCTGAAGTTACCAGAAAGTATAAGTGGGTTTACTCTATTGCTACATTACATATGCTTGTTGATGATAACGATCGTTATAATTACTTAACTTCGCTTTACAATTTACTCGAACCAAGTGGAAATTTATTATTAGTTAATTTGGGTGATGGAGAGCATGAGAGAAAAACAGATATTACTCATGCATTCCAATTACAGGAGAGAAATCATAGTGCTTCTGGAAGGAAAGTAATGATTGCTAGTACAACGTATAGGGGAGTAAATTGGGATTATCATAAAAAAGAATTAGAACGTATAGGGTTTAATATTGAAGAAGCATTTAATACGGAAAATAAAGAATATGGTAAATGCATGACTGTATATTTGTCTAAAAAGGGTGATGATGATTCGAAGAGGTATCTCAAGCAAGGAAGTTGATTCAGCCGGACACACACGCATCACCTAGCCGCAGCGCGGTCGGCCCCGTAGGGACCATAAGGTTGTGGGGCGTCGTAAATGGGAATCAAATAATCGCTCTTTGGAGCTTTTGTTGCAAGAGTCTTCAGCTAAGCCAGTACCTTTTTGAATTCGGCGGTCAAGAGAGGGACAACTTCGAATAAGTCGCCCACGATGCCATAATCGGCAACTTTGAAAATCGGGGCTTCCGGGTCTTTGTTGATTGCGATTATGACTCGCGACTGGCTCATACCAGCTAAATGCTGGATGGCGCCGCTTATACCGCAGGCGATGTAGATTTCGGGTGTGACTACCTTTCCCGTTTGCCCGATTTGCAGGGCATAGTCGCAGTAGCCGGCATCGCACGCGCCTCGGGATGCTCCAACCGCTCCGTTTAGCACTTCCGCTAATTCCTTCAGTGGTTTAAATCCCTCCGCGCTCTTAACGCCTCTGCCTCCGGATACGACGATTTTGGCTTCCGTCAGATCGACCTTTCCCGATGTTTTGCGCACGACATCTCGAATCACCGAACGAAGGTCGGATGGCGGGGTATAACGAACCGAGACGATATCGGCTTTTGCGCCGGTTTCTTCTGCCGCAGGGATGTTGTTGGGCCGTACGGTTACAATCTGCGGTCCGTCCAGGAATCGCTTCTGTTCAAAGGCTTTTCCTGCAAATAATGGCCTCGTATAAAGCACATCCGCACCCGCCCGCTCAATGGCAGTTACGTCGGAAATCTGACCTGCTTGCAAGTGAGCTGCTACAAGGGGAGCAAGGTCGCGTCCCATTGCCGTATGGCCGAAAAAAACAGCTTGGGGATTCAACTCGGTGAATAGAGGTGAGACTGCCGCCAGATAAGCTTCCGGATTGTAGTGCTCGAGATCCGTGTGATCGATCAGATACACTTTGCCATCTATATAGCGGGAGAGTTCATCTGCCAGATTAGCGATCTGCGAACCGATTAACACCGCCGCCGTTTGATCCCCGTTGTCTTTCGTAAAAGCGGCCGCACGTATTGCCTCCAGCGATACCTGACGCAATTTTCCGCCGCGAATCTCTGCCACCACTACGTAATTTTTGCCCATGAGTTCGTCCTCCCTTTTCCCGGTTAGAGTACTTTCGCTTCCGTGCGAAGCATGCTCACGAGTTGACTAACTTGCTCATTCAAATCACCTTTCAGGATTTGTCCGGCCTTCCGCGCAGGCGGCAATGACAGCGCAGTACGCTGGGTTTTAGAAGCAACGTTGCTTTCCGTTAATCCCAAGTCGTCCAAGGCAAGCAGCTTGAACGGCTTCTTTTTTGCCTTCATGATTCCAGGGAGCGTTGGATAACGGGGCTCATTCAAGCCTTGCTGCGCGGTGAACAGAGCAGGGAGGGCAACTTCAAGCTTCTCGGTGTCTCCTTCCGCATCGCGTACAGCAACTGCACGCCCTTCGGAAATCTTAAGCTTCGTGATAGCAGCGGCATGGGGAAGATTGAGTAGCTTCGCCGTTCGAACCGCTACCTGCCCGCCGCCGGTATCCACAGAGAAATAGCCGGCAAGGATCAGATCGCAGTTTTGCTTAGATAAATAGGCAGCCAACACCTGCGATACGCTGAACTCGTCGCTTGGAATCCGGTCGCCGTCGATCAGCACGGCTTCATCGGCTCCCATCGCTAGCGCGGTCCGGAGTGCTTCGGCTGTTCGGCCCGGTCCGATGGACAAAACCGTGACGCTGCCGCCGTGAGCGTCCCGTTGCTGCAGCGCTTCTTCGACCGCGTACTCATCATAAGGATTGATGATGTATTTGACGCCTTCTTCGCTAACTTGACCGTCTTGAATGACAATTTTCTCCTCCGTGTCAAAGGTTTGCTTAAGAATGACATAAATGTTCATGCCATATGCTCCTCTCACAAAGTTATTTCAAGCCTTTCAAGAAAAATTCGACGGTTTTGCCGACCTGAGCCGATAGCGAATATTTTCTGCTGGAAATGAGCCATGAAGTGACGACTTCATCCATCGCGCCAAAGATAAGGAGTCGGGTCAGTTTCACATCCAAGTCCTCTCTGAATAGCTTCTCTTGGATTCCCTTTTCCA
>NZ_CBQR020000164.1 GCF_000455485.1 Gorillibacterium massiliense
ATCGCGCCAAAGATAAGGAGTCGGGTCAGTTTCACATCCAAGTCCTCTCTGAATAGCTTCTCTTGGATTCCCTTTTCCAGGATATGCTCAATCAGCTTGATATAGGGCTTGACGCTAATTCCGATCGCCTTACGCAGCTCGATAGAGCTTTGCCGCAGTTCAATTTGGGTGACATAAGCGAGATTTACATTTTGCTCAAGCTGGGTAAAGTGAATTTCACACACCCTGCGCAGGGCATCCTCCGCAGAATCCGCCTCTCGGATGCTGTTGTGGAACAGTTCCACCAGCTTGCCCAAGCGTTCCTGAAACAGGGAGATGAGGATATCTTCTTTGTTTTTAAAATATAAATAAATCGTACCGTCGGCAACGCCAGCCTCCTTGGCGATTTTGGCAACCTGAGAACCGTAAAAACCGTTCTCGGCAATGACTTTTTCGGCTGCATCCAAAATAATCTCATATTTTTCCGTCTTTCTACTTGTCATACAAGCCACCTCGATGTTAGAATCCATGGTAACTGAATGAATACTCATTCATTTTCCTAATCTTAGGATAAACGGCCGCTTATGTCAATGACCATGGTCAACCGCCGCAGCGAAATCGTTAAGGGACACATTCTTCTGAGACAAAAGCTTAGAAAGCTTCCCATGATTCATGCTGGATGACGGTTTCTACCGTTTTTGTAACCGTTTACTTTTCGTATTCACGTCACGCCATCTCATTTTTCAACAAGGAGGGTGAGAAAATGGTCGGGCAGATGGTTCAGTATGCTTTGTTTCTAGCGATAACCGGATACGCGCTTTATTTGTTTTACCGAGCAGTCTATCACCGTTATCTTTATGTATCCCTGGGCCGTCCCGCTGACTTCCGCCAGCGCAGCCGGGGCAGAATGAAGGGCTTTTTGTCCCAAGTGTTCGGGCAGACGAAGTTGCTAAAGGATCCGAAAAGCGGCGTCATGCACGTGGCTATCTTTTACGGCTTTATTATCCTGCAGTTCGGAGCCATTGATCTCATCGTGAAGGGGCTAACGGGTGGCAAGCATCTGCCTATTCCCGGATATTCTTTTTTCCAGCTGTCACAGGAAATAACCGTCCTGCTTATTCTTATCGCCATGGGCTACGCTTCCTACCGCCGGTATGGGGAACGGCTCATACGGCTGAAAAGGGGCTGGAAGCCGAGTATCGTCCTTTTTTTCATCTTTTTCCTCATGCTGTCGGTGCTTTTGTCCCTTGGTTTTGAGCGAGTGTGGCTCGGACATCTGCCTGATGCCTACGCTCCGATCTCCTCTTTCATTGCCGGCTTGTTCAGCGGCATGTCCGCACAAACCGCCCATGTTTTCTTCATGATCAGCTGGTGGGCTCACCTGTTGATTCTGCTATCCTTCCTTGTCTATGTCCCTCAATCCAAACACTTTCACATTATCACGGGTCCCTTGAATATATGGTTTCGCCGCACGGAGCTGGTGGGCCGCTTGAAGAAGCTTGATCTGGAAGACGAGGAAGCGGAATCCTTCGGTGTCGGCCAAGTAGAACAGTTTACCCGCAAACAGATGTTGGATTTCTATGCCTGCGTCGAATGCGGGCGCTGTACAAATGTATGCCCCGCTTCCAATACCGGTAAGGTGCTGTCACCGATGCATCTGATCACGAAGCTGAGAGACCATCTGACGGAAAAAGGAGCGTCCGTTACCACAAAGTCGCCTTTTGCTCCGGAATACGCTTTTTCAGCCTCCGGTGTTCATGGGATTTCCGACGAGGCCGACCGCAAATTGAAGTGGACCGGCAGTGGAATCACGGATATCTCCCCGACGATGAAGTGGCAGAAAACCAATTGGGTCGTTCAGAAAAAGAAGAAGCCGGAAGAACTCGCTTTGATTGGCGATGTCATGACGGAAGAGGAGATATGGTCCTGCACGACCTGCCGCAATTGCGAGGACCAATGCCCTGTTGACAATGAGCATGTGGATAAAATCATTGATTTGCGCAGACATCTCGTTTTGATGGAGGGTAAAGTGCCGCATGATGGCCAGCGTGCGATGCAGAACATCGAGAGGCAGAGTAATCCGTGGGGGTTGAACCGCAACGACCGGGTTCAGTGGACCGGGGATGTGGAAGGCATTCAAGTGCCTACCGTAAAAGAAAATGCCAGCTTCGAATACTTGTTTTTCGTCGGATCGATGGGTTCTTACGATCTTCGGAGCCGTAAGATCTCACGCGCCTTCGCCCGGCTATTGAATGAATCCGGGGTCAGCTTCGCTATTCTCGGCAACGAGGAGAAGAACTCCGGCGATACGCCGCGGCGGATGGGCAATGAGATGCTTTTCCAGCAGCTATGCGTGGAGAATATTGAAACATTTCGGAAATACAACGTACGCAGAATCGTTACCGCCTGCCCGCATACCTACAATACGTTCAAGAATGAATATCCGGATTTCGGAATGGAGGGGGTGGAGGTGCTCCATCACTCCCAACTGCTCGACCAGCTCATTCGCGAGGGCAGGTTGAAGCCCCGACACGATGTAAAGGAACGGATCACGTATCACGATTCCTGCTATCTTGGCCGCTATAACAACGTGTATGAAGAGCCGCGCAATGTGCTGCGGGCCATCCCCGGAGTAGAGTTGGTCGAAATGGAACGCAGTGGGAGGGGCGGGATGTGCTGCGGCGCCGGTGGCGGCATGATGTGGATGGAGGAAACGTCGGGCAAGCGAGTCAATCTTGCTCGCACGGAGCAGGCGCTGGAAGTGGGTCCGACAGTGATCAGCAGCGCTTGTCCTTACTGCCTGACGATGATGGAGGACGGCACGAAAATGAAGGAAGTGGAAGACCGTGTCAAGGCGAGAGATATCGCCGAATTGCTGGAGCAGTCCGTATTCGGCGAGCTCATCTAACAGTTCGCCATTTCACACCGAAATGGAGGTCCCCGTACATGAAAAGACGCATTCGCAGCGCAGCGGTTATCGGATCGGGCATTATGGGTTCCGGTATCGCTGCCCACTTGGCTAATGTTGGCATTCCCTGTCTGCTCCTTGATATCGTGCCTAAGGATTTGACGGAGGAAGAAAAGGCAAGAGGTTTGACCCTCGAGCACCCTGCTGTCCGCAACCGGCTGGCGGCCGGCGCTATCGAGAAGCTGAAGGTAACGAAGCCCGCTCCCCTTTACGACGATACATTCGTCTCGCGGATCACGCCGGGAAACTTGGAGGATGATCTCCCGCGCATTGCGGAGACCGATTGGGTGATCGAGGTTGTCATCGAGAATCTGCAAGTGAAGAAAAACCTCCTCAGCCGGATCGAACAGTATTGGAAACCGGGGATCGTTGTCAGTTCAAATACATCGGGCATCTCCATCAACGCGATGTCTGCCGAATGCGGCGAAGAGTTTAAAAAGCATTTTCTCGGAACGCACTTCTTCAATCCTCCTCGGTACATGAAGCTGCTGGAAATCGTGCCTGGCGAGCTTACAGACGCCGATTTGGTTAAGCAAATGGCGGCGTTTTGCGAAACCGTACTGGGTAAAGGAGTCGTTATCGCCAAGGATACTCCGAATTTCATTGCGAATCGGATCGGCACCTACGGGCTGCTGGTCACGCTTCACGAGATGATCCAAAAGGGCTACTCCGTGGATGATGTGGATGCCGTCACCGGACCGGCCATGGGACGTCCCCGCAGCGCAACCTTCCGTACGCTGGATCTCGTCGGGCTGGATACTTTTCTGCATGTGGCGGACAACGTTTATGCAAATGCAGGAGATGGAGCAGAAAAGAATATATTCGCGAGTCCCGATGTACTGAAGCAAATGGTGGAGAGAGGCTGGCTGGGCGAAAAATCCGGTCAGGGTTTCTATCGAAAGCAAAAAGGCCCAGAGGGCAGCACCATTCTCTCTTTGGATCTGGCGACGATGGAGTACAATCCGCAAAGCAAGGTTTCCTCCGGCTCCTTGGAAGCCGCCAAATTGGCAAAGGGTGCGGGGGCGAGGATAAAAGCGCTCCTTGCCGCGGATGACCGGTATTCCGGGCTGGCCTGGGACATTTTGAAGCCAGTGCTCCTCTATTCCGCAGAAAAAATCGGGGAAATCGCCGATACGGTTCAAGAGATTGACGATGCGATGAAATGGGGCTTTAACTGGGACCTCGGCCCTTTCGAGACGTGGGATGCTATCGGATTGGTCAAATCGGTGGAGCGCATGGAAGGGGAAGGATCGGCGGTTCCCGCGTGGGTCAAGGAGTGGATCGCACAAGGCAACCCCTCTTTTTACAAGCGTGAGGAAGGAAAAGTGTTCGCAGTCGTCCGTCAGGAATACAAAAAGCTGGAGCGGCCGCCACAGGTGATTTCCCTCAAAGCGCTTAAAGAGCGGAACAAAGTGATAAAGGGGAATGCCGGAGCAAGCCTGATTGATCTTGGCGACGGCGTCGCATGCCTGGAGTTCCATTCACCGAACAATGCCATCGGCGGAGATATTTTGTCCATGATCCAGCAAAGCGTCGAGGAAGTGCGGGTCAATTATGAGGGGCTTGTCATTTCCAATCAGGGAAGAAACTTTTGCGTCGGCGCCAACATCATGCTGCTGCTTATGGAGGCGCAGGACGAAGAGTGGGATGAGATCGACAGTATCATTCGCTTGTTCCAAGACACCATGTACAAGGTGAAACGCTTTGAAAAGCCTGTTGTGGCAGCCCCTCACCGGATGACTTTGGGCGGCGGGGTGGAGGCTTGTTTGCCGGCAGATCAAGTCATCGCTGCCGCGGAGACCTACTACGGCCTTGTGGAAGTAGGCGTCGGTCTCATTCCTGCTGGAGGCGGCTGCAAAGAGCTGACCCTTCGCGCCAGTCGAACCGCGCAGCAACCCGATGCGGATCTGCAGCCGGCGATCAATGCAATCTTTGAGACGGTGGGCATGGCAAAAGTATCCACCAGCGGACACGATGCGAAACGACTTGGCTATCTGCTACCGACTGATCGGGTTATAGCTAATCAAGACCATCTCATCTACGAGGCGAAACAGGCGGTATTGCGAATGGCTCAAAGCGGGTATGAACCGGTTCCTGAACAGAAAATCAGAGTGGTAGGGTCCGAAGGAAAGGCCGTGCTTACCCTCGGTGCGATCGGAATGAGACAAGGTGGTTATATCAGTGATCACGACTTACTGATTGCCAAAAAATTGGCCCACGTTCTCGCCGGAGGAAATGTGCCGGCGGGCACGCTTGTGACGGAGCGATATATGCTCGATCTGGAGCGGGAAGCTTTTCTCAGCTTATGCGGCGAGCCGAAGACTCAACTGCGGATGCAGCATATGCTGACAAAAGGCAAGGCGCTGCGCAACTAACAATCGGGGGAGTGAGTGTTGATGAAAGAAGCTGTAATCGTGTCCATGGCGCGTACCGCTGTCGGCAAAGCCAAAAAGGGCAGCCTTGCTCAAACCCGCGCGGACGACTTAGGCAAAGTTGTATTGGAAGCGGTAATCGAACGCGCTCCCGGGCTTGCCAAGGGGGATGTGGAGGACATCATCATCGGCTGTGCCATGCCGGAGGGCGAACAAGGGTTGAATGTCGCCCGCATCATGTCGCTATATGCAGGATTTCCTGTCACAGTGCCTGCTTTGACGGTCAACCGGTTTTGCTCCTCTGGGCTGCAAGCCATCGCTTTTGCCGCGGAACGGGTGATGCTGGGGCATGCCGACGTGATGATTGCCGGTGGGGTGGAGAGCATGAGCCACGTGCCGATGACAGGCTTTAAGCTCTCACCCAATCCGAAGCTGGTGGAACGGATGCCTCAGGCCTATGTCACGATGGGCCACACCGCGGAGGAAGTGGCGGAGCGGTTTCAGATCTCTCGGGAGGATCAAGACCGCTTCGCGGCAAGTTCCCATCAAAAAGCAGCCCAGGCGATAGATGAGGGAAAGTTCCGAGATGAGATCGTTCCGGTGGAAACGGAAAAGACGACTGTCGACGATCGGGGAAAGGTACAGCGGCAGATTTTTCGATTTGATCGAGATGAAGGCGTGCGGGATAATACGTCACCGGAAGGACTGGCAAATCTAAAGCCCGCCTTCAAATTGGGGGGTACCGTTACTGCCGGCAATTCCTCACAAATGAGTGACGGTGCGGCGGCTGTCGTCGTGATGAGCAAAGAAAAGGCGGAGGAACTTGATCTTCCGCCGCTGGCGACATTCCGCGCTTTCGCATTGTCCGGCGTCGACCCGGAAATTATGGGAGTCGGTCCGGTTGAAGCGATTCCGAAGGCGCTGCGGATGGCGGGAATCACCTTGAACGATGTCCGTCTGTTCGAGATCAACGAAGCGTTCGCTTCCCAATGCGTGCACATCATTCGACAGCTTGGGATCGACGAGGAGAAAGTGAACGTGAATGGCGGCGCCATCGCCCTCGGCCATCCGCTTGGATGCACCGGCACGAAGCTGTCGATCTCCTTGATTCAAGAGCTGCGCCGCCGCGGCGGAGGCTATGGTGTTGTGTCGATGTGCATCGGTGGAGGTATGGGAGCCGCCGGTGTATTTGAGGTCCATTCGGGATAAGCGCTTATATAGACGGAACTTAAGAAAGGGATGGAGGAGCGGAGAGACCGATTGTTCTGGAATAAACACACATGCCGCTTAATCATTAGGAGCGAATGTGTGAAAATACGGCGTAGCCGCCTGAACCCAATCTTAAATTGTCTAAGATAAGTTCAGGACAGCGTCAGCGGTCGCCTTTGCGACGATATCAGAAGGATATAACTTTGGAACATCAGATACCTGATATCGCAAGAAAAACGACCTATATACGCGGTCTTGCTTCTTTGAACTTACATCGATAGGTGTTTTTCTTATCAGATCCCTACCTTAAAATGGGATTATCTAATCAGGGAATCTGAGCGTGGGCAGCGATTGGAAGAATAATCAGGTTTTGCAGCGACGGAATCCGCTCGTTTTTAAGTTCCTTTTTTATATAACGTCAATTTTTTAAAAGGAGAGGGATGCGGGTGAGCAAGACGGCGGCGAAAGTGCTTGGCGGAAGCTTTATGATCGAAGATATCGATTACAGGGATATCATAACGCCTGAGGATCTTACGGAAGAGCAGCGAATGATCGCGGACACGACAGCGGATTTTATTGCCGGCGAGATAAGCCCCCGGGACGAAGAGATCGAGAAGCTGGACTACAAACTGACGGTGGAGCTGATGCGTAAGGCAGGGGAAATTGGTCTCCTAGGTGCCGATGTTCCGGAAAACTACGGCGGCCTTGGTCTCGACAAAGTGAGTTCTACATTAATCACTGAGCGCCTTTCAAAAGCATCCTCCTTTGCCTTATCCGTCGGCGCCCATGTAGGGATCGGAACGCTGCCCATCGTTTATTTTGGCACGGAAGAGCAGAAGCTAAAGTATTTGCCTTCACTCGCCTCAGGGGAGCTCATTGCGGCCTACTGCTTAACGGAGCCCTCCTCCGGGTCGGATGCTCAGGGGGCGAAAACGACGGCGGTTTTGTCCGAGGACGGCAAGCACTACGTCTTGAACGGCACGAAGCAGTTCATTACGAACGCAGGCTTTGCGGATATTTTTATCGTTTATGCAAAAGTAAATGGAACCGATTTCAGTACCTTTATCGTGGAAAGAACGATGGAAGGCGTCAGCGTCGGACCGGAAGAGAAGAAGATGGGCATCAAAGGCTCTTCCACTTGCCCCTTGATTCTGGAGGACGTGAGGGTTCCTGTCGGCAATCTGTTGTGGGAGGTCGGCAAGGGTCACCTGATTGCCTTTAACATTTTGAACATCGGCCGTTTCAAACTGGCGGCAGGCTGCGTCGGCGGGTCAAAAGACGCCATTGAATATGCAGCGAAATATGCCAATGTGCGCACTCAATTTGGTCGCAAAATTTCATCGTTTCCGCTGATCGGCAAGAAATTGGCGGAGATGAATACGAAAACTTATGTTTTGGAAAGCATGGTTTACCGCACAGCCGGCCTGTTTGATATCGGACTTGCGGAAGTCGACCACAGCAGCCCGAACGTAGGGTACCAATCCGCTAAAGCCATAGCAGAGTATCAGTTGGAGTGCTCCATCAACAAGGTGTTTGGTTCGGAAACCCTTGATTCCATCGCCGATGAAGGCGTGCAAATCCATGGTGGGTATGGTTTCATCCAAGAATACCGCATCGAACGCCTCTATCGGGATTCCCGCATCAACCGGATATTCGAAGGCACAAACGAGATCAACCGTCTCCTGATTCCCGGTACGCTGATCAAAAGGGCGATGAAGGGTGAGCTTCCCTTGATGCAAAAAGCGATGGTGCTTCAATCCGAGCTAATGGCGCTCATACCGGCACAAACCTTTGATGGTGCGCTGGAGCAGGAAACCCACATGCTGGCCATGGCAAAAAAGATCTTTTTGATGGTTGGCGCGCAAGCCGTGCAGAAATACCAGATGAAGCTGGAGCAGGAGCAGGAAACCCTCAGCCGTCTGGCGGATATGATGATTGCCGTGTTCGCTATGGAGAGTGCGCTGCTCCGCACGAAGAAGATGCTGGACCGGAAGGGAGAAGAAAAAAGCCGGCTTGCCCTGCAGATGACGACGGTGTTTATCCATGAGCAGTTCTCTTGTATGGAAGAGTGGGCGAAGGAACTATTGGCGGCGATGGAAACGGGAGATACGCTGCGGACGCAGCTGTCTATCCTGAAGAAACTGACCCGCAGGACATTGGTCGACACAATCGATCTTAATCGGCAAATCGCAGCGAAGGTAATCGCGGCGGAAAGTTATGCGGTGTAACAACTTCCTGAAATGAGGGTGGTTGAACATGTCTGCCAAACCATGGCTAGACCATTATCCACCGGAAGTGCCCCAGGAATATGATTATCCAGCGCAAAATCTGGCGCACTTCCTCGTAACGAGTGCAGCCTCCTATCCCGGCCATGTCGCTCTCGACTTTTTAGGGAAAAAGATCACTTACGATAGGCTGCTTCAATCAGCTTACCGTTTTGCCAATGCCCTGCTCCGTCTGGGTATCCGCAAAGGAGACCGGGTGGCGATCATGCTGCCCAATTGCCCCCAATGCGTGATTGCCTATTACGGGACGCTTTTGACCGGTGCAGTCGTCGTCATGACGAATCCGTTATATGTCCCCCGGGAGATTGAACACCAGCTGAAAGATGCGGACGTAAGGGTGATCGTTGCCCTGGATTACCTCATTGAACGTATCGAAAAAGCAATGGAAACGGCCCCGCTGGAGTATATCCTGGTTACCTCTCTGAAGGACTACTTGCCCTTCCCGAAAAATATTTTGTTTCCGATCAAGGCAAAAAAAGACGGGATGGCTGCGCATGTAACCTATAACAAGAGAGTTCTCTCATTCATGCAGGTACTGAAGATGTCATCATCCGAGCCATGCGAGGTTCCGGTAGACCCCGCCCAAGATTTATCTCTCATTCAATACACGGGCGGAACTACCGGATATGCGAAGGGCGTCATGCTCACGCACACGAATATGATCGCAAATACGATACAGACCAAGCTCTGGTTTTATCGCTCCAAAAAAGGAGAAGAAACATACTTGGCGGCGCTTCCCTTCTTCCATGTGTTCGGTTTGACGGTACTGCTCAATCAAGCGGTTTACCTTGCCGGTACGCTCATTCTGATTCCTCGCTTCGAAATTAATCAAGTTCTCAAAGCGATTGACCGGAAGAAACCGACGGTATTTCCAGGCGCTCCGACAATGTACATCGCCATTAATAATCATCCGGATAACAAAAATTACGATTTATCCTCCATAAATATTTGCATCAGCGGTGCGGCGCCACTGCCTCTCGAAGTGCAAGAGAAATTCGAGTCCCTTACCGGCGGAAAGCTCATTGAGGGCTACGGTTTGACCGAGGCGTCACCCGTTACCCATGCCAACAACATATGGGAGAAACGGAAAAGCGGGTCTATCGGCATTCCGTTTCCCGATACGGAAGCCCGCATCGTTCACCCGTCTACAGGGGAAGAGATGCCCCTTGGCGAAATCGGGGAGCTGGCGATAAAAGGCCCCCAGGTGATGAAGGGCTACTGGAATCGGGCGGAAGCAACCGCCCAAACCCTCCGGGAGGGCTGGCTGTACACCGGAGATTTGGCAAGGATAGATGAAGACGGTTTCTTCTATATCCTGGACCGTCGGAAAGATATGATCATTGCCGGAGGATACAATATTTATCCCCGAGAAGTGGAAGAAATTCTCTTTGAGCACCCATGCATAAGAGAAGCGGTTGTTGCGGGAGTGCCTGATCCTTACCGCGGCGAAACCGTTAAGGCATACATTGTACTGCGGGAAGGAACAAGCGCGACGGCTGAGGAGATCAAAGCTTGGTGCAAGGAAAGATTGGCTGCCTACAAAGTGCCGCAGCTATACGACTTCCGCGATAAATTGCCGAAGACATTGGTCGGCAAGGTGCTGAGAAGGAAGCTGATCGAAGATGACATGAGGGCTAATCAAAACCCGGATTCTCAACTTGATGCGGGTAAGCATGGATGATTGCCTGCTATAGCAAGGGAGGTTGAAATATGGCAGAGGAACCGATAAAAAGCCATCCGGATTTGGCAAGGTGGGAGAAATCCTCAAAGAATACCTTCTGGGATTATCTCGGCTGTGAAATCGAGGATTTGCAGATGAGCAAGGTTGTGGTCTCTTTAATGATACAACCCCATCATCTCAATTTAATCGGCATTCTTCATGGAGGCGTTCATGCTACCATGATCGATTCCGCCATGGGACTGGTTGCCATGCTGGTGCGGCCGGATGCTAGCATCGTCACCGTTAATCTGAATATGAACTACTTGGCGCCTATGACAGAAGGCAGAATCAAGGTGGAGGCGGAAATTGTGCATGCCTCCCGAAAACTGATGACGGCGCAAGCATTTGCCCGCAAGGATAATGGAGAGCTATGCGCCTTCGGAACGGGCACCTTTCGCGTTATCGATTCGCTGCCGACGAGTGGGGGGGATAAGGCGATATGAGTATACTGGAGGAACTGCAAAAATTGGCAGCTAAAATGGAAGCCGATCCGGAGCCCATCCGCACGATCCGCGCGCTTTTCCAGTTTAAGCTAGGGGCGGAAGGGACCTATCAAGTGTTGATGCAGGAGGGAACCGTCACTGTGTTGGAAGGGGATACCAGTCAGGCAAACTGCACGTTGACGCTCTCCGAAGCGGATATGCGTAAGCTGCTGAAAGATGAATTAAATACAACCTTGGCCTTTATGACAGGAAAACTGAAGATCGAGGGCAATTTGGGTCTTGCTATTAAGCTGCAGGAAGTGATGAAGAAATATTCGCTAGCTTGATGATATATAAATCAGGTCTAGTGATTGGGGCGCCATTCATCGGTAACGCAAACAATGGTATGGTTAATGAAAAACGCCTGGGGCTACCCAAAGGCGTTTTATTTTTGAATGGAGGCTTATGCGAAACGTGCGAATCTAAGAATACATGAAACTATCGCAGAGATGGAGTTCGCCATAACTGCCCTTAAAGGCTCGGTAAATGGATAACTTTCAGACTTAAATCATAGTTTCCATGGTAAACATTAGTCATTAATTTAACCGGTTCATTAATCATTGGAGTTTTGTTTTCCCTATATTCAAACCAGGAAATTTCGGATTGATTTTGGCAGATAGTAGGAATAGGGGGTTGTGGTGCATACACGACCTTTTCAACTTTTGGTTATGAAACAAGCCAACTTGTTCAGAAAGATGAAAAGGTAAAGCAGGAATCTCTGTGGTTAGCCCCAGTCGTTTTTGGGCGTAGCGTACCTAATAAAGAGCACAAAGTTGAAGGGAGTGTCACATCAATTCGTTATTGGCTCTATTTTAACTAATAATCACATATGGGGGGGAGTTAAAAGTAGTAGAGCTTTCCTCATAAATAAATCCAGAAAAAGGATGTATTACAATGTTCGCGAATACATACTTAAAACGATTTATTATGAAGTTCGCAATTGAGACGTTATCGGAAAGCCTCGAACAATTTAATTAACAGGAAGTGTTTCATTTGATGGTATCGCAGTGTCCCAAATGCAATGGGAAAGCTATTAGAACATACAAGAAGTTAAAGACGAAATATAATAATTGTGTTGAATGTCTTGTATGTGGTCAAAAGCTAGTTGTGAAGAAAAAATTAAAGCACACCTTAATAATTACCGTAAAATAATATATTTTTCTTTCATTAATTGCTGGATATTATTATATTATTCAAGATAATAGATTTCTAATATTCGTTCCTTTTTTATTCCTAATAATTCTTGACCCAATATCAAAATTGTTATCATTATTAGAAATTAAAGAAGAACTAAGTTCAAAATTTCATTAAACATTTTAGCAAATCCAAAGAAGTCGAGGCCATCCGATAACACCGTATTCCCGCTGCGGCCGGCTACGCCGACCTTGGTCTGCCCGAGGGTTTTCGGTGATGCAGATTCAAGCAGACAACCCTACGAGGCTAAGTGGCAGAGCCACCCGGCCCTGACGGGCCTTAAGCCTCTCGGGCTCGTGAATACAACAACGTTAGCTGAAACCATTGCAATGCTGATTTATGAAAGTGGTGACACGGAAGTGATGGAAACCATATTGTTTTTTGTAAGACACGCTGAATCTGCTTTTGTTGAAGGAAAAGAAAGAACAAGGGGATTATCAATCAAAGGACAGAATGATGCAAAAGCTATTAAAGAAGTATTGAGATATGAAGACATAGACGTGTTTATTTCTAGTCCTTATGAGAGAGCAATTGAAACAATCCGCCCAACGGCTATTAATTATCAAAACGATATTCAGGTAGAAGAGGATCTTAGAGAGAGAACGATTGGTGATTTCACACCGGCAACATTTGCAATGGCCAAGTATCGCGTTTATGAAGATATCCAGCTTGCTTTCCCCGATGGAGAATCAAGCGAAGTTGCACAGCAAAGAGCTTCGAGCGTTATTTTACGGATCCTCGATATACATAAAGGGAAGAAGATCGTTATTGGAACACACGGTGATATTATGACCTTGATATTGAATTATTTTGATAAACAATATGAATATACTTTTTGGCAATCAACATCGATGCCTGATATTTATAAGGTTAGATTCAAGGGATCTGAGCTTATTGAGGTCATAAGATTGTGGGAGTAATTCAAAGAGGGCATTGGCATCAGCTAACACTATATTCCCGCTACGTCGCTATCGCGACTTGGTCTGCCCGAGGTTTTTAGATGGAGTGTGAATCAGGCAGACAACCCTGCGAGGCTAACTGCGCTAGCGCAACCGGCAGCAAGCTGCCTTAAGCTTCTCGGGTTCGTGACAACGTTATAAGAAATTGCTGCAAACTTTTAAAGATCATTTTCAGGGGTGTTACTACGATGTCGAACAAGGAAACTGCAGAATTAAATTCTAAACCAATTGGAGGATGGTTACTTGCTTATTTAGTAATATTAATAATAAGAGAAGCTTTATATGTTAGTTTTTCTATTAAGATTCTGTCTAACTTTAGTTACATAATTGAAGAAAGTAATTGGATACAGAATGCAATAACAGTTGGACTTTTGATAAAGATGATAGCCACAGGAATAATACTGATGCTTTTTATTACAAAGAAAAAGTATGCTCTGTATCTAATAATTACTTTAGAATTGCTTTGTATTGTGGTTAGAATTTTAACCTATACGGACTTTATCAGTAGGGGACAGACGATTCCAGTTAGTTATAATCTGTCAATACTTATCGGGATGATAAGTTTAACCTGGATAACATATTTTTTGAGATCGAAGAGAGTAAAAGAAACATTTGTAAAAACTGATGATATGAATTTAATGTAACATCAAGGATGGCAACAACTTCTTATAACAATGCATTCACGCTGCGGGATCTGAAGCTCTCTTGGTCCGCCCGAGGGATTTCGAGAAGTGGAAATCAGGCGGGACATAATCAACCGGCTAAGTGCCAGAGCCACCCGAACCTTGCGGTCCTTAAGCCGATTGAACGTCGTGATCCGAGAACGTTAGGTGAAAGTACCGAAAACTTATGAAGGAGGCTACCTTTTGATAGGCCCGATATTTCTTAGGGAAGGATTAGTTACAAAGTTCAAAGATCATATTTCAAGCATCCCCTATTGTATAGTAATTCACAATGGTGAAATGCACTCTATTCGTACAGAAAACCACCTAGCAATAGAAGAGGTAAATTCAATCGTTAGTAATTTTACCAATGCAAAGTATCCTATTGTTTGTTCGGCAGGAAGCAAAAGTTCAATTCCTTTTTGGGACTACCATGTTGCCTTAAATAGTAAAAATAATGATAAAGAAGTTTTCGTATCCGAATTATTAGTTAGAGAACCAAGACATGAAAACATGATAAAAGGAATATTAATGGCGTACTATATGTTAATCAACAAAAGACATAATTATGAAAGACTAGTCGTTCCAATTGAATTGGTAAAGATAAAGGAATTTGAAGATATTATTTTTGAATATGATTCCAATAAAAAGTTAACATACTTATACAACAATTAATATTTTCAGAGAAGCGGTACCATCGCATGCACACTGTGGGCCTGGCGGCCCTTGGTCTGCCCGAGGCATTTCGGGGAAGTGTGTTCAGCCAGACATCCCTGTGAGGCTAAGTGGTGGAGCTACCTGGCGCTAACGCGCCTTAAGCCTCTCGGGGTCGGGAATACAAGAATGCTAGGTGAAAGTAAGGGAAATCTATAAATTGAAAGTGGTGCTAGGATGTCCAACAATGACTGGAATGACTTTGTAAGTGAAGTTAGCTGGTTAATTAAGCCTAATGACAATGTAATAGTTTCAGAATCAGTTTTGAATTATCAGATTTTTTCTCCGTCAGATGAATTCAAATCTCTTTTTCCCAGCTTTACCAAGTTACTGATGAAAGCCAGGATAACTCGAGTTGAAGTTAATCACGAGAAGTTTGAACTTTTGGGATGGACAGATGAGGACAACGAATCCTTTGGCTGGCTTTGTAAGTATCCAGTTAATTTAGTTCCATCTCATTTATGTAAAGAACATCAAATATTACTGGGTTATTTCGGTGGGATTACTGAACGGTGGAATGAACAAGAAGAGAGTTGGTTATTAAATCTCAATTCTGCTTTGACAAGTAGTGATTCTGAACAAGGGTTTCAGGGATGGGGTACATATGTAAATGAAGTTTGCCGGGAAGAGGGGATAGAGCTTCTTTTAAACCCGAATGACTATATTGCTTTTGCTTTCGAGGCTAATGGAAATCTGACTTTGTATCATAAAGATACTTTAAGCGTAATTATGTTTGCTCCAGATCATAGTTTTGAACATATAACTCCACTTGATGGATTTCCAGAATACACACTTTACTCAATAGATAATTGTCCTAATTTAATTACATGGATTGAAACGATTGCTAAACAAGAACTAAATAGACTTGCGTGAGAACTCGAAGATGCCCGTACCTTCATCTTGCACCATGTTCCCGTTACGGGGTATTTGGCCCTAACCTTAGGTGTTACGTTGTATGATACGGCTACGCCTGCAGCTGGCGAACAGTTGTCTAATTATACTTTCAAAACCTACTCTGATTACAATGGTACTAACAATGGTGATTATTTTATTTTCAAGGCAATGGTAATACTTTGGGGATGGGTACAGTCACTTCGGCTAGCACGACCGGAGCTCTTCGATTCTCAGCGACTGTTAATGCTACAACATCATCAGCCGGCGGCCCAGTCGTCGCTAACAGAGTTACATTGCGACGTATCCAGTAACCTCGCTATGCAGAGGGGGGGGCAGCATTCGACTAAAAAGCGTAAGCATCCCTGGCATACGACTTGAATTTTGGGAAATAGCAGGAAATTCGATAAAACTCACCATAGATGGGCAATCGGTACCCGTAATTTACGTCGATGGCTGCTTCTACATCCTGTTTAAGAACAAGACCGCGACGCATCGTGTGGAAGTCACAACCTCGGGTGGGCATAATGATTTGGCTACGTATACCTTCAATGTGGACTACACTTAGGATCCAAATATCTCTGAATCGTACGAAAAGGCATATGATTATTTAAAGCAATCCCTTCACTTTCCAAGTGGTCAAACACTAGTTCCGACCGAAGGTCTCTTGACGGGAACACAGGATGGGTCGTCAATATTGGAGTTTACCTTCAAATTGTTTGACGCGGGACAACGGCAGAGTTTACAGACTTACGTAGTACAGGGAACATCTATTTTCACTAGAGATTTGGATAGAACTCTTCACGTTGTAAACTATGTTTATCTAGACTAAAGGAACACAATGACGATTCTGTCTGGTATATCCCCTTACAGTAGGCAGCGAAAAACGGACATCTGTTAAGATGTACTTGACGTTGTTTATCGGAGGGGATTTTTTTGAGAAAAAAGGATGTAGAACGTTTGTTACCCTAAGGAGTAAAATAAAGGCAATTGAACCTCATTATTAGAGGGGGATATGCCGTATCGTGAGGTTACTCAACAGCTTGGTATACGGAGTAAAACTCTGGTTGAGGTTTTGGTGGAAAAATACCAAGAAGATCACCCTTTCGAGAAGACTATTCGCAAAGGTCCCTTGAGAATAATCTTAATCAAGTATATCAAGGAGGTATAAATGTACGAGCCAGTCGAAGAAGAAATTGATATGCAAAGATCAATACTTGGCGAAGAGAGAGAACCGTTTTTGATCAGGTTTTATTTTAACTATAAGTCTACCTTGTATGGATTTGTTGCGAATGGTGAAACGGGCTTCACTCAGTTTGGACTTGATATAATCGCAGCCGGAGTTTCTGCACTAATCATAAATACAATACATAGCTTAAACCATTTAACTAAAGATGATGTTCAAGCAGAGATGCAAAGGAACTACTCAAAGTGTATATTACCAGACCTACAAATGAAAAACCGAGGAAGTATAGAGGCAATCACTTTATTGAAGTCATTAGAAATCGGACTACAAAGTATCCAAAATACGTATGGAGATACCCATATAACAATAGAAAAGATATATGAAAATCAAAAATCAGGACTGTTTAAAGTCTTCAAATAAAACGCTCGCTATGCCCGAGGCATTTCGAGAGGAAAGTCTATATGGAGCGTGCGTATGAAGAAATATGCGATTATTACAGATATCCATGGTAACAGCCCAGCACTTCGTGCTGTTTTATATGATATAAGAAATAGAGATATTGAACACATCTATTGTTTGGGAGACCTTGTCGGTATCGGTCCAAACAGTAAAGAAGTGATTGATTTGTTATGGGAGCAAGAGAATATCTCTTTTGTACAAGGGAATCACGACAATGCTGTAGTTGCGGCATTTTATGATCGAGAGATACCTGAGGGGCATGAGCATGTCCGCATTCATCATAAATGGTTGGCTGAACGAATGAATGAGGATTACATTCGATTCTTAGACTATTTGCCTCCAAGGATAGAAATTGATGGTTGTCTTTTTGTGCACTATCACTTAGATCAACAAAATAAATTCCTGCCAATAGACAATGTGCCAACTGGGGAGAAGTTGGATCTTCTATATAAGGATGAGGCAATGAGATTAGTTTGTTTTGGTCATCATCATATTGTGCATGATTTTATTACGCCGAAAGCTGTTTATTTTAACCCTGGGTCATTAGGTTGTTATCACAAACCAGTAGCTCGTTATGGGATTGTTCAAATTAGTAAGCAGGCAGTAAAAACACAGGTTGTAGAGGTACCTTACGATAATTCTAAATTTTTATGGTCATATAGGGAATTAGGGGTTCCGGATAGTGATTTTATATTGAAGGTTTTTCATGGAGGACAGATTTGATTGAGGAGATGGCGTTAGCGCACCTTAAGCTTTTCGGGTTCGTGAATACATCAAACTTATGTGATATTATTACGAGACGTTGGTATGAAGGCTCATAAGACCAAAAACTGGAGGACGTTTATGAATATTAACCTAATAAATATTAATGGAGCAGAGATAGCCGTTGTTTCCAGCAATGAAATATTGATTACCGATGTTCAGTCTGCCTTGGATCTAATGGCGACTGTAAGATATGAAGTTGATTGCAATCGGATCGTTATAAACAAGTCAGCGATAAGTGAAGATTTTTTTGACTTGAAAACACGCCTTGCTGGGGAAATCCTACAAAAATTTATTAATTATCAAACAAAAATTGCAATCGTTGGTGATTTTGCGTCATATTCGAGTAAGAGTCTAAAGGATTTTATTTATGAGAGTAACAATGGAAGGGATATCTTTTTCTTGTCTAGTGAAGAGCAGGCTATGGAAAAATTGAGTTCGATTTAGTTTGCAGGAGCCAGATTTTCAGTTGAACTATGGATAAAAAATGAGGCTATCCCTAAGGTCTAAAACACAGGCCTTACGGGGTAGCCTCATTTTTTAATCGAAATGGCATGAAGAAGTTCATTTTCGATTTTTGGCAGTTCATATATAATAGTGGATAAAAATGGAGTTGTGGAATGTAGGTGAAACTCTCGAAATGCAATATGGATATTGAGGGGGAACTCATTGAGGAAGATCTCATTTTCTTTTCTTACTTGGTATTGGGATATGCCGAATGGCCTCAATTGGATGATGTAGAAGCATCCGCGGACCTGAAAAACGCATAATTCCTCTAATTTTTTGTCGGTATTCTGGGTTGTAACAATGAATAGGGCACTTTACACAAGCTGGTTTCTCTTCGCCAAATTGGCAGAGGGATAGTCTTTTCAAAGCATAATCATTTATGTCCTGACATTCCTTGCATAACTCTTTATGACGATGCTTTTTCTTACAATATAAACGTATCATTTTTAAAACAATATCTTTTTCTCTTCGGATTTTAGGACCATCATTCAACTGACGTTTTGAATTTTCACTCATATATGAAGATCCTTTCAATGACTATAGACTAATAATACCATCAAATTGATAAAGAAAAGCGGCAGGACTTTTTACATCATTAAGGCATTTTTACGCTGGTCTAATGGATATATGCGGAAGTGCCCTTCGCCATCTAACCGCATTGCGGCCGACTTGAAATCTTCCTAATTATAAATTGAACACTTTGTGGGTGATAATAATGAAGCGAATAGCAATAGATATGGATGAAGTAATGGCTGATTTTCATTCAAAGCACATCCATTTGTATAACTCTAAATATAATGATTCAATTCGTTTTGAAGATTTGAAGGGGACAAGACTTTGGAAGATTCGTTCCGAACGTTCACAGGAAATAATAGATCTTGTTAATGATCCAAGTTTCTTTCGCGACTTGAAGGTTATGGAAGGGAGTCAGGAGGTAATTCAAGAATTAAGTAGGTTTTACGAGATTTTCATTACAACAGCTGCAATGGAGCATCCATCATCATTTCAAGCCAAATTCGAATGGCTAAGTGAGCATTTTCCTTTTATCTCGCCAATGCATTTTGTTTTTTGTGGGGATAAAAGTATCATTAAGGCAGATTACCTAATTGATGATAGCTCCAGACATTTTGGAAGATTTGGAGGACAAGGATTACTTTTTTCCGCTCCTCACAACATGTATGAAACAGGATTTATTCGGGTTAATAATTGGCTTGAAGTTCGAGATTTTTTTAGAAATGACGAAAGAAATTAAATACAACACACTACCGAAAATATGATTTAAAGAAGGTGGATTTTATGAAGATCCAAGTTATTAGAATGAAAAGAGAAGATCAAGAAAAATTTTTGAATTTGTATAACTTGTATTTGTATGACTTATCTGAATACAATGGCGACGAACTTAAAGAAGACGGGAAGTTTGATCCAACGAATACATACTTATATCTCGAAAGGGATGAGTTGCAACCTTTTTTCATCATCAAAGATGATAAAGTTGTCGGATTTATTTTGATTTGCTCAGCTCCATTTGTCTCGGATGGAATAGATTATTCGATACAAGAATTGTTTGTTTTAAAGAAATACAGGGGAAATCAAATAGCTGGAAAAGCGGTTGAATTAGTATTAGAAAAGCTGGAAGGAAAAATAAGAGTAGAGCAATTGAAGGCAAATAAGGCAGCTGTACATTTTTGGAAGAAGTTTTATAACCAAACTGATATCAAATACTCTGAGGGCGAAGAGGTTGTCGAGATAGAAGGCTTAGAAGGTAAACATATTATTGTTTTTCAAGAATTTAAACGATGAGTTTTAAGAGATAGGAGTGAAAGGTATAAGAACATTTATTAAGCTAACCATTTGTATATTCGTATTCAGTTTATTTGTTGGGTGTAATGAGAAGGAAGACGAAGAAGATTTTTTGTATTCCGTGAAAATAAATCATTACATTTATGGATTCTATGATGAGGAAATACCCGCCGAGAATATCGGAAAGGCGATCGAAGAGTATGGTGGTATTTTATGCAAGTACTCAGAATGTCCTGCACCTGATGGGACAGAGTTTTATGAAATAAAGGGCACTTCGATGAACAAGACCATAGCAAGAAAAGTTTATACATCTGAGCAGACTGTAATATACAGGAAATGCGTCAAGATAAAAAAGGATGAATAAGTCGGGACTTTGAAGCCGTGCGAAGACCATCATATTTTTGTAATTTAAATCAGATTGGAGGTTCTTATATTGTCAATTGGTCATTGTTTGGATTGTAAAGGGAAGTGCAAAGATGTAAATCTAGAAGTTTATGAACCATCGGTCAATATTTCAAGTGAGAACGTAAAAGTAATCATGATTTCTGAAGCACTACCAAAGGATATAGACGATTATTTTTATACGACTGAGGAGGCGTCGTTTTTTAAGACGACTCAGCAAGCTTTGGCCGATTCAGGATATTACATAAACTCTCTTGCCGAACTAAAAGCGATGCCCATCTATTTGACGACAGCTATAAAATGCAGCAAGAAAGATTATTTAGTCTCTGCTGGTACAATTAAAAATTGCAGTTTCATTTTGGAAAAAGAGGTTGCCCTGTTTGTGAACGTTAAGTCGATCATGTGTATGGGAGATTTCGCGATCAAATCGATCCAGTACATATTTAAACGGAAGTATGGGGTCAATGTAATCCCTAGCGGCTCGACCTATAAAATCAGAAATCAGGCATATATTTTTAACGGTATTCACTTCTATCCGTCTTACACCCAAACGGGAGACAGCTTCAATATAGAAAAGAGCAAGAGGTCCATGATAGCTGAAGATATAAAAAGCGCATTCGAATATGCCGGTGTCAATTGACGCGACGATGCGGTAAAATATCCCTGTAATTCGAGTTGCGGCCTTTATTTCCGGGAAAGCACTTTTGCTTGAAAAAATTCTTGAACAGTAGAAGCAGGTAACCCATGAAAGAATACCTTATACTCTACCGTTGAACCTTGTCCCATGTGTTCAGGAGCCATTATTTTTGCAGATATCAAACGAGTCGTGTGGGCACTGAACGATGAGCACTTGGGAGCGTTGCGAGTGCTGAAGAATGGCGTACATTTCAGATATAAATTCGATCATGTGGAAGTGAGCGCTATGCCATATCGTGATTTGGCACTGAAGGCGGAGAAACTGCTAAAAGCGTGGGATGAAGGGCGTGGCAATCCATATCTAGCGAGCAACCTAGAGAGCTAACCTTTGTGGATTTGCAGTGTTGGTCAACGAAGCTGCACTCAGGTAGAGGTGCTGAACTTGAACCGTGATCTGGAGAAATACGAGCTGGATTATTCTGACCGTAACCGCAATACAACGGCGTGAGTGTTTTTACTTGGTATGGCAGAGATTATTTCCCTGTTAGCCAGTATTAACAATAAACTAAAAAAATGATGAGATGAGGTCGAGTTGAGATGAGCGGAGTTAGCAGAGGGTTAGAATTGTCAAAGATTATTTTCATTGGAAGAACATTCGAGGAATACATCAAGATGTTCGATTTAACTATTGAGGAAATCCCACGGTTGAAAATATTGGATGCGCCGGCTGGCGCATGTTCGTTTACCGCTGTGGCTAATGCAAAAGGCGGTGATGTTACAGCGATTGATTTGGCTTATTTTCATCCTGTTGATGAGCTGTATGGCAAGGGACAGGAGGACATTCAACAAGCTGTATCAGGGTTGGCAAAAGCGAAAGAAAACTTTGTATGGGAAACCTTTGAGGATATAGCGAGTTTAGAGAGCAATCGGCAGCGGGCATTGGAGGATTGCATCGCTCATATGAAGATTTCGCCTGATCGATACATCCCCTGTGTATTGCCGGACCTGCCTTTTTCCGACGAACAATTTGATTTGACCTTATCGGCGCATTTCTTGTTCATGTACGCGGATCGTTTGGATTTTTCGTTTCATCTTCAGGTGATAAAAGAGCTTTTACGGGTAACGAAGAAGGAAGTCCGGATCTTCCCGTTGGTTGATCTGATGAGCAATCGATATGAGAATTTGGATGCCATTAAGGAGGCTGTTCATGAACTCGGGTGGAAGACGGAAGAGAGATTGGCTCGTTATGAATTTCAAAGAGGAGCAAATTCTTTTCTAAGGATATACAGGGACTAGATACCTATTAAAGGGATGTTGTCCTCTGATCCACTGGAATGTTAGGTTCCGAAACAAGAATGGACTTAGCCACATGAAGAGCCGGGCCGTTTAACGCGCCGAAGGCTCTTTTGTTATTTTTGTAGAGGGATTTGAACACTCGAAAATAGGTGTCGTAGGTTGCTTTGTTCACCGGGTTTGGCGTGTACTTCGCTTGTAGTTGTACCAGGGCTTTAGCGTCTTCCACTTTGCCGATCAACCCAAGGCCAACGGCAGCAATGATGGCTGCACCTACGGCTCCGGCATTTTGCGGGTCGGCGACGGTTTCGATTTCCCGTCCGAGGACATCGGCTAAGATTTGGCACGTTTTGGGGGATATAGCGCCGCCACCGACGAAACGGATGGTTCGAGACGTGCTGATCTTCAGGTCCTGAGCCTCCAACTGCCATCTCAAATGATAGCAAATACCTTCCAGAACGGCGTGGATCATCTCCGTTTTTCCCGTTTCGATGCTGATGTTGAAGAATAAGCCGCGGGCATTTGCGTCCTCAAAGGGAGACCGGTTTCCGTGGAGCCATGGGGTAAAAATGACGCCGTTGCTGCCGGCTGGAATGTCTTTGATGGCGTGCATCATGTAGTCGTAAAGACTGCGGTAAACGGACTCCCGAGATTCGGAAATGTGTTTCTTTTCCAGATAGATGCCGATTTCATCCAGAGCCAGATGGTTCTTCACCCATTCCAGGCATTTTCCCGCGGTCTCCAGTTCGCTGAAATACTGATAGCTTTTGGGGCTTGCTCCTACAATTGAAGCGATCATATTCGTGACATCCAGCACCTGCTTCTTGACCACAGTGGACACCCAGCCGGACGTGCCGAAATAGATATGGGTATCGCCCTCCTCTACAGCGCCTGCCCCTACACCGATGAGAGAAGCGTCGCCGCCTCCGCCAAAAACCGGGGTGCCTTCGGCCAGTTGCAGTTCCGCTGCCGCCTCCGCCGTAAGCTGCCCGACCATTTCCGCACATGGAACGACTCTCGGCAGATGACCGAGGTTCACACCGAACAGTTTGCACAGCCGGGGGCTGAAGGCTTTTTTACCCTCTCTCGCGTCATATAAAAGGGTCGCATAGGCGCTGTCCTCGGTCATCACAAACTCGCCCGTACATTTGCATAACAGGTATTCCTTCACATCAAGCCATTTGTAGACGTTCTGAAAAAGCTCCGGTTCGTTCCGTTGCACCCACTTGTATTTCCACACCGGGTCTTTCACGCTGGCAGGAACTGCACGGGTGATGGCAAGGGATTGCAAGAGCTTAAAAATGTTAACTCCAGCAATCTGTAGTCCGTGCATGACGCCTTCCCGGTGTTCTTTTTTTGCCCGTTGATCCATATAGCTCATGGCCATGCGCACCGGCTCGCCTTGCCTGTCCACTAGAACCAGTCCCTGCATCTGGGCGCAAAACGAAATGCCTTTTATGCTCTCCGCAGGGATATGCGGTTCGGCTAGCACCCGTGCGGTTGTTTTTCCCATGGCTTTCCACCAATCGGACGGGTTCTGCTCGGCACCGCCATTTTCCAAAATAGAAAGATCGTAGCCTTCCATGGCGGAACCAGCAAGGGTCAAAGCTTCCGCTATCCGGTAAAGACATGTTTTTACGCCCGATGTACCGACATCATAGGTAATCACATAATGGTCCATGCCATGCCCCACTTTCCCATTATCCTTCTTGAGAGAGGTTTGATTTGTTCGCGGGCGCCGAAATTTTGGACTCCTTCAACCGCATGGCGCAGGGTAGCGTTGCGGCTGTCATGGCAACAAACAAAAGCATGGGCCAGATAATGGAATCTGTGGAATGAGCGAGAACTTCGAACAGATAAATAAAGGCGATACCGGATATTTGGCCCATCATCAGGATGATTCCGAGGGATGTGCCTTCTTGAACGGGGTATGCCGTCTCCGAGCCGTGCTGGAACAAAATCGGCGCCACCCCCATGATCGTAAATCCGGCGATCCCGGCAATAACGGATACAGGGAAAAAGCCGCCGACAAAGGTGAGCCCGATATATGCCGGTATGAGGAAGACGATAGCCGTAACCAAAAAAGGTATCCGGATTCTTAGCCGGTCGGAAAGAATCGGCAGCACGACCGCCCCGATAATACCAGCAACTACGAAAACCGCTCCCACGACGCCGGCCTGTTCGGATGAAAACCCGCGGGGGCTGAGGATCGTTTCCAGTAAGGTCAACAGAGTGTTGAATATGCCGATGGAGATAAAGCTGATGAACAAGATAAGGGCATAGGGTCTATTAGTAAAAAGGTGCCGCAGCGAGCCCGGACGCAACTCTTCTTTTATCGTAGGGAGATCATCTTCAAAAGCGGAGGGGGATTTCACGGTTGCAAAAAGGATAGCGATGCAGGCGGAAACGATGGCGATGACGGCAAAGAGCATGAACATGTCGGGAATGCCTGATCGTTCTGCCACAATCGGCGCTACAGCCATCGGAACGACAAAACCGATATATTGCGCCAGAGTCAAAATTCCCGCCGCCGTGGCTCTCTCTCCGGGAGGGAACCAATCGGCGGCTACTTTTGTCGAGAGGTTAAGCAGGAAGGGCTGGCCGATGGCCAGGATGAATTGAGCGGTTAGGACGAAGGCGAAGGTATCGGCGAATATCGCCCGCAACAAGCCGAATACAGCGGTAATCGCCGCTCCGGTTACCAAGGCGGTTCGATACCCGAACTTGTCGATGACCCAAGAAGCGGGAATGGAAAATAGAATAAACATGATCATGTAGCTCATGGAACACAGGCTGATCGACATGCTGCCAACACCGTAAAACTCTTCCGCCAAACTGGAAACAGGCGCTAAAGAAAGCCACATGATTTCCGTCGATACGATGATCGGGACGATAGAGAAGAGAATGATCCATTTGATCAGGGTTTGACCGCTGCGTGTGATTGAAATCCCGCCTTCCCGGTATGATATCAGGCTTGCTTCGAATATTTTTTCAAATAGATGAAACGCATCAATTGAGCTTCAATAGGATGAATGGGCTTTGGCGTTCCGAATAAACCGGCGCCCCAGAAGGCTTTGCAGTTCTTTTCCAGCACCATGCCTACTGCGGCCATATCGCTTTCCGTTCCTCCACTGATCAAGGCTCCGGCACCTCGGATGAATACAGCTGAAGCCCGTTTCAAGGCTGAAGAGATTTCGGCAGGGGAATTCTCCACAACCTTGACAGATGTGCCAACGATTTGTGCAAAATCATCTAGCAACGGTTTTAGAGAGGTTTGCTCGGAGCGGGAAAAGGCGAGAACTTCGGGACTGACGCTCCAAGATGTAAACCGGATAGGCGCATGCCGCCGATAGATTTGCCGATAGATTTCCGCTTCTTCCGGCAAAGAGGATTCGCGTTCATCAAACCGAACCTTGAGTTCTTTATCACCATCCATCAACAGGAATCCTTCCTCCATGCGACGGCTGACCAGATACGGTTTTCTGCCGGCTACCCGATCTTCCTGTTCGAAGCGGGTATCTGTGCCTTGTTTCCGGTATTCCGCGGCTGTGTAGTCGCGGCAAACTCTTTCCAACTCCATGGCCACCCGGAATGCTTCGACATCATCGGCCCCGTAGACGAGAGCACCGTGATGTTTCATGATAACCGCTTTTGTTCCTTGGGAACGGGGAAGAGCGGCGGCGACGTTGCGCTGAAGCTTTTTGGTACTGGGGAGTCCGTATTCCGCACAGATGATTTCACCAGCAAGGTCGTAGCCAGGCTTCACCGTGATGGAATCTATACCGCAAGCGCTTATGACGGACGCATATTCTTGGTGGGTATGGATGACGAAGATGGCATCCGGGAATCGCTTGTAGACTTCGGCATGTACGCCTTTTTCCGAGGAAGGTTTGATGCTTCCGCTGTAGCTGCAATCGGAGATTCGGACGGAGACGATATCATCCGGCTTCAGAGACCGGTATTCCCTCCCGCTGGGGGTGATGACAAACTGCCCTCCGTCGATTCGGTGGCTTACATTTCCCCAAGTGCGGGCGATCAGTCCAGTTTCCACCAGCTTGATCCCGGCCTTGATCACTTTCTCTTTGGCTTCTTCAATGGAAATCATGGGCGTTCCTCGATTTGGGCGATATTTTGAAAAACCCGTTCAAACCGCAGCAGCACATCATCAATCATTTCTTTTGTGTAAGCAGCACTGGTGTACAGCCGACTTCCCGCCAAGGTAACGATGCCTTCCGCCATGTAGGCGGCGCCCATGTGTTCCATTTCTTTTTTCCGCTTTGAGGTTTCTGATAGAATAGCAGGGATGCGCCAAGGTTTTAGCCAATCGATGGCATAATGCATCGTTCCTACGGTTTCAAGATGGCAAATTGAGCCTTGGTTGAAAGCGACAAAGGGTAATTTGTATTTTTGGATGAGAGCCTGCAATCCTTCTGTAAGATAATCGCCCATCTCTCCCGATTTGCGGACAGCATCGGTACGCTCGATTTCACTTAGGGTATAGTAACCAGCTACGCAACTTAAAGGATTGGCGGCCATGGTTCCGCCGATCAGCGCTTTTTTGTGTTTGTCGCCGGTTTGAATGCCAGCCGCCAAGTACTTCATATATTCCTTTTTGCCGCCTAAACCGCCGGCTCCCGGATATCCGCCAGCTACCACCTTGCCGAATACCGTCAAATCAGGAGATACCCCGTAATAGCCTTGAGCGCCGGAAAGCCCGATGCGGAACGCCGTGACTACCTCGTCGAATATCAGCAGCGCGCCGTATTTCCTACACAGTTTTTCCACGCCTTTATTGAAATCATAGTCGACTGGCCTTGTGCCGCTTTCCGGACCGACGGGTTCGATCAGGACGGCTGCGGTACCGCCGCGAAGCTGGTTTCGGCGCATCCTTTTCTCCAGATCATGAAGATCGTTGGGGAAGAATTCCTGGGTATGTTTAAATATGTACCGTGGAACGCCATGGGCTTGGGTCCATTTGGAACCGGGGATGCGGATGCCGTAAGCCAATTGATCGCTCCAGCCGTGGTAAGCGCCGCCCATCTTGATGATGTTTTTCTTTTTGGTAGCAAGCCGCGCCACCCGAATCGCTGCCATACACGCTTCCGTCCCGGAACCTAGCATGCGGAACATGTCCACCGTCTCGATGTGATCGGCGATTTTTTTACCCAGTTTATATTCGAATTCATGGAAAAGTCCGGTGGATGGTCCGCAGTCGTTCAACAGCTCAATGACTTTTTCCCGCACCTCGATGGGGTTGCTGCCCAGCACCGTCGGTCCACCCGCTTGAAGAAAGTCGTAATAACGGTTTCCGTCGATATCGTAGAGGTATGCGCCTTCCGCCTTGGTGAACACAAGCGGAAACGGATGGTTGAACGCCAGATTGTGCTGTACGCCGCCGGGAATGACCTCTTTCGCCTCTTCGATCATCTCTTTCGATTTGGCACATTTCTGATCAAAATATTCCTCCTCAATCTTCTTTAAAACATCGGGTTTGATCGAATAAATCGGCAATTTGATCAGTTCGTCGAGCCCGTGGGTAATGATATGGACATCTGGGTATTTGGATATGGCAAAAGACCGATCCATAAAGACGAAAACCTCCATTTTTTCGGATAGGCGGTGCGGATGCAGCAATCTATTCTTTAATATGGTAAAACTATCTAGTTTAGTATTAGTATTTTGAAAAAATAAAAAGATAAAGAATATTTTGAAAGCGGGTTCGAAATATGTCGAAATAACGCATAAAAGAAAACTTGAACCCGATGGAAGAGGTTTCCTGTATAATCTGGAGGGAGGACGCATGACCAGTGGAGCCAAGACACCGGGTGGCGGCCAGGCAATTCCGGAAAATAGCATAGGGGAGAGAATAGGAATGGAGCATTGTTTGATTTGTGAAAGAATCCGAATGATACAAGAAGGCGTGAATCCCTATTTTGTCGCGGAGCTTGAGAGCGGATATGTGGTCATCGGCGATCATCAGTATTTTCAAGGGTATACGTTATTTCTCTGCAAAGAGCATAAACATGAGCTTCATGATCTAGAACCAAAGATGAAGGAACGTTTTCTTTTGGAAATGAGCGAGGTGGCGGAAGCAGTTTATCATGCGTTTCAGCCGAATAAATTGAATTATGAATTGTTAGGAAACGGAGACTCCCATTTACATTGGCACCTCTTTCCTCGCCGGCTTACCGAGCCTAATCCCAAGAATCCGGTTTGGTGGACGGATCGCCAGGTGATGTATGCGGATGAAGCGAAGCCCGCGCCGGATGAACTGCTTGATATGAAGCGGAGATTGTTTGAAGAGCTGCAGAAACGAAAAATATCGATAGTGAGCCATCTCTAAAAAGGAAAATGATCTTCGGTCCTTGTATTGGAGGGAGCGGCCTGTGAAACTTGTTTTTATAGAGAAAGGTTTGGAAGCTTTGGACGCCGTAGAGCCGTTATGGTACGGGCTGCGGGATCATCATGCGCAGCATTCGCTGCATTTTTCCGGGGCTATTGCCAGGCAGCAATTTCAACAACGCACGAGCGAGATAAAGGCGAAGGCAGATCTAGGGAGCGTGCATATCTGTCTGGCGCTGGATGAAGAAAAGGGCCATCCTGTGGGCTATTGTATTAGCAGCATCGATGAATTTAATAAAGGTGAGATTGATTCGATCTATATTCTGGATGGTTACCGGGGATGCGGGATCGGCGATAAGCTGATGACAAACGCTCTGGATTGGCTGCGGGATCATCAAGTAAATGATATTGGCATCAGCGTGATGTACGGGAATGAGGCTGTGTTTTCTTTCTATCAAAAGTACGGCTTTTACCCTAGAACCTATCAATTGCAAAATGTAAAATAGTGAGTACTGGGACCGGATTGAGGGATGGAGTTGGAAAAGACAAACTGGACGAGAATTCGGGCTAGGCAAATGGAAAATGGGGGATAATGGATAATAGCAAGCTGAGAAGGGACTCCGAAAATTCCGTAATAGGATGTGGATCGCAGATGGCAAAACTGACACCTTATTTCTACTCCAATGACGCAAGAGGACAAGCTGCGTTTTATGTGGAAGCCCTCGGCGGTGAGATTGGCGACCAAATGACATATGGACAAGCCCCCGGCACGGACGAGGCGATGAAGGAAAAAATCATTCACATGACCTTCACGGCCGCCGGCGTGGCGTTCTTTATCGCCGATACGATGCATGAGCCGCCGGGAACAACCAGCGGATATGATTTGAATTTGGAGTTTAATACGGAGGATGAAGCTAGACGTGCTTTCTCCAACTTGTCGGAGGGTGGCACAGTGATAATGCCTTTGGAAAAGCAGTTTTGGGGGACGCTGTTCGGCCGGTTGGAGGATAAGTACGGCATCAAGTGGCAAATCAGCACGGAAGCGCAAGGAAAGTAACTGTCCGAAAGAATAACCGAAACTTGCAGCCCTCGGGGGTTGCTTTTTTTTGTTGTCCATCTGATTTGACGAAGGAGATTGCGCCACACTATAATTTGTAGTGTACCGACAAAAGGAGTGCATAGCAGTGAGAGTGAACACGTTTAAGTTCCAGGGCAGCGGGTTAAACCGCTTTTTCGGCCCACTTGAAGCCAAGGTTATGGAGGTGATTTGGAGCGAAGCGCAGCCAGTGACGATTAAAGAGGTCAACGCGAAAATCAATGAAGAGAAAACGATGAGCTTCAATACAATCATGACCGTCATGAACCGGTTGGTGGATAAGGGCATCCTGCAAAAAAAACTGTCGGAGAAATCGTACAAATACAGCGCGGTTGCTACGAAAGAGCAATTCCTTGAGGAACAGTCGAAGGAACTGTCTTACGATCTGGTAAAAGAATTCGGTTCTTTGGCGGTCACCCATTTGGTTGATGCCATGGAGCAAGTGGATCCTGAGCTGCTCAAGCAGTTGGAACGGCAAATTGAAAAATGGAAAGAGGAGCAGTAAGCCATGTGGGAAAAGCGTTCCAATTGGATGCTAATCTTCGTCATGCTAACCGCGGGTATGGTTTTTGTGCAGTTTGCGATGTTTTTGGGTCAGTTCCTTTTCCATATCCGGATGCCCATGAACCTGTTTAATCTATGTATCGAGTATTTGCGGTTCATCGGAATGCCCGTGAGGATGAACTTGATGATCTTTTTAGTGGGAAGCACGCTCATGATTTCTCTCGGCGCAGTTATTCGAGAAATCGCCGCAAGCTTGCGGTGGCGCAAGCTGGAGCTTCGCCTAGGGGACGAAGAGCGGAAACGGCTCCTTTGTACTGAACACGGACTATCTCCAATGGACTTGACCGTCATCGATCATAATGAACCTGTTGCAATGACCATTGGCGTGCTGCGGCCGCGGATCGTGTTGTCGACAGGATTAATCAGCACTTTAAGCTCTGTCGAGCTGCGTGCGGTCATTGCCCATGAGAAGTTCCATCTGATGAAGAAGCATCCTTTGGCGATGTTACTGCTATCCCTTTTGGCATTGACGTTTTGGTACATTCCTATTTACAAATGGGTGATGGACAAGTATAAGGTGCTCATCGAGCTGATGGCCGACCGTCACGCGGTTCAAACAACAGGCAGCGCAGCTGGACTTGGAGGGGCATTGCTCGTTCTTATTAAACGGGGCCAAGGGACCCCATCGGCATTAGGCAATGTTTCCTTCGCCGGCACGGCCCTCAATCTTCGCCTCAAACAGCTGATGGATCCGCAGTTTAAGCCGGCTTTCCGACCGCCAGTAGTTGCCAGCTGCATCTCCGTTGTCATTTTCACGTTCGTCGTTTTCGGTCTTTTTTAGCAGGATAATAGGATGCGTCTTGCCGCAGGATCGGCAATGGCGTTTTCCTTAACACATTAAAACTACATAACGTAGTGTAAAAACGAGGAGGAAGAACCGCATGAACTATATTTGGGATAACAAGCATTTTATCATCACTCATTTCCCTATCGTCTTGTTACTGTTCAGCTTCTTGTTCGACCTTGCGGGGTTGATTTGGAAAAAACGCGAATGGCATTCGTCCGCACTTGTCTGCCTCGTTGTCGGCACGTTAAGTACCATTGCTGCAGTGCTGACGGGACCGCAGATGATGCGGAATTCGGACGTGGAAACCCATGAGATGTACGGAAAACTAACGATGATCTTGGCGATCGTACTTTGCGTGGTGCGCATAGGCATCTGGCTGTGGAAGAAGAAAGACGTCGGCCGTTCCCCCATCTACTTGATCGCATCTTTGGTAGCTGTGGTTCTCGTTATGTATACCGGCCATCTCGGCGGTAAAATGGTACATCGCCCTTTTAATCCAGGGCAATTCCAGCAGGGGCAATTGGGCGGCGGAACAGGTGAGATGCGCGGCGGCGGTCCCGGCCAAAATGGGCAGGATCGCATGCAAGGCGGCGGGCAGGCAACAGGCGGTCAAGCACCGGGAGACAACGGTACCGCTCAACCGGCAAATTCGACAAACCCTTAGGAGAACGGCAGAAATGCCGTTTTCTTTTTTTGCCGGTACGATTTCGTGATACGATAAGAAGGACATGCAACCTGTCGAATGAAAAGAGAAACCGGATTTGGAGATGACGAAGATGTTGTTTGGACCATCTGACAATCAAAAAAGCTATGAGTTGACCAGTCCGACGCTGCTGCCGAAGGCTTCGGGGTTTCTGTGGAATGAGCGGATGATGATCCATATGAATTGCCGCGGATATGCGGTGGCTCAGTTTATGCAGCCGGAGCCGGCGAAGTACTCCCATGCCCCCAATTTGGAAGCGAAGACGTTCATGCAGCCGGAGCAGCCCTACTATGCCCATCACCCGGGGCGTTTTGTATATGTAAAGGACGAGGAGAGCGGGGCGGTTTTTTCGGCTCCTTATGAACCGGTTCGTACGCAGCCGGATCAATATACGTTTACGGTGGGAAAGCATACGATTGCCTGGAAGGTCGAGAATCATGACATTCGTATTGAAATGAGCTTAAGCCTGCCGAAGGAGGACCCGTTGGAACAGTGGCGGATTAAGGTGACCAACCTTGCGGGCAAAAAACGTGAATTGAGCATATACCCCTATTTCTCGGTAGGATACATGAGCTGGATGAATCAATCCGGTGAATATAAAGATGATCTGCAAGGCATCGTTTGCTCTTCGATATCGCCGTACCAGAAATACCAGGAATACGACAAGATCAAAAAGCTGAAGGACAAAACGTTCCTGCTTGCCGATCAAAAGCCTTACTCCTGGGAGGTTAGTCAAGAAGCTTTCGAAGGAGAAGGCGGCATCACTCTGCCGTCGGCTATTCAAGACGATTCCTTGGCAAACGGTGACGCCCGCTATGAAATGCCGGCTGCCGTTTTGCAGTACCGCTTGGAGCTTGCGCCCGGCGAGGAACGGGAATACCGTTTTCTTTTCGGTCCGGCGAAAACGGAAGCGGAAATCGCCGGTATTCGGGAAACGTATTTCCTGCATAAGAACGTGGACGGGGAAACCGGTTTCGAATCAGCTGAGCGGGAATATGCGGAATATATCAATGAAGGGTGTGGGTGCATCGAAATCGACACGCCGGACGCCGGACTGGACAACATGGTGAACCATTGGCTTCCCCGGCAAATGTACTACCATGGCATAACCAACCGGCTGACGACTGATCCCCAAACCCGCAACTATCTTCAAGACAATATGGGGATGAGCTACATCACTCCGTCCGTTACCCGAGCCGCTTTTCTCACGGCGCTAAGCCAGCAAAAGGCAAGTGGGGCGATGCCGGACGGCATTATTTTGCATGAGGAAGCCGAACTGAAATATATCAACCAGGTGCCCCATACGGATCACTGCGTTTGGCTGCCCATTTGTCTGGACACTTATTTGGACGAAACAGACGATTACTCCATCCTGGAGGAAGTCGTTGCTTATGCCGGCGAAGAGGAAACGGCAACCGTAGCGGAGCACATCGACCGGGCGATGCGCTGGCTGATTGGCGACCGGGACGAGCGGGGGTTGAATTATATCAATCAAGGCGATTGGTGCGACCCGATGAATATGGTGGGCTACAAAGGAAAAGGCGTCTCCGGCTGGCTGACCATCGCCACGGCATACGCGTTTTCGGTCTGGGCGAATATTTGCGAGGCAAGCGGCAGGCTGGATGCCGGGAAAGATTTCCGTGAAGAAGCGGAGAAAACCAATGAAACGGTCAACCGCTACCTGTGGGATGGGGATTGGTATATTCGGGGCATAACGGACGATAATGTGCCCTTCGGCATCAGCAAGGATCAGGAAGGCCGCATCTTCATCAATCCGCAAGGATGGGCGCTGTTAAGCGGTGCTGCTGATAAGGAGAAGCGCGAGAAGCTCCTGCATGAAGTAAGCAAGCAGTTGGAAACCCCATATGGTGTGGAAAAGCTGGCCCCTTCTTATACGGCGATGCGGGAAGATGTGGGCCGTGTGACCCAAAAGCATCCGGGAACGGCGGAGAACGGAGCTGTCTATAATCATGCCGCCGCTTTCTATATCTATGGGTTGTACGCAGTAAAGGAACAGGACAACGCCTATCGACTGCTTCGGAAAATGATCCCAGGCCCGGACGTTGATGATTTCGTCAGACGGGGTCAACTGCCTGTTTTCATCCCTAACTATTACCGCGGCGCCTACCGGCAATTCCCCCGCACCGCCGGCCGATCCAGCCACCTGTTTAACACAGGTACGGTTTCATGGGTTTATCGGATTTTGATCGACGGGCTGTTTGGGCTGAAAGGAAGCAGACAGGGGCTGCAAATCAAGCCACAGCTTCCTTCCCATTGGGAAAAGGCTACAGTGAAGCGCCAATTTCGCGGGGCGAAACTGGCCATAGAAATGACACGGGCGGAAGGCGTGCAAGAAATAGAAGTGTATCTCGATGGTCGCAGGGCTGAGGGTGGAGTCATCAAGGATTTGCAGCCCGGCGTCAGCTATACGGTGCAGGTGAATATTCCTTTTGAAGCTAAAGAATAGGTTTCGGCGGCTTCCGCTAATGGGTTGACAGCTAACGGTTTACTGTTGTAGACTGAGTGTGGGTTACAATTGTAGACTGTGAAATGAGGTGCTGAAACCATGGAGCTGGCCGAGAAGATATCCAATGCCGAGCTTGAGGTCATGAAGATTTTATGGAGATCAGATGCGCCTGTATCGTCGGTCTCCATCCGCAGCGAGCTGCAAGCGGAAAAAGGCTGGGAGAAATCGACTATCTTGACGTTAATCCGCAGGCTTCAGGATAAAGAGGTGATCAACGCCGAAAAGCGGGATGTCCTCTATTATTCACCGAATATAACTGAGGCGGATTTTACGGCCTTTCAAATGCAGGAAATGGCTGACAAGCTGTACAAAGGCAGTGTAAAAAATTTGGTCGCCGCTCTTTGTCACGGCGGTAAGCTAAGCGAAGATGATGTGGATGAGCTGAAGGCGTTTTTTAAGGTGGAGGGGCAAGATGCGTGAGTGGTTTGCCGTTTTCCTATCCCTGTCGGTTTCAGGTTCGCTAATCGCGGTTGTTTTGCTCACGCTGAGGCCCTTTGCTCGCCGCTGGTTTTCTCACACATGGCAGTATTATATTTGGCTGATCGTCGTGGCGCGCTTACTGCTGCCGGTCACACTGGAGCCGAATGTCATAGGCGGCTGGCTTGAGCGAAACGGGGCTGTTCATTCCGCTCTTGGTTTCTCGGAGGCTCCGGCTGTTGCTGTAGAGTCAAACGAGGGTGTTACAGATTCTTTGCCGGTTTCAAATACTCATACGGAAAAAGTGGCGGATGCATCAGATCAAGATCAGCCAAAGCAAGATCATCTTGTATGGAAGCTATGGCCCTACCTGTGGCGGGTCTGGATCATCGGCGCCATCGGCATGTTCCTATACCGCTGGATAGGATACAAACGGTTTACCAACCGGCTAAAGGTAGGCAACACAGCGGTCACGTCACCAAACATGCGGTCCGTTCTGGAAACATGCAGACGGGAACTGGGCCTACGCGGGCATGTGGAGTTTTATTTGAATCCGCTAGTCACGACCCCGATGCTGGTGGGATTCAAGCAGCCTGCTATTCTATTGCCGAACCACACCTACACCGACGATGAGCTGCGCTATATTTGCCTGCATGAGCTCACTCATTTTAAACGGATGGATTTGAGTTACAAATGGTTGACACAGGCAGCTCTTTGTCTGCACTGGTTCAATCCCCTTGTTCACTATGCCGCTAAAGAAATCGACCGGTTATGTGAGCTGAGCTGCGATGAGTCCGTCATCCGGAAAATGAATGCCCATGAAAAACAAGGATACGGGAATACGCTGATCGCTATGGCGGCTCTGGGATCAACGAGACGATCACTCTTTTCCGGGGCGATGAGCGAACAAAAGCGGCATCTGAAGGAAAGATTGGCCGCAATTATGCGGTCCCAACCAAAAAGCAGCAGGGTTACGATCGTCTCTTTAGCCATTGCGATCTTGTTAGTCGGCAGCGCACTGGTAGTAGGTGCGGTGACAGCATCCGGCAGTCAGAACGGCAATACGCCGAAAACAGGCCGTGGGTCAGTTTCGCCTCCAGTGGTTTTATATGCAGGGTACGATCTCGATCGAATTGCCCAAGACAGGAACCCCTACGTGGGCAATCACGTGAAAGATGGCCGGTTGATTGCGCAACTTCTTTCTCCCGATCCCTTCTACGTTCAGCATTTTTTGGCTTTGCAAACAGCCCGGCAGCCCTATGGACTTACGGCATTTTATGAACCGACGGCTAGTTCCAATGTTCCCAGAGCCTCCGTTCCAACCGATTTCGGTCCGAATTCGGATCTGGCCGTAATTTGCAGCAAGAATGCTCTCGTCTTGTTCGCCATGATCGATAATGTGGACGATATCACCTTTGCTTTTCGAAACACATCATCAGCTTATGAACTGGACGAGTCAGCGTATGGAGTTCATCTCACGTTTCATCGGGCAGACTTCGCCGCAAAGTACGATCTAAGCGAATTGAGCCGCAGCACGGAGTCGTTGGGCAAGGAGCTGGAAAATTGGGGAACATCCGCTGAACTCGGCAAGCTTCAGTAATGAGAGGGCCGCCGCTTTTATCAATAACGGGTTCTCCTTTTAGGTGCAAAGTGCTTAATTGACTATAAAGTAGACATTCAAACTGACCTTGGTTTGGATGTCTATTTTTCTTTTTGTATAAAGTTTTCATTGGTTTCCTTCGAATGGCTTTCTAGTGATGGTAATGTGAAATAACAAATCTGGAACTTGATAATCACGAACATTTGTTCTATCATGATGAGTGGTGTTAATAATATCCAATTCAATCGTTTGAGGTGATGAAGTGCCAATGAGCGAGATAATTAGGTATGAAGTAAACGAAGATAATGCTTATTCTGGTTTTGTTGAAGCAGGAGATTTTATTTTTTTAAGTTTCTGCGTTGGAAATGTTGGAGGCACAATTGATGAACAAGTAGAAGGCGCTCTCCATAACATGAGCGAGAGATTAGAAAAAGTAAATCTAACTTTGGACTCAGTAGTTAAAGTAGATGTATTGCTCAGAGATGTTTGGGATATCCCTGTAATGGAGAAGGTTTTCAAGCAACGATTTAAAGGAAATTATCCTGCGAGAAAGACTATTTCCACGGAATTTGCACACAAAGGCGGTCCTAATGGGCTTAAAGTTCAAATTGATGCGGTAGCATATAAGGGGAAATAATATCATACAGCAAGTCAAAAAAGACAGCGATTATCGCTGTCTTTTTTGATCAATAACGCCCAAACTTAGTGCCAATTACTTTGTCAATTTTGTTTTTGCGTCCGAAAGAAACCCGTTACTTTTGTGAAGGGCGGCTTTTTTTTATCCATGCAGCTCTTGTGCTGTTTTTGCGAGCAAGGTTGACTTTTCACTGCGACCATGATATTAGTAGATTAGTAATTTAGTAAAACTGAAATTCAGAGTTAAGGGGGTAAGTAGGATCATGGATAAAAGCCGGCGCAAAGAACTGCAAGAAGCGTATAGTCAAATCAAGATTTTCATGGGTGTCATCCAAATCAAAAATACCGTCAACGGAAAAATATACATTGGCGCCTATCCTAATTTGAAAAATAAATGGATGACCATCACCGCTCAGTTGGATATGGGCAGGTTCGCGAATTTGGAGCTGCAAAAGGAATGGAAGGAATTCGGTGCAGGCGTTTTTGAATATGAGGTGTTGGAGCAAAAGGATGCCGGAGAGCTCAGCGATGTGCGCTGGGAAATGACGGTCATGGAAAAGGTATGGCATGAAAAGCTGCAGCCCTATGGAGAGAAAGGGTACAATCGGCCGCTGAGATAGGGGAAACAGAAAAACACGCCACCGGACAGCCGGGTAGGCGTGTTTTTCATTTGCGCGGCTTATATCAATTGCAGATCATCAAAGCTTTTCACAAAATGAAATTGTTCCAGAAGATTGACTTCGCGGGCAATCCGCTTCAATTGTATTTGTCCGACTGGTGTCAACGGATTGATGAAATGTACCCCCTTGAAATCAGCATATGCTCTATAGGCTTCTTCCAAGTATGGCAGGACGTCCGGTTGGAAGGTCGATAGATGGATGCAGTCAATGACGATGTTGTATTCTGCCTTGTTTAACGATGCGGTGTGCCTCTGATAGTCGATGAAAAACTGCTCAGCATCCTCGATGCTATAGAAACCGAAAAGGTTGATGCGAAAGACTTTTGCCTCTTCATCTACCCACATTTCATGTCTTCCGTGAAAGCTCGGGCGATCGCTTGTTGATGATTCGGTAGTCATTTGAAAATGTACTATGTCCCTCCCACTATGTTTAAAATGGTTATATTACGACAAGTATCGTACAATGCATGACGCCGAACCACTGCATTAAAAATCACAAAACGAAATGATCAATTTTTGCTATTCCGGAAGAAGTTCTTTAGTTCATTGATAAAAGCAACAAAATAATTGACAAAAGCAATCAATTGAGTAAACTTGGATGATAAGGAGGGGGATTATGGAAGCATCGTCGTTGGATCAACGGGTTCAAAGGGTGCGACAGTTTAACCGCTTTATCACCCGGGAAATAGGCGCTCTTCAGGAAGGACTGGTCCACAGTTCTTTTTCGCTTACGGAAGTTCGCGTCATGTATGAGCTGGCTCATCGTAAGGATTTAACAGCGGCCGAGCTTACCAAAGAGCTGGGGCTTGATCCTGGCTACTTAAGCCGCATTTTATCGAAGCTTGAGCAATTAGGGCTGATCGGGAAGGACCGTTCGGAGAAAGATGGGCGAAGGATGATTCTTCAGCTTACCGAACAAGGGGAGAAAGCGTATGCGCCTCTAAACCGCCGGTCGAACGAAGAAGTGGAAGGAATGCTGGCAGATCTGGGTGAAACGGAACAAGCGCGGCTTTTGAAAGCGATGCAAACGATAGAAGAGCTATTGGCGAAGGACTATAAGTACGCGCAGCCTTTTATTCTACGCTCTCTTGAGCCGGGCGATATCGGAATGATCATTCACATGCACGGTCGATTTTACTCCCGGGAGTATGGCTGGGATGAACGTTTTGAGGCTTCGGTATCCCAAATCGCCGCCCAGTTCCTGCAAAACTTCAATCCGAATAAAGAGCGGTGTTGGATTGCCGAGATGGGCGGCGAAATCATCGGTTCGATCATGGTTGTTCAAGATAACGAGGAAGCGGCGAGGATCCGCCTGCTGTTGGTTGATCCAAAAGCAAGAGGAATGGGACTAGGCACGAAGTTAGTCGAAGAAGCATTGTCTTTTGCTAAAAGAACGGGATACCGGGAAATGATATTATGGACTAATCATGTATTGACGGAAGCACGAAGCATCTACCGCAAGCTGGGATTTGAACGGATCGCTGAGGAAAAGCACAATAGCTTCGGTCCGGAGCTTATCGGCGAGACATGGAGAAAGCCGCTGTAACGATCAGCTGGGCAACAGCGAGAAGCTGTCTTATGCTTTTCTGTCTAGGCTCAATCCTATGCCAGGCGATGTACTTCATCTGACAGCCGTTTATTCATGATATACCAACTATCAGTCTTGTCGGGGTAATCGTGCTTCTCAAGCACTTCATATTTCAGGCTTTTATAAAAAGCGACATTTTGCGGTATGGACAATCTAACCCCCAAACGTGTCTCAAAAACGTGGTTTGCTGCGGCAAGCTTTTCGATATGCTCCATCATGTACTTGCCGATCCCCAGGCCGCGGTAATCCGGCATAACAGATACCCGCCCGATATACAGATAGCCATCGTTCCAGGAATACTGCGCTGCTCCTACGGCTGCGTCTCCAATCCGGGCGATGATCGCGCCGCCAGAGTTCATTTTGCGGATGATGTCATCCACGGTTTCACGCAAAGCACCGGAAGGTGGCACTAAACGTTCGGCATATTCCTGAAAAGCTTCCCGCATAATGCGATGGATGATGGCTGCTTCCTCCGTCTTTGCTTCGGTAATCTGGATTTCCAAGGGTATCTCTCCTAAAGGTAAGATTCGATTTTTTTATCGATCAATTTAAGATTTGCTTTCAACTCTTCGATTTGAGCTGTAACCGTTTCTCGATGTCGGATCAGCATGTCTTTGCGGGAGTCGATAGTACCGCTGCCCAACTTGCACCAGTCGGAGTATTGTTTGATTTCCTTGATGGGCATTCCCGTATCCTTCAGGCAGATGATCAAGCCAAGCCAGTTCAGGTCCACGTCGGAGAATACCCGGTTGCCTGCATGATTTCTTGTGATAAAGGGAAGAAGTCCCTCTTTATCGTAATAGCGTAAGGTGTGCGGGGATAAATTGAATTTTATGGCGACATCTTGAATGGTGTATTCCATATTCTGTCCAGGTTCCTTTCCTTGACTTAGAGTGAACTCGAAGTGATACGCTCACTATAGATCATCGTTACACGTTGATCAAGTGGAGTGAGACCTTATAGAGGAGATGGATGAAGCGATGGAAACAAGTGCAAAAATCGCATTGGTAACCGGCGGCAGCCGCGGACTGGGACGCAATTCCGCACTGGCTTTGGCGAAAAAAGGGATAGACGTAATCGTTACTTACCATACCCAAAAGGAGCAGGCGGATGCGGTTGTTCGCGAGATCGAAAAGGCGGGCAGAAAGTCGGCGGCTTTACAGCTTGATGCCGGTTTGGTTGTTTCTTTCGATGGGTTTGCCGCGGCTTTGTCCGAATTGCTGAAGGATAAATGGGGCCGGGAACAGTTTGATTTTCTGGTCAACAACGCAGGATTTGGCGTTAAAGCTCCTATTGCGGAAACGACGGAAGAGATGTTCGACAGCCTGATGAATGTACATTTTAAGGGCGTTTTTTTCCTGACACAAAAGCTGCTGCCGCTCCTGACCGATAACGGAGGCATCGTTAACCTTTCTACAGGTTTGACCCGTTTTGCCTTGGAAGGAAGCGGAGCCTACGCCGCGATGAAGGGGGCCGTTGAAGTGCTGACGAAATATTTGGCGAAGGAACTAGGCGCAAGAGGCATACGAGTCAACGTCGTTGCGCCGGGAGCGATCGCCACCGATTTCGGCGGTGGTACGGTTCGGGACAATCCCCAGCTTAACGGATTCATCGGTTCGGTAACGGCTTTGGGCAGGGTCGGCGAACCCGATGATATCGGCGGTATCGTTGCAGCCTTGTGTACGCAGGAGATGGGATGGGTGAATGCTCAGCGAATTGAAGCTTCCGGCGGAATGTTTTTATAAATAAAAAGTAGATTTCCTCTAGAGAAGAAACAATAGGCGCTCCCGGATGTTCGGAAGCGTCTTTTTTCGCTTGGATATCACAACTTTTCCAGAACAGGCATCGTCTATCTATCATATATTTATCTGCCGAATCCGATAGAAGATAGGATAACAATGGTGAAATTTGGTGATTCGTTACAGTGATAGCAAGGAATAGGGTCGCATCTCTGTCAATCATATTAGGTATCATTCTCATGTATCTGATTTCGTTTATCATTCCCCATAACAAGACATTTCCCAATATGGGAGGGCTTGAAGCTAAACGGGGGGTGATGGAGGCAAGAGGGTGGGATTTCCACCGGAAGGGAAATATTTTGCTGAATGGGGAGTGGGAATTTTACTGCGGGCAATTGCTGAGCCCCGAGGATTTTCGGAATGGCCATGCGCCTAAGCCTGCTTACATCCATGTTCCTGCTGCGTGGGTCAGCCGCATGGATGCGGACGAGCCGGCAGGGCACGGATATGCGACCTATCGCCTCATCCTGCATATTCAGCCAGATCCGGATATGTATGGCATGAAAATCACAAACATTCAAACGTCCAACCGGTTATATATCAATGGCGATCTTCTGGGAGAACGGGGAAAGCCGTCCACTAGCAAGGCGACTTACCAACCGACCAATCTTCCGTATACCACCTATTTTTCGGTAGACCAGGGGGATTTGGAGATCATCATACAGGTTGCTAATTATGACAATTTTTCCCTTGGTATTATTAGTCCGCTCTATTTCGGGCTGCAGAACGATATCACTCAACTGCAAGCGGTCCGGTACGGGATGAACATGGTTCATTTTTTGACGCTGTTTGTGTTTGCGATCTATCATCTCTTCATTTATTGCATCAAGAAGGCCCCTCGCGGTTATTTGCACGTCGGCCTGTTCTTCCTGTTCTTCTCCTTTGTGCTCATGCTCTGGGACGAAAAGCTTGTGATGCAGTTTTACCCGTCCATTCCATTCGGAATAACCGGTGTGCTGCAAAGCCTTTCTCTCATGCTGACGGTTCCTTTCCTCGCCATGTTCATCCGCAGTCTGGACCATCAGCTTATGCCACGCTGGTTGTTTTGGATTGCCACCCGTCCTGCCATGGTGCTGGTAATCTGTGCGTTGGTTTTTTCATATGGCATCTATGTCAAAGTGGCCGTGCCGCTTTTTTGGCTCACCTACGTGACTTTCATTATATGCGTGCTATTTCGCGTCACCCGATTATACAGGCATAAACTGCTGCTGAAGATACGGAAGAACGAGCTGCTGTTATTGTATGGTTCACTTTGCTCCTTGCTTCTGTTTCTAATCGGCGTCTATTTGCACAATTTTTCGATATTGCGTACGGATTTATTAGATTCGATCAGTTTTACGGCACTTATTGCTTTATTGGGCCTGACCCTCTCCGCCAACTTCTCCAATACATACGAGCAGAATGAAAAGCTTAGCGAACAGCTGATAAAACGGGAAATGAATTATTTGCAGGTGCAGATTAAACCGCATTTTTTGCATAACACCATTGATACCGTTACATCCCTATGTCGTACCGACAATCAAAAAGCTGCGGAGCTGCTCACCGACTTCAGCCGATATTTGCGGCTCACCTTCGATACCAATGAAGAGGAAAGCTATGTAACCGTAGAACGGGAACTGGAACTGGTAAAAGCCTATGCCGCCATCGAGCAAGCCCGTTTCGGCGAGGGCATATTCATCGGATATGATGTCGATCCGGCGTTGTATTCGTATTGCATCCCCCCGTTGTGCATCCAACCTTTAGTGGAGAACGCCATTCGCCATGGGCTTGGGGGTAGAGAAGAAGGCGGGCGAATTTTTGTCGGCCTCTGCAAAGTTCAAGATCGGTTACAAATTATCGTTCGGGACGATGGAGTCGGTATTTCTCCTGAACGTTTATCCCAATTGACCGGTTCCAAATGGACAGGCCCGGGAATCGGCATTCAAAATGTGCAAAGACGGATATCGACCTTACAAGATGCGGCACTTACAATTAAAAGTGGCAGTGAACAAGGTACGGAGGTTGTCATTACGCTTCCCCTGATCGCAAAAAGGGAAGGGGTCCCTGCTAAAACAGGCGATAACTGGTGGTAAGGATGACGGGACTCATTCGGTTGTTATAATTGAATTGAGATTTGTGCAACAATCAATGTACTTGATTGAACTATTCGAGTTAGGAGATCGACTACGTGGAAGCGCGCAAGAGAATCGTCATCATCTTGGGTATTCTGATTATCTATGGTTTGATTTTTATCGTTCCCCACTATAAGACGTTTCCGAAAATGGGGAATTTGCGCGCCGAACAAGGTGTGATGGACGCCAGCAGTTGGGATTTCCACCAGAAAGGAAATCTCTTGCTGAACGGGGAGTGGGAGTTTTATCCGGACCAGATGCTTACCCCCGAGGATTTTCATAAAGGAAATCTCATGAATCCTGACTTCAAAAATGTGCCATCCACATGGAAAGGGCGCATGGCCTTGACCCATACAGACGCGCAAGGGTATGCGACTTATCGTCTCATCCTGCATATTGCACCGGATTCGGAAACCTATGGCATCAAGACGACCAATATTCAAACGTCCAACCGGCTTTTTGTCGATGGAAAATTGCGCGGAGAAAGTGGAACCCCGTCGTCTCACGCCGTAAGCTATAAACCGGGCAATCTGCCGTATACCACCTATTTTTCCATCAAAGGTAGCGTTGTGGAAATTGTCGTTCAAGTGGCAAATTACGATACCCTGGACGGGGGAATTCTCAAACCGATCTACTTCGGCCTGCAAAACGATATCACCCGGGTTCAGTCCGATCGGTACAGCATGAATCTGGCCACCTTCTTTTTGCTGTCTGTGTTCGGCGCTTACCATCTAGCTATCTTTTTCATGAGGCGTACGATCCGCGGCTATCTGTATCTCGGACTATTCTTCCTGATTTTTTCTATGAACCTTTTACTTTGGGATGAAAAGATTTTGATTCGGGCATACCCAGACATTCCCTTTCATTTAGCCGTGATATTGCAAAGCCTCTCTATGTTTGCCGCTATTCCCTTTCTCGCATTATTTATCCGATCCTTGGAAGAGCAGCTTATGCCTGGTTGGATGGTCAAGCTCTTTCTCGTTCCAGTCCCGCTTCTCGTCATATGTTCTCTAATTTTTCCATTTTCCACATTCGTTTTCTTGGCACAACCGCTCCATTGGCTTATCTATTTAACTTTCATGTACAGTATGGTCGGTATTTTTTCCTTTCTGTTTTGGCGGAAAAAGAAGGTCATCTTACAACGTAACGAGTTGGTACTCTTAAATGCTTCGCTGATCTCGCTCTTGATGTTTTGGATCGGCGATTATTTGCACAACCTGTCCATCCTCCGCACGGATTTGGTTGATAAAATCAGCTTCACGGCGTTTATCGGCACGATGGTGTTAAGCCTCGCCATGACATTGGTCAACTCGTACAATCAGAAGAAACAGCTGAATGAGCGATTGATTAGGAAGGAAATGGACTTCCTTCAAGTCCAGATCAAACCGCATTTTTTATACAACACGATCAATACCGCCATTTCTCTTAGTTACACGGATAGCGATAAAGCAGCCGAGCTGTTGACGGACTTCAGCCGATTTTTGCGGCTTACCTTTGATACGAGTGAGGCAGACCGTTATGTTACCGTACAGCGGGAACTTGAGCTTGTACAAGCCTATGCCGCTATCGAACAAGCCCGCTTCGGGGAACGGGTGCGCGTCGAATACATAGTCGATCCGGAACTGAACCAGATCCTGATACCGCCGCTGAGCATTCAGCCTTTAGTCGAAAACGCGATCCGTCATGGATTAAGGGGCAAAGAAGAGGGAGGCTGCGTTGTTATTTCCGTTAATAAGGAGCAGAACATGCTGAAAATTACCATAAGCGACGATGGTATCGGCATCCCGGAGGAGAAAATGACGCTGCTATCCGACTCTCGGAAAAGCTCAAGAGGAACTGGTATCGGCATCCAAAATGTTAGGAGACGGATATTATCCCTTCGCGATGCCTCTTTGACCTTTTCTAGTAGAAACGGACACGGAACCGAGGTTGTGATGATACTTCCGCTTGAAGAAGAGATCCAGATTTTGAATTCTTGACTGCGAGGTTAGTGCGATGCTGAAAGTGATGTTAATCGATGATGAAGCTCCGGCTCTGGAGCTCATGAAGCGGATGATGCTGAAACAGGGGGATTTCCAGATTGTCGGAGAATTTACAAGCCCGATACGCGCTTGCGAGGAACTTGGAAATCTTCATCCTGATGTTGTTTTCCTAGACATTGAAATGCCCGGTATGGATGGTTTGGAGACGGCAAGAAGAATAAAGGCATACGACGAAGAAATACAGATTGTCTTTACAACCGCATATGACCAGTATGCCATTCAAGCTTTTCAGGTGGACGCCAGTCACTACTTGCTGAAGCCAGTGGGAATGAAACACATGGAAATTGTAGCGAAGAAGCTCTTGAAGATAAAATCAAAGCTATCAGGATTGCAAGTAATTGAAAACCGATGCAAAGTGGTCATCTTCGACGAATTCCTCATCCAGGACAAGATGGGCGCCCCGCTGAAATGGGCTACTCGCAAAACGGAGGAGCTGTTTGCTTATTTTTTGTATCGACGTGGGCAGAGCGTTGACAAAAGAAAGCTTCAGGAGCTGCTCTGGTCCGATTTGGACCCCGTTAAGGCTCAGAATAATCTGTATAACGGTATATATAGGCTGAGGCAGGCGCTCCAAAAAGCTCAGATCAACCTCTCGATCGAGAACCACAATGATAACTATTATATGGTCACAAATGAGATCGATTGTGATGTGTATGATTTTGCGGATTTTGTGGCTCAGAACGAAGAGGTGTCTGAGAACAACATTCAAGAGTTTGAGAGAATCTTCGCTTTATATAAGGGGAGTGTATTTGGCGATAAGGACTATTTTTGGAGTATAAGTTGGCGACAGGAAATGGCCGGAGGATATTTGCATCTTGCCAAAAAGCTGGTTCGTTATTATATGGAAAGGAACCAATCCAAGCAAGCTGAGGATAAAGTCCATAGGGTGCTTTCCCTTTATCCGCTGGAAGAGGAGTTTCATCAGCTACTGCTTCTCATTTATCGGACAACGGGGGACCGTATCCGGTTCATACAGCACTATGAAACGCTGACAAGGTTACTAAAAGATGAACTGGATTTGCCGCCGAGTGAAGAAATCCGCATGCTTTATGAAGATTTTGTCAACTCGGATACGAGCAGTGCCTTCTTTCACTAATTGTGTGAGAAGTTTGTGAGAATATCATGTTACAATAATTGTTAGTTTATAAGAGATTCTACAATGGAAAGAGGGTACAAGTATTATGCGTCTCAAAAATAAGCGGCGGAGAACGATCAGTATGGTTCTCATCATGCTGCTGATTGTTACGAGCATTAATGGGATTTTTCCCGGAATCCTTCCTTGGGTTCATGCTGATGGCGTCAGACCACTGAGCGCTACTGAAGCATCGGTCACCATTGACAAGTTGCTGATTAACGGGAAGGAAGTTAAAGACAACACGCCCATTGGGGAGCCTATAGGGCAAACCTCGGATGTCTCGTTGTTTTATAATTGGTCGATTGACGATTCCGTCGGAATTAACGATGGGGACTATATTGAAGTAGCAGTTCCAGACGGATTCAGAATCGGCAACGATGCCCACGGCGATCTGGTTAATGACGGCGATTCCGTTGGGATATGGACTCTTACGAAAAATACTCGAATGCTGCGACTGACCTTCAACGAGTTCGCCAAGACGGCGCTGCAGGTTCATGGAACGGTACAGATCGATACTCGTTTCGAGCTGGCAACGATTCAAAGGACCAATCCGGTTTCATTTATTTTTCCTATCAGCGGTGCGGCGACCAAGACCTTTACGATCAAATTCGCCCCGAACAATGTAAGTAAAGCGGTTGAGAAGTTTCCTGGCCAGCCGAACAAGACGATGAACGCTGACAAGATCAAGTGGACGGTGGACATCAACAAAACGTTGGCGACGGTTTCCAATGGAACGGTTACCGATACGTTTGATGCAAAGTTGAATCCCGATCCAAGTTCATTCCATCTTTATAAACTGGATGTAGATCTTGACGGCAACGTGTCACTGGGAACTGAAATCACTCCGCAGCCGGTGCCAGTCGTCAATGCGGCTACTAACCAGTTTACGGTGGACCTCGGCAATCTGGACAGCGCCGTTCGCTTGGTTTATGACACGGCCATCACCGATCCAAGCAAGACCTCCTTCACCAACAAGGCGGACTTTAACGGTGCTTCTTCAACTGCTACCGCTGGGGTAACAAGAGGAAGCTCGCTGGAGAAAAAAGGTGCAGTGGATCGGGCGTTCAATCCGACCAAGATTACTTGGACTGTTTATGCCAACAAAGCGGAGAGCAGTTTGACCGATGCAGTAATCACGGATACGCTCCCTACCGACTTAACCTTAAATACTGCCGATGTTTCCGTTTATGAATTGACATTGAATAACGATGGAAGTGTAAACACGGAAACACTTGTACCGCCGAATAGTCTTAATAGTCTTGATTTTACCAACCATGTGCTGACCGTAGGCTTGGGAACGACCAGCAAGGCGTACAAGATTGTTTACACCACGCCGATCGATGTCGCTTCTACTAAAAGCTCATTTAAAAATAGTGCTGAGATGTCCGATGGGGCGACAAAGGTAGGTAACGCTGCGGATACCGTCAGCTTTAAAATCGGAACTCCGCTGACTAAGAGTGGTGCGGCTTCTATTGACTATACCGATAAACATATCAATTGGACGGTTGATGTGAATACGGGGCAGAAAAGTATTGTCGGAGCTCACCTGGTCGACACAATCGCGGCTGGACACAAGTTGGATACGAGCTCTGTAAAAATTTACCCGCTCACGTTCGACAATAACGGAAATCCAACGAAGGGTGCGGAAGTGACGAGTTCTTACACCGTTAACAAGACGGCTTCCTCTATTGATGTGGACTTTGGAAACATCACCAGCGCTTTCCGCATCGAATACACCACTACCATCACGGACGTAAACAAGAACAACGGAGCAGGTTTCGACAACTCCGTTAACCTGAAAGGCACCGGCGCCGGGATTGGCACCGGCGGAGTTACGAAAAATTGGAACGTTAATCCGGGAATCGCCAACAGCGTTGACAAGACAACAACTGGCATCGACTACAGTGCCTAGACCATGGGCTGGAAATTGACCATCGATCCGATAAAGGAACCGATGAAGCAAGTTGTCATCAATGACACCTTCCCTAACGAGGGGCTGGAGTTTATCCCTTCTTCGTTGGAAGTCAAGAAGGGCAGCAGCACTTTGACAGCAGGCACTGATTATAATATGGGTCATTTGGCTGGTTCGACGGATTGGAAAGACGGGTTTACTGTTACCTTCCTTAACGATGTAGAAAACGCCACTTATACCATAACGTATGAAACCAACTTCGATCGAAATTGGCATACTGCGCCGACAACCTCTGTTGACTATAAAAATAAGGCAGTCTTTTCGTGGAACGAGGATACATTAGGCGCTCGGTCTGTACCGAAGGAAGCCAATCAGCCCATTACCTCGCAGGCTGCTAATAGCGGAAGCAAATCCGGGGTTCTGCACAGAACTAACCGGCAAATCGATTGGACGCTCAACGTCAATTACTTGTCGGAAGATCTCGGCAATCTGGTTGTCAGCGATACGATGGAAGGCAATCAAGAGCTGATTCCCGGTTCTCTGAAGATCTATCCTTACACGGTTCAAAGCAATGGGAACATCGTTCCGGATAAATCGGCAGAGTTGACCACCGGTTTTACCGTTGACAGTGACAAAGGACATTTTATTGTTACCTTTACTACGCCTGTCACCACACCGTATCAAATCGTCTATACGACGCAGCTGGTAAACCAGTCGCAAACGGCATATACCAATACAGCTACCTCCGGAACGGACACCTATACAGCCAGCGTTCCGTATTCGGACTCGGCAGTATTTGTCGATAAAACCGGTAAGCAGAACGGTCTGATTATCGATTGGTCCGTCGATTTGAACAAGAGCTTGTCGACGATTCTAAACGCCACCTTGGTAGACACTTTGGGTGCAGGCCATGAATATGTACAAAACAGCTTTAAAGTCTATAAAAACCCGGGTAAAACGTTGGTCGATCCGGCTGACTACGATCTGTCCTTTGCTATTGTCGATCTGGCGACAGGAAGACAGTCGTATACTCTGAAATTCAAAACACCTATATACGCCGAGTACATCATCGACTATCAAACGGAAATCACAACAACCAAGAATGGAACGCCACTGTCCAACAGTGTCGTGCTGACCGGTGATGGCGTTACCATCCAGAATCAAACCTCCGAGGAAACCGTCGTCATCGACATCACCGGCGGATCGGGAACAGGCACCGGCACACGGGGCAAGTTCACTGTTGAAAAGGTGGATGCGGCAAACCCGGCGGTTAAGCTGGCCGGCGCGCTCTTCCAGATTCTTGATTCTAAAGGAAACGTTATTCGCGAAATGAGCACAGCCGCTGACGGTACCATCGTCATCGACCGTATGACTTATGGCACTTATTCATTGAAGGAAATCACCCCGCCTCCCGGCTATCAGCTTCCGGACAATCCGGTTACAACGGGGGTCACACTGGACGCAACGAATAAGAATGTAACGGTTCAAATCAAGAACGAGAAGCTGCGGAGCTTGGTCATCGAAAAGACGGATGCAAATGATTCAACCGTCAAGCTTAAAGACGCCGAGTTTGAAATCAAAGCTGCTGACGGAACTTCCTATGGCAGCATTACAACCGGTACTGACGGAAAAGCCACAAAGGATGGTCTGCCCTTCGGGAACTACACCGTGACCGAAATCAAGGCTCCAAACGGTTATCAAATTCCGGCCAATCCGGTAACGATCGTGACCATTGATTCGACATCGCCGGCAACGGTAACGAAAACCATTGATAACGAGAAGCTGCGTACCTTGGCCATCGAAAAGACGGATGCAGATGATTCAACCGTCAAGCTTGAAGGCGCTGAGTTTGAAATCAAAGCTGCTGACGGAACTTCCTACGGGATTGTAACGACGGATGTGGATGGAAAGGCAACAAAGAACGGATTGCCTTTCGGCAGCTATACAGTAACCGAAATCAAGGCTCCAAACGGGTATCAACTGCCAACCGATCCGGTGACCACTGTAACGCTTGATTCCACGAAGCCTGTACAAGTACCGGTTTCCATCAAGAATGACAAATTGAGAGAATTGATTATCGACAAGGTGGATTCGGCCAACACAAGCACCAAGCTGGAAGGGGCCGAATTTGAAATCAAGAAGGCTAATGGAACCTCTCTCGGTATCATCACGACAGACGCAAACGGTAAAGCGGTAATGGATGGGTTGCCCTTCGGAACGTATACGATCACGGAGACGAAGTCGCCTGTCGGCTATCATTTCAACTGGACGCCTGTGAATGTTGATATCACCAACGAACATCAATCATTCACCGTTGTCGTGAAAAATACGCGAATTACCGGCGGCGGTTGGGTTCCGACGCCGACACCAACACCGGAGCCTACAACCGCTCCGACAATTGCACCTACATCGACGCCGACAAACGGACCGACGCCAACACCTTCGGTAACGTCGACACCTTCGGTAAAACCGACGCCTTCGGTAAAACCGACGCCTTCGGTAAAACCAACGTCGACTCCTGGCCAATCTCCTAAACCGTCATCGACGCCGATAAAAGAAAAGACGACGGAAGAGAAGCCGGTTGGCGGGAAAGTGGACGTTCCAGGCGGGAAGACTCCGACTGTTGGTAAGAAGCCTGAAAACGGCAAAGTGACCGTTGATGGAAATGGGAATTGGAAGTATACTCCGAATAAAGGCTTCAAAGGGAAGGATCAGTTTACCATTAAAGTGACTGGTTCGAATGGAGAAGAAAAAGAACAGTATGTAGACATTGATGTGAATGGAATTCCTGCCGGAACCGGTGGCGTGCTGCCGAAGACGGGTGAACCCAGCAGATGGGGATACTACGTCAGCGGAGCGCTCCTGGTTCTGCTAGGACTCGTAGTGACCAGAAGAAAACGCGCTTAATCCAAGAACAAGGCAGAATCATATTCTGCCTTGTTTCTTTACTTTACTAATTCAAAGGGGAGCAGCATGAGACGGTTCATTTCTGTAGTCTTGATTTTGGCGGGGCTGTGTGTGTTTCTTTATCCCTCCGGCCAGGAGTGGATTCAAACTTACAAGCAGAAGCAATTGCTAAAAAGTCTGGAGGCAATAGACACCGAGGAGACTTTATCGGACATCGGTATCGGCAACTCGCCAGAGGTTGAGTCGACATTGGAGCCATCAAGAAGAGATGGGGAAGTCCCGCTGTCTGCCAGCGAATGGCAAACGGGGAACGAAGAGGAGCGGAAGCGTGCTCTAGAGAAAAAAAGGCAGGACGATTATGCGGCCAGGCATGCAGAAGGAATATTAAAGATCGATAAAATCCAATTGAAGCTGCCGATTTTGACCGGTGCGACGAAGAAAAACATGAATCTATCAGTCGCCAGCGTTGAGCATACTGGCAAGCCGGGACAAGTCGGCAATTATGCCATTGCTGGCCATCGCAACTATACCTACGGCCGAAATTTCAACCGATTGGGCGAAATCGAGGTTCATGACCTTATCGAGGTCCAAACCGGAGATGAGCATTATCAGTACATAGTGACCGATGTCTTCCGGGTCAAGCCGGACGAAACTTGGGTGCTAGATCAAAGCAAGAAGAAAACGATCACGCTGATTACCTGCGATCCGATGATAAATCCTACTTTTAGACTGATTATCAAGGGAGAGCTTGTCGAAAAATCAAATTTTTGATAATCTAAGAGCGTAATAGAATTGGATAAGTTTATCAATGGATGCTTTCCAGCGATAAAGGCAAAGCCGGCGAAAACCGGTGACGCAAAGCTATAGGGCCTTCCTTACTTGGATAAGATGGCAGCCAGTTACCGAAAGGGGAGTTTTTCGTGTACAAGAAAAGCACATTAGGTTTCCTTATTTTTGCTTTCTTGTTCATCATCGCTTCGACAGTCTTTGCCGGGGATGGCCCGGTATTTGATAAAAGCGGTGTGAACGGCGGCGTGATCCGGATTCAATACGATACCCAAAGCGACGCTGCCTTAAAGGTCGTCATTCAAAAGCAGAATACGGCTTACACTTACGATTTTAAATCCGGCGACCGTTTTCCCCTTCAATTGGGCAACGGGGATTATTCAGTATCGGTTCTGCAGCAGGCGAGCGAGACGAAATACAAAGTTGTGGTGAAAGAGCCCGTAACGGTAAAGCTGGCGAATCCAAACGACGTATTTCTGCAATCCAACAAAATGATTAACTTCGACGATAAGATGGCTGCGGTGAAGAAAGCGAAAGAGCTGACGAAAAACGCCAAGACCGAGCAGGAAAAAGTCAGCTTGCTGTACGATTATATTACTAAGACGATTGTGTACGATGACAAGAAGATAAAGACGCTAAGCAACAATTATATCCCCGTTATCGATAATGTCCTTGCGGATGGAAAGGGGATTTGCTACGACTATTCCACTTTGTTTGCAGCCATGCTGCGGAGCCTGAATATCCCTACCAAGCTGATGATGGGCTACAAAAAGGATATCAGTGTTTACCATGCATGGAACCAAGTCTATTTAAAGGATAAAGGGAAGTGGGTCACCATCGATACGACTTATGATGCGACCTTGCGGCAAAATAAAGCAGCCGTCTCCATGATCAAGGAAGACAGCCAATTTAAAATCGAAAAGGTCTATTGATCTGACCGTTTAGAAGAGCGCCCGGGCAACCGGGCGCTCTTTTCATTAATTGATATGGATTACTGCTCGATAGGCTGCGACTTCAAACCTCGCAGATCGGATAATACAAATCGCATTCGCAATAGACTTTGTTGCATCTGGCATAGTTGATGAATTCAAAGTGGAACTGCTCTTTGAGGTTGAATTGAATGGTCGGCATCCACTCTTCGAAGACGTGCTTCCAGATGGCCGCCAGCGTCTTGGAAGAGATCTCTTCCGGCCGGTGCGGTCCCATGTAGGTAAACACGCCGTATTTGTGAGGCTTGACAGTGCGAACCGTCATGTCGGGAGGAATGATGCTCGTCTTGTCGATCTGCAAGGAAGGTTGATAGAGCGTGCTGCCTAGAAAAGGTTCCGGTACGACGGTCAAGCCGATGTAAACATCCCTGTTAACCGGATTGATCAACCGGGGGCGGCCGTTGTAGAAGAAATCAACACCCAAACGGTTTGAGGTTTGGTTCAGGTGATTGTCTTCCACGTCTACTTCATAAGGGAAGCCGGCGATGGAAAAGACAGGCATGACGGTGATGGAGCGAAAAAAGACAAGTCCATCGCCGGCGCGATGGAGAAAATCCGCATTGTACCGGTCCAATATTTGCAAAGGAGTGGGGTTTCTCCGCCATTTTGCCGGACTGATGTTGAATTCGTCAGTGAAGACCCGGCTGAAGGTTCGATCGCAGCCAAAGGAGTATTTAGAGGCGATGAAGTCGATGGTACTGCCGTCGTTCATTAAATCCCCTAAAGAAAGAGCGATCCGCCTTCTGCGGACGTATTCCATGATTCCGGTGGAAGTAGCTCCTTTCCAGATGCGGAGCAGATGGAATTTGGAGATATTCACATGTTCGGAGACATGATCCAGATTCAAATCCTCCAGCAAATGATTCTCGATGAAGTCCGTGGTTTGATTGATCGTGTCCAATAGATGACGGTCCATAACGGCTCCTAAATGAGCAATTTTTGTCCAGTTGGCAGGCAAAGGTTGTTGTATAATCTTACCACAAACATGGAAATGAGAACATACGCTTCTATAAAATCAGATGGACAGGAGAGATTTGCGGTTTATGGATGATATGCAGCAAGCCGAGTTGAAGGAGCGCTTTATGGCGGCCACGGAAAGCTTCATCGGCAAAATCAAAAGCGATCCCAATATCATCGCCGTTATCGTTGGCGGCAGCCTTGCCTATGACGTGATCTGGGAAAAGAGCGACATCGATATGACGATCGTCGTTCGGGATCAGCAACTGAAGAATGATCACTACTGCATCGACGAAGACGGTCTATTAATCAACGCCTTTCTTTTGACGAGAAGTCATTTCAAGCGGGTGATGGAGAGAAGTATAGGTGGATCATTTTCCCAGTCTTATTTCGCAAAGGGGAGAATGGTGTACACGATAGATGAGAGCCTGCGAGAATTTTTTGAAGATATGAAAAGTGTCGGCAGCGACGATATAGCCCTGTCGGCCTTACAGGTCGCCAGTCATTTGCTTTCGTTGTACGAAAAAGCGTACAAGTGGCTTACGGTGCGGAAGGACCCGCTTTATGCCCAGTATTATTTGTTGCGGGCAGCCGAATCCATCGCCTTCATGGAATTGATCTTGAGGGGCGAACCGAATTCGCGGGAATCCATTCAGAAAGCGCTGGCGTTGAATCCCGATGCCATCACGCCTTTCTATCAAAATGCCATGAGCCATCACATGAGTGAAGCGGAGATAGCGGCAGGGATAAAAGGGATCGAGAGCTACTTGGAACGCCATATTCCTGTATATTCCAAGCCAGTCATCGCGTACCTGTCCGATCAGGAGTTGAAGACCGTGACGCTTATGGCTAAGCATTTTCAAACGGAACCGGCGCAGCTAATCGTCATTCTTGATTATTTGGCGGATAAAGGGATCATAGAAAAAGCCGCACAAATGATACGGATCACCCCAAAAGGCAAGCTGGCAGTGGAAGAAATCGGGTTTCTCTATATTCCTTAAAAAGTGGAAGGGGCTTGTACATGTCCATCAGAACGACCATTGAAATAACGGGAGCCAAGCAAAACAATTTGAAAAATGTGTCCGTGGAAATTCCCCGGGACAAAATGACGGTCATCACGGGAGTATCCGGCTCCGGGAAATCATCGTTGGCTTTCGACGTCATCTACGGCGAAGGACAGAGGAGGTTTCTCGATTCCATATCCAATTTTGCGAAAAACCGAATCAGTCAGCTTAAAAAGGCGAAGGTGGACTCGGTCCGCGGTCTCTCTCCCGTTATCGCTATCGAGCAGAAGAAAAGCAACAATAACCCCCGTTCCACCGTCGGCACCGTAACGGACATCAACGACTATTTGCGTCTCCTTTACGCCACATCGGGAATCGGATGCTGTCCCATGTGCAACCATCCTTTGAAGCAATTGTCCGCCGCCCAGATCGCCGAGCAAGTATCGGCACTGCCCCAAGGCACGGTGATCGAGCTGCGCGCTCCCGTCTTTCGGGCGTATAACGAAGATTACAGCTTTACGTTTCAGCAACTGAGGGAAAAAGGATACAAGAACCTGTTGGTGGATGGCGTTCCTTTTTCGCTTGCGGAAAAGCAGGAACTGGACGAAACGGCGGAGTACCATATCGAGCTGATCATCGACCGTTTTACGCTGAAGCAAGATACGTATATCCAGTTGACCAAATCGATTGAGGCGGCGATGCTGGCGCTGGAAGAGGACATTCTGATCAAGGTCGAGATCATCGGCGAGAACAATACGGACTTTTACCGGAATTTCGGGTGTCCGGAGCACCATTATTTTCTGTGCGATATGCAGCCCTTTCATTTCTCTTTTAACACGCCTGCCAGCGCCTGCCATACGTGCATAGGCGTGGGGATGAGCTACGTGGTGGAGCCTCGTTTCCTGGTGGTTGCGCCGGAAAAAAGTATCAACAAAGGCGCCTTGAAGAACACGCTGTTTAACCCGGCAGGCAAAGACAGTTACCGATCTGTATTTATGTATAGCCTTTCGAAAAAATACGATTTCAGCTTGGATGTCCCTTTTTGCGACTTGCCTAAGGAAGTTCATGATCTGCTGTTCTTCGGCACGAAAGGCGAAGTCGTTCCCATGCTTCAACCGGAAAATGCGACAAAGCGCAACTGGAGCGTCGGTCGGGAGCGGCCTTTTTGGGGCTTTGTTCATGAAATGGAGAGTTGGTACAAGCATTATATCCGCAGGTCATCCACCTCAGAGGCTTTCGAACCGACCTTCATCAAAGAATGCATGATAGAGAAGGTATGTCCGGAGTGCCATGGCGCAAGGCTGAAGCGGCAAAGACTGCAAGTTACCGTCGGCGGCAAGAACATCGATGAGCTTTGCAGGATGCAGTTGCCGGAGCTGCTCCATTTTTTGGAGTCCTTGACCTTTGGGGAAGACATTCGCGAAGTAGCGGGCTCAATCATTCGGGAGATCCTTAACCGAGTTTCACTGCTCATCGAAATCGGACTGCATTACATCAACTTGTCCAGGCGAAGCGACAGCATCTCCGGCGGCGAGATGCAGCGGATCAAAATGTCCACTCAGATCTCTAGCGAGCTGATGGGCATGCTCTACGTCATGGATGAACCCAGCATCGGGTTGCATCCCCGGGACTCTGGGCGGGTGATCGAAACGATGAAGAAGCTGCGGGATATCGGCAACACGATTATCGTCGTTGAACACGATATCGAAACAATTCAGAGCGCCGACCATATCATCGAAATCGGTCCGGGGCCGGGTATTCACGGCGGACAGGTCGTAGCCAGCGGCACGATACAGGACATTATGAAGGAATCCGCTTCGATTACGGGGCAATACCTGGCCGGGACAGCTTTCATCCCCGTTCCGAAAAAGCGGAGGAATATGGGGGATACGTTTCTTTCCATCCAAGGGGCGCGGGAGAACAATTTGAAAAATGTCGATCTGGATATCCCGCTAGGCTTGTTTATTTGTGTTACCGGGGTTTCCGGTTCGGGGAAGAGCTCTCTGATCAACGAAATATTGTACAAACAATTGAAGGTCATCAAGAGCGGAGCCCGGATTGTGGCGGGAGAGCACGATTTTCTCTTCGGCGCGGACTTGCTGAACAACGTCATCAACATCGATCAAACCCCTATCGGGCGCAACAGCAAATCCAATCCGGCCACCTACATCGGCATCTATGACAGAATTCGTGACCTTTTCGCCAATCAGCCGGAAGCCGTAAAGCGGGGGTACCAGGCCATCGATTTCAGTCTTACCCATGCGGGAGGCACCCGTTGCGAGCACTGTGCCGGGGACGGGATCATCGTCACAAGCCTCCAGTTTATGGCTGATGTCGAAACGGTATGTCCCGTATGCAAAGGAATGCGTTTTTCCGAAGAAGGGTTGGAAATCAAAGTTCAGGGCAAAAGTATCGCCGATGTGCTGGACATGACCGTGGAGGAAGCGTTGGAGTTTTTCAAGGATAACAGCTATTTACGCCATAAGCTCGCGATTATGGATGAACTGGGACTCAGTTATATGGGGCTTGGACAAAGCTCGACTACTCTGTCCGGCGGTGAAGCGCAGCGGGTCAAGCTGGCCTACGAGCTATCGAAAATCAAAAGAGGCGCTCACAACCTGTACATCCTGGATGAGCCGACGACGGGCCTGCATTTGTCCGATATCCAAAAGCTGTTGCTTTCCTTGAACAAGCTGGTGGAGAAAGGGCATTCCGTCATCGTCATCGAGCATCATTTGGATGTGATGAAGTCCGCCGATTACATCATCGATATCGGTCCCGAAGGCGGCAATCTCGGCGGGTACGTGGTAGCGGAGGGAACGCCAGAGCAAATTGCTCGAACAGAAGCATCGCATACCGGGAGGTATCTGCGGGAGGTATTGCGGTGATTCGGAGCGATCAGGAGAAAGGGAAGGAAGGTGTGGTCCGTGAATAAACGGTTTTGTGCCATTTGGCTTGTTTTCGTTGTTTTATCCGCAGCAGGCTGCTCGGGTGGAGCGGGAAACGCGGCACAGACAGAACCTGCGGAGGCGTCGCTAACGCCGAATGAAAGCGGAACGGACGCGGCAGCAGCCTGGCCGACGGATAAATGGAGCCGCTCTGCGCCGGAGCGGCAAGGGGTGGACGGAGAGCAATTAGCCAAAGCGGATAAGCGGATCAAAGAGAATTATCTTAACGTATACAGCTTGCTGGTAGTCCGCCACGGTTATCTTGTTTACGAAAACTACTATCATGGCATGAACAATAGCAGCGCCGCTCCCGTATTTTCAGTGACAAAAAGCGTGATGTCGGCTTTGACTGGCATCGCCATGAACGAGGGGCTTCTGGACAATACAGATCAGAAGCTTTCAGGACTGCTTCCAGATATGTTTGCCGGTATGGACGATAACCGTAAGGGAGACATTACCCTTCGCGACGTTTTGACGATGAGCGGTGGGTTGGAGTCTATTGACAGCGATTATAATGCTTACTTTACGAGCGGAGACTGGCTGAAATACGCGTTAAGCAAGCCGATGGTCCATAATCCCGGGGAACAATTCGATTACAACACCGGCTTGACCCATTTTCTGTCGGGCGTCATTTCCGCTGCGGCGAAGAGGGATACATTCTCCTATGCCCAAGAGGTTTTGTTCAAGCGGATCGGGATGAAGGTAAGCAATTGGGAGCATGACGGAAAGGGCATATACGGTGGCGGCAGCGGCTTGTATTTGAAGCCGGAGGATATGGCGAAATTCGGTTACCTATATCTGCATAAAGGAAAATGGAACGGGGAGCAGATCATTCCCGAGGCATGGGTGGAAGAGTCCACGAAGAAGCAGATAACGGTGGCATCGGGTGTCGATTACGGCTATTTATTTTGGTTGGAAACGATGGGAGCAAAGGATGGCAGTCCCGGTTATTCCACTTTTCGGGCGGACGGAGCCGGCGGGCAAAAAATCGTTGTCGTTCCGGAGTTGGATCTAGTCGTTGTGGTGACGGCAAACCAGCGATCGACCTCCCGAGATAAAGCGGATACCCAAGCCATTATAGCGGATTACGTACTGCCCGCTGTGAAATGAGTGGGGAGCCCCAAGGATAAACGGCTTCGCCGTCCATACTGGACGCGCGACGTTTACCGTAGCGGAATCGGGCTAAGTATAG
>NZ_CBQR020000165.1 GCF_000455485.1 Gorillibacterium massiliense
CGCGCGACGTTTACCGTAGCGGAATCGGGCTAAGTATAGAAAATTTATACTTTCCAATAAAGGAGCAAAGCCGCCGAATCTTTATATGATTCGGCGGCTTTTGCTATTGATATATACAGTCCAACTGTATATAATGCAAATATATAGTTCAACTGTATAGTTGAGCGGTATAACGAATAACTGCTAAAGAAGGAGTTTCTTATCTATGACGAGGGATCGCAACTTACCGCTGACGGAGACAGTGTATTACATTCTCCTCGCTTTGCTTGAACCGGCTCACGGCTATCTCATTTTACAGAAAGTGGAGGATCTCAGCGAAGGACAAGTACGAATGGCGGCGGGTACTTTATATGGAGCCATCGAAAACCTGTTGAAGCTTGGATTCATCCAACCGGTTCCCAGTGAAGATAGCCGGAGAAAAACGTATCTCATTACAGAAAAGGGCAGAAGCGTTCTGCTGCTCGATTTTGAAAGAATGATGCATATGGTTGAAATAACACGAAGCAATCTCATACAGGGGGGGAGTGAAGCGTGATGCGAAAATTCAAGTTCTTTATCGATTTTGCTAAGGAAGAGAAATGGCTGAACGAAATGGCTCGTCAAGGCTATCAATTGGAAAATGCATTTTTTGGCTATCAATTCCGGTCTGCCCCTCCGGAGGATGCTAATATCAAAATCGACTACCGGACCTTTAAACATTCGGCGGATTTCGCCGATTATTGCGCGATGTTCGAAGATTGCGGCTGGATGCATATTGCCGGAAGTAAAAATTCAGGCTCACATTACTTCAAGAAGATGGACGGAAATGGATTGGAGGATATTTTCTCCGACTCGGCTTCAAAAGCAGGGAGATATAAGCGGATCGGGGATATGTGGATGACCTTAGCCATTTGTTTTTTGCCGCTTTTTATCGTTATGGTTAATAATAACATGATCGACGTACACGCTATGCTTCATCCCAAATTGCTCTATTACACTCCAGGATTATGGGAGAAGAGCGGTTCCAGCTTTTGGGGGGCATTCTTATTTGAAACGCCTTTTGCCATTCTTAGGGGCTTCATGTGGCTGATTTATCCGATACTGATCATCTATTATGCTTTTTGTTCTTGGAAGGTTCGCCGGTTATACCGGAATACGAAACGAACGGGATCATAGGGTTAGAAACCAGGGTATTTGACCACAGGCCATTTTTCTTTGCGGAGGGCTGCCATTAGTTCCGGCGACGCATGGAGATTGCTATCAACCAGTTGGCGGGGCGTTAGTGCCATCCATTGATTGAGCGAGATGTCCTGGAACCGGTCGCTGCGGAACATTTCCAGAAACCACAAGGTTTGATTTCCTGTGTTCTGAATATAGTGGCCGAAGGCGACGGGGACATAGCCGACATCTCCCGCTCGGTAATCGAAGGTGCGCGCCTTTCCGCCGCCGCTAAAGACGGTCATTCTTCCTTGACCGTTCAAGTAATACTGCCATTCATCGGCGTTAGGGTGCCAATGGAGTTCCCGCATGGCGCCGGGCTCGATTTCAACCAGAGCGGCCGCTACTGTCGTGGAAATAGGGAAGTTGGAAGAGTCCACAATGCGGACGCTCCCTCCGGGTGTTTTCAAGGGCATTTGGGCTAAAAGACGGTGCTTGAAGTTGAGAGGCACGGTTCCGTAAGGGGACTGAACCTTTTGGGAGTCAATCGGGCCAGGGACTTGATCCTGGTAAATGTAGACTTGATCCTTGGGAATATTGGCAAAAGCGGACTCCGGCACCCCGAAGTTGGCGGACAGCACATTTCTCGGCGTATGGGCAAACCAGTCGGATATCGAAAGGGTGTTGAGATCGGAGAAGTTTCCATCGTCGAAGACGAGCAGAAATTCGCAGCCCTCGGCTAATGCTTGGATGGAATGAGGCAACCCTTTGGGAAAATACCAGAGATCGCCGGGGCCGATATCGGCGATGAAATTGCGCCCGTTTTGATCTACTGCAGTAATTCGGGCTCTGCCCCAGATCATATAGGACCATTCGGCTTGCTGATGCCAATGCAGCTCCCGCACTCCTCCGGGAGTTAGACTCATGTTCACTCCCGCCAGGGTGGTGGCGATCGGTAGATCCCGGACTGTGATTTCCCGTGACCAACCGCCTTTATTCAACTGCATATGGGTGTCGGAAAAGGCGAATTTCAAGTTGGGCAGCAGCCCGGCGTCGGTTACAGGTGGGACAAGCATATCGGGATTTTCCATGTCCCTCATCAAATCACGGGGACCGTAATCCGGGCCACCATTTCCGTCACTAGGCCTGTAGGGTTGGGGAATTTGCATGGGGGCACTTTTGTAGGGAGGCGGTTTATTCATTCGGTTACCTCCGGCATGATGGACTTTGATAATAACTGGTCTATGAGTGAATGCTTGGTTATTATGTCAGCAGGATTGCCGGGTCTTATGAAGTGGTTTGAACTCCGCATAAAAGTGTGCTAAAATTAGCACACTATTAAAATTTCGGATCATAGGCAGAAGCGATGGAGATGGGTAGCGATGGCACAATTAAAACGCTTCGGTTTTGCTCTTCAGGCTTTGATCGTTTTGGCTTCCAGTGAGGAGCACCGTTCCAGCACGGAACTGGCCGATCACATCCGCGGCGAGCCGACGCAGCTGCGAAAAATTTTGGCCCAACTCAGTGAAGCCGGCATCGTCGAAGTCAGGCAGGGCCGGGGCGGCGGTTATCAGCTAACCCGCAAACCGGAGCTTATTACACTCTCAGAAATTTACAGGTCGGTACATGAGAATGAACCCAAGTGGGATCGGATGCTGGATACGACGGGGGATCATCATTTTGGCCAAAAGGTTCATGAATCGTTCCGGAAGATCATGACGGATATCAACATACAGGTTGATCTTGTGCTTGCTGGATACACAATTGCAGATTTGCTGGATTAACATTTTATCTTATTTAAAATAGGGGATGCTCTTATGCAAATCAAATGGTTTGGACAATCTTCTTTTCTGCTGACTTCTCAAAAGGGAACTCGCGTATTGATCGATCCGTACGACCGTTTCCTTGGCTATCGCATGCCGACGATGGAAGTAGACGCCGTTGCCGTGACCCACGAGCATAGAGACCATAACCAGATCCGCGTTGCACTCGGTCATTACTCCCTGGTTAATCAGCCAAAGGAATATACGGTCAGCGATGTTCAAATTAAAGGAGTCAAAACGTTTCACGACAAGGAAAATGGTGCAAAAAGAGGCGAAAATATCGTCTTCGTCATTCAAATGGACGGACTGACGATTTGCCATTGCGGAGATCTGGGACATTTGCTGACGGAGGCGCAGCTTGCCGGAATCGGAAAGGTGGATGTTCTGCTGGTGCCTGCTGGGGGGCGAATGGTGCTGGGAGGCGAAGACGCCGCTCGGGTAGTGAAGCAATTGCAGCCGGCTGTCACCGTTCCGATGCATTACCGGACACGGGCCCTGGGGCTGGCCGGTCTGCTTTTTGAGAAGGTGGATACCTTCCTGGCGGCAGTCGGACAGAAGACGGCTAAGGCGAAGGTGCTGGAGGTTACTCCGGAAAATGTACGGAATTTCGAAGGAGTGATCACTCTCCAATACGAATAAGGATGAGTCAGGGGGAAAAGCTTGACCAAACGAGTTGATCCGATGATCGCGTTTTTACTCGGATCGAACCTCATAAAAGGAGGCTACGAATGGCCGGCGATGGCACGAAACAGTGCAAATGATTGCCGTCGGCTACACCATCGGCCTGTCAGATGGATGTTGAAAAGCAAGGAGAAAATAGCAAAAGCCGCGTCACTGGTTGAGAAAAGGAGCTGAATGGTGGGCGTCCTGGGGTTTCGCCAGTGAGCTCGGCTTTTTCCATCGCAAGGACCAAACCAGCGTGCATAAAGGCAGCGCCCAGAGAAACGGCGCGTAGGGAACGTATCGCTCGACCGACACGCCGGAGATCGTTCCGCAGAGTATAGCCAGCATATTCCATGGAACAAGGCCGGGTAGAATCAGGCTTGAATCCGCAACGACGCGAGCCAGTTGACTGCGGGGAAAACGTTCTTCCCAAAAAGGAAGCAGGCTGCGCCCCGTCATCATGATCGGCAGCGTTTGGGTGCAAGCCACAAGGCTCAGGCAGAGGGCGAAAAGCACCGTGCGCAGCGTCGCCGGGAACAGGGAAACAGAGTTTGTGCCTAGTAGTTTTTTGATATGGGGCTGCAGGATCCGGTTCTCTTCCAGTATTCCGTTAAAAGCTCCTGCCAGGGCGATCAGCAAAATCAACTCCACCATGTTGGATAAGCCCTTCGTATGGAGCGAGGCAAACGCCGGAGAATGGTAACCGGACCATAAATAGTCCATCCATTGCCCAATACCGATATGCTGGGTAACGCATCCCAGGACGATCGCGGAGGAAACGGACAGGAGAAAGCTGACTTTTGTTTTTTGCCGCAGCAGCATGGCGCCTAGTAAGACAAGCACGGGAAGGATGAACCATGCCGAATAGTGAAAGCTGTCTTTGAATTGCGGCTGAAGCGCAGCCGTATGCTGCGTATGCCAGCTGCCGTTCATATCCATCAAGAGGAAAAAGACGGCAGAAACGGCCAATGCCCCCAAGGTGGTAGGCAGCATGACGCGAAACTGGGGTTTCAGCTTCATGCCGGTTGAAGCGGCTACCAGTTGGTAAGCGCTAGAGAATGGGGACGTGTGATCCCCGACGAAAATCCCGGATACCAGCGCCCCGGTGATAACCGGAAGCGGAATATTCAGCAGCATGCCGATGCCGATGAGCGGGATGCCGACTGAGCTGAGGGTTCCGGTAGAGGTGCCGAGCAGCATCGAGATGACGGCGGATAAGACGAAGGAAAACGTAACGAAGTATCCGGGGTGAATGATGGAGAGTCCCGTATCGATCATGTAGGGGATCGTGCCGCTTGCCGTCCAGGCTGGGATGGCGATACCCACCATGGCGAGAATCCAGATCACTTCTTTGGTATGGGAAAAACCGGCCTTCATATTGGAAAAAAGAGTTTTCCATGTGACACCGGCATTTAAGCACAATCGGATCAAGGGGAAGAAACCTAAAATGAATCCACAAACTAAGGGGATCTGCAGCATATAGGCGGCGGTTAATCCCGCAACCGTTGTTGCAACGACAATTGCGAGCTGTTTTCCTGTCAGCATTGGAAAGATCATACCTCCAGAAGGATGCTGGAATGATTGGCGGTTACCGAGAGTATATTTTTCGATTTTAAACAAAAGCTTTTCTAAAGTAAATGGCATCATGAAGCGCGTTCGTTTGTAGGACAGATGGTATTTCGATTACAATGTAGATATATCCTTTTTTATAACAAGGTTAGTCCGGAACGGAACGGGCGGACCAATTGGAGTTGTGATGATGGCAAATGATGATGTGATTTTGACGCAAGAGGGTTATGATAAGCTGAGGGCTGAGCTGGAGGAACTGAAAACAACCAAGCGCCGGGAGCTGGCCGAACGGTTGAAAGTGGCGATCAGCTATGGCGACTTGAAGGAGAATAGCGAGTACCACTCAGCTAAAGAAGAACAAGCTTTTATGGAAACGAAAATCAAATCACTGGAGCAAATGTTCCGGGTTGCCCGCATAGTAAACGCCGAGAATACGGATGCATCCACCATCCAAATCGGCTCGACGGTTACCCTTCACGACGTGGAATTCAACGAGGATGTGGAATACACTCTTGTCGGCCCTGCTGAGGCGGATGTAGACCATAACAAGATTTCCTACGAAAGCCCGTTGGGGAAAGAGCTGCTGGGAAGATCAACAGGTGAAATGGTGGATGTCGAAGCTCCGTCGGGGATTATCCAATATAAAGTATTGAACGTAAAAATGGCATAGATGGAGGAGGACACTCACTTTGGCGCACAGCCGCGGGTGTCTTTTTTTGTTCC
>NZ_CBQR020000166.1 GCF_000455485.1 Gorillibacterium massiliense
GGAGGAACAAGAGTGCTCTATACGGTAAAAGAAGTCGCATCCCTTTCCCATGCAACGGTCAAGGCCCTTCACTATTATCACAAGATCGGACTCCTGGAACCCCATGCCGTAAGCGAAGCCGGGTACCGGCTGTACGGTACGAAGGAGCTGGAACGCTTGCAGGAGATTCTGTTTTACCGGGAGCTGGATTTTACTCTGGAGCAGATCAAGCGGCTGCTGAACGAAGGAAAGGACCGGCTGGCTGTTTTGGCGGAGCAGGAAAAGCTGCTGCTTCTGCGCCAAGAGAGACTCGGGACGATCCTCGGGACGTTGCGGGAATCCATGACCAAGGAAAGAGAGGGAAAATCAATGGAAGACAACAAGCTTTTTGCAGGCTTAGGCAGCGAGGAAGAATGGAGAAGGGCTTTGGAGGAACAGAACGCGCATCTGAAGGAAACGTACGACTTTGATATGCTTGCGGCGAATCCCATTGACACGGCGGAGATGAACGAGATGGCGGCGGAAGCGGCGGCATTTATGGCGGGAATGGCGGAGGCGCTGAGGAAAGGGATTAAAGCGAATGATGGGAAAATAACAGATTTCGTTTCCGAACATTTGGCATTTCTTAACGATCACGGCCATCCAATAACGGCGGAGGATTTTGCAGCGCAAAATCGCTTTTTTTTTACATGATGACTTTCACCTGCAAATGCTGGAAAGCCAGCAGACGGGATTGGCCTATTATGTGGCCGCGGCGGCGGACGCTTTTGCCGCACGGTAAAACGGAATTCATGGCTCGGCACGCCCTAAGGGCGTGTTTTTGCTATTGGATAATTTTAAGGATGAAATGAGGGGAAGTTGACATTCGATGACGGCGGACTTATATTTAGTTCAACGAACGTTTAATGAAAGTTGAGGCGAGGGAATTGGCGAAACAATCGAGGACCAGCCGGGACATCCAAGCGGAAGAGAGGCGCCAGCAAATCCTGGACGGAGCCAAGGAATTGTTCGCCCAGCACGGCTATCATGGGACTTCGATGCGCACCCTTAACCGTCACATCGGTATTACCGACGGGTTGTTGTATCATTATTTCCCCGGCGGTAAGCAGGAAATTTTGGAGACGGTTGTTCTTGAGAGCCAGGAGCTGCGGATCAAAAAGATGGATGAGGCTATTCGGATACTCGACATGGATCAACCGATTGAAGAGGTGCTATACAAATTCATCGCCGTTTTGATCAGTACGCTGGTGGGTGACGACCGCACGTTTATCCGCATTTTGCTGAAGGATCACGAGTCGATTCAAACAGAGAAAAAGACGCTGTTTTCCAAACGGATTCAGGAGCGGCATCAAGTGATCGGCGACTTGCTAAGAAAACGCGCCGAAGCCGGTGAAATTCGTGAACTCGATTATGATATGGCGGCAAAACAGGTCATTTCCTTGGGGTTCATGGTCGTCTTGCGGGAGGTCGCACAGATCAATATCATCGGGGAGGATGTCGACGCATATATACGGAACATGGTTCGGTTTACGGTTTCCCTTTGGAAAACATAACGTCTATTTTTTGGAGTTTTGTTCACTGGTCGTTGAATGAATTTAAACCGCAACAATGATACAAAGGAGAGAGTGCTCATGAAACGATTTTTCAAACAAAAACAACCCTATATCGCCCTTGTCGCCGTGTTTGCCGTCATTCTTTTGCTCGGTCTCGCCCAACTGGGATCATCGGTCAACCCGGTTCCGAAAAACTTGCCCGTACTTCTGGTTCAGACGGATGAGGGAGTCAAGCTGCCGAACGGTACCGAGATGAATTACGGAAAGTTGATCGAGGATAAAATGACACTGAAAGAAACCGCTACGGGGGGTGTTTCTCCACTGATTTGGACAAAAGCGGCCAATGAGCAGGAAGCGCGGGACGCGATGAACCGGGAAAAAGCATATGCGGCCGTCATCATCCCCGAGGATTTCAGCGCAAAACTGGCCAGTCTCATGATTCCGACGGGGGCGCCGGCTTCTGCCAGGATCATCGTCAACCAAGGAATGAACAACAGCGGCGCCACGATGACGAGTCAGATCCTGACGCAGATGTTTACCGCTGTCAATGGTCAAATCCGCGAACAAATGTTGGATCAATTGGGCAAAGCCGGAGCAACCTTAACGGCAGAGCAAACGAAAGCGATCGCTACGCCGGTATTGCTGACAACGGAAAACATCAACGCCATCGGAACGAGCAGCGCCAACGGCAACGCTCCGGTCGCCTTAACGCAGATCGTCTGGTTTGCGGCAATGGTCACTACTCTTCTTCTGCACTTCGCCACCAAAAATACCGCATTGGACGGCTCGCTCGGCCATCGTTTCGGCATCCGGCTTGCCCAACTGCTTACCGGCGCGGTGATAACGGCGGTTGCTGCTGCCAGCGTCCTATTGATCATCGGGAAATGGGTAGGCCTGTCCATACCGGACTATAACGAAATCGGACTGTATTTGTTCTTGATCTGTTTTTCTTTCTTCCTGATCCAATCGGCCATCGTCAGTTGGCTGGGAATGGCTGGAGTGCCGCTTTTCGTTCTTGTGTTTTTCTTCGGGGCACCGATTCTTTCCTTGCCGCCGCAAATTCTTCCGCAGTTCAGCCATGATTGGCTGTACTCTTGGGTGCCATTCCGCTTCTCCGCCGAAATCTTGCGAGATTTGTTCTACTTCCGTCAAGGCCTCAATTTGGACCAACCTTTGGCAATCCTAGCGACCATCGGAGCTGTCAGCCTCGTCGTCTTCCTGCTTTCTGCTTTGAAAAAGCGCCCGGCAGCCGAGCACGAAGCTCGGCCAGCCGCAGAGCTTGCCGGCGAATTTTGATCGAATACGCAACGAAACACCATCTTCATGCCGTCTGCCTTTAGCAGTGAAAACACGCCGTCCTGGCGTGTTTTTTTGCGGTGAAAAGGGGAAAACTGGGGGGACGGGCCCTCTACCCGGAAACGGTTAAAACAGCTTAAGAGAGTGCAGTTGATCCGGGAGTAAGGCCGGATGGTAAAAAAGGAAGCCCGCGGGCGAATACCGGGCTTCTTTCTTTATGGCTGTTTTTTGTCATCATGTTCAACCAAGTGCTGCAGCATGGATAGTTTGTTGCTCCAGAACCGCTCAGCATATGCGAGCCACTGGCTGACCTCCGCTAACGGTTCAGGGTTCATGCGGTAGCGTTTCTCCCGGCCTGCCTTCCGTCCACTGATTAACCGGGCGTTTTCCAGAACGAGGAGATGCTTAACTACCGCTGTACGGCTTATGGGGAAGTGAGCCGTGATCTCGGAGATCGGTAGCTCCTTGTCGATGAGCATGAGCAGCACTTCTCTTCTCGTCGGATCGGCAATGGCTTGAAACACGTCCGGTTTCTCCGCAGGTTGAGCCATATCAGCCCTCGACGACTTGCTTGAGTCTGTCGCCAACGATGCCTTTCCAACCGCCGGCCATATTGTTGTAAGCATCGGTGCTCTTCATGCCGGTAGACAGAATGAAGTCCGCATGCTGCCAGCCACCGTGGGTGAGGGTGAACTCCGTTTCTCCGCCCAGATCTTTCAATTCCATGGTCAGAACCCAACCGTCTCTGTCCCATGAGAAGGAAAGCCGGTGCGGCGGATCAAATTCCGTCACTTTGCAGGGCGAAGGACCAAAAGGCGATTGCAAGTGAAACTCGTGGCCGACTACCGGTTGAAAATCGTTAGGCATGAACCAGGAGGCGATGCCTTCGGAGGTGGATACCGCTGCCCATACTTTTTCGATGGGGGCGTTGAACACGACGACTTGCTTAATGTCTTCCAATTTGTTTGCGTTATTTTCCAAGTGAATTCAGCCTCAGCTTTCAGTAGGTTAGTTTTTGTTTAAGCGACTGCATGTCCATGATATAACACCTTTTGGTTGTATGTCAATGCAAGCAAAAAGGGAGCCGAGGCTCCCTTTTTTCAAATGATAAGGTTGGATTATGGCAGCAGCTTGACTTGATACACGGCATTGTTGCTTTGGCCCGTGACGACGACGGGGCTTACCGTCACCTGTACGGAATTGCCTACGACAATATCTGTCAGCGCTCCCGCTTTGTTATCGGTCTTCGTTACCGTTGCGCCTGCTTTCACGCTGAACGATATCAACGTTTTATCGGCCAACGGCAGCGTCAATTCTCCCGTCGTCCGGTTGAAGAAGGTGACTTTACCGCTATAGGCATTGGCAAAAGCAATTTTTAGCACCAGTTTCCCGGATACGGTCAGATCGACTTTACGGTTTCTGGTCAGCGCCGTGAAAATATACGGATTTGTGCTGAACGGCGTTTCATTTCCGGAGCCGTCGGAGAAGACGGTGCGGTCGTCGAGTTTATAAATTTCGGGCTCCCCATCTTTGTTTTGAACGGTAAGGTATTTGTAGTCCTTGTCAAAATCTTGGGTGATGGTTGCCAAGTATTGAGTGCTTACGTTGCTTAAAGACACGTCGATCTTTGCCGCGTCTCCATTGTCGTTCAGCTCAATGACCAGTTGGTCGCCTACAAACAAATCTGTTGCTTGGGCATTTGCCTTGGTAGGACTAGTAATTAGTACGTTGCTGGCTAACAGAATCATTTGCGGAGGTTTGCCGGTATTAAAGATGGTGATGTTCGGACCGTATTTGCTGTTACCCTTTAGATCGATAGCGGTCAGTTCGCCTTTGACGACGGGGATGATACGCGCGGAGACGATTTTGCTGCCATAGGTTTGATAGCTCAGTTTATCTCCTGTCTGCACGTTTTTTATCGTTTCCCATGCGGTGTTCGTTACGTCAAACTGCACCGAACTGGTGCCGACGGTCATGGAAAGCTTCTTGCTATCCGGTTGAACGGAGGCAACGAAGCCAACGCCTTCAGCGACTACCGGACCTTGCGTCTGGACGACATCGATAAAATAGGCCTTGGACTGCTGGGAAACCACCTTGATCAAATTGCCGGCAATGACGGCTGTAGCCGATATGGATGTTTTCCCATTATAGGCCTGGGTTTCCGGCACCAATTGTAGGGACAGCGTTTCGCCTGCATCCGTCATTAGCTTCAATGTATAGCCGTCATTGCTGAGCACGGTGCCCGTCGAAGGATTGCCCGGCTGGGGATTCAGCAGATCGCCGGCTTTGCTCAGCATGATGGCAGCTTGCGCACGGCTTACCGCTGTTTGCGGGCGGAGGGTGTTATCTTCAAAGCCGCTGACGATGCCCAAGTCGATGACTTCATTCATATAGCCTTTATAGGCTTCCGAAACGGAGGAGCCGTCTTTAAAGGACGTGTTCGTATAGTTCTTTTGCGCCGCGTCCGGCTCTTTATTAGCTACGCGCACAACGATTTGGGCCACCCATTCGCGGCTGCCCGGGGCTTTACCCCAGCCGGCGTCTCCCGTTTTGATTTCCGACAGTTTGATCAATCCGTGATTGAGCGCTGTTACGACGTAGCCCTTCAAGCTTTCGTCCACGCCGAAAGGTAGTTGATAAGAACTGGTGTCGACTGAAGCTGCTTCGTCGGCCAAGCCCATCATTTTCACCGCCATGACAAGCAGGTGCTGATGGGAGACGTCCACATCCGGCTTGAAGTAGCCGTTTTCGCCGGAGATGACGCTGAGCATGGTCATTTTGGTTATTTCTTTAGCAGCCCAATGGGTTGCTTTGACATCGGGGAATTGGGTGGCGGCTTTAACCGTCCAGCTTAAGCCTGCAGCGGATTGTTCGGCATGAATATAAGAGGCTTGCGGCAGCGCGACGGCTCCCGTCAGCAACGCAAAAGCGAGGGCCGCCTTCGTCGTTAGTCCAGTAATTCGGTTCACTATTTTCTCCTCCTCGGTATCGTTTCAGAAAAATCGGGGCATAACCTAATCCTTTTTCGACATTGAAAAGCCGATTTCCTTTGTCATCCCATGGGAAATTGGAAAATGCGACAATCTTCCCGTATCTTTTAACTGTGCAAGATGCGGAACTGATGTGGAGTCATGCCTTCCATCTCCCGGAACCGCCGTATGTAATACGAGCTTTGGGAAAAACCAACCTTAGATGATATTTCCTGTATCGTCAGATCCGTCGCAGCCAGTAGTTTTTTGGAGCGGGTAATGCGGTTTTCGTTCAGAAAGGCGAAGGGTGTCTTGCCGATGACATCATGAAATTGCCGGCTGAAATAGGACGGACTGTATCCGAAGGTGTGAGCGGCGGAATCCAGCGTTATCGTTTCATGGCAATGCTCCTGGATCCAGTCTGCCGCCTGACGCATCTTTTCTCTTACCCGAGCAGGCTTGGTTTCGTAGACGCTTACCCCGTTTTGAGCCAACTCGGCCAGCAATTCATAGAGCAGCGCAGAAAGATGGACTTCTTTGTCCTGCAAAAACGGATCGGCTGCCGCCAACAGTTCCTCGGCGAGACGGGGGGTACAGGTTGAGCTTTTCCAGGAAAATAGCCACGGTTCATCACTGCCTTTTCCCTCCAGGAGAGCTTCCAGATGATTACCGGAAAAATGGAACCAGCGCACATCCCAAGGATCATCCTCAAGGGTACCGTAACTTTGCCTAATGCCGGGTCCGTATAAGAATCCAGTGCCTTCCGCCAAGGAACTGATGTGTCCCCCGGTTTCCACAAAGCCTTGTCCTTTCATGATGAGATGCAGGTTGTAGTAGGTACCCAAACCGTTTTCTCTTATTTCTCGATGAGAGGGCTCGTCATAATAATGGCCGAGGGATTCGGGATAGCAAAAGAATGAGGAAAACCGTGGGAGTGGTAAAAAATGATGGATGCGCATGACGGTACCCTCTCTCAAAAGCGCAAAAATGTAATACCGTTGAGCAAAACATTAGGATATCCATTGAGGATATTAGTATCTACAATGAAACTGTGCGTTTTGGCTTGATTTCAATTTCTCAATTTTATCACAATATCGTGCTATGAGGAGAGATGCCCCGATGATAAAAAACGATTGGCAGGGCTCGCAATTCCGTTTGGGAGCCTGTTATTACCCAGAGCATTGGCCGGAAGAACTATGGGAAGACGATTTCCGCCGGATGAGCGAGATGGGGTTCTCAGTTGTCCGTATGGGGGAATTTGCCTGGTCGATTTTCGAGCCGGAGGAAGGACGCTTTGAGTTCGGCTTGTTCGATCGGGCTCTCGACCTCGCTCACAAGCATGGCATAGCGGTCATTCTGGGTACACCGACAGCAACGCCGCCTGCATGGCTTACCAGCAAATATCCGGAAGTATTGAACGCCAAGCAGGATGGAACGCTTTATCACCACGGTCAGCGGCGGCATAACAATTACAACTCGCCAGTTTACCGCAAGCTTTCCGCCCGGATCGTGACGGAGATGGCCGAGCATTACCGTGATCATCCTGCGTTAGTGGGTTGGCAGATCGACAACGAGTTTAACTGCGAAACCAATGTTTTCTATTCGGAAGCGGATCACGCGGCTTTCCGGGTTTGGCTGAAAGAAAAATACGGCAATCTTGTGGCGCTGAATGAGGCATGGGGGACCGTATTCTGGAACCAGACCTATTCCGATTGGACTCAAGTATCTTTGACACGTACGACGCCGTCGGATTCGCCGAATCCCCATCAGGCTTTAGACGAGAAACGCTTTTTCTCGGACAGCACCATCTCCTACGCGGCCATGCAATCTGCTATTCTGCAGGAAAAAGCACCGCGTCAGTGGATCACAACCAACGGCAAGTTCGGTCATTTGGACAGCCATAAGCTGACGGAAGAAGCGCTCAGCTTTTTCTCCTACGATTCTTATCCCAACTTCAGCACCATCAATCCGGATCAAGGAGAACGCCCATTTCTTGACCGAATGATCAGCCTGCAGTTGTCCTCCATCCGCGATATCTCTGCCAACTTTTGCGTAATGGAGCAGCAATCTGGTCCCGGCGGCTGGGTCAACCGGATGGAGATGCCGTCGCCGAAGCCGGGGCAGATGCGGCTGTGGACCTATCAATCCATCGCCCATGGCGCTGACATGCTTCTTTACTTCCGCTGGCGGACGGCAACCAAGGGCACAGAAATCTACTGGCACGGTATAAACGACTACCACAACAAACCGAATCGCCGAGTGGCGGAAGCGGGACAAATCGGCGGCGAACTAGCCCGGATTGGTAGTGAACTTCTCGGTTCTCAATATGAAGCGGAAGTCGCCATCCTGGAGGACTACCAAAACGAGTGGGACGGAGAAATGGACCGGTGGCATGGCCCCCTTAACGGCATTAGCCGGACAAGCTGGTTCAAGGCGCTGCAACGTCGGCATATCCCGGTCGATCTGAAGCATGTGCGGCCGGAAACAACCGCTTCAGAGCTTGCCAAATACCGTGTGCTGATCTATCCTCATCCGGCGATCATGCCGATGGACACCGCTCAACTGTTGAAAAAATATGTTGCGAAAGGTGGCACATTAATCTTGGGCTGCCGCAGCGGATACAAGGATTTGACAGGGCAATGCTACATGGCGCCGTTTCCCGGCCCCCTCGCCGACCTATGCGGCATCGAGGTAGAGGACTTTACGCTGATTGGCCCTTATCAACAGGCACCTGCGATTGTCCCGATCATCAACCGGGAAGCGGGCGGGTCCAAAGCTGCAGATGATTCGGTTGATGAGGTTCTTACAGGGCATTCCTTTGCCGATATTCTGCAAGTTACTGCGGAACAATCAGTTGAAGTCCTAGCAACCTATGGCTCCGATTATTATGAGGGCAAACCCGCGCTGGTGCGGAACCGTTATGGAACAGGAACTGCTTATTATTACGGCAGTGCCTTTACGGAGGAGACGGCGGATTTCATGATCCGCATTTTGGAATTAGCTTCACCCGCCGAATCCTGGGTCGAACTGCCTGAAGACGTAGAACTTGCCCTGAGGGTACATCCCCAATCAGGACGGCAATTCGCCTTTCTGCTGAATTACGCGCATACGACGCAAACCGTCCGCTTCAAAGAGCCGGTATACGATTTGCTGACTCAAGGGGATTTGAAAGAAACGGTCGAAATCCGCCCGTTCGGCGTCTATATCATAGGACGAACCCGATAGGAGAAAAGTTGCAGCAAAACAGGCCCTCTGCCTAATGATGGGCCTGTTCCTTTTTTGGAAATCTTACTTGAAAAACGCTTACAATTGTGAGGGATTTGGAGCATATTAATGAATACCAGAGGATTATTAAAAATTCTTTGGATTTTTTCAAAAATTCGTTGAATTTCAGTGGAATTTTCTTTGATATTTTAGAAATTTTTCTGTATAATCGATTTTGTTTCTTAATCTGAAGATCAGGAAGATGGCTTCGGGATAACTCCCTGCAGGCACTTCCTCTGGGAGGTTGAAAAGAATTGGGAAAAGCTTTAATCATTGGTGCTGGTGGGGTATCGAGTGTTGTGGTGCATAAGTGCTGCCAGAATCCTGATGTTTTTGAGGAAATTTGTATTGCCAGCCGAACGCTGGAGAAATGCGACGCGTTAAAAGAGAAATTAGCCGGAGGCCAGACGAAGATTCAGACGGCCCGACTGGATGCAGATAAAACCGATGATGTGATTGCTTTGATCAATCAATTTCAACCGGATGTCGTAATCAACGTTGCGCTTCCTTACCAAGATTTGACGATTATGGACGCTTGCCTGGCTACCGGAGTGCATTACGTAGACACGGCGAACTACGAACCGCCCGATACGGCGAAGTTCGAGTACAGCTGGCAATGGGCGTACCGCCAAAAATTCGCCGACGCCGGCATCACCGCTCTCTTGGGAAGCGGCTTCGACCCGGGCGTTACAGGCGTTTTCGTCGCGTACGCGCAAAAGCATTATTTTGACGAAATCCATCAAATCGACATCGTCGACGCTAACGCCGGCGACCACGGTTATCCTTTCGCCACTAATTTCAACCCGGAGATCAATATCCGTGAAATTACGGCGAACGGCCGCTACTTTGAAAATGGCAAATGGATCGAAACCCCTCCTCTGTCCGAGAAGAAGGTATACGACCTGCCGGAGATCGGTCCGAAGAACATCTATCTTTTATACCATGAAGAGCTGGAGTCTCTCTCCGTAAATATTAAAGGGGTCAAGAAGATCCGCTTCTGGATGACCTTCGGGGACAGCTACCTGAACCACCTGAAGGTACTGGAAAACGTAGGCATGACCTCCATCGAGCCCATCGTTTACGAAGGCAAAGAGATTATCCCGCTGCAGTTCTTGAAGGCGATCCTGCCGGACCCGGCTTCCCTCGGACCGCGGACCAAGGGCAAAACCAACATCGGCTGCATCATCCAAGGGGTGAAGGACGGCCAGCCGAAAACCTACTATGTATACAATGTATGCGATCACCAGGAATGCTATGCCGAAGTGGGCTCTCAAGCGATTTCCTACACCACCGGCGTTCCCGCGATGATCGGCGCTATGATGATTATGAAGGGCATCTGGAAAAAACCGGGCGTCTTCAACGTGGAAGAGTTCGATCCGGATCCGTTCATGGATGCCTTGAACAAATACGGTCTGCCGTGGAAAGAAGACTTCGCGCCGACTCTGCTTGATCCGGTCAAGGTTCAAGCATGAGTATCGATTTTGCAGCGTTGCCCTCACCCTGTTACATCGTAGACGAACGGCTCCTGACCCGCAATCTGGAGATCCTGGATAGCGTTCAACAACGCACGGGCTGCAAAATTTTGCTGGCGCTCAAAGGCTTTTCCATGCACAGCGTGTTTCCCCTCGTCGGCAAATACCTGTATGGCATCACGTCCAGCTCGCTGCACGAAGCTCGGCTTGGTTATGAGAAAATGGGCAAGGAAGTCCATGCCTACGCGCCGGCTTATGTAGATCATGAGTTCGACGAGTTGATGAGCTATTGCGACCATATCGTGTTCAATTCCTTTAATCAGTGGAACCGATATAAGGATAGAGTTAAGAATAGCGGCAAATCCATCGAGTGTGCAATCCGGATTAACCCGGAGTACTCCGAAGGGAAGACGCCGATTTACGATCCGTGCTACAAGCATTCCCGGCTGGGCGTCACCTTGGACAGTTTCCGTCCCGAAGATTTAGACGGGATTGACGGTTTGCACTTCCATACCCTGTGCCAACAAAACTCCGATACGTTGAAGCGTACGGTACAAGTGGTGGAGGAAAAGTTCGGCGAGCACCTGAAAAAGCTGAAATGGCTGAACATGGGCGGTGGCCACCACATTACGAGAGCGGATTACGATCTGGACACTCTTGTGGAAACCATCAACTACCTGAAGGATAAATACGATATCCAGGTTTATTTAGAACCGGGCGAAGCGGTGGCACTCAATACGGGCTTCATGGTTGCGACGGTGCTGGATATCGTCGACAATGGCATGGATATCGCCATTCTCGATACGTCGGCGGCCTGTCATATGCCCGACGTGTTGGAGATGCCCTATCGGCCTGACGTTATCGGAGCGGGAGAGCCGGGAGAATTCGCCCATACGTACCGCTTCGGCGGACTCACCTGCCTGGCTGGGGACGTCATCGGCGATTATTCCTTCAAGGAGCCGTTGAAGATCGGCGACCGGGTCGTGTTCTGCGACATGGCGATCTACTCCATGGTGAAAACCAACATGTTCAACGGGGTCAATCTTCCCGCCATCGCAACCTACAACGAGGAAGACGGAATCAAAGTGATCCGGCAATTCGGCTTCGAGGACTACAGCGGCCGGTTGTCGTAAGATGAGAAAAGAGCTGGATTGCGCAAGGATTATCTTGCGCTCCAGCTCTTTTATTTTGGATTCGCCACCGAAAAGAAAACGCCCTGCTCCTGACTGTTCGTCGTGAGCAGGGCGTTGATTATTGGAGGCGCGAGCTTAGATGACGCCTTGAGCGACCATCGCATCGGCTACTTTCAGGAAGCCGGCAATGTTGGCGCCGACCACCAGGTTGCCGGGATGACCGTACTCGGCGGCGGCAAAGGTGCTTCTTTCAAAGATATTGCGCATGATTTGGTGCAGCTTCTCGTCCACTTCTTCGAAGGTCCAAGCCAGTCTCATGCTGTTTTGCGCCATTTCTAGAGCGGATACGGCAACCCCACCGGCGTTGGCGGCTTTGGCCGGTCCGAATAGGGTCTTGGCTTCAAGGAAGACGTCGATGGCTTCCAGGGTGGAAGGCATGTTGGCGCCTTCGCCAACGGCTTTAACACCGTTAGCCACAAGCAGCTTGGCGGAGTTTTCGTCGATTTCGTTTTGCGTTGCACAAGGAAGAGCGATGTCGCAAGGAATGGACCAGATGCCGGCGCAACCAGCTGTAAATACGGCATTCGGATGCTCCTTCACGTATTCGCTGATGCGTTTGCGCTCTACTTCTTTCAGGCGCTTAACGGTATCCAGGTTGATGCCGTCTTTGTCATAAACATAACCGGAGGAATCGCTGCAAGCTACCACTTTCGCGCCGAGCTGCAATGCTTTTTCCATCGCGTAGATTGAAACGTTGCCGGAGCCGGAAACGACTACGGTTTGTCCTTCAAATGAAAGGCCCTGGGTCTTCAGCATCTCTTGGACAAAATACACACAACCGTAACCTGTTGCTTCGGTACGGGTCAAGCTGCCGCCGTAGCCGATGCCTTTGCCGGTCAAAACGCCTGCTTCATTGCCACCACGGATGCGTTTGTATTGTCCGAACATATATCCGACTTCTCTTCCGCCTACGCCAATGTCGCCGGCAGGAACGTCGACGTCCGGGCCGATATGACGGTAAAGCTCGGTCATAAAGCTTTGGGTAAAGCGCATGATTTCGTTATCGGTTTTGCCTTTAGGATCGAAGTCGGAGCCGCCTTTGCCGCCGCCGATGGGCTGGCCGGTCAAGGAGTTTTTAAAGATTTGCTCGAAGCCGAGGAACTTGATGATGCTGGCATTGACGGAGGGATGAAAGCGCAAGCCGCCTTTGTATGGGCCGAGGGCACTGTTGAATTGAATGCGGAAGCCACGGTTTACTTGAACCTTGCCTTGATCGTCCACCCACGGAACGCGAAATTGAATGGCTCTTTCCGGTTCGACAATTCGCTCTAGAATGCCCAGATCTTTGTATTTTGGTTGTTTCGCGAATACAGGCACAAGAGAGAACAGGATTTCTTTTACAGCTTGGAGAAATTCATTTTCGTTCGGGTTTCTTTTTTGTACCGTTTCAAAAACGCTTTGTACGTATTGCTCTGCTGCGGTTAGATTTTGCCCGGTTGCTGCCAATGTCATGATCGATACTTTCCTCCTAAGTTGTGATGAGAAATCGAGTGGTAAAAATAATTTTTTTTAATCATGCCATAAAGTGTTAGATTTGTAACTGGTTACTATAGCTATTGTTTATATATTTTTCCAGTTTTAATGCTTTAAAGCGGTTTTTCGCGAAAAAAGTGATTAATTGCTGCCACAAAAAATAGTGATCAGCCGTTATATACATAGAAAGGAGGCAGCCATGCAGCCATTCATGCAGAAAAATCCGGATGATACGTTCCAGGGATTGTTCTACCGCTATTATGCGCCAATTGTCAGCAGGCTTCTCCCTTTGGTCGGTCAGAAGGCGACGGCGGAGGACATTACGCAGGAAGCTTTCCTGCGGCTATACCGTGATCCTCCCGATGACCTGACTCGGGTAGGAGCTTGGCTGAACCGGGTAGCCGTAAACCTGGCTTACGATTATCTCCGGCATGAGTCCGTGCGCAGCCAGCGGTTTGCCTTGGAGAAGAGGGAAGCGGAAAGCTCAGGCAACGGCGTTTATCCATCCAATGAGGATGTTGCATTTGCCAACTGGGAGCTCGAATCCGTCCAGCGGGCATTGGATAAATTGTCCGAGCGGGATCGGATGGCGCTCTTGTTGAAGGAACAGGGCTACAGCTACATCGAAATTGCGGAGCGGCTGGATATTCAAGTTTCCAGCGTAGGCACGATGCTCGCTCGAGCAGGAGATCGGCTGAAGAAGCAATATTTTACGGAAGAGGGGATATACTCATGAACGAAAAGGAAACGGGCATTCATGTAGATGACGCCTGGAATCGCTTTGTGGAAGCCCATAAAACGGAACCGGTATCGCCAGTCTGGGGAAAGCTGAACGAAGCCGGGCTGCAGGCTGTACCGCATAGGGCGGTTAACCGTCGACCGGAGAAAAAGCGGGCAGCTTCTCGTTGGATGGGGCGATCGATCGCCGCAGCCCTCGCCATAGTCGTTGGCGTTGGACTTTTTACTCCCGCCGGAGACCGGGTGTTTGCAGCGATGATGGATACGTTCCGCATTGGGCATTTGCAAACGGTGGAGATTTCCGATAACGACATCACCAAGCTGCAGGAAGCGCTGGCGGGAGGCAATTTTGATCAAAGCAGCTTCGATTTGCAGCAGTATGGTCAAGTCGAGCTGAACGGCGACGGGCGCTCGATCCAAAGTGTGACGATGGATGAGGCTGTCAAACTGGCAGGTGCTCCGTTGAAACGGCTTGCGGATAACGGCGGCGAGGTCACTTACCAATCGGCGTTCGACGTCACGATGAAGCTGAATGTGGACAGTGTGAACCGCTTCTTGACACGGCTTGGAGGGAAAGTCAAATTCCCTGCGGATGCCGATGGCAAGCCTATCGCGATTCATATGCCGGAAGTGGTGTATGCGAACTTGAACGGGGCGGCGGCTGCAGCGGACGGAGCAAATACGGCGGCCTATAAATTTTTGCAGCAATCGAAGCTGCCTTCATTAGACGTTCCCGCTGGCATCGACGTCGATCAGGTGCGCAAGGCTGTGCTTAACTTGCCATTTTTAACAGATGAATTGAGGGGCAAGCTGGAGGCGATTCAGGATTGGAAAAGTACGCTGCCCGTTCCCGTCTTGACCGGTTCGAGCCGGGAAGTAAAGGTAGCCGGGAACGACGCCGTCTTAGCAAACGATCACGGAGACCGCAGCATTATTTGGCTGGACGGCGAGTGGTTGTACCGTTTGTCCGGCTCGACGGATGCTTATCCCACGGAAGATGATCTGATTCAAGATGCGGAAAGGATCGCCGCGCAATGACCGCTATCGTCACCGATCGCTTGACTAAACAGTACGGCACGTCCCGCGGTTGCCGGGATGTTACATTAACCGTTAAGCCCGGGCAGGTTTTCGGCCTGCTTGGGCCCAACGGGGCGGGAAAAAGCACTTTTGTTAAGATGGTCGCAGGATTGCTTCACCCAACATCGGGCGAAGCGACGATTATGGGTTACCCGGCAGGCAGCGTGGAAGCACGCCGCCTGTTCGGCTATTTGCCGGAACTGTTCCGTTTTCCGGACTGGCTGACTGCTGCCGAAGTGCTGGAGTTCCATGCCGGACTAGGTGGAGCGACCCCGCGCTCGGTCAAGGAACGCATACAAGATCATCTTCGGGAAGTGGGCTTGAGCGGCAAGGAAAACCAGCGGGTGAAAAGCTTCTCCAAAGGGATGCAGCAGCGGCTTGGCATGGCTAGCGCGCTGCTGTTCGATCCGCCTTTGCTCATTCTGGACGAGCCCGCTTCGGCACTTGATCCCATCGGCCGCCACGAAATTCGTTTGCTGCTGCAGCAGTTGAAGGAACGGGGCAAAACCGTTTTCCTCAACACCCACCTGCTGGAGGATGTGGAGCTTCTTTGCGACGAAGTCGCTTTTTTGCATGAAGGGCAGTTGCTTGCTTCCGGAAGTTTAAGCGAACTGTTGGGTGGAGGGGAAATTTGGACGTTTTCCGTAGGGGGATGGGACCCGGATGCAGAATGGGTTGGAGAAGCGGCTGCCGCAGGTATCCGGCTTACGGTGGTGGAGGAGAAGGAGAATGGGGAAGCGCATCTTACCGCAGCTTCTCTCCACCCGGAGCAAGCGGGGTGGGTAAATGCCAAAATCATCGGATCGGGCATGACTCTGTATGAAACCAAAAAAGAGAAATCCCATCTCGAGGACTGGTTTCTGTCCATGGTTCGGGGAGAAGGAGGCGGTTTTTCATGACAGAGCTTAATACGCCCAAACTGTTTCTCTTTCAATTGCTGCTTTTCGTCCGCCATTCAGCGAAAGAACTGGTGCGGAAAAAGGTTTTTATCGTCACCCTCGTTTTGACTGTCTTGTTTCTCGCGCTTTTCTATTATGGCGTCGGATTGATCGGCAGCAACGAGCGTGACGCGAGCGACAGCGCTTTGGTAACCTTCGAGCAGGGGGTTATTTTCCTGTATTTGGGCATCTTTTTCGCTCAATTCATTATCGCATTTCTTGTTTTGTTCTCCTCTATGGGGGCTATCGCTACAGAGGTGGAAAACGGCCAAATGCTGGCGGTGTTAGCCCGGCCGATCGAACGCTGGAAGGTTTACCTTGGGAAGTGGGCAGGATTTGCTCTCTGGTCAGCGATTTTCGCCGGACTGGTTTATACCGCCATCCTGTTTATCGTGAACTGGCAGATCGGCATGTTTCCCGGTTTTACCCCGGCATTGCGCGGCCTGCTGATGTTTATGGCCGTTCCTGTCCTGCTGTCGGCTGTTACGCTGCTCGGCTCCAGCTACCTCCCCACACTAGGCAACGGTGTGGCTTCGGCATTATTGTTCGGCTTGGGGATGTTTGGCGGCATGCTGGAAAAGATAGTAAATATGAACCATACCTACCCTGGAATCGAAAAGTTCGGGCTTTTGACCAGCCTCGTCATGCCGACGGATGCATTGATCCGCAGGGTCGATTATGAGCTAATGGGAGGCGGGGACATCCCGTCGTTTTTACAGAACATGGGGCCTTTCTCGCTATCGGATGCGCCAAGCAACACTTTCCTTGTTTACACAGGTGTATATGTCGCGGCTTTGCTGCTGTGGGGCTGCATTCATTTTACGAATCGGGATATTTGAACGATTAAAAAAACCATGTCCATATTTTGGGCATGGTTTTTGCTGTTCGCAAATTACAGCTCCCGGGCTGCACTCGCCGTCGAGCCATTTGATTGCTGCTCAGGCGAATAGGCAATTAAAGCGACTTGTTCTCCTAGTTCCTTTTTCAATTTATGCTCAAGCTGAGTGATTTCATCCAACAGTTTCTCGTGTCCCTGTAAATTCGTCAAAGAGTAGGACGAAGTCGGCATCGTTGCAGATCACCTCCTTTTTCATACATTTGCTAATGCTGCGCAAGCGGCATGTATGTCTGTTATCAGTTTTAACCGGGATTCCTGAAATATACGTTAATCATCCAGAAGTTCCCTAATTCAGAAACAAATAAGAAACATAAATAGGGGGAAAATGGAGTAGGATGATCATACCCACAGAAACCCAACATGAGTAAATTTATGAAGAAGGTGAGATGCGAAAATGTCCGTAAGCAAAAGCAAACAGATGCCCGTTTTCAACCATGACCGGACGGCTTATTTGCAGCAAATGGTGGAATGGCATACGGAACTGGCATTGGAACCGGGAACAGAAGGAAGCTATCACTCTGCACGGGCAGAGGAATACCGCGAAATGTTGAAAAGCGAAGGAGAAAATCCGACAGAAACCTCCTATTTTTAAACCATAGCATGGAAAATAACCATAGATAGGATTCCCTGCGGCGGCGGGAATCCTCTTTTTTTGCCCATATCCACCGGGACTATGATAAAATATGGGGTAAATGACGGGTGGAGAAGGTGTTTTTTCTGAGCAAGTTTCTATTGTTCGGTTTATTGATCTGGCTGACAGGCAGCCCCATCGGAGCACTCATTTTGCTCCTGGTGATCCTTTACATTATCGACCGTCAGTTTATCGGATTAACGCCAAGCCTGTCGGCGCCCTTGCGCAGAAACCGCAGATTGAAGGAACTGAAGCGCCACTTACGTACCCACACCCACGATAACGCAAGCAAAACAGAGGCGGCGCATCTATTGATTGCAAAGAAGAAGTACCGGGAAGCGGAGGCTTATTTACGGGAAGCGCTGCCCATCATGGATGATTCGGCTGATGTTCTTTACGGTTTGGGCATTTGCCGGTTGAAGCTGAACGATCTGGCCGAGGGAGAGCGGCTTTTGCGGCAAAGTTTAGCCATTAATCCCCGGGTAGCTTATGGAGATCCTCATCTGCGCCTTGGAGAAGCGCTCGCTGCGACGGAGCCGGACCGGGCTGTAACCGAACTGGAGCAGTTCCGCCAGTTGAATACCTCCTCTTGCGAAGCCTATTACCGTTTGGGTCAAATATACCGCAGACTTAACCGGAAAGAAGATGCACGGAAAGCTTTTCGGGAAGCGGTTGATCTATACCGAACGCTGCCGAAATACAAGAAGCGTTCAGAGCGCCGCTGGGCGTTGTTCGCTTTATTTGCCGCCAATGCCAATCGGTAACAACCGGAAAATAAGGGGGAGATGAAGGAATTGGATAAGCTATCGTTGGAATACGTCATGCAGGCGGTTCTTTTGATCTTCGTTCTGTTCGGTACCTTTGGTCTTCTTCTGGTATGGACGCGATACAAACGGAAAAGGGGAAAATAACGTGTATTACATAGACCGCAACCAAGTGGAAGATCGGCTTTCCTATGTAAACGAGCTGTCGGCTCTTTGCCGTGAACTGATGAACCGCTGGACCGATGGGGACTCCGTCCTTCATTTTGCCCAGGAGAGAGCCCTGCATACGGCGATAGAAACCGTTACAGACGTGGGAAGTCTTCTGATCGACGGTTTTTTGCTGAGAGATGCGGCCGGCTACGAGGATATCGTGGGTATTTTGACCGGAGAACAGGCGCTGGATACCGAAACCTCCGCCTACCTTATGGAGTTGGTCAAGCTGCGGAAACCGCTGGTTCAGCAATTTTACCGTCTGGAGCGGCAAGGCATGCATCCGCTGCTGCGGACTCTCCCGGAACATATGGAGTCTTTTGCCCGCTCCGTCAGGGAGTTTATGGAGAAAGAATTGACCCGTTCCGGTCAGGCGTGACCAATCTGAAATAGCATTTACATATCCGTCTATAGTTAAAAACCGGCCCTCCGTTAGTTTGGATAGGCCGGCTTTTTCGTTTTCAGCGATTAAAGTTATTCTCGGCGGAAAGCTTGCACAACGGTGGTCAAAGTCCGCGCCCGTCCCGTGATTTTATCGAATTGCCCTTGGCGGATTTCCTCCTGATGGATCACACTGCCGCCGATGCCGACCGCGAAGCAGCCTGCTTGCAAATAATCTACGATGTTATGTTCCGTTACTCCACCGACAGCGATTATGGGAATCATCCCGAAGGGACCGCGGATTTCTTTGATATAAGCCGGCCCAAGTCCCGTGCTGGGGAAGATTTTCACGGCGGTGGCTCCTGTTTGCCAGGCTTTATAGACCTCCGTCGGGGTCATGGCGCCGGGAAAGACAGGCAAATCATCATGCAGCGCAAACTGGATGACATCCTCGTCGGCATGAGGCATGACAAAGAAGTCCGCCCCCGCTTCCCTTGCCCGTTTCGCATCTTCCGTATTCAGTACGGTTCCTGCTCCTATATACATCTGGCCGCCAAATTCCTTTTGCAATCCGGCGATCATGGATGGAGCGTTCTTCGTATTCATCGTTACTTCCATCACCGTAACGCCGCCTTCGAGCAAAGCCTCGGCCAGCGGAAGAATGTCCTTTGCGTCCACTCCCCGGACTATCGCGATGATGCGCGTCCGTTCGATTTGCGCCAGTCCTTGTTCCTTGTTCATGGCTCAGCCTCCCGATTTGTGGTGTTGGAACGCCCCTATCATATCATTTGTCTCTCCTGCTAGTCTATTGATGAACTGCGAGGATTCTTTCTTTTTGCTGTGAACTGTGCTACGGTTTTGGATAGAATCGGTCAAGATGACCCACGATTTTTTTTATGAGAAAAGGATGTGCCCACGAGAAAATGGATAAACAAGAGAACGAACGGATCAAATTGACCTCTCTCTCGACAAAAGGAGGCTGCGGCTGCAAAATCGGTCCCGCGGATTTGTCCGCCGTGCTCCGAAATCTGCCTGCGCCAACGCCTGATCCCAATTTGTTGGTAGGGCTCGACACGAGCGACGATGCAGGGGTGTACCGCATCAACGACGATACGGCGCTAGTGCAGACGTTGGATTTTTTTACGCCCATCGTCGATGATCCGTATTCCTTCGGGCAGGTGGCTGCGGCTAACGCTATCAGCGATATATACGCCATGGGCGGGAAACCCCTCACGGCTTTGAATATCGTCGCTTTCCCCATTTCGACGCTGGACAAGTCGGTGCTGGCAGATATTTTGCGGGGCGCCGGAGACAAGATGCGCGAAGCGGGAGTCACTCTCGTCGGCGGCCATTCTATCGATGATCGCGAGCCAAAGTTCGGTTTGTCGGTAACCGGGCTGGTGCATCCGGACAAGGTTCGTACCAATGCTGGTGCGCGGCCTGGGGACAAGCTGATTTTGACCAAGCCCATCGGTGTCGGTATTCTCACCACCTCTATTAAGAAGGATTTATTGAGCGGCGAGGAAGTGGAGCGGGTCACCAAGGTGATGACGACCCTGAATAAAACCGCAGCGGAAATTATGGAGCCCTATGACGTCAGTGCTTGTACCGATGTTACGGGCTTCGGCCTCTTGGGTCACGGGATGGAAATGGCCAAGGGCAGCGGCGTAGGCATCCGCATCCAGGCAAGCCGGGTGCCGGTGCTGCCCCGTGTACGTGAGCTGGCGGAAGCCGGACAGATTCCCGGAGGAACGCGGAACAATTATGCCCACTTGGAAGGTTCTGTTTCCTACCCGGATCAAATGGATCAGATCAGCCGCTACATTTTGTGCGATGCCGTAACCTCCGGCGGTTTGCTCATCGCCATCCATCCGGAGCAAGCGGAAGAACTGCTGCAAAAGCTGCTGGCGGCCGGCGTGGAAGCGGCAATGATCGGCGAAACGACAGACGAGTATCCGGGAACGATTGTCATATCGGACATACATGTCGCTAGCGCAGCATCAGCGAATGTATGAAAAATCGGCAAAGCCGCCTGAAGTTTAACCTTTATAGAAGTAAGGTTATTTCAGGGCAGAATTATAAGGAGCGACAGAAGTGTTTCAGGACATTGCCATTACGGATTTGCTAAAGCTACAGCAAAAAGAGGAAGTGGATATCATCGATGTCCGCTCTCCCTCGGAATTTCTGGATATGACACTGCCGGGAAGCCGCAACATTCCTTTGTTTGACGACGAGGAACGGCGGGATATCGGTACGCTTTACACTCAAGTCGGGATGAGTGAGGCCAAAGTTAGAGGGCTAGAAGTCGTCTCCGCCAAGCTCCCCGCCTTCATCCGCGAATTTGATAGCGGCAGCCCGAAAAAAGCCGTTTTCTGCTGGCGCGGGGGCATGCGCAGCCGGACGGCGGCAACATTGCTCAGTTTGTACGGATTCAAGGTATATCGGCTGGATGGCGGGATTCGAGCGTATCGTCAGTGGGTCGTGGATCAGCTGCAGAAGTTTACGATGCATCCGGAATGCATCGTGCTGGGAGGCTTGACGGGTACAGGGAAGACGGATCTGCTCCAGCGTCTTGCAGCCAAAGGATACCCTGTCTTGGATTTGGAAGGGATGGCCGGGCACCGGGGTTCGATTTTCGGTGGCATCGGCATGCAGCCTCGCAATCAAAAAACCTTCGATTCACTGCTGCTGCATAAGCTGCTGGAAGTAAACGAAAGTCCGTTTGTTTTGATAGAGGGGGAGAGCAGGCGGATCGGCAAAGTGGTGATGCCGTCTTTTTTGGCAGAGAAGAAAGAACGTGGCAAGTTGATCGTCATCGATATGCCTGTCGCAACCCGGGTACAGAACATTCTGAAGGATTACCGTCCGGAAGAAAACAAAGAGGATTGCATTGGGCAGTTTAGGCGCATCGCCGATCGTATTCATACGCCGGTTTCAAAGGAAATCATGGAGCATCTGCAGATGGACCGGTTTGCGGAAGCCGTCGAGCTGCTGCTCGTTCATTACTATGATCCCCGCTATCTGCATTCGGCGGAGGGGCTTTTGGAAGCTGCCGTAACCATACGAGTTGATTCTGTTGATGAAGCGGAGAAGGAACTGATCCATCAGCTTCCCGCTCTGAAATCCGTACCTTAAGGTGCGGATTTTTTTTATTTTACAAAGCGGAAAATCGGGTCGTTTCCCTGTTTTAACGAACGGGGCTTGTTCGGCGATACTACCTCCAGACAGGCATTATTTGTGCTTTTTAAGTTAGTGATTTTAATCACGTGATTTTTCCTGATATTTTATATAAAAATAGTAACAAAAGTGCTAACTGAGCAATTATAGTGCTAGAGATTCTAATTATAAGCGATTACATTTAGGTTATCCATATATTACCATGTTCAAAATGACCTCGCCCCCAAGCCAGTTGCCTGTCCCCACATCCATCCTCCAACACGAAGTAATTTCAAACAAGAAATTAGCGATCGTTTCCTCCCGTCTCTTCCAATTTGTTATTGATTTTTTATCCCTTTGAAAAAGGAGGTGAGTCCTTTCTAAACCCAATCCAAACGATCAGGCGTTGTTCTTGGCATGTCCATGAAGGAGGTGATGGTTGGCCCTCAGTTGGCCCTCAGATACCGAAACGTTAATGCAATGCAGGACGATGAATGGTTACGCCGGATTACGCAAGACAACCCACAAGGAGGGATATAGTGCCATGGACGTTTCGTACCAGAGAAAACGGAACCTCTCCAAACTCGCGAAGCTGGCGCTCATTGCTGTGCTGATGTTCACCACGGTTGTTCAACTTCTGTTCGCCGATCAGCATAAAGCAAGCGCCGCATCCACCAACCAAACACGTTTTTTGACCTTGTACAATCAGATTAAAAATTCGTCCAACGGTTACTTTTCCGCAGAGGGCATTCCTTACCATTCCGTTGAAACGCTGATCAGCGAAGCGCCTGATTATGGTCACATGACTACATCGGAGGCCTATAGCTATTGGCTGTGGCTGGAAACGATGTATGGCTATTACACCGGAGATTGGACGAAGCTTGAAAAGGCTTGGGACAGCATGGAGAAATATATCATTCCCGTCAACGAAGGGGATGGTGTTGAAGAGCAGCCGACTATGAGCAAGTATAATCCATCCAGTCCGGCAACGTATGCTCCCGAGCATCCTTATCCCGATCAGTATCCCGCACAGTTTGGCGGCAAACCGGTGGGAAGTGATCCACTTGACACCGAATTGAAAGCGACCTACGGAAACAACCAGACGTATTTGATGCATTGGCTTTTGGATGTAGACAACTGGTATGGCTTCGGCAATACGCTTAATCCGTCCCATACGGCCGCTTATGTGAATACCTTCCAGCGCGGCGAGCAGGAATCGGTATGGGAAGCCGTCACCCACCCCTCCCAGGATAAATTCACCTTCGGGAAGTCGGGGGAAGGGTTTGTTTCACTGTTCGTCGGCGGCACTCCATCCCAGCAGTGGCGTTATACCGATGCGACAGATGCGGACGGGCGTGCCGTACAGGTCATGTATTTGGCGAAGCAGTTGGGATATTCCAACACGACCTACTTGGATAAAGCAAAAAAGATGGGCGACTACCTTCGCTATGGAATGTACGACAAATATTTTGACAAGATTGGAAGCGCTTCAACAGGATCGCCTACGGCCGGAAGCGGGAAGAACTCCTCCGATTATTTGATGGGGTGGTATACGGCTTGGGGCGGCGGACTTGGGGCTAACGGCAGTGGTGACTGGGCTTGGAGAATCGGGTCCAGCCATGTGCACCAGGCTTACCAAAATCCGTTCATGGCTTATGCACTCGCTAACGATTTGGCGCCGACTTCGCCAACTGCCAAAACCGATTGGTCCACCTCCCTGCAGAGGGAACTGGAGTTTTATGTATGGCTGCAATCGGCGGAAGGAGCAATCGGCGGCGGCGCCACCAACAGCTGGAACGGCGATTATAGCGCATATCCGTCAGGAACCCCCACCTTCTATGGTATGGGGTATCAGGAAGCCCCGGTCTACCATGACCCTAACTCCAACACCTGGTTCGGCTTTCAAGCTTGGCCGATGGAGCGTATAGCGGAGCTTTACTATCTGTTGGTTTCCAAGGGAGATACCACATCCGATACTTTCAAAATGGCTAAACAAGTCATCACCAAGTGGATTAACTATTCGATGCCTTACGTTTTCGTAAATAAGAAACCGGTTACGGACATTCAAGGATATTTCTTGGATGCTAGCGGCAGCCGCGTTTCCGGAACAAGTCCGTCCATTGCGACGACATCCGCATCAGGCGAGTTCTACATTCCTTCCACTATCGAATGGAGCGGAAAACCGGATTCCTGGAACGGATATGCCAGCGCTACGGGGAATCTGAGTTATCATGTTACGACTAAAGATCCCAGCCAAGATGTGGGCGTACTCGGCAGCTATATTAAAGCGCTTACTTATTTTGCAGCAGCCACCAAGGCAGAGACGGGAAGCTTTACAACATCCGGCAACACCGCACAAGCTTTGGCAAGCAATCTGCTTGACGTGGCATGGCTGAAAAATGACGGAAAAGGCATCGTTGCACCGGAAGAGCGCAAGGACTATTACCGATATTTCGATAAAGAAATTTACTTACCGAGCGGCTGGACCGGCACATACGGGCAGGGCAATACGATTCCGGGAAGCAGCGGAGTGGCTTCCGATCCTGCCAAGGGCGGAAACGGCGTGTACATCAGTTATACCGATCTCCGTCCGAAAATTTTGCAGGATCCGAAGTGGAGTTACTTGAGCAACTTGTACAACACGTCGTTTAATCAAACGACGAAGACTTGGGATAACGGGGTTCCCACCTTTACCTATCATCGGTTCTGGTCTCAAGTTGATATCGCTACGGCTTATGCCGAATTTGACCGGTTGATCACCGGAGTTGTAGTCTCGGTGCCTTCGGCGCCCACGGGACTTACGGCTACGGCAGGCAACGCACAGGTATCGCTAAGCTGGACGGCATCAGCCGGCGCCACGAGCTATAACGTGAAGCGGGCGACGGTAAGCGGCGGCCCATACACGACGGTAGCAACAGGCGTGACCACGACCAGCTACACGAACACAGGACTGACCAACGGTACGGCGTACTACTACGTGGTGAGTGCGGTGAACAGTGCGGGTGAGAGCGTGAACTCGACGCAGGTCAGCGCGACGCCGGTGAGCGGAGTTACGGTTCCGGCAGCACCGACGGGGCTTACGGCTACGGCGGGCAATACCCAAGTGGCGCTGAGTTGGACGGCATCCACCGGCGCGACGAGCTATAACGTGAAGCGGGCCACGACCAGCGGCGGTCCGTACACAACGGTATCTACCGGTGTAACCACGACCAGCTACTCAGATACGGGCTTGACCAACGGGACGACGTACTACTACGTGGTTAGTGCAGTGAACAGCGCAGGTGAAAGTGCGAACTCGACGCAAGTCAGTGCGACACCGGTGAGCGGTGTCACCATACCAGCGGCACCGACGGGGCTCACGGCTACGGCGGGGAACGCTCAAGTGGCGCTGAGTTGGACGGCATCTACCGGCGCGACGAGCTATAACGTGAAGCGAGCCACGACCAGCGGCGGTCCGTACACAACGGTATCCACCGGTGTAACCACGACTAGCTATACGGATACGGGCCTGACCAACGGGACGACTTACTACTACGTGGTCAGTGCGGTGAATAGTGCGGGTGAAAGCGCGAACTCAACGCAAGTTAGTGCGACACCGACTGCGGGGAGTACCGGCAATCTCGTCGTCCAGTATAAGCTGAGCAATTCCAACGCTACCGACAACCAGATCTACGCCACCTTCAACATCAAGAACACAGGCACGACCGCCGTGAACTTGAGCAACCTGAAGCTGCGCTATTACTTCACAAAGGATGGCACCGCAGGCTTGAGCTATTGGTGCGACTACGCGCAAGTCGGCAGCGGCAACATTAGCAATTCTTTCGTGACCATAAGCCCGGCGAAAACCGGTGCCGATACCTACGCCGAGCTGTCTTTTAGCACCGGAGCGGGATCGATTGCAGCGGGCGGACAGTCTGGCGAAATCCAGATCCGCATCGCCAAGAGCGACTGGTCGAACTTCAACGAAGCCGATGATTATTCCTTCGATGGAACGAAGACCAGCTTCGCCGACTGGAGCAAAGTGACGCTGTATCAAAGCGGTACCCTCGCATGGGGGATCGAACCTTGAGAAACCGACAAAAAGGAGTGAATGGAATGTCCCGTCTTTCACGGAAGCGCATTTGGATGATGATCATGCTTGCTTCTCTCGTCTTATCCCTGGTCGGCCCATTCGGTGTGCAAACGGGCAAAGCGGCTGAAGCCCATCAAGATAATCCGTTTTTAGGCGCTACCATGTATGTGAATCCCGATTACGCTACCGAGGTGGATACCTCTATCGCCCAAGTCAGCGATTCCTCTTTGATCGCCAAAATGCAGACGGTGAAATCGTATCCGACAGCGATTTGGCTCGACCGGATTGCGGCCATCGCCGGCGGCACGGCTAACGGCGGCCGTAAGAGCCTGACGCAAACCTTGGACGACGTGCTGGCGAAAAAACAAGCAGGCACGCCGATCGTAGTTACGTTCGTCATTTACGATTTGCCCGGACGCGATTGTCACGCGCTGGCTTCCAACGGGGAGCTGCCTTTGACCGCAGCCGGTCTGCAAACGTACAAAACCAGCTATATCGACCCTATCGCCAGCGCATTCGCCGATCCGAAATACCAGGATATCCGCATCGCTGCCATCATCGAACCGGACTCGCTGCCGAACCTGGTGACGAACCTCAGCGATTCGCGTTGCGCAGACGCGAACTCCACCAATATTTACCGGGATGCCACCCGGTATGCTCTCGACAAGCTGCATGCCGTCTCTAACGTCTACAACTACATGGACATCGGGCACTCTGGATGGCTTGGTTGGGACAGCAACCGCCAGCCGGCCATCGATCTGTTCACCACCGTTGTCGGCGGGACGACTGCAGGCTTGGCCAGCGTCGACGGATTTATCTCGGACACGGCCAATACAACTCCGCTGGAAGAACCGAATTTGCCCGATCCGAACTTGACCATCAACAGCCAACAAATCAAGTCGGCCAGTTATTATGAATGGAATCCTTATTTTGATGAGGCGGATTTTACCGCAGCCTTGTATACCGGGTTCGTAGCCAAGGGCTGGCCGTCCTCTATCGGCTTCATCATCGATACGTCCCGCAACGGTTGGGGCGGGGCGGATCGGCCGACTAGCGCCAGCGGAACGACCGTCAATGCTTATGTCGACTCCGGACGCATTGACAAGCGCCTTCATCGGGGGAACTGGTGTAATCCCAGTGGAGCCGGCATGGGGCAACCGCCACAAGCTGCGCCGACGGGTTATCCGGGTTCGCATCTGGATGCATATCTTTGGGTAAAACCTCCGGGTGAGTCGGACGGCTCCAGCTCGGCGATTGCCAACGATGAGGGGAAAGGGTTCGACAGAATGTGCGACCCGACTTACGTAGCGTCCAGCGGCAAGCTGACGGGAGCGCTGCCCAATGCTCCGGTTTCCGGCCACTGGTTCCATGATCAATTCGTCCAGCTTGTGCAAAATGCTTACCCGGTCATCCCCGGGGGCAGCATCACGGTACCCGCAGCTCCGACGGGCGTCACGGCCACGGCTGGCAACGCACAGGTAGCTCTGAGCTGGACAGCATCCAGCGGGGCTACGAGCTATAACGTGAAGCGAGCGACAAGCAGCGGAGGAACATATACGACGGTAGCCACCGGGGTGACGACCACCAGCTACACGAACACGGGCCTGACCAACGGGACGACGTATTACTATGTGGTCAGTGCGGTGAACAGCGCGGGTGAAAGCTCTAACTCAACGCAAGTCAGCGCGACACCGGTGAGTGGAGTAACGGTGCCGACAGCACCAACAGGGCTCACGGCTACGGCGGGCAACGCTCAAGTAGCACTGAGTTGGACCGCATCCAGTGGCGCGACCAGCTATAACGTGAAACAGGCCACGACCAGCGGGGGAACGTATACGACGGTAGCGACGGGCGTGACTGCGACGAGTTACACGAATACGGGTCTGACTAACGGGACGACGTACTACTACGTAGTCAGTGCGGTGAACAGTGCGGGTGAGAGCACCAACTCGACGCAGGTCAGCGCAACGCCGGTGAGCGGAGTCACCGTACCGTCGGCACCAACAGGACTCACGGCTACAGCGGGCAATGCCCAGGTAGCGTTGAGCTGGACGGCATCCAGCGGTGTGACCAGCTATAACGTGAAACGGGCCACGACCAGCGGGGGAACGTACACGACGGTAGCGACCGGGGTGACGACGACCAGTTATACGAACACAGGCCTGACCAATGGGACGGCATACTACTATGTGGTCAGCGCGGTGAACAGTGCGGGGGAAAGTGCCAACTCGACGCAGGTCAGTGCAACGCCGGTGAGCGGAGTCACCATACCGTCGGCGCCTACGGGACTCACGGCAACGGCGGGTAATGCCCAAATAGCGCTAAGCTGGACCGCATCCAGCGGCGCGACCAGCTATAGTGTGAAACGGGCGACAACCAGCGGAGGAACGTATACGACGGTAGCGACGGGCGTGACCGCAACCAGCTACACGGATACGGGCCTGACCAACGGGACGACGTACTACTATGTGGTCAGCGCGGTGAACAGTGCGGGCGAGAGCACGAACTCGACGCAAGTCAGTGCGACACCGACGTCAGGCAGCACCGGCAACCTGGTCGTCCAGTATAAGCTGAACAACTCTAACGCTACCGACAACCAGATCTACGCCACCTTCAACATCAAGAATACAGGCACGACTGCCGTCAGCTTGAGCAACCTGAAGCTGCGTTATTATTTCACGAAAGATGGTACCGCAAGCTTGAGCTTCTGGTGCGACTACGCTCAAGTAGGCAGCGGCAACGTCAGCAACTCCTTCGTGACGGTCAGCCCGGCGAAAACCGGAGCGGATACCTACGCTGAACTCTCCTTTGCTTCCGGCGCAGGGTCCATTGCTGCAGGCGGACAGAGCGGGGATATTCAAATCCGCATCGCTAAATCCGACTGGTCGAACTTCAACGAAGCCGACGACTATTCCTTCGACGGAACGAAGACTAACTATGCCGACTGGAGCAAAGTGACGCTGTATCAAAGCGGTACACTCGTATGGGGCTTGGAGCCTTAATGGTGCTGTAACTTCATGAGGCTGTAACAAGGGCATGCGAATTTCATTGGCGGCGGGGAGAACGGAGTTTTTGCATTCGACTTTTGTTCTCCCCGTTTTTTTCTCTTTTCAAATCTAGCGATCTATCGATAGAAAGAGGAGGGAATTGATAATGTTCAAGAAAAAAGTAATCGCAGCCGTTCTTTCGGCGGTTCTCATGCTCACCGGCATGTTCACCGTCGTCCCGCCTGTAAGCACGCAGGCCGCAGGGTCTGCCTTTGTCGGAGTGAGCGGCTCGAAGTTTGTTTTGAACGGCAGCGATTTCTATTTTTCCGGTTCCAATAACTATTATTTTCACTATGCCTCGCAAACCATGGTTGATGATGTGCTGAACAAAGCGGTCGCGATGAATCTGAAGGTCATGCGCATTTGGGGATTCACTGATGGGACTGCCAATGCCGGCGTCAACATGCAGCCCCAAGCTGGCGTGTATGACGAGTCCGGTTTCAAAAAGTTGGACTACGCCATCTACAAAGCGGGCCAACTGGGGATCAAGCTGGTCATTCCCATGGTTAACAATTGGGACGACTTCGGCGGGATGAACCAGTATGTCAAATGGTTCAATGCCGGAACCCATGACGCTTTTTATACCAACAGCTCGATCAAAACCGCCTATAAAAATTACGTTAACTATCTGATCAACCGGACGAACACGTACAACAACGTGAAATACAAGGACGACCCGACGATTATGACCTGGGAATTGGCCAACGAGCCCCGCTGCCAGTCGGATACGACGGGGAACACGCTGGTCAACTGGGCGAACGAAATGAGCACGTACGTCAAGTCCCTGGACTCCAATCATCTGGTAGCTGTCGGAGATGAAGGCTTTTATAATATCTCCGGCAACTCCGACTGGATGTACGGCGGAGGCGAAGGGGTGGATTGGACGCGCCTGACCTCCCTGACTAACATCGATTACGGCACGTACCATCTGTATCCGGACGGCTGGAATCGGACAGTCGATTGGGGAACCCAGTGGATCAAGAACCATATTGCCGACGGAAAAACGATTGGGAAGCCGACTGTGCTGGAGGAATACGGGATAAAAGACTATTCGTCCGATCAGTCGCTGCGCAACGCGACTTACCAAACCTGGCTGGATACGGTTTATACGAACGGAGGAGCGGGAGACCAGTTCTGGATTTTAACGGGCATTCAGGATGACGGTTCCCTTTACCCGGATTACGACGGGTTCCGGATCACCTACCCCAGCACGACGACTACCGTGATTTCCAATCATGCGCAGCAAATGAATGCTCTCAACGTCACAACGGTACCTGCGGTACCTGCGGGACTCACGGCCACGGCAGGCAACACCCAGGTGGTGCTTAACTGGACGGCCGCCACCGGCGCGGCCAGCTATAACGTGAAGCGGGCGACGGTAAGCGGCGGTCCGTATACGACGGTAGCCACTGGTGTCACGACGACTAGTTACACTAATACGGGACTGACTAACGGCACGACGTACTATTACGTAGTCAGCGCGGTGAACGGCATTGGCGAGAGCGCAAATTCGACGCAAGTCAGCGCGACGCCGAGCGTGACCATTCCTGCTGCGCCGTCAGGGCTTACGGTAACGGCGGGCAATGCTCAAGCAACACTGAGCTGGACAGCCTCTAGTGGGGCGACGAGTTATAACGTGAAGCGGGCGACAGTCAGCGGTGGCCCCTACACCACTGTAGCTACTGGTGTGACAACAAACGCTTATACGAACACGGGATTAACCAACGGCACGATGTACTACTATGTCGTCAGCGCGGTAAACAGCGCCGGTGAGAGCGCGAATTCCACGCAAGTCAGTGCGACTCCGGTGGCGGTCAACCCGGGCAGCCTCGTCGTGCAGTATAAGCTGAGCAATTCCAACGCCACCGACAATCAGATCTACGCAACCTTTAACATTAAGAATACAGGCACAACCGCCGTCAGCTTGAACAATCTGAAACTGCGCTATTACTTCACCAAGGACACAAGCTCAAATCTGAATTTCTGGTGCGACTACGCCCAGGTGGGCAGCGGCAATGTCAGCAATTCCTTCGTGACAGTCAGCCCGGCTAAAACGGGAGCTGATACTTACGCCGAGCTATCATTTGCATCCGGTGCGGGTTCCATCGCGGCGGGGGGACAGAGCGGTGAAATCCAGATCCGCATTGCTAAGGCCGACTGGTCAAATTTTATCGAAACTAATGACTACTCCTTTGACGGGACGAAAACCACCTTCGCCGATTGGAACAAAGTGACGCTCTATCAAAGCGGCGTCCTCGCCTGGGGCTTGGAACCATAAGCGGATTTCGGCGTCGACCACTGGTAAACCTCACAAGAAAGAAGGATAATCCATGTTCAAGCGATATCTTAAGGGCTTGCTTATTTGCGCGTTAGTCTTCGGTACGTTATCGTTCGGCACCCGGCATACGGAAGCATCGGCGAACTATTACCACACCTCGGGAAGCAAAATCGTCGACTCTGCCGGAAATCCCGTCGTTTGGAACGGGATCAACTGGTTTGGCTTTGAAACATCGAATTATTCTCCTCACGGATTGTGGACACGGTCTATGGATGATGTTCTGGACCAGATGAAAGCCAATGGCTACAACCTGATCCGGCTGCCGTACTGCAATCAGATGTTTGATTCCGGCTCGGTTGCCACCAGCATCGATTACGTCAAAAACCCCGATCTCGTTGGGCTTACCCCTATCCAAATCATGGATAAGCTGATTGCTAAGGCTGGCGACCGGGGGATGAAAATCTTTCTGGACCGCCACCGCCCTGATTCCGGCGGTCAGTCCGAGCTTTGGTATACGTCGGCATACTCCGAACAGCGCTGGATCGATGACTGGAAGATGCTGGCCACCCGCTACAACAATAACGACACGGTCATCGGGGCCGATCTGCATAACGAGCCCCATGGAAGCGCCAGCTGGGGAACCGGAAATACGGCCACGGATTGGCGGCTTGCGGCGCAGCGCGCCGGGAATGCCATCCTGTCCATTAACCCGAACTGGCTGATCATTGTAGAAGGGGTTGCAGGCAATGTGCAGGGCTACTCGGATTCGTATTGGTGGGGCGGCAATCTCAAGGGAGTAGCGAATTATCCCGTCGTTCTGAACGTCCCCAATCAAGTCGTGTATTCCTCCCACGATTACGGTCCGGGAGTCGCCTCCCAATCCTGGTTCTCCGATTCGACGTTCCCGAACAACATGCCGGCCATATGGGACGCTTATTGGGGATACATCAGCAAGTCGAATACAGCGCCGGTGCTGGTAGGGGAATTTGGCGGCCGAAATGTGGATACGACCAGTACGGAAGGAATCTGGCAAAATAAACTGGTAGATTACATCGCTGCCAACAAGCTGTACTGGACCTACTGGTGTCTGAATCCGAACAGCGGCGACACAGGCGGACTGCTACTGGATGATTGGGTTACATGGAATGCTCCTAAGCAGGCCATGCTGAGCCGGATCATCCAAACTCCCGGCACAACAGTCCCTTCGATTCCGACGGGACTTACGGCAGCGGCGGGCAACGCCCAGGTAGCGCTGAGCTGGACGTCATCCAGCGGGGCCACCAGCTATAACGTGAAGCGGGCGACGGTCAGCGGCGGTCCGTACACGACGGTGGCTACAGGCGTCACCGCTACCAGTTACACGAATACGGGGCTGACCAACGGGACGGCGTACTATTACGCGGTCAGCGCGGTGAACAGCGCGGGCGAGAGCGCGAACTCGGCGCAGGCCAGCGCGACACCGACCAGCGGTGTTACGGTTCCAGCGGCGCCTACGGGACTCACGGCCACGGCGGGCAATGCCCAGGTAGCGCTGAGCTGGACGGCGTCTGCAGGCGCGACGAGCTATAACGTGAAACGAGCCACGACCAGCGGCGGAACGTATACGACGGTAGCCACAGGATTGACTGCGACAAGTTACTCAGATACGGGACTGACTAATGGGACGACGTACTATTACGCGGTCAGTGCGGCGAACAGCGCAGGCGAGAGCACAAACTCGACACAAGTCAGCGCCACGCCGGCTGCGAGCAGCACAACAAGCAGTCTGGTCGTCCAGTATAAACTGAACAATACAAACGCCACCGACAATATGATTAACGCCACCTTCAACATCAAGAACACGGGCACGGCCGCTGTCAGCTTGAGTAACCTGAAGCTGCGTTATTACTTCACGAAAGACGGTACCGCACGTTTAAGCTTTTGGTGCGACTATGCCCAGGTAGGCAGTGCCAACGTTAGCAGCACCTTCGTCACGGTCAGTCCGGCGAAAACCGGAGCGGATACCTATGCGGAGATCAGTTTTGCTTCCGGCGCAGGATCTATCGCGGCAGGCGGCCAGAGCGGTGACATACAAGTCCGCATCGCCAAATCCGACTGGTCGAATTTCAACGAGGCCGACGATTATTCCTTTGATGCAACGAAGACCGCTTACGCGGACTGGAACAAGGTGACGCTGTACCAAAGCGGCAGCCTGGTCTGGGGCATCGAGCCGTAAGCAACGGCGAACACCTCCTTGGCATCGCCAAGGAGGTGTTTTTTTTGTGTTCAAGATCGGCCAGCGCCATACACTCCCCGCGACGACCGGTCGCTGCTGGAGCAACTGTACACGAAGTTTTTTCGCTCGGGCTGTGTCAAAATGCCGACTCCACACTATACTGTATTGTCAGCTGGGCATTCGTCTAGACGTTCTTGACTGGAGGGGGGTTCAAGGTGATTCTTTCCATCAGCGTCACCGTTATCGCCGTTTGCGCCTTATTGTGGACGGTATTCGGTACAGCCGCTTTGATCAAAGGGCTAAAACTCGCGAGTAACGCAAGCAAGATGCTGGAGGAATGGAACGTCCTTCTGGCGGAAACGGCGGCGGAAACCAAGGAATTGGCGAAAAGCGGAAGAAAGCTGGCTGAGCGGGCGGAACGATCGTTGACACGGGTGGAGCCGGCCCTAGACGTCCTGTACGGTGCGGGAAAAGTTGCAGGGGAGTGGAGCCGATCTTGGCGTAAGATCCGCTTACCGCTGAACCGGACGGCAGTGCCCACGGCGGCGGTCCCAGACCGGCCGTCCTCGACTATTAGCGAAGCAGCGGCTCAATTCGCGGCAGCCGGGGTTCGGCTGTGGCAAGAAAACGGCAATCGGCAGCAACGCCGGAAAACGGCAATCATAAAAAGGAGTGATCGTATGGCAAAGGTGAAGGGCAAGGATTTTGCAGTAGGCGCAGTGGTTGGCGGGGTACTGGGGGCTGTAACCGCATTGCTGTTTGCTCCGAAGCCGGGTAAAGAGCTGCGGTCGGATATCTCCAACCAAGTCCATGGCGCGGTGGAGAAAACCCAGGAGTTGGCGAAAACCGTCGGTTCCCATACATCGGAGTGGGTGGATAAGGCGAAGGATGCCGGCTCCGCCGCTCTCGACGAAATCCGTTCCTGGCGGTCTAAACGGGATGCGTCGGTGTCGGATGTGACTGAAACCGGCGAAGCCGAAGAAATCGACGAAAAGGCGGCCATCTCACGTCTTGATGATTCGATTGATTTTGTTCAAGAAGCCGAAAATATTTAAGGCCTTGTACTAAAGAATTCGTTTATGGAGTTCACTTGATTTTTTTAAGGCGCTGATTGAAAATAAGGATATCAATCTCTTAATTCGGCGCTATAATCGGGAGGCTCCATGAACGGAAAACGATTCTTGTTGCAAAACGGTCTGACTCTTGCCTTTACCGTTGCCATAGTCGCGGCTATGGGCAGTCTTTTCCTTTCGGAAGTGCTGGGCTATGAACCCTGCAAACTGTGCTGGTTCCAGCGGGTCTTTATGTACCCTCTTGTATTTTTATTGGGAATCGCCGCCTCCCGGAAGGATTACGGAATTATCCGCTATGCCGTTCCTCTGGCGGCAATCGGCAGCTGCATCTCCATCTTTCACTACTCCTTGCAAAAAATCCCCTTTCTGCACGAAGAGGTAACTATCTGCACCAGCGGTGTGCCGTGCAACGAGGATTATTTAAACTGGTGGAACGTGGTGACGATCCCGCTCTTGTGTTTGACGGCTTTTGCTCTCATTCTGACGATTCTACTATTGCTGCGGCGGGCGCTTAAAGAAGAGTAGACCACCAAAGTAAAATAAAGACGGTTCCCCATCAAAAGATGGGAGAACCGCCTTTTTCTTTTACCGCAAAAATCGTGTCATTCTGGAGATGGAAACACGATTCGGCGGTTTTCTTTACCGGATGTATAGATGGCGTTGATCATTTCCTGGGTTTTGAACGCTTCTTTGCCGTCGATGTACAGGGGCTTACCCGATCTAAGCGCATCGTAATAGTCACGGATTTGCTTGGAGTGGCTGACGCCCCAATAGATTTTAACGCCTTCACCGTAGTCGATGATCTCGTTGGGGTTTTTCTCCCGGGTGATGATCGTGCCGTCATTGTAAGTGATCGTCGCTTTTTCGGCTACCATCTTGGCGGTACCCTTCATGCAGTGGATTTCGATTTCTACCGGCGCATCGTAGCTGTAATAATTGACGGCAAAAAATCCGGCGAACACGCCATTGCGGAATTTGATGACGCCTTCGGCGCTGTCCTCCACTTCGATTTGCTCATGGGCACGGTTGCCGATTTGGGCGTCGACGTATTCAATCTCCTCGCCGATGAACCAGCGCATCAAATCCATCGTGTGAATCGCCTGGTCGATGATGACGCCGCCGCCTTCTTTATCCCAGGTTCCCTTCCAGTCGCTGCCGCTGTAATAATGGTCAGAACGGTTCCACGTCACCGAGCATTTGGCGCCCAACACGCTGCCCAGGCTCCCGTCGAGAATAGCGCTTTTGATCAGCTGCGATCCGGGATTATATCGATTTTGGAAAATAACCCCCAACGTCACGTTGTTTTTCTCGCAAGCCTCCACCATGGCCTTTGCGTCTTCCAGCTTTGTACTCATTGGTTTTTCCGTTAAAATATGCTTGCCTTTGTTGGCCGCATAAATCGTCATGGGCGGATGCAGGTAATGGGGAGTGCATATATGGATAACATCCAACTCTTCTTTATCGATCATTTCCTCGTAGCTTGTATAGTAATTACAGTTGTATTTTTCGGCTGCTTGGCGGGCGCGATCTTCCTTGTTGTCGCAAACCGCCTTGAGTTCCGCCAGATCTGTGAGTTGAATGGATGCCGCATGCATAGGGAATATATTTCCACAGCCGATGATGCCCACTTTTAACTTGTCCATATCGCTGCCTCCTTGAAAGAATCCTTTTGTTTCCAATTTATCACAACAGGTAGGCAAAAACCAATTTGCAGAAAAAGGCGAAGGTGAGGAAGAAACCGGATTCACTTGGAAAACAGGTTTTTCCTTCCGAATGTCGAATAGTAAGATGAAATTTTCGATATTTCCATTCGATATGCACCTTTTGTCGAGGATGAAACGTCATAAGAACATGAAATGCATGCCATATGGCAGCACGAGGGAGGAACCACCATGAGTCGAAAATGGAACGCTGTCCTTGCCACCGCTTTATTCGCTTCACTGCTGGCCGGATGCGCTGATTTTAAAGTGTCTCTCGAACCGAAGTCAACCAAGACGACCGCAGCCACCGCCGCTCCGGCAACGCCGGAACCAACCGTTGCGCCGACGGCAACACCGACGGTGAAGCCGACGCCAAAACCAACCGTCAAAGCGACGTCGGAACCGACACCGGAACCGACTCCCACCAAGGCCGCGTCAACGCCGCCAAAAGCGAATTCAGCCGAAAATAAAGCCCTCTCTTGGTATTACATGAAAGGCGGAAAAGGAGTCGTTCCGCGCTTCCCCGCAGAAACCAAACAGTTTGGTTCGGATCGCAAGGCCATTTGGGTCGGCACCGGCAAAAAAGTATATCTGACGCTGGATAACGGCGGCGCGATGGGAGATACGGACCGTCTGCTCAAAATCTTGCAGGATAATGACGTTAAGGCTAACTTTTTCATCGCCGGCTATAATGTAAAAAAACACCCCGATTACATCAAGCGAGTAGTTGCGGAGGGACATTTGGTCGCCAATCATACCATGACGCATACCGATATGACCACGATGACCGACGAAGCCGTTATTAAGGAGATCAACGATTTTACCGCGTTATTCGAAGGGATCACCGGGCAGAAAATGGCGCCCTATTTCCGCTTCCCTTATGGAAAATATACCCTCCATCTGCTGGACGTCGTATCCCAAATGGGGTATACTTCAGTCTTCTGGTCAACGGCGCTTAGAGATTGGGAGCCGATGAAAAACGGAGCCGATGATGCCTATAACGATGTCATCAACAATTTGCATGACGGCAACGTCATTTTACTCCATCAGGCTTCGGAGGATGATATCAACGCCTTGGACCGGATCATCAAGGAAGTCAAAAAAGAAGGGTACGAGTTTGCGCTGCTTTCGGACATGTAACCATTTCCTGTAAGGAAGGACGGAGCGGAGTACCAATCCGCAAGCCGCTACATAACCTGACAGTGTCTCGTCAACAACCCCTATTGATAAAGGAAGAGTAGCGCAGTGAACAATGCTATTGCCGTAATGGATTCAGGCGTCGGCGGCCTAACGGTCGTCAAAGAGATTTTAAGACAGCTGCCCCAGGAAAAAATCGTCTATTTCGGAGATACGGCCAGAACGCCATACGGCCCCCGCGATCCGGAAGAAGTCATCCGGTTCACACGGGAAATCGTAGATTACTTGATCCATTTTAAGCCGAAAATGCTTGTCATCGCCTGCAATACGGCAACTGCCGTCGCTTTGGAGGATATCCGCTCGCGAGTGGATATTCCTGTTGTCGGGGTGATAAAACCCGGGGCAAGAGCGGCCATAAAATCCTCGGTCAACGGGAAAATCGGGGTAATCGGCACCATCGGCACCATCCGCAGCGGCGCTTACGAAACGGCGCTGAAAGAGATATCGCCTTGGACGGAAGTCGTGAGTCTCGCTTGCCCGCGTTTAGTTCCATTGGTGGAAAATGACCAGTTTGAATCGGAGGAAGCCTATACGGTTGTCCGTGAATCCTTGATTGAATTGCAAAAGCATACGATGGACTGCCTGATCCTTGGCTGCACCCACTATCCTTTTCTTGCGCCTATCATCGCAGAGGTCATGGGCCCGGAAGTCAAACTGATCAGTTCGGATGAAGAGACAGCCCGGGAAGTCAGCACCATTCTTTCATACGGAAATCAGTTGGCGCAGAATGAGGATGTTCCGGTGCACCAATTTTTTTGCAGCGGCGATCCGGTGATTTTCCGTAAGATCGCTTCCGCCTGGCTGGATAAGCAACTCGAACGCTCACCGGTGGTTTGGCAAGTACCGTCGATTTGACCGATCCTGCTCCCCGTCATACGAAGATAAAACCGGCATATAATGGAATGCCGGTTTTTCGTGTGCGGAGGCGAGGAGGAGCGGGAAGGGGACGAAAGGGATGCCATCCGATTATGTCGTGCAAAGAGGGGACACGCTGACGCGCATCGCCCAGCGAAATGGGCTCACGCTGACGGAGCTTGCGGCGGCCAATCCCCAGTTGAATACGGCGGATTTGCTGCATCCGGGGCAAGTGATTCGCATTCCGGATGCTATGCCAAGAAGATATGTGATTCAGCCGGGCGATACCTTTTATGACATTGCCAAGCGTTTTAATGTTAAGGTTCAGGATCTGCAGACGTTAAACCCTGGCGTGAGGCCGGAGCGGTTGTTCATCGGCCAAACCATCGTGCTGCCGGTGAGTAAGGGAGAATTCATCGTTGACACAACGATTCCTTATGGATTCCAAGAACTGTCCGCCGATTTGCGCCAACTCGCGGCCCGGTATTCGTTTTTGGAAACGGTGATCATTGGATACAGCGTCTTGAACAAGCCGATATATGCCGTAAAATTGGGCGGCGGGCCGAATATCATCCATTATAACGGCTCGATTCACGCCAACGAATGGATTACGGCTTCGATGCTTATGAAATTTATCGAAGATTTCAGCTCAGCCTATACTACAGGCAGAACCTTTAAGGGCAAGGACACACGCAGACTGTTCCAAGCGACTTCCCTATGGATCGCGCCGATGCTTAATCCCGACGGGGTGGAATTGGTGCAGGAAGGACCGGATCCCCGCAGTCCTCAGTACCGCCAACTGCTGGAGTGGAACAATGGGTCCTATAATTTTTCCGGATGGAAGGCGAATATCCGCGGGGTGGATTTAAACGACCAGTTTCCTGCCCATTGGGAGGAAGAAAAGGCCAGACGCGGAACGGCGGGCCCCGGCCCTCGGGACTACCCGGGCACCGCACCGCTGACGGAGCCGGAAGTGAAGGCTTTGGCCGCTTTCACCCGGAACAATCCGTTCCGCCAAGTGATCGCCTTCCATACCCAGGGTGAAGAAATCTATTACACCTACCGGGGTCTGCAGCCGCCGGAATCGACGGATATCGCGAATCGCTACTCCCGCGTAAGCGGCTATACGCCAATCGACCTTAGCGAAAGCGATGCCGGTTACAAGGATTGGTTTATCCAAGATTTTCGCCGGCCGGGTTTCACCATCGAATCGGGAAAAGGAGTGAATCCTTTGCCCATTACTGATTTTCCGGCGATTTACGACCGCACCGTCGGCATCATGCTGGAGGGCATGGAGCCAATTTAAGCGGTTGTTGGAGCCGGGCAGCCGGCTGCGGGGGAACGGACACTTAGAAAAAAAAGCGCAGGGCCGATAAAATGGTCATAGCCCCGTCAAGTAGACAACTATAAAAGAGCACTTTTAAGCAGCGACCGCTTGCCGATATTCATAAGGAGAGCGGTTGCCGAGTTTTTTCTGGAAACGTTTGTTGTTGTAAAAAGTTATATAATCAAAAATCATTTTTTCTGCCTCTTCAAGTGACTGCGGCTTTTC
>NZ_CBQR020000167.1 GCF_000455485.1 Gorillibacterium massiliense
GGTTTTCAAGGAATAAATCCTTGAAATGTTAAAAAAAACCAGTATATTTTTACTGGAGAAACTGCTATAATGTTCAAGTGTCGCTGAAAGACATGCTTAATATTCCCTGATAGCTCAGTTGGTAGAGCACTCGACTGTTAATCGAGTTGTCACAGGTTCGAGTCCTGTTCGGGGAGCCATATGGAGAGGTGTCCGAGTTGGCCGAAGGAGCACGATTGGAAATCGTGTAGGCGTCACAAGCGTCTCGAGGGTTCGAATCCCTCTCTCTCCGCCATAATGTTTCTTCAGTGATACAATTGAATGGCCCGTTGGTCAAGGGGTTAAGACACCTCCCTTTCACGGAGGTAACAGGGGTTCGAATCCCCTACGGGTCACCATTTGGAAGCTTAGCTCAGCCGGGAGAGCATCTGCCTTACAAGCAGAGGGTCGGGGGTTCGATCCCCTCAGCTTCCACCATAATATCGCGGGGTGGAGCAGTCCGGTAGCTCGTCGGGCTCATAACCCGAAGGCCGCAGGTTCAAATCCTGCCCCCGCAATTTATCCTTACATAGGATAAGGAATCACCTTTTTTACTGCGGAGCCGTGGTGTAGAGGCCTAACATGCCTGCCTGTCACGCAGGAGAACGCGGGTTCGAATCCCGTCGGCTCCGCCATTTTTATCAAAAAAACATTAAGGCTCGGTAGCTCAGTCGGTAGAGCAGAGGACTGAAAATCCTCGTGTCGGCGGTTCGATTCCGTCCCGAGCCACCATTTGAAACACATGCCGGTGTAGCTCAGTTGGTAGAGCAACTGACTTGTAATCAGTAGGTCGGGGGTTCAAATCCTCTCGCCGGCACCATTGTTCTTTGTGAAATCGTGGAGGGCTAGCGAAGTGGCCAAACGCAGCAGACTGTAAATCTGTTCTCTGACGAGTTCGGTGGTTCGAATCCATCGCCCTCCACCATCACACCTTATCTAGGGGCATAGTTTAAAGGTAGAACAAAGGTCTCCAAAACCTTTGGTGTGGGTTCAATTCCTGCTGCCCCTGCCAAGCTTATTTAAAACCTATTGAATATGGCGGTCGTGGCGAAGTGGTTAACGCACCGGTTTGTGGATCCGGCATTCGGGGGTTCAATTCCCCTCGACCGCCCCATTTATTCATTGGGGATTAGCCAAGCGGTAAGGCAACGGACTTTGACTCCGTCATGCCTAGGTTCGAATCCTAGATCCCCAGCCATTTTGAATTTCATAACATGCGGACGTGGCTCAGTGGTAGAGCATCGCCTTGCCAAGGCGAGGGTCGAGGGTTCGAATCCCTTCGTCCGCTCCATTTTATCTCGGCGCCATAGCCAAGAGGTAAGGCAGAGCTCTGCAAAAGCTTTACCCCCAGTTCGAATCTGGGTGGCGCCTCCAATTGTCTGCCCCGTGCCGGGGTGGCGGAATCGGCAGACGCACAGGACTTAAAATCCTGGGATGGGTGACCATCGTACGGGTTCAAGTCCCGTCCCCGGCACCATGCAATTTTATAATATGTGCCCATAGCTCAGCTGGATAGAGCGTTTGACTACGAATCAAAAGGCCGGGAGTTCGAATCTCTCTGGGCACGCCATTAAGTTTAAGGTTAGAATTGTGTCCGATAGGACACGCCAAAATTTCATATGCCGGTGTGGCGGAATGGCAGACGCGCGCGACTCAAAATCGTGAGGGAAACCGTGGAGGTTCGAGTCCTCTCACCGGCACCACTTTTAAATCGATAAAGCTCCTTGAGATCTTAAGAAATCTCAGGGGCTTTTTTGTAATAAACACGACAAATCCATCATGCGCCTATGACATTTAAGGAGGATTGCACAGATAAATGAGCACTTCTCAATTGACCACCGTAACGATACTAGAGACAAGCGATGTTCATGGTCACTTTTTCCCGACGGATTATCGCAGTTCTGCCGATTTGCCTCTTGGGCTGGCGAAGTTAGCTACTCTTATCGACAAGGAACGAAGCGTGAACCCGTCGCTGCTGCTCATTGATAATGGCGACTTTTTACAAGGGACACCGTTCATGTATCACTACGCAAAATATGATGGGGAAGGTATTCATCCAGCCGCACAGGCTCTTAACACGTTGCGTTATGACGCCGTTGTATTTGGCAATCATGAATTCAATTATGGACTTAAACTTTTACATAAAGCGGTAGACGATTCCGCATGTCCGTGGTTATCTGCGAATATTGTTGGGGCTACTGATGGGCAACCGGCTTTTGGCTCGCCATATCGGATATTCACGACTTCAGAGGGCGTTCGTATCGCCGTACTTGGTGTAACCACTCATTACATTCCTCATTGGGAGGAGCCGGCGAATATTGAAGGGCTTGTTTTCCAAGATGCGCTCAAAGCCGCTCAGCGTTGGGTAGATCATATTCGTGCAACGGAACAGCCGGACGCCGTCGTCGTTAGCTACCATGGGGGATTTGAACGGGATTTGATGACCGGAGAGCCTACGGAGCCGCTGACAGGCGAAAATCAAGGTTGGGAGATAGCTGCACGGCTCGTAGGCGTTGACGTGCTGCTTACCGGTCATCAGCACCGCCAGATTGCAGCCGACTTAAACGGTGTTGCCGTTGTGCAGCCGGGGTCTGCAGGACAAGCCATGGGCAAGGTGGAGCTTGCATTCCAGCGAAACGAAGTCGGAGACTGGCAGCTGTGTGGGAAGGCAGTGCAGCTTTTGCATGTTGATGAGTCGGTACAGGCGGATATCCAGCTCCTTGCTATGTTTACGCAGGCGGAGGAACGAACACAGACATGGCTGGATCAGCCGATTGGTACTACAGAAGGCGATATGTCCATACTGGATCCGCATCAAGCGCGTCAAGGAGACCATTCGTTTACCGAATTTGTGAACAAAGTCCAAATGGAAATGACGAATACGGATATTTCCTGCGCGGCCATTTTCACCAATGAAGCGAGAGGCTTCGGCGAAATGATTACAATGCGCGATGTGGTTTCCAACTACATTTATCCGAATACGTTGAAGGTTGTGCGCCTGACAGGACGTGACGTTCGTGAGGCACTGGAGCAGAATGCCCGCTATTTTACGCTGAATGATAGCAAGGATGGGGTGGAAGTATCAGCTGCTTACTTAGAGCCTAAGCCACAGCATTTCAATTATGATATGTGGGAAGGAATCGAGTATGAGCTGGATATTCGGCGGTCAGCCGGCAGCCGTGTTGTTAAGCTGCTAAGGAATGGAGAGCCTCTTGCTTCCGATGCGGTGTGCGATGTGGTGATGAATAGCTATCGAGCAGGGGGTGGCGGCAATTTCGACATGCTGAAGGATAAGCCGATTGTCCGTGAGATTCCGACAGATATGACGGAGATTCTGGCGAACTACATTTTAGACAAAAAAGTCATCCGCTCCACCTGCGATTATAACTGGAAGGTTCTGTTTTAGCTAAAAAGGAAAGGTAGCCTTATGGGCTACCTTTTATTAATTTTGTGCGCGATCAGTGGACATCCATTCGATCAAAGGTAAGCAGATCGCAGAAGTGGTAATTTTAACGAATCTGTTTACATGTGCGCACGAATGCATATAATAGAATTAGGGGGTGAGATTATGGGACTCAGTTATGATCCAAATAAATGTAAAAAATTGATTGAAGACAATATTGATATTGAATTTTTTAGAGCTGTTTTCGACCCCGTTCGAAGTGAACTGTTGATATTTCTCGCTGTTTATGGGGAAATGACGATTGGCGAAATTGCCGAACATTTCCCTCAAAATCGTTCAGTGATCTCACGTCATCTGGATTTTATGAATCGATTTAATATTGTACAGAGAAGGAAAGAAGGACGGGAGGTTTACTATAAAGCAAATAAAGAATTGATCGTCGATACGTTTGAAAAGACGACGATTAATATGAAAGCACTCATGAATCTGAAATAGTCGGGTGCTTTTCATTTTATTCTATATATGCATTTGTGTGCACAAAAACACGAAAAGGAGTTTTTACTTTGGAACAATCGATTAGAAAATGGTGGGTTCTACTCACAGTGAGTTTAGCAGTATTCATGGCAATGCTAGATATTACGATTGTGAATGTAGCATTACCAGATATTCAAAAAAGTTTTTCATCCAATTTTTCGAGTCTGCAATGGGTATTGAATGCTTATACTTTAGTGTATGCTGCGATGTTATTACCCGTCTCGAAATTAGGTGATATCATCGGACGAAAAAAAGTTTTTCTATTGGGATTAGGCATCTTTGTCATAGGTTCTCTTACAAGTGGTTTAGCAAATAGTGATCTTTGGTTGAACATTTTCCGAGGGTTCCAAGGAATTGGCGGAGCTGCCATGATGTCTTTATCACTAACGATTGTTACATCTTCGTTTCCTGAAAAACAACGAGGACTTGCGTTAGGGATTTGGAGTAGTGCGGTTGGTCTTGCTATTTCAGGTGGCCCACTTATCGGCGGTGCTTTAGTGGATAGTTTGGGTTGGCGATCCATCTTCCTGGTTAATATCCCTATTGGCATTTTGGCTATCGTATTAGGAATATTTTTTATTCAGGAAGGTGAAAGAAATAGTAATGGAAAAATTGATTTTTTAGGATTTGTTTTAAGCACTGCAATGATCTTTACTATGGTATTAGCCCTCATTCAAAAAGAGATGCATGAAAATTATTCGTGGACGGATTGGCACATTTTAGGTTTATTCGGTTTATCGATCCTTTTATTCATTGCTTTTATTATGACTGAGATAAATGTTAAGCAACCCATGATCGAATTATCCATTTTTAGAAGTTGGTCATTTAACGGCGCCAATATTGCGGCTTTTGTTTTAGGAGCCGGTTTGTATGGCGGATTCACCTACCTAACCATTCTTATGCAAAATTATATGGGCTACTCTGCGTTTGAAACTGGAGTTAAAATGCTACTCATCAGTGGGTTTACCATGATACTGGGTCCTTTGGCTGGGATTATTTCTGGAAAAGTCGGCAATCGTTGGTTGATTAGTGGAGCACTATTTATTGGAGCAATCGGGATCATTGCTATTCGTTATATGATCAAGGTTCCTTTTGAATGGAGTTATTTACTGCCTGGGTTTGTTCTCTTAGGAATTAGTAATGCTTTGGTGAATCCGCCAATATCCAATGCAGTAATGAGTTCTGTTGATAAAAAACAAGTCGGTATGGCTTCCGGTATTTTAAACGTCTTCCGGCAAGTCGGCATTTCATTTGGTGTGGTAATGTTAGGAATTAAGTTGACGGAAGGATATAACAATGCATTGGATAAACATATGATGGGGCTTCAAAATATGGATTCAGAATTTAAAAATCAAATGCTAAATGCTTTTCATAAAGCTGGAGCTTTTGCCGGCTCACAAATTTTTGATAGCAAACAAGCGGAAGCATTCAAACAAATGCCAGCTTTTGAAGACATGAAGAATATTGTTTTTAATGCTTTCACTGCGGGCATAAAAGATGTGGATTTGTTCATTGCCATCTTTTTGCTTATTGGATCATTTGCAAGTGCTGTTTTGATTAGCAAGAAAAGGAAATCGGAGTCATAATTCGGACGAAAGAAAAAGGGTAGCCTCGGCTACCCTTTTATTAGTTTAGTGCGTAATTTGGTGGATATCCATTCGATCAGCAGGATGAGCACGACAAGACCGATAAGGATAGAGCCTACTTGGTGCCACTTGTAGCTCTGCATTGCGTAAATAAGCGGCGCGCCGATGCCGCCCGCACCAACGAGACCTAGAATCGCTGCTTCACGCATGTTCATGTCGAAACGGTAGATGGTTACGGAAAGAAACACCGACAAGAGCTGCGGGAATATGCCGTACCGAATTTTTTCAAAGGTTGTACAACCAATGGAAGTCATGGATTCAAGCACTTTCGTATCCAGTTCTTCGATGGCATCGACATATAGCTTTGCCAGCATCCCGATGGACGTAATGGCAATGGTCATGACTCCGGCAAATGGGCCCATCCCCGTAACGCGAATGAACATGAGACCGTAGACTATCGCCGGAATGGTGCGGATGATAATGAGCAGCAGGCGCGTGAGCCACGACACAGGCTTCGGCACGATGTTGGAAGCCGCGAGAAAAGCAAGGGGAACGGACAATATCGCGCCAATGATTGTGCCGAGGAAGGCGATGGCGACCGTCTCCAATAACAAGTAAGGCACACTCTGCTTGGTGCCGTTAAATAGCAGCTGTAAGTCTGGATGAACGATGCCTTTTACAAAGTTGCCGGCGATTTTCAAGCTGGTTGCATTCATGCCTTTGAAGCTGACCGTAAGCAGCGACCAACCAAATAGGAGAACGACAATGATGGCGACGGTCCCTATATAACGGTATTTGCGCGGTGCGCTGAGCAATTGTTTTTCCACTGTCGTCATTGGATGAGCGCCCCCTTAAATAAGCCGTTTCCGGAAATGCTCGCTGACCGTTTCGATGAGGTACACCGTTACGACGAGTGAGAGAATAATGATGCCGACGCTTGGATAATCGCGCCAGCCAGTGCCTTCCTTGATGAGCAAACCGACACCGCCGGCACCGACATAACCAAGAATGGCGGCATAACGGACGTTACCCTCGAAGCAGAACAGAGAGGTAGACAAGTAACCCGGCAGCACTTGGGGTAAAATGGCATAACGGAACGCCTGAATGCGAGTCATTCCGAGGGATTCCATGGCTTCAAAGGGGCCCATATCCGCGTTTTCGATCTGTTCATACAGCAGCTTTCCGACATACGAGAGGGTAAATAGCAAAATCGCGACGACACCAGCGGTTGGTCCAAGACCGAATACGAAGGTAGCGATTAAAGCAGTTACCAGTGTTGGCAGCGTTCTTAGCAGACTGAGAATAACCTTGAATAGAGCGGCAACACCCTTACTACGAATAACGTTAGCCGATGCCCATAGAGCAAAGGGGACAGCTAACGCTGCTCCGAGCATGGAGCCAAGCAGAGACATTTGCAGCGTTGCCACAAGTGCCGGCCATACCTTGGAAAAATAGCTCCAGTCTGGCGGAATCATTTGTCCAAGGATGTCGAAAAATTTATCGATGCGTGTCACGAGTATTTTCATGCTGAAGCCGGTGAAATTTATCGACAGAACCGTCGCTGCGATTAAAAGCAGCAAAATAAGCGGGAGGCGGGTTCTTTTTTCCAGCACGACTTTTCCGCTGGGCAGCACAATTCTTTTCGGTGGAAAAATTTTATCGTACATAAACACTTTTCTCCTCAGACCGATCAGCGATTTCTTCGGTTTTGCCTCCATAGATCTCATCCAAAATGCCCTTCGTTACTTGGGATGAGCTTCCATCAAATACAACCGCCCCTTGGCGAATCCCGATAATGCGGTCTGCATATTCCAGCGCAATCTCCACATGGTGAATATTCATGATGACCGAGATGTTCATGTCCTGATTGATCCTCTTGAAATCGTCCATCACCATATGAGCCGTTACCGGATCGAGAGAAGCGATCGGCTCATCAGCTAAAATGATGTCCGGGCTTTGGGCGAGTGTTCGTGCCAGTGCCACGCGCTGCTGCTGGCCGCCTGATAGCTGATCCACGCGAATGAAGGCTTTATCGAGAATGCCTACTTTTTCCAGAGCCTCCAGTGCTTTCAGCTTCTGCTCGCGGGTGTAGAGACCCGTGATTTTTCGCCACATTGGAAGATCCGGTACGAAGGAGACAAGTACGTTCTTTATGACGGTGATGCGGGTAACCAAATTGAAGGATTGAAAAATCATCCCGATGCGGCGGCGAAAGCGGCGGATCTCTTTGCCCTTAAGCTGGGATACGTTAGTACCGTCGACGTTCAGCGTGCCGCTTGTAATGTCGTGCATGCGATTGATGCAGCGGATGAGCGTAGATTTGCCTGCACCAGACAGACCGATGACGGCGACAAATTCACCCTGCCCAATGGTCAAGTTGATATTTTGCAGAGCGACGGTGCCGTTTGGATATGTCTTTTCTACTTGAATAAACTCGATCATGAACTATCCCCGATCCTTATCGTATTGACTGGTAGTTAAAGGAAAAAAGAGAGCACCGTTGTTGCGATGCTCTCATTTCAACTTTTTCTTTTGTAGCCTGGTGTTGATTTATTTCTTCATCGACTTGATCAGAGCTTGCGCTTTGCGCTCGTTTTCGTAGTCGGAAGGTTGTGCGACTTTGTAGCCTTCGTGGCTGTAGATGGCAATGACTTTCTTGCCCTCTTCGGTACCCGCAATCGCGATGAACGCATCTTGCAGAGCTTTCTTAAGTTCAGGGGTCATGATTTTGCTATTCTTGCTAACGCTGACGGTGTCGTTGTAAATACCGTTTGTTACACCAATCACGTTGGTTTCATCCCAGATGGAAGCGGTACGGCTATATTCTTTGGTCCACTTATCCACGTTGTCGCGGCGAGCATCAGCATAAGCGACGATTACGTCAACTTGTCCGGCTGCCAGACGTGCGAAGGAGCTGCCATAGGAATCGGATGTGACAACATGGGCCAAATCCGTAATGCTCTTTTGATACTTGCTTTGCAGCCACAGCGTTGGGTAGATGTAGCCAGCAGACGAGGAGGTGGACATGACAGCCCAGTTTGCGCTGTTCAGATCGTCCCAAGTCAGTTCTTGACCGGCATTGACCTTGCTTGCCAGCTCTTTACCCTTCGCGGAAGGACCGGCAATAAACAGACCGCGGTAGTAAGTGACTTGGTCGGTTGTTGGAGCCGTTGGTTTCTTATCGTTCCAATCCTTCGGATTGTCGGAATCAATGGACAAGCCAGCGCGAGTAGCGGTCAAAATAACGTCTGCGCCGTCTTCGTACAGCACGTAGGTGCCGCCTGGGATGAGGCCGATGTCTGTCGTTCCGGCAGTCAGAGCTTCGCCGACTGCTTCATAAGTAGTACCGACGTCGATGTTAACCTTGCCTACATTGTAGCCTTCGGTTGCCAGTTGATTTTTCAACAGATCTTTCAGCGGCTCGGTTGCCGTAATAATTTGATCGGGATCTTTGGAAGGCACGAAACTCACTTTCAACTCAGGAATCTCGACAGCAGCCGGACTAGCCGGTGCAGATTCGGCAGGACTTACGGAAGCGGCAGCGCTCTCCGATGGACTTGCGGATGAATCATTGTTCGAGTCGCCGCAGCCTGCGATCAAACCGGTGAGTAGAACAGCCATAACGGTGGACAGCAAAAATTTCTTTTTCACTTACGATCTCCCCTACCTTTTCGATTAATATGAGTATGTTTCTCAAAGTTACTATAAATTTTTTATATTAATGGGTTGTCAAAGATTTGTTGTATTTTTGTAAAATGATGTATACTTTCGTAAACGTATGTACAGGACACTAGATTATTTAGGTTGAGAGCGATTTTATACAAGTGAAACAGCTGCAGCAAACGGACCTTGACGTCACCTTCATGCGGATGAAAGATGACGCCAAGAATTAAAAATCATTTTCGGCTACAAAATTCAGTAACGACCGACAGATCCGCGCTGTCCTTCTCATATAGAGAAAAATCTAGTCGCAGAATATGTCGAGAGAAATTTTTTTTTCGAGAGTCAAAATAAGTAAAATCGTTACGTTTATAGTTAGGAAAGCACCATTTTCTTCAATCTATCTTTCAAGCTGAAGATCGTAGCACCCATATAAGAGAGGGGGGCATTAATATGAGCCGTAACAGTGAAGTTCCGATCCCTGGCTCTCTTGTAAGACCGACCTCAACGATACATACATGGATTGAGAGGGAAATGGCTAAACAAAATATAACGATCACAGATCTGGCGCGGCGGAGCGGGATCGCACGGGCTCCATTAAGTGATCTCTTATCTAGGGATTCTTCGAGATCTTTTTCCGTTCAACACCTGGATTTAATCGGAGAGGCATTAGGGCAGCCGGAAGGTTGGCTGTATGAATACTACATCCAGATGAACTTCTTAGACGGCAAGGTCCACTGGCGACAGGTCAAGCTTTTTCTGAATCGCTGTATCGAGCTGGAGAAAGATGATTGCATCAAGATGGTTTTGGATATCGTTTCAGATGAGGCTGCTCATATTCAGGATGTTTTTCTTTTCGCTGAAAGTGTTTTTGCCCAGGGAAAATGGAAAGCGTCCATCCCTTTTTACAAGTTCGTTTGTGAGAACGAGATTCGTCAGCACTCGGAGCGGCTTGCGATTAGCCACTATAGATGGTTTCGGGCTGCATTAGGGCGTAATCTGAAGGAGAATCACGAAGCCGCCGTACAGTTTGCTCCTTACCGGCAGCGTCTTCCCGAAGATATACAGTTGGATAGTTTGCTGCAGCTGGCAAATGTTCATTTTAGTCTGCATCAATGGGACAAGGTTATCGAGTATGCGGATGAAATGAAGGCTCTGCTCTATATAATTCTCTATCAAAAGAAGACAGGATCAGGCACTGACAGTTCTGAAGCCAACTTATTCAAAACAGAGCGCCATCTGGTATTTTATTACGGGCAAAGCTTTCTGCTGAAAGGTAATGCGCTGGAATGGATGGGACAATACGAAGATTCGTTAAAATACATATCCGGATACGAGGACTTGAGTTGGTTTGATGATCTGGACGAGGTCGGATGGCAGGAAGTTCAGAAGTTCAAACGTTTCGCAACCGCGAATCGCTATAACTTGAATGTGTTGATGGGCGATTTCACTTATCTGCCGGATTATCTCGATTTTTTAGATCATTATCCGGAGGAGTGGTTGCCGAGTTTATTGACGATCATGAATGCGATAAACCGCTATGGATACGATGCCGACAGCTTATTGGATCGATTCAAGAGTCGGATTGATGAACTGGCTGAAACGGAGACATGGACCGACCATGCTTACTACCAGGGAGTATTCCAGCGAGACCGTTGCGCATGGCTCTGTTATGAACTTGCTCTTTATAGCTTTTCTAAGAGCCGGTTTCAGGAAGGGACGGAGCGGCTGCTAAACGCGATGTTCCACTCTATCGCATCGAACAACAAGAATCTTATCATAAATTGCACAGCTTATTTTGGGCGTTACCGGGATCAGGCTTCTGAAGAGCAAAGAACAAGGTATGAACATTTGATGAAAGGAGTGATCGAAGATGCGCAAATTGCTTTCGTCTCTGCTTCTGGTGAGTTTCCTTGTTAGCGGAATTCTCTTGATTCCCAGCTCACCGGCAAGCTCTCACACTGGTATTGTAGCGTATTCGAATGGTGAAGGTTCTTAAAAAGGTGTGTTAAAAATAACCTCCGCTTGTATAAGCGGGGGTTATTTTTTTTTGTATGTCCAGATGACAAAAGTCATCAGAGAATGAGTACCAAAGTGAATTTCATGGCATTGGGTTCGAATGCTAAGATGGGCATGACTTAGCAACCCGAGGATGAGGAGAAGAAGCGCTGTGCTTATGCTTATCGAGCTTACCAAAAAATATGGCATCTTAACCGCGGTTGACCATATCTCGCTTAGTATCGGAAAAGGGGAAATCGTCGGCTTACAACGGAGCCGGAAGCGACATCAGCGGCATGTCGTTTTTGACCGCTAGGGGTGCGCCCTCTTTTTGATTTTCTGACCCTAATAATGGGGATTGTCCGAGTTTAATATATCAAATAAATTTCAATTGCAATTTGATCTAACAAATGAAATAATAAGCCATATCAAATTTAGCTATTCTTTTAATAGGCTGGAGGTTATCATGCTAAACGACAAACAGATCGACCGCATGCTGAGCAAGTTGAAACGCTTTGAAACGTCGCTGGAATCGCTGTTGTTCGAAGCAATCGGCAATGTGCCCATGAGCAAGTTTCATACGGATCGGCAATGGCATACCATTCCGGATGCAAGCTTGTTTGAGGAGTGCCGTCCTGGCGACCGATACCAGGGAGAGGGAACCTACTGCTGGTTCAAAGGCAGTTATACGGTCCCAGAAAAGTATTCGGGCTCCACGCTCTATATTCGTCCCAAAGTCGAAGGCTATGAAGCGATGCTGTGGGTTAACGGCAAGCCCTTCGGCACCTTTTGCAGCAAAATCGTCGTTACCGGCCACGGCAATCATTATTGCGACCTGCTCAAGAAAAAAGCAAAGGCCGACGAGACCATCGAGATCGCGCTGGAGTATTATGCCGGGCACCATGTAAAGGGCTGCATGCCTTTCGAAGATCTCGGCATGGCGAGCTTCGATTACGAGTATAGCGGCGTCGAGATTTGCCTGATGAACGATGAAGTGTCCGATTTTCTCTTCGATCTGAAAACGCTTAACCAGCTTGCTGCTTCTTTGGACCCGAACAGCTTCCGCCGTGCTGCCGTCGTTAACGCCCTTACCGAGGTTCACAAGGCGCTGTATTACTCTCCCGATGATGTGGACGTCGAGACGTTCTATGCGGCATTGAGGAAAGCAAGCCCATATTTGAAACAGATGCTGGAGGTGAAAAACTCACCCTCCGCGCCTTTTGCCGGATTGATCGGCCATTCCCATATGGATACAGCGTGGCTGTGGCATCGGGACGAGACCATCAAGAAATGCGCCCGCACCTACTCCAATCAAATCAGCTTGATGGAGCGCTACCCGGAGTACAAATTCATCCAAAGCTCCGCCTATCATACGGAAATGATTCGCACCCACTATCCCGAGCTTTTCGAAGATATCCGTGAAAAGGTGAAGGAAGGCCGCTATGAGCCGAACGGAGCCGTTTGGGTGGAATGCGACTGCAACCTGACCTCCGGGGAGTCGATGATCCGCCAGTTCCTTTGGGGCCAGCGCTATACCCGGGAACATTTCGGTTACACCTCCAACTCTTTCTGGCTGCCGGATACCTTTGGGTACAGCGCCGCTATCCCGCAGATTATGAAAGGTTGTGGCGTGGATTACTTTTTGACGACGAAGATCGGTTGGAATGACACGACGGTATTTCCGTACCAGACGTTCTATTGGAAAGGGATTGACGGCACCCAGGTGCTCACCCACTTCAATCGGACGCACATTTGGCCCGATGCGGAAAGCCTGATCGATTTCGTCGTAGACGGCAAGCAGAATAAGGACCCGATCCCGGAAAAGAGCGTAACCGACATGCGGCTTCTCTCTTACGGTTTTGGCGACGGAGGCGGCGGTCCGCAGTTCGAGATGATCGAAATGGCCCGCAGGGTGCAGGATTTGGATGGGGTGCCGCGTTCCGCTCATGTGACCGTCGGAGAGTTTATGAAACAGCTGGAGCAATCTGTCGTTAATCCGTCGACTCATACGGGAGAGCTGTATTTACAACTGCACCGGGGCACGCTCACCAACCAGCACACGATCAAGCGCAATAACCGCAAAGCGGAAATCCTGCTTCGCGATCTGGAATTCATCACGGTGCTGGAAGCCGTGAAAGCCGGCCGCGTTGCAGCGGATGAAGGAATCCGACCGCTTATGGAGACGCTATTAGTCAATCAATTCCATGACACGCTGCCCGGAACAAGCATTCCGAAGGCTCACGATCAATGCATCGAAGAGATGACCGAATTGCTGCAAACGGGAACGAAGCTGCTTCATGAGCGCGTAACCGCCCGTCCTGCAGCGAATACGATTTCCGTCATCAACACTCTTTCTTTCGATAGAAAAGATGTCGTGTATCTTAGCGCCGATGAAGGCTGGCGTGTAGAAGGAGAGTATGCCCAACAGAGCTTTGAGGATCTCGAGGGCAACCATAAGCTGGCTGTGGCCGGGTTAGCGCTTCCTGCCTTCGGGTCTGTTTCTTTGAATCTGAAGGAGGGGGAAGCCGGAGCAGTCGGAACAGGAGCCGCTAAAATCTCACCGTTCACCTACAAAGGCACTTCCCTGGAAACGCCATTTGCCCGGGTAGCTTTCGATTCGGAGGGCTTCATCGCTTCTTTCATCGATCGGAGAAACGGTCGGGAGCTTCGTGGATCGGGCCAACCGCTCAACACCTTCCTCATGGCAGAAGACGTGCCGCATTTATGGGATAACTGGGATATCGATGCCGACATCGAGCTGAAGCTGGCTCCGGCGGCAACCCTGCTCTCCCGCTCCGTCGTCGGCAACGGCGCCGTGGAATTCCGCATCCGTAGCGAGTACCGCCTTTCCGCGAAGTCTAGCTTGAAGCAGGACATGGTCTTTTTCGCGGATAGTCCGGAGGTGCGGTTTGAAACGGTGATGAATTGGCAGGATGACCACCGCTTGCTGAAAACGGCATTCGGCACGACCATCCATACCGATTTCGTCCGTCAGGAGGTTCAGTTTGGCTATCTCCGCCGTCCAACGACGCGAAACACCAATGAAGAAAAAGCGATGTTCGAGGTGTTGAACCACAAATACAGCGATTTGTCGGAGAACCGCTATGGCGTTGCGCTGCTGAACGACTGCAAGTATGGGATATCTGTTTTGGACGGGGAGATGCGTTTGACCCTGCACAAAGGCGGGACGCGGCCCGATTACCGGGGAGACAAAGGCGTGCACGCCTGCACATATTCTTTTTATCCTCATGACGAAGGGTTTGGCGCGAATTCCGTCATCAAGCCGGCATACGAGCTGAACTGTCCGCCGCTGATTGTAGCGGGTGAAGCCGATATCCAAGCTTTGGCGCGGGTTGAGGCGGAAAATGTCATCATCGAAACGGTAAAACCTTGCGAGGACGCAGAGCGTGCGTTCATCCTCCGGTTGTATGAGGCGGAAGGTACCTATACCCGGACGAAGTTGTCTCTGGACAGCCGTATGCAATCCGCAGCTATCACTAATATGCTGGAGGAGCCGCAAGAGGAGCTTGGGGGATCGAGCGAAGCGGAACTGGTCTTCCGTCCCTTTGAAATCAAAACGGTGAGGATTGCATATTAACGTGCATGCCATGAAGGCGCATTCCTATGTCCTTGACAGATTGGGAGCAGGGTTTTGTAATAGAAACAACCAAAATGAAGGGATAGAAAAGCATGCCTGCTGGCCGATTACGAACATTAAGGATTGCATTGCTTTGCATCGTCTTCTTTATGCTCGCGGGTTGCCGGGAAAGCCCCGCAGGAACGTCAATCGACGCTCCTTCCCAAACGTCATGGAAAGGAAACGGCACCGGTACCGAAGAACGGGAAGTAACGCTGCAGTTCTATTTCGGCGGCGATAAAAAAGCGGCGACGGATGAGGTGTGGGCGGCCGTCAGCGATTATGTGAAAGCGAAAGGTCTCAACGTAAAATTCGCCGTCCATTTCATCCCCTGGCCAGAGATGCCGGAAAAGCTCTTGGTTATGGCGGCTTCCGGAGATAAATGGGATCTTAATTTCGACACGGATTCCTCTTTCCAACAGATGGCTTCCCGTGGTTCCTATATGGCACTTGATGATCTTTTGCCGGTTTATGCGCCGAACTTGTACGAAAAATACAAAAGCCTTGATAGCTTGTCCTGTGTGAAGATCGACGGCCAGATAGTCGCTCTTCCCTGGACGATCAAAATGAATCAGCGTCCCTTTGCCGGCTGGCGAGTCGATCTGGCGGAGAAGGCGGGAATCACTCGAGAGCCGGGTGAAGTCAAAACCGTTGAAGACGTGGATGTGCTGCTCCACCAGATGAAGAAGGCCTACCCCGATAGCAAGCTGTCGCGCATTTCAGCCCTTCCGTTTTACGAAGTGCGGGACGAATGGGTGGATTTGGGCTTCCACGGGCTGGGATTTTATCTGAACGACCCGGAAGTGAAGATTCAGGCGATGGAGCAGCAACCCTTTTACCGCGAAGCGGCTGTGATGAGCAAACGCTGGTTCGACGATAAAATTTTAAACCGCGACGCCATGATCGACACCGAAGATGGGGCGGAGTTATGGCGGAACGGGAGGATGCTGTTTACCATCACCTCCCACGAATGGGCGTACGTAGCTGACCCGGGATTCGTCGACCCGACCTTCCGCCAGCAGATGTCCCTTTTGTACCCGGATAAAAAGCAGATCAACCGCATCGCGACGGCCAATCTTGTGGCGATCAACCGGAATTCGGATCATGCTGTTCAGGTTTTGCGTTTTCTCGACATGCTGGAGACGGACCAAAAGTTGTTTGATTTGGTGATCTACGGGATCGAGGGCGAGACATATGAGCTTCGCGGAGAAGAGGCGGTGTATCCGTCCAACATGAATTTTTCCACCAGCAATTACATGGATTGGGGCGGGCAGTGGGCCTTCTGGAAGCCCCAGTTCATGCGGCCGACTGCTACCTATCCGGTAGGGTTTTGGCAGGAGGAAAAAAAGTTTGCGGAGCTCCCGGTCAATGTCGACTCTCCGCTTGCCGGTCTGCTTCTGAGCGACAGCGCCATTCGCAGCGAAGTGGAAAAGCGCGATCAAGGGTATGAGAAGTACGGAAAACCCATTGAGTACGGCGTGGTTTCGCAGGTGGATGAATCCGTCGACGCTTACCGCAAAATGCAAATAGCAAACGGTCTGCCACATATTCTCGCAGAGGTTCAACGCCAAGTGGATCGTTTTTTGAACAAGAATGTTCATGACTAAAGGATTTGGAGGCTTGCTTCATGCTGAAGGCACTCATCGTGGACGATGAATATGAGATCAGAGAAGGACTCCGTAAACGGATTCGTTGGGATGAGTACGGCATTAGTGAGGTGCTTGTCGCTGCGGATGGAGACGAAGCTCTGCAGATTGCGCTGGAGAACCGGCCCGATCTCATTTTAACGGATATAAAAATGAACCGGATGACCGGGCTGGAGTTTCTCGAAGAACTTGCTTCGGAGGGAGATTACAGTTGGAAGGCTGTTCTCATCAGCGGCTATGACGATTTCAGCCTAGTGAAGCAGGCGATTCAGCTTGGCGCCATCGATTACATTTTGAAGCCGATCAACACCGAGGAGCTGGGCCGGATTATCCGCAAAGCCATCGATATGATCGAAAAAGAAAACCTGGACAGGAAAAATAAAGCGCATATGCTCAGCCAGGTCCAATTTGCCGTACCGAAGCTGCGGGAAGAGCTGCTGCGAGAGATGATCGAGAACGACTACGATCCGTACCGGGAGTCGCGCATCTCCCACCGGCTTCGGTCTTTGAAGCTGGAGTGGATGGAAGTGAACCCGGCGATCATGATGATCGTCGAAGTGGATGATTTAAAAGCGGTTGCCGGAGGAAACGGTTTTCCCGATGAAAAGGAGCTGATCCTCTTCGGGATCGGCAATGTGGTCAGTCAAACGCTGGCGGAGGAGATGCTGACGCCTACTGTGCTGTTCAGGGATTCTAGCGACCGTTGGGTGGCGGTGTTCAGCTGTCCGGAACATCAAGTGATCGATCAGGCGGTAACGGTGGGTGAGATATGCCTTGCGCGGATCAATCAATTCGTGAAAATCAAAGCCTGCATCGGACTGAGCTCCACCCCTCGGGAGGTGAATCATCTGCGGCAGTCGTACCTGGAATGCGGGGAGTGGCTGGAGCAGAAGATTCTTTACGGCGGTAACCGGCTTTTTACCGAAGCGATGGATGCGGGGGAGAAGGAACATGGGGAGCTGTCCATCCGGGAGCCTCATGCAGTGCTGGACCTCTTGAAGTACGGATCAGATGAAGAAATATCCGAGGCGATGAACGGTTTTGAGGACATGGTCAAAAGCTGGGAGCAATGCTATCTAAAGGACATTCAGCAGCTGATATTCAAATGGCTGATGGACGTTTTCCGCGCCGCAGCCGCAGCCGGCTGGTCGGACCGCACCTGGGAGCGGGATCCTATCGCCATTTGGGAAAAGCTCGAGCAATATGATCATTTGGAATCCCTGAAGGAACAGGCGGAGATATGGCTCCTTGCAATGGCTGCCAATTTTCGGCAGATGCCTTCCTCCACGAACCAGATCGTACAGGAAGCGGAGAAAATCATCCGTTCCCGTTACGCGGAAAATCTTTCGCTGCAGCTTGTGGCGGATGAGGTTCACGTGACGCCGGTGTGGCTCAGCAAGCTGTTCAAGAAGGAAAAGGGAAAAACCTTTTTGGAAGTGTTGACGGATACCCGCATTTGTAAGGCAAAAGGGATGCTAGGCGATGTTAAATACAAAATCTATCAGATCTCTTATCAGGTTGGCTACAAGGACCCGGTGCATTTTACCAAGCTATTCAAAAAGCAAATGGGCGTAACGCCCAAAGAATTCCGCAGACAGCGGGGAATCCTGGATGATTAAAGCCTTCGTGAAGCTGGCTTCTTCTTTCCGCAACAAGATGATCCTGATTTTTTTTGCCATCACCATCGTTCCGTTCATCCTCTTCTCGGCCTATGCCTATACTCAATCGGCGAAAGGCATTCAACAGGCGAATACGACCTTTTCCATGAGTTATCTGGAGCAGGCCAAAATCAACATGGAATCGTATTTGGGCCAACTGAACGACCAGATCAACAGTCTGATCGGCGATGAAAAGCTGCAAGGGCTCTTGGAGCAGCCGCCGGCGAGCGCACAGGATGAAGAAGCCTTTGCCGTGGATATGCTCAGCATCGTTTATCAAAAAAAGAAGCAGATCGACGCCATGCAGCTGCAGGTCTATCCTCTTGACCCAAGTAAATATCCCACCTATATGCGAACTTTGGGAGAATCGGCTTCGATCAGGCAGGCGGATTGGTTTCAAAAAGGCGTAAACAGTGTCGTCCCCACTTGGAATTTGGAACTGAACAAAGGTCCGGGCAGAAGTCCGCTTCTGGTCTACGTCAAGACCTTTACAAGCCTCCATGACCGCATTCCGCGGGGAATGGTGGTGACCGATTTGGCGGACAGCCACTTTGTCCGGTTTTTCTCGCCTACTAAACGGTTGGACGGGCAGAAGTTTCTCATCGTCGACGAAGAAGGTCGCATTCTGTTCGATTCCTTTCGCAACGAGTGGACGGGGCAGCCGCTTTCATCCAATCGCCTTTTGGAGATGCGCAAAGTCCAGAGCGAAGGGGCGGAAACGCTGACCATCAACGGAGAAAAAGAACTGACTGCCTTTGTCCGCATGGACAGCGTTCCGTGGACGATCATCAGCCTGACACCCATGAGCGCCATGATCAAGCCCGTGACTGAGATGAATAAGCTGCTGTTTTTTTTCCTGGCTATCTATATGGTTTGTTCCGTCGGCGTGGTCATTTATTTGACCAAAAACTTCACCCAGCCCGTTTTCCGGCTCGTCCGGTTGATGCGCAAGCTGGAGGAGGGTGACTTCGAGCTGACCATTCCTTATCAGGAACGACGGGACGAAATTGGCTGGTTGTACCGCGGTTTTCATAACATCGTCCGCAAAATCGAGGACTTGATCGAGAAATCGACCCGGGCGGAGCGGAACAAGAAGGAGCTGGAGTTCCAGGTATTAAGCCATCAGATCAATCCCCATTTTCTGTACAACACATTGGAGTCCATCCGCTGGAAGGCGGAAAATCATGGACGCAACGACATCGGAGAGATGGTTTCCGCTCTCGGCAACCTGCTTCGGCTCAGTCTGAACCAAGGCAAGGACATCACCACCGTCCGCAGGGAAATCGAGCAGGTGAAGGCATATGTGCAAATTGAGCAAGCCCGGATCGGCATGCCTTTGCGACTCCTTTACTTTTTTGATGATGAGATGCTGGATTTGCCGTTCATGCGGCTATTGCTCCAACCTCTCGTGGAAAATGCGATTCAGCATAGCATCCGGGGCAATTTTGAAAAAGGCAAGGTGGTGCTGTCCGGCTACATCGAAGACCGGGATCTGGTGATCGTCATTTCCGACAACGGCAAAGGGATTCCGGAGGCGGTGCTGCAAGAGTTGAACGAAGAAACCGGAGACCGGCAGGGCCGTGGTCGCTCAGGGGTAGGGCTGCGCAACGTAAATGAACGGCTGAAAATCTATTTCGGCAATGATTATAAGCTTCATATTGAAACGGAAGAGGGAAAAGGGACGCGGATTACCATCCGCCACCCGATTCTGAACGTAGAGAAGGGGGAACCGCTATGAATCATCCATCCGATTATGCAAACCGTTCCAAGGAAAGAGCTGGCAATCCGATTATCACCTCGATCTTTACAGCCGATCCGTCCGCCCATGTTTGGGAAGACGGCAAAATCTACATTTACGCATCCCATGACATGGACCCGCCTCTGGGCTGCGATCTGATGGACCGCTATCATGTGTTTTCATCCGACGACATGGTGAACTGGACGGACGAAGGGGAGATTCTCCGTTCCGACGACGTCGAATGGGGAAGGCCGGAAGGCGGCTTCATGTGGGCACCGGACTGCGCCTACCGGAACGGCACGTACTATTTCTATTTTCCGCACCCGAGCGGATCGGACTGGAACAGTACGTGGAAAATCGGCGTCGCCACTTGCTCCGAACCGGCCGGAAAATTCGTCGATCAAGGGTATATCCAGGGCTTGGGCGGTTTTGCCATGATCGATCCCTGCGTGTTCGTGGATGACGACAACCGTCCTTATCTCTATTACGGCGGAGGTGGAAAGTGCGCGGGCGGCGAATTGAACGACGATATGATGTCGATGAAAACCGGGGCCGTGGAAATGCTGGGTTTGGAGGATTTCCATGAGGCGACCTGGGTGTTCAAACGGAACGGCGTCTATTACCTTATGTATTCAGATAATTTGCATGATAACAACTGTATGCGTTACGCCACCAGCGACAATCCGCTCGGTCCTTGGCAGTACCAGGGCATTTTCCTGGAGCCGACGGGCTGCTCGACAACTCATGGTTCTGTTGTGGAGTATAAGGGGCATTGGTACCTGTTTTACCACAACCAGGCGGTTTCTGATCACGGGAACCTGCGCAGTGTCTGCATCGACGAGCTGTATTTTGCGGAGGACGGACGTATTCGCATGGTAGAGCAGACGAAGGAAGGCGTTCACAGGTTAGAAGGAAGCGGGGAGCAACGCCTCCAGCCCGCAACCGTTTATCAGGCTGCGTCCGCTGCATGCAGCGGAGGGGCAGCTCGTGCTGAGGAAGAAGCAGCAGTCTGCCTGCCGGAAGCCGGTTCAGGCTGCTTGTTTGAGAAAGTGGACGGCGGCGATGGAGGCCGTGCCTACGTGCAGTTCCAGTATCGCACGGAAGAGTCATTGGCGAAGCTGCATCTGTATGTCAATGGCGCCGACTGGTCGCTGTTGAATGCTCCGGCAGTGGGATCGGATGGAACGGCTCCGGGTTTGACAGGCATAACCGTGGAATTGCAGCCGGGGACAAACAACCGGATTCAAGTTGTAAGCGAGCTGGGAGAGATCTGCATCGAGGCTCTTCTCGTGAGCGGATTTCAAGCTTAATTGAAGGCAAATCTTCAAAGGATCAAATGGCGGAGTCTCCAAATGGAGGCTCCGTTCGTTTGTCGAGTAGCCCTTGCTTTTTAATGGGGGAGAGACAGAGGGAATGCGAGACTACCGCCGTTATGCACTCAAGAGAAAATGTTGCATTTTATGTATCATTTGATCGCCATCCACTCTTTAAGCAAAGGAATGTTGGATTATTGGCATGATTTCGTGCTTGTGGCCGCCTTTGAGAAGGAGAATCTTGCACAAAATCCAAGATATTCACCGAAAACCCACTCGCATCATAGAAAATCCTGCATGAAATCCAGCATTTCTCCGTAAAGATCCGCACGAATAATAGCCTAAGCAAAATGAACTCATTAGTGGTCGAGACTATCTCGATAGCCAGGCGGAGCCTCCAACCGGGGCTTCGTTTTCTTTTTGCCGACCGCGCTGGAAGCTTCTGTGCATAGCGCTTTCATCAAGCCAAAACCCCCCTGCAAAAGACAGGATTGACTCATGGAATGGCTTCCCCCCGCGGCTTATCATGAAAGTATCACAAATGCGAAAGGGAATGCCAAATGAAACGAAACGGACTGATCCGCGACCTCATCCGCAACCGCCAACTGCTTGTCATGTTTATGCCCGTGGCGGTACTGCTCTTTCTGTTCTGCTACATGCCACTCTCGGGTCTGATCATCCCCTTTAAGAATTTCGAATTTAACAAAGGGATATTCGGAAGCGATTGGGCTCATCCGCTGCTCACCAATTTCAACTATCTACTCACCTCCGATGTCGCTTTCCGCGCCATCCGCAATACGATCTTGCTTAATATCCTGTTCATCACCGTCGGGCTCATCTTTGAAGTGGGTTTCGCCCTCATGCTGAACGAGCTCAGAAACAAATATTTCAAGCGCATCACCCAGAGCATAACCTTCCTGCCTTATTTCATCTCCTGGATCGTCGTCGGCGTGTTCACTTATAACCTGCTGAACTATGAGACAGGCGCGGTAAACCGCTTTCTGGAGATGATCGGCATCGGACATGTCGATTTTTACAGCCGGGCGGGGCTGTGGCCGATGATCCTGACCATCGCCCTTCGGTGGAAGCTGACCGGTTACGGAACCATCGTCTACTTGGCGGCGCTCACCTCCATCGACAGTTCGTATTACGAAGCGGCAGCCATAGACGGAGCAACCCGCTGGCAGCAGATCCGCTACATCAGTCTTCCCATGCTGCGGCCAACCATAATTATTCTGACCCTACTCGCCATTGGGCGCATCATGAACGCGGACTTCGGAATGTTTTACGCGATGATCGGCGATGCATACCTGCTCTTCCCGACAACGGACGTCATCGACACCTTGGTATATCGGAGCTTGCGCAAATCGGGGGATATCGGCATGGCCTCCGCAGCCGGCTTCGTGCAGTCGGTGGTCGCCTTTGTACTGGTCCTGTCCAGCAATTACGCCGCCCGCAAAATCGATAAAGACTCGGCCATATTCTAACATCAACCCTTAGGCAAGGAGGCAATCCCCATGTTATCCAAACGGTTTTCCTGGAGTCAGGCCGTCATCGGCGGTGTCATCCTATTGTTCAGCCTGGCCTGCCTGTTTCCTTTTCTTATGGTGATTTCCGGATCGCTCAGCACCGAAAAGGACATCGTCAACTACGGCTATGCCCTGATTCCCCGGCATATCACTTTAAGTTCGTATAAAATCTTGATCCTTGGCTCCAACCGAATCGTCGACGCCTATGGGATCAGCATCACCGTGACAGTCATCGGCACCGTTCTTTCGATCATTTTGAACGGGATGGGCGGTTACGTCATGGGACGGCGGTCATTCAAATACCGCAATGTGCTTTCCATCTACGTCATCATTACGATGTTGTTCAGCGGCGGCCTTGTTCCGTGGTATATCATCTGCGTGCGTTATCTGCACCTGAAGGACACCTTATGGGCGATGATTTTGCCGCCCCTGGCCAACGCCTTCAACATGTTCCTCATCCGCAATTTCATGCAGTCCATTCCAGAGGACTTGTACGAATCTGCAAAAATGGACGGAGCCAGCGAATACCGCATCTTTTTCCGGCTGATCGCCCCGCTTTCCGTGCCCGTCCTCGCCACCGTTGGCCTGTTCGTCGCTCTCGGCTATTGGAATGACTGGTTCCTCGGCCTCATGTTCGTGGATAAGCAAGAGCTTCAGCCCTTGCAACTGCTGCTGCGGACATTGGTCTCCAACGTGGAATTCTTGAAAAGCTCCAGCAACGCGGCGGCTATGCAGCGGATATCGGCGGCAATCCCGTCCGAATCCATCAAGATGGCGCTCACGGTCATTACCATCGGACCCATCGTGTTCCTGTATCCCTTCGTTCAGCGCTACTTCGTCAAAGGGCTCATGGTGGGAGCCGTCAAAGGATGACTATATCAGCTCTGGCTGTATAGTATAAATTTCATATCAGGGGAGAGGTTTCAATGTACAAAAAGCGGACAGCAGTCTTACTCCTGGCCATGACGCTGGTATTCAGCCTGGTGCTCGGAGCTTGCAGCAAGAAAAGCGACAGCAGCTCGACGGATAAAGCGAGCACGGCACCCGCAGCGGGAACTACCGCTCCAACCAAATCGGATAAGCCGCAAGAAGAAGTGACTCTCAAGTTCTATTTTGGCGGCGACAAAAAATCGGCAACGGATGAAGTATGGTCGCAAATCAGCGATTACGTGAAAAAGAAAGGCCTCAACGTCAAGTTTGATCTCAGCTTCATTCCGTTTAACGATTTCAAGGACAAAATGCTGGTCATGGCCGCCTCCGGCGACAAATGGGACATGAACTTTGACGGCGATTGGCTGTCCTACAAACAAATGGCTGCAAAAGGTTCCTACATGGCCTTGAATGACCTGCTGCCGCAGTATGCCCCGAACCTTTACAAGAAATATCAAGATCAAGGCACATTGGGCGCCGCTACGGTTGACGGCAAAATCGTCGGCCTGCCCTGGACGATGAAGATGAACCAGCGCCAGTTTGCCACATGGCGGGCGGATTTGGTGGATAAAGCGAATCTGAACATTCCCAAGGATTCCGTCAAGACCATTGATGACGTGGATAACCTGCTGCGTCAGTTGAGAGACGCTTATCCTAACGAGAAAATCAACCGCGGCGGCCCCCTGCCGATTTACATGATCCGCGATGAATGGGTTGACATGAACTTCCATGGTCTAGGTTTTTATCTGAATGATCCGAAAATCACGATTCAAGCGGTGGAACAGCAACCGTTCTATAAGGATACCGCAATCAAGGCGAAACAATGGTACGACGAAAAACTGATCAACCGCGATGCCATGATCGACAAGACCGACGGCGCGTCGGAATGGAGAAACGGCAAAACCATGTTCACTCTGACGTCCCATGAATGGATCAGTGCCGATCCTGGTTTCTCCGATCCTAGCTTCAAGCTGAATTCGTCCCTGATCTACCCCGACAAAAAGCAAATCAACCGCACGGCTCTTGCTAACGTTGTTGCCATCAACGCAAACTCGTCTCACCCGGATCTTGTGCTGCGTTTCCTCGACATGATCGAAACCGATCAAACGCTGTACGACTTGGTGCAATACGGCATCGAAGGCAAGACGTATAAACTGGATGGAGATACTGCCATTTATCCTGACGGTATGACCACCACGACTAGCAACTACATGGAATGGGGCGGCCAATGGGCGTTCTGGAAGCCGCAATACATGCGTCCGACGATGACCTATCCGAAGGATTTCTGGGTGCATGAAGCGGAGTTCGCTAGCCAGCCGATCAACGTAAATTCCCCGATCGACGGATTGTTTATCTCCGAAGACAACATGAAGAATGAATTGGCTAAACGCGACCAAGCTTCCGATGAAAACAGCAAGCCGATCGAATTCGGTAATGTTAAGGATCCCGAGAAAGCGGTAGCCGACTATATTGAGAAGCAAAAGAAAAACGGAATCGACAAGATCATCGCTGAAACCCAGCGTCAAGTCGACGCATACCTGGCTTCCCAAAAGAAATAAGAACGTGAAACGATGCCGCCCCGTCGGTCCAAGAGCATTTGCCCTTGGACAGCGGGGCGGTTTTCTGTCCCCGGCGCGATTGTGATTCGCCACATGAGCCTTTCACGGCTATGAGGAAAGGGCAGAACGGTTCAGAATATCGAGTAATAGGAAATCGACTGTTCAAACAGCTCGTCGAGGAAGCGATCGTCGCCGACCTGCTGTATTTTCGAATGATTGCATATGAGGGTCGAGGAAACGCTCCGCTTTTGAATCCCTCTGCTTCCCACGCCGACTGGGACTCTCTCTTGTAAACTTACAGATTGGGCCAACTCTGCCAGTGCAGCCCGCGCCATGCGCACCTGATCCGGTGTCCACCCATCCGCGTGGAGGATGGTTAATAAATGCGCTTCTTCCAGCGTGGCATTTCGGAATCCCTTCAGAAATGCTCCCCACCTGATCAAGTCTATTGGCTTGCCGGTATCGGGGAGGAGGCATTCGCCATATCCGGCTCTATCGCCGCAGGAAAGCCGCAACAGAATCGGCCTGCACGTTTTCCGGTCAGGCCCTTGTGTGGCAGGTTGTGCGGTAAAAGCAAACAATTCGACTCTCGATAGATTGCAGTTCTCCATATGTGTCGCCTCCTAGCAGATAGAATACGCTGCGAGCTTCCTTTTTGTAAAAAAAGGAATTGCAACCGCAGGGGCCGCTCGTGCCATATGGAGCCAAAAAAATGAAAATCGGCAGGGAAAACCGGTTATCTATCAACGAATAAGCCTTTTATCTGCCGGGTTCTCCCGCTTTTGAAAATCGGTTGTTGCTGCGGGAACACTCCGATGCTGGATAAAGACATGTCAGATGAAAATGTAAGAAAACAAGAGCATAAGGGAGAATGATGGAGATTCAATCGAAAGTAAGCGCTACCGGATTGTCCGCAAGACGGTTTTATCCATAATTCGAGGGGGCCAGTTGTTTTACACGCTGGAAGACTGGAAGTATGATAGATCCAGTTTCAACAACGGCGTCCGATTCCGGACCTAATGGAGAGGAGCTGACCCGTGATAATGAATTTTTTCATGGCAGCCGCGTTGGTCACAATATTCGCTTTGCTATACGGGGTTGAGCGATGGTGCGAATGGCTGGTCGAAAAGACCGGGGAAGAATAAGTTGGCTAGCAACATTTAACGCGCAGCAAAAAAAGCGGGCATTCGTCCCGCTTTTCTTTATCTTTTGATATATTCCGAATAATTTTCCGAAAAATACATCGAGTTGATGTCCGCGCGCAGATGGTGGTGTAGCAAATCTTCGATTTGTTCCAACTGATCTTGCGCTAGACAAGCGACGATACGCTCGTGCTCGCCAAGAATTTCCGTGAATTTGTCCTTTTTCATCATATGCAGCTTGCGGTAGCGGACGTAATGCACGTTGAACTGCTGGATGATCTCCCACAAAAATAGCCGCCCAGCCAAGTCGAACAGCGTTTTATGGAAGGCGTCATCGAGGTGGAGAAAATCTTCCAGGCCTGCGTTCTGGTCGATGCATTCTTTTTGGCTTGCTAGGATGGCCTTCAATTCGTGCAGTCCCCTCAAGGACAGCTTTCCAGACAAATCCTTCAAAATATTCTTCTCCAGAGCGCTTCGCAAGTAAATGATCTGCTCCACGGATTCCAGATCGATATAGGAGACGATATTGCCCTTCTTCGGGTAGATGTCGATATAGTTTTCGAGGGACAGCTGCTTCAAAATATCCCGGATGGGGGTGCGGGACAGCTGGAACCGCTCCGCCAGGCTGGTTTCGCTGATTATCGTTCCCGGCTTGCACTGGAGGGAGAGAATCTCCGTTTTCAGTTGTTCCAATATCGATTGCTTCGCGTTCATAGGGATCCAGCCTTCATCTTCATTATTCGGTTCTTGGGACCGGGGGAATTCCGCTCGTACACTAGTATACATGAAATTCGAACCCGTAACTATTCTTTGTCTACAAGCTTACCAAACTATGTGAAAAAAGCAACAAGAACAGTAGGGGAAATTGCGATTGACAACGCTTTTTTCTTGCCGTATTCTGAGATCAAACATGTATACAAGATTACTCATTCATCCGTTTGGATGCGAAAATGGCCGCGACTGCGCGAATCTTTTTGTATACAATCGGGAGTCGCTTGTAGCATCACGATCAAAAGGAGGAATCGGCGCATGAATATGACCTGGAGATGGTATGGCGAAGGCAATGATAACATCACCCTCGACCATATCCGTCAAATTCCCGGCGTCATGGGTATCGTCTGGTCGCTTCACGAGAAGACGGCAGGCGAAGTGTGGGAAATGGAACGCATTCAAGAGGTGGCCGACCAGATTACGAGCAAGGGCTTCAGCACCGCCGTCGTTGAAAGCGTTAACGTTCACGACGACATCAAAATCGGTCTGCCTACCCGGGATAAATACATTGATATTTACATCGACACCATCCGCAAGCTCTCCAAGGTTGGCGTCAAAGTCATCTGTTATAATTTCATGCCGATTTTCGACTGGACGCGCACGGACCTGTATCATGAGCTGCCCGATGGCTCCAACGCTCTTTTCTATGAGAAATCCGCCATTGCTTCCGATCCGAAGGAAATGGTCGCCAAAATTCTCAACGGAGCCAAAGGTTTCTCTATGCCTGGCTGGGAACCGGAACGTCTGGCCCGCCTGGATGAGCTGTTCAAAGCATATGAAAATGTCGACGAAGAAAAGCTCTTCGATAACCTGAAGTACTTTCTGGAACGGATTATCCCTGTCTGCGAAGAGTGCGATGTCAAAATGGCCATCCACCCGGACGATCCGCCGTGGCCGATCTTCGGGCTGCCCCGCATCATCCGCAGCGCCGACCATATCCGCCGCTTCCTCAAGCTGGTGGACAGCCCGTACAACGGACTCACCTTCTGCACCGGCTCCTTGGGCGCCAATCCGGAAAACGATCTGCCTGCGATGATCCGCGAGTTCCATGACCGCATTCATTTTGCTCATATCCGTAACGTCAAAGTATTCGAAAACGGCGACTTCATCGAAGTGTCCCACCGCGGCCGCGACGGCAGCGTCGACGTGCCGGAAGTAGTGAAGGCGTACTTTGAGAACGGATTTACCGGTTACGTCCGTCCTGACCACGGCCGCCATCTCTGGGGCGAGGAAAAGAACTGCCGTCCAGGTTACGGTCTCTATGACCGGGCACTGGGTATCATGTACCTGTTGGGCGTTTGGGACAGTCTGGAGAACGAAGCCAAGAAGGCAGCCGCCAAGGGGGCGAACTGATCATGCTGCGATTAGCGAGAAGCAGTATCGCCGACAAGGCTGCATGGACGGAGGCGGGAGTGGCCCTGCCGGAGTTCGATTTTGACCGGGTCGCCGCCAACACGAAGGCGAAGCCGGAATGGATTCACTTCGGCGCGGGGAACATCTTCCGCGGCTTTGTCGCCAACTGCCAGCAAAAGCTGCTGGACGCGGGACTGGCGGACACCGGCATCATCGCCGCTGAGTCCTTCGATTTTGAAATGATCGACAACGTATATAAACCCTTCGACAACTTGACCTTGCTGGTCATCATGAACGCAAACGGTGATTTTAATAAAAAAGTCGTCAGCAGCATCGTTGAAGGCATCAATACCGATAAATCCCGGCAAGCAGATTATGCGCGTCTATTGGAAGTGTTCGAGAACCCGACGCTGCAAATGGTCAGCTTCACCATCACGGAAAAAGGCTATGCCATCACAGCACCGACTGGGCAGCTTCTCGGCATCGTGGAGAAGGATATCGAGAACGGACCGGACAACACGATCCACGTGATGAGCACCATTACGGCCCTCACCTATCGCCGCTATGCAAAAGGCGGGTATCCGCTGACCCTGGTCAGCATGGACAATTGCTCGCACAACGGCGACAAGCTGAAGGCCTCTGTTCTGACCATTGCGAAGGAATGGCAGAAAAAAGGCTTTGTCGACGCCGGCTTCATCGCTTACCTGGAGGATGAAAGCAAGATCACCTTCCCGCTGACGATGATCGACAAGATCACGCCGCGGCCGTCTGAGGACGTAAAGGCTGCACTGTTGGCGCAAGGCATCACAGACATGGACGTCATCATCACGTCGAAAAACACCTACACGGCACCTTTCGTCAATGCGGAGGTATGCGAGTACCTCGTCGTTGAGGATAAGTTCACCAATGGCAGACCTGCGTTGGAGCAGGCCGGGGTCATTTTCACGGATCGGGAAACGGTCAACAAAATCGAAACGATGAAGGTAACCACCTGCCTCAATCCGCTGCATACGGCGCTGGCGGTGACCGGCTGCCTGCTCGGGTATACACTTATCGCCGACGAGATGAAGGATGCCACTTTGCGCAAGCTGGTGGAAACCATCGGCTATAAGGAAGGGTTGCCTGTTGTCGTTGATCCGAAAATCATCAGCCCGAAGCAGTTCCTGGATGAAGTCATCACGGAACGGTTCGCCAATCCGTACATCCCGGATACGCCGCAGCGCATCGCCACGGACACGTCGCAAAAAGTCGGCATCCGTTTCGGGGAAACGCTGAAGTCCTATCAAAAGCGGGACGATCTGGACCCGGCGACTCTTACGGCCATTCCTTTGGCTATTGCCGCTTGGTGCCGCTATTTGCTGGGCATCGATGATGAAGGCAAACCCTTCGCCATCAGCCCCGACCCGCTGCTGGAAACGCTCCAACCTGCTCTCGCCGACGTGAAACTGGGAGATGCGACATCCAATGTGAAGGAAATCTTGTCCCAAGAGTATATCTTTGGCATTGATCTCTATGCCATCGGTTTGGGCGAGAAAATCGAAGGCATGTTCCACGAAATGCTTGCCGGTCCCGGAGCCGTTCGCCGGACGCTGGAGAAGTATGTAGGGTAATGATAAGGGAAAAAAAGCCGCGGGAAAGATTCCCGCGGTTTTTTGGTCATCTTGGAGCTACTCATTGACAGCGTTAAGATGCACTTGGTCTATTGCATGTGTACGGAGCATGATTTTGATCCTTCAATGCAAGAAAATCATTTGTTCCGTTTGATTAGCGATTGTGATTATAATAGGCTAAGGATTAACCAATTTTAAGAGGTGGCCAATGAGAGAGCTTAAGAACATTGAGGAACGGATTTTGGACCGGGCTTTGTATTTGATGGGAATTAACAAGACCTGCGATATATCCATTCGGGCCATAGCCAAGGAAGCTAATGTAAATATCAGTGCCATTAATTATTATTTTCGTTCAAAGGAAGAGATGTTGAGGCTGGTGAAGGAGTTTTACTTCGAGAACACCATGACCGTTTCAGCCATACTGAACAGCGAAGAATATGACGATGAAGAAAAGCTGTTGTTGGCTGCTAATGAAATTATGGAATATTCGTTAAGGTTTCCCGGCAACTCGGTGATTTATAGGAATTCGAAAAAGTTAGCCGATTTGGATGAGACCTCCAGAAAAATTATCGATATATCTGTGGATGTAGGGAACCGGTTGAGCGATCTGTTGCGTAAACTGATTCCGGGCGATGAAGCAAGCATCAATTACAGGTGTTTAATATTCATGTCTTCCGTCAATTATCTCACAGAGTATGAAGGCATTGGAGACTTTGGGTCGACTCATTTCATCGAAAGAGAAGAAAGAATGGCGTATCTCAAGCTGCTGATAAGGGCTCTGAAATCAACCTAAATGCCGCTGATGCGGTGCTCAATAGGCTATTCCGGCATAGTCTATTTTTTTGCGAAAAAATTCAAACATTTTGTTTGAAACATATTGATTGGAAACATGGACTCCGATATATTTGAATTGCGAAACAAAAATAGGTAAGTTCATAAACTTGATTGTGAAATATGTCACATGGTAAAAGATTTGTACGGAATTCCGAGGAGGGAATGGATATGGCGTTCGATACTCTTTTTAGTCCAATTAAAATCAGAGGACTGGAATTGAAGAACAGGGTTATGTTTCCGGCAATGGGAACAAAGATGGCAACCGAGGACCGGTTCGTCACGCAGCAAGTGATTGATTATCATGTAGCCAGAGCGGAGGGGGGCTGCGGTGTTAACTTTACCGAAGTATGCTCCGTTTACAAGCTTGCTTCTCCGAAGAAATTTCTTGCGATTTCAGAGGATAAGTATATTCCCGGTTTGAAGAAACTTACGGACGCGATTCACGAAGCAGGAGGAAAGGCAGGAGTTCAGCTTTGGCTTGGAGGCATGGCAGTTGGAAGCGACCCTGAGCAAATGATCATTATTCCAAGTCCCGTACCGGTGCCGGGAACAGAGTACACCATCCCTGGAGCTACGATAGAGACCATTCAAGAAGCGGTCAAAGCTTTTGGTGAGGCTGCCAAAAGAGCAGTTGAAGCAGGTTTTGACACCATCGAATTTCACGCTGGCCACAATTATACGCCGCATTCCTTTCTCAGCCCCTTCTTTAACCGGAGAACGGATGAGTACGGCGGAGATTTGAATAATCGGGCAAAGTTCCTCATTGAATGCATTGAGGCTATCCGTCAAAATATACCTGCAGAGATGCCTTTGTTTATGCGTGTTGACGCGCATGACGATTATTTGGAAGGCGGCCTGACTATTGAAGAGGTTATCCAATTTTGCAAGATGGCCAAGGATGCGGGAGTAGACGTAGTGGATGTGTCCAGGGGGAACTTTTCCTCTTCGGCCATTATTTACGAGGTTCCGCCCATCGATCTGCCCAGAGGCTTCAACGTTGACAATGCGGCTAGGATCAGGAAGGAGACCGGCTTGACTACCGTGGCGGTGGGACGGATTAATGATCCCGCTCAGGCGGAGGAGATTCTGGCAAGCAGCAAAGCGGACATGGTCGTGATTGGCCGTGCTCAGCTTGCCGATCCTGAATTCTGCAAGAAGGCGCAAGCTGGAAAAGCGGAGAACATTGTCCGTTGTGTCGGATGCAATCAAGGCTGTTATGATGGGTTTGTTTCAACCGAAATGCCATTTATCACTTGTTTGAGGAACCCGGCATTGGGCAGAGAAGCTGAATATAAGCTTGCGCCTACCGATCATCCGAAGAAGGTTCTGATTGCAGGCGGCGGGATAGCAGGTCTTGAAGCGGCCATGGTCCTGAAGCGCAGAGGTCATCAACCGATTGTTTGCGAGGCTTCCGAATCGTTGGGCGGGCAGTTCGCTCTTGCCGGCGAAGCGCCGAGAAAAGAAGAAATGAAGGAAGCGGCTTTGGCTATGGGGAAGCAGGCTATCAGAGAAGGCATAGAGGTGAAGCTTGGAACACCTGTTACCGCATCGCTTATTGCGGAGCTCCAGCCTGACGAAGTGGTTATTGCCGTTGGCTCCGCCCCGATGGAATTGAAGGTTCCCGGCAGCCAATTGCCCATGGTAACCAACTCCCATGATGTCCTATCTGGCAAAAAGACAGTTTCCGGCAAGGTGGTCATTATAGGAGGCGGATTGGTGGGCTTGGAGGTAGCCGAATATTTACATGGTCAGGCTTCCGAAATAACCGTGGTAGAAATGCTTGATAAAGTAGCCAAGGATTTAGGCCAACTGCGTTCAATATGCGTCATGGAACAGCTTTATGCTTCCAAAGTAAAAACCTTAACGAATGCCAAATGTGTAGAAATTAAAGAGCACGCTGTTGTAATCGAAAGCAATGGTCAGCTTCAGGAGTGTCTGTGCGATTCGGTTGTGGTTGCCATTGGGGCTAGATCGCGGAATTTTGAGAGTATTGATACGTATTGCAAAGAGCATCATATTCCTTGCCATGTTATCGGGGACGCAGTCCGTGCCCGTAGAGCGCTGAATGCCGTGGCTGAGGCTAACGAAATTGCGCGGGCGATCTAGATGCGATTGATGGTCGGGGCATGAGCAAACTTGAGAAGCAGCGGGAATGGTTCCCGCTGCTTTTTTAGTTTGGCACAGTAGGACGTTTATCCTTGGCTGCTTGCGGTTAGGTGCTCGCGGATGATGCCGGACAAGATTGTTAATCCCTTTTCTAACTCTTGTAGCGAAGCGTAAGAGTAAGAAATCCGCAGGTAGTCGGCAGCAGAGCGGTCATAAAGCGGCCCTGGATTCAGCAGAATACCGGCCTTTTTTGCTTGTTCAAAAAGTGACCTCATCGACACGGGCTTCTCTAGGCGAAGCCAGATGTAGAAACCGCCGGAAGGCTTGCGCCAGCGAGCGATATCGCGGAAGTTTCGCTCCAGGATTTCGAGGGCGTGGTCCCTGCGGTTGCGCAGATTTTCTCGCAAACGAGCTAAATGCATGTCGTGTCGACCACCAGCTAGCCATTCCCCAGCAGCCCATTGGGAGAGAGCGCTTGAGCCGTAATCGGTTTGCATTTTCACATCCGCCAGCCGCTCAATGACCGGCTCCGGTCCGACCAGCCAGCCGATGCGCAGTCCGGGACTTACGGATTTGGACAAGCTGCCGATATAGAGTACGTTACCGTTTTGGTCGAAGCTCTTGAGCGGCAGGGGCGGTGGAGAATCCAGCCATAGCTCGCGGTAGACGTCATCCTCGATGATAGGAAGGCGTTCCTCGTTGCATAGGCGGATTAACTGTTGCCTCCGCTGCTCAGGCATGACGAGGCCGGTGGGATTGTGGAAGGTCGGGATGGTGTAGATGAGCGATGCTTTGTATTGTTTTTGATAGGTGGGTACCAGCCAGGTTTCCAGACCGTCATCATCCATAGGAAGGCTCTGCAGCTTCATGCCGGCCGATTGGAAGACGGGGACGGAGTGCAAGTAGGACGGATTTTCCGCTAGGATGGTCGACTCTTTTCCCAGCAGCCCGATGGAGATGAGCTGCAGAGCTTGCAGCGCTCCGGAAACGATCAGAATGGAGGAAGCCGCCGCTTGGATGCCGATGCTTTTGAGCCTCCCTGCGATCTGCTGCCGTAGAAACAAATTCCCTTTTGGCTCCTCGTAACCGAGGGCAAGCTTCCGCTCCGTCCTACTTTGAAAAAGCTGGAGAATGTCATCATCCGGCAGCAGCTCCGGTGCTAGCTCTCCGGTGCCGAGGCGAATGATGCCGGGTACGAACTCAGCCAGGTTGATCTCCTGAATGGTGGGCATATTGGGTTGAGAGATCCCGGCGCTGACGTACGATTGCCAGTCAGTTGGCGGCGATGAGGCCATGAGGCTCCAAGTGGTATTGACGATGCGCGTGCCGCCGCCGGTTTTTCCTTCAAGGAGTCCCAGTGAAGAAAGCTCGTTCAGCGCTTCTACGACGGTGCTCCGGTTTACTCCGAAGGTTTCGGCCAAGGTGCGTTGGGAAGGGATAACCGTTCCGACTGTCCACTCGCCGTGAAGGATTTTTGCGCGGATATACTCTTCGATTTGCTTGTGCAAGGGGATCGGAGATGCTCGGTCCGGGGTCCAATCGATGGTTTTCATAAGTCCTCCGCTCGAAAAAGTCTTCATCCATTATACTCGTTATTTGGTTGGTTCGAAAACCATCCATTTGGTTGGAGACAGAGCTCGATCCCGCCGCTAAAATAAACGGAGATTGTAAGGGAGAGATGGAGGGCTTTGGGTGATTCTTGTTATTCTACATGCGGTGTTGTTGGCATTTGGGTTGATTATGCCCCTTGGGGTGCAAAATATCTTTATTTTTCAGCAAGGCGCGAGCCATGGAACCTTACGCAGGGCGGTTCCCGCTGTAGTGACGGCTGCATTTTGCGATACGCTGCTTATTGTGCTTGCGGTATCGGGCGTTTCCGTGCTCATACTGGCCAATGTCTGGTTTAAAACCATATTGTTGGCCGTCGGGGTCGTCTTTTTGCTCTATATGGGGTGGGCGACCTGGAGCAGCAAACCGAGGGCCTTTGAGGAACAGATGGCTTATTCGCTGAAAAAGCAAATCACCTTCGCCGCATCTGTGTCCTTGATGAATCCCCACGCTATCATGGATACCATCGGTGTCATCGGGACAAGCTCCATCGCATACAGCGGGTATGAACGGCTTGCCTTTACGTTATCCTGCATCGCGGTATCCTGGTCTTGGTTTACGTTTCTTGCTTTGATTGGTCGGATGGTGGGTAGGCTCGATTCCTCTGTGAGGATTATGACTGTACTCAACAAGTGTTCGGCGGTTATCATTTGGGCTGTCGCCGTCATGCTGCTCCGTAGTCTTTTCACTTAATCGGTGTGTTTTGGTTATAGCGCCTAGTAGTCGAATGGTGTAGAATGTAAGAAATTCACACCGCCCCGGCTGACGGGGCATCGAGATCGGGATGGACGTTATGAACGGATTTATTGTCGGCATCGGGGGCATCCTCGGCGCCTTGGCTCGTTACGGCCTCGGTTTGGCTTTCGGTGCGCCTGACCCTTTTCCTATTGCTACGCTGATTACGAACTTGCTCGGATGTCTTGTACTGGGATGGCTTTTGGAGGCCTGGCGGCTGAAATGGCCGAACCGGCTGTGGATCAAAAACGGATTCGGCACCGGGGTGATCGGCGCATTCACCACTTTCTCTACTTTGAGTGTGGAAACTGTACATCTGATCCAGGACCAGCATGTGATGCTGGCTGCGCTTTATGTTATCGTTAGTGTGGCAGGAGGACTGCTGCTGGTTAGTATCGGCCGGGGAGTTGCACAGAAAATGTTCGCAACGGTTGAAATGCGGCAGGGGGAGCTGCGCTCATGAGTTCCTTTTTCCATGTCGTTCTTGTTGCGGCCGGCGGTTTTGTAGGGTCGGTCAGCCGGTATTATGTCTCGCAGTTTGCTGTTAAGCGCCGGGTCTCGAAAATCCCGTGGGGTACTTTGTTCGTGAACTTGACCGGTGCTTTTTTGTTGGGGCTGCTCTATGGCGCCCACTCTCCTTCATCCGTTCTCCTGTTAGCGGGGACCGGTTTTATGGGAGCTTATACGACCTTTTCTACCTTCATGCACGAAACTATGTCCTTTGCATTGAACAAACAAGGCTATCTGTCGATGCTTTATTTGTGTGGAAGCCTCCTGCTGGGGATTGCTCTCGCATACGTGGGGATGCAGACAGGCGAAGGGCTGTTTGGATGAACGGGAAAAGTAAATCTGAAGGACTAGACAACAGAAGATAGAGATGAGGATTGAACTTCGGAGGTTTGGAAGGATATGACGACATTCGGTATAATCCGGCACGGGGAAACAGACTGGAACCGGGAAAAGCGGGCGCAGGGAATCACGGATGTGCCCTTAAACGAGGAAGGCTTCGCCCAAGCGCGCAAGCTGGCGGTGCGGCTTTCTGAAGAAAAGTGGGACATGATTTATACCAGTGATTTGGTCCGGGCGAAGGCAACGGCGGAGCTGATCGCGGAAGCCCTCGGCATCGAAGTTCGGGTAGACGTCCGGCTGCGGGAGAAAACTCACGGCCGGCTCGACGGCACGACGGTGGAAGAACGGATCGAGCGCTGGGGGGAAGGCTGGCGGGAGCTTGACCATGAAGAAGAGTCCCGGGAGTCCATTGTCGCCCGCAGCATGGCTCTCTTGGATGAACTGACGGAGCGCTATCCGGACAAACGCATCCTGCTGGTCAGTCACGGGGCGTGGATCGTCGCGACGTTGGAAACTTTGCTAAATCCCGAGGAGCTGGTGTTTATCGGCAACACGTCCATCTGCGTTCTTGAGCATCAAAAGGGCGTCTGGACCAGTTCCCTTATCGGCTGTACGAAACATTTGGATGAAAAATAGGGCTGCCATTCGGCAGCCCTTTTCATATAAGACGATTTTCGTCATGGAACGAACTTGATCGAGGAATCCTTGGAGGCTTGGAGCAAAAGCCCTTCGTCAGATGGAAATACGCGCGAGATCGTATCGGTCACTTTCAACTGCGGGTTTCCCGAAGCATCAAACCGGATGACGCCGTAATCTTCTTTACTGCCAAACCGGCAGACCAGTTGACCGTGCAGCACTTGCACTTCTGCGACTGGCTTTGCCCATACGAGCGGATCTTCCCCGCTGGGATCGGCCCGGTACAGATCGAATTCCGTTGAATTTTTCTTGGTGGTGTAAAAGATGCTGCCGCCGATGCCATCAAACCAGGCTACGGTATGTTCGGACTGTTTCGATTCCCCCGTACCGTCAAGAGCCGATGAGTACAGCAGCTTATCGGCGGACTTGACGTAATAGAGCTTGTTGTCGAGAATGCGGAACCAGGCGACAGCCGAGTTGACTATTTTCTCTGTCTCATTTGTTTTCAAGTTGATTTTGTATATCCGATTGGCTTCGGATTCGTCTCGTGAAGCCAGTATATATATATCGTCTCCAACGACATCGAATGCGTCGTCGCTGCCTAACGTCCACGTTTTTCCGTCGGTTGTGACGCCGTACATGAGATGAATGTTGCCGACTTTCATAGCCTTGGTGTTATCTTGTTCCGATGGTGTCAATAATAAGTTGTCGCCTTCGAATGCCCAATCGTTGAAATGGAGGATCAACATGCCGTAGGGGGTATCCTTGAAATCCAAATATCCGTTGAACATCAGTTTCGCTTTGCCGTCGTCGCTGATTTTCACGAATGCGTCGGAGCCCATAATACCCTCACCACGATGATAGGTAAGCCAGAGGGTGTCATCGCGGATTTGAAAGGTTACCTTATCCGGCTGCCACTCATCTTTGACGAAAGTATACGAATAGATCTCTGTCTTAGCCGACGGTTGCTTCGCAGGTGCCCGATATACATGGTTCGTCGTACCTTTCGTCTCTGCATAATAATAGTATCCTTTGAAAAGGGCGACACCGTTTTTCCCGGCACTGGAGGGAAGACCGACAGTTTGCACTTGCGGATTATGAGACGTAATGCTGAGGCCGTTGGTGCCGTTCCATTTATAATCCCATCCGAATTCGTCATGGGCAAAGCGCCAAGTCAGTGGGATATAGGGGACATCTCGGAAGTTCAAAATCGGATAATTTTCTTTGGTATTGTCGATCTTCTTACCGTTGATCGTGTACGCCGATGAGGATATTTTCGCCGTTAAGCTGGCCGCATTGCGGTGCTCGGTCATATACGGCGCATAAGAGGAAGTCACGGGACCTTGTTTTATGGTCATGCCCTCTTTCGCCGACCAAGTGGTTTCCAAGCCAAACAGCCGGGTATCATACCACGTCAGCGGAATGTATGTGACATCGCGATAGACCAGCAGCGGATACTCCCGGTATTGATTTTCCACCGTATGGCCATTCAAGGTCACCGGGTAGCCCGGCAGCGTAACCTTGACGCTTCCGCTGGCGGCCTGACTGTGTCCCGCAGGACTGAGCAAGCTCATGCACAATGCGAAAGCGACCGTGATTGCGGTCCATTTTATTCTTATCATCATTTCATCTCCTTTTCTCCAAATAGTTAAACGCTGACAATTGGGAAAAGTTACCTGTCATTCTAAAGAAAACAAAAAGCCTGCAACCGCAGCACTTTTCGGTCTGCGTACAGGCTCATTTGGCTTAATATGTAATCTTCGAATAAACTACGGCACTACGCTTTCAGTACATCGTGGTCTACATAACGCTCGCCGTTCAGCTCGCTGATCACGTTGATGGCTACCCGTGCGCCGTCGCCGGCGGTGATGATCGTGTGCAGGCTTACTCCGGCGCAAGCGCCCGCAGCCCATACGTGGGGAAGGGACGTTTTGCCAGCTGCGTCGGTGCTAACGACCGACTTCACCCGGGGTTCGGTGCCCGGTTTCGTTTCGATGCCGGCGCTCTCTGCCAATTGCAGCACGAGGCCTGTTGCCAGAATCAGCTGGCCGCCTTCGTATTTGCCGTTTTCCGTCTCCACCGTGACGCTGCTTTCACTAGCGACCAAGCTTACGGCTTTGTCCGACACATATTCGGCTCCGAATTTCTTCGCCTGGTTTTTGCCGATTTCGAGCAAGTCCGGTCCGGAAATATCAGCAGCGCCGTAATGGTTCTCAATCCATGCACGTTTCGTGATGCTTTGATCGTTGTCGATGATCAATGTCTTCTTGCCTGCTTTTGCCGTAAACAATCCCGCGCTTGAGCCCGCTGGCCCCGCTCCGATAATGATGATGTCGTACATGGTAATCTCCCTTCCCGGCTTTCCAGCCCTTCCAAAATTTTAAAGGTCCCTTTAGGGATTCGCCCTGATTTCATGATAGAATTGCAAATGAGGCATGTCAAATATACCGGCCTCTTGTTTAAGATATCAGAAAGTATTAACTTCGAAGTAATGGCTTCCTGATATCGCAAGAAAAACGACCTATAAACGGGGTCTGTCTACATTGAATGTACATCGATAGACGTTTTTCTTATAGACAGATACATAACAACTGGAGGATGAGCAGACATGAGCGGGACGAAGATCGTATCTCTTCTTGTAGGAAAGCCAGCTGCGTTAAGCCATAGGGAGAAAACCGTGGAATCGGGCATTAACAAGAAATTGGCTGTGGGTCCCCTCTATTTGACGACAACCGGTTTTGCAGAGGACGGGCAAGCCGATCTTGTACACCACGGCGGTCCGGACAAGGCAGTCTGCGCTTATTGCCAGATCCATTATCCTTATTGGGAAAAAGAACTGGAACGGCCGATGCCCCACGGCTCCTTCGGTGAAAATACGACTTTGGCAGGACTGTCAGAGGATACAGTTTCCATCGGAGATGTATTCCGCATGGGCAACGCTCTGGTTCAGGTAAGCCAACCCCGGCAGCCTTGTTACAAGCTGGCTTGGAAACACGATCTCGTCGACCTCCCTTTGAAAATGGAAAGCACCGGCTGGACCGGTTTTTATTTTCGCGTATTGGAGGAGGGGATGGTCGGCCTTGACGATGCGGTTGAGCTGGTGCGCAGCCATCCGCTGAAGATGACCATAGCCCGGGCAAACGAGATCGCCTATCGATGTAAAGAAGATGCGGAAGCGATGCGCTCTCTTTTAGCTGTAGAGGAGCTTTCCGCCAGTTGGAAAACGATGTTGGAGCGCAGACTATCAGCCATTTGACTCTATTCAATATTTTTGAGTTAATAAGAATGAGTCTAATCTTCCAAATCGAGGGGTGATATTTTGTTTGGAATCATGTTGTTTCTGCACTTGGCAGGCTTGGCTATTTGGCTGGGATCGCTTGTTGCAATCAGCGTTATGCTGAGCATTTTCAAGAAAAATTTGGACAAACCGGGACATAACGCAATCGCCCGCAGCACGATTCGGGTGTTCAACGTACTTACCCACCCCAGCGCTTTTATCATCTTGGTAACGGGTCTCGTGATGGTGCTAACCGAGGATTACGGCGACAAGACGCCCTTCTGGCTGTTTTATATGCAGAATATCGGCGGGTTGATCATCATCGCGGTGATTGCGGTGCTGTCCATTTTCGGCAAAAAGGCGGCACGGAGTCTGCTCAGCGCCGATGCAGCGGGTGGCGGGAAAAAGTCGGTGGTTGGGGAAATCGCTGCAGCCGGCAAGAGTTTGTCCCTCATGGTGTCGTTAATGACGGTTTCTATCGTATTGATTCTTTCGGTTGTGCTCATTGTCAGTTATCGGTTCGGATGAGATACTCTGAGATACATACTCAACAAGTTAAGGCGCCGGAATCTGTTTGTGCGGATTTCGGCGTTTTCTTTTGTCAAACAAGGAGGCATAATGGAATAAACGATGAAAATGGGGTGTAGCGGTGAGCGGGCAGGAAATCAGGCAATTGCGGCAGGAAGAGCTGGAGGCGTTTTTTCGGCTGTCTGAATTTGCATTTCAGTTTGAACGGAGCGATGAAGAACGGCAAAAGGAAATAGCGGAAGCAGACCACCGCGATTTTTGGGCCTGCTTTGAAGATGGAAAACTGACGGCGAAGCTCAGGCTCATTCCCTTTCACACTTGGGTCGGCGGCAAGCTTTTCGCTTTGGGCGGCATCGCTTCAGTGTCCACCTGGCCGGAGTACCGCCGTCAAGGTTTTGTGGCGGATTTGCTCCGGAACAGTCTAAAGGTGATGAGGGAGAATGGTCAGATGCTTTCCGGCCTCAATCCTTTTGCTTTTGCCTTTTACCGGAAGTATGGCTGGGAGTCCTTTTGCGAGATCAAACAATACGAAATCCCGACGGCGCAACTGCCCAAGTATACGGAAACCTCCGGCCGCATGGAACGGACCGAGGACACGGGCTTGTTGAACCGGTTGTATGAAGCCGATGCGGTGCGTTACAACGGCATGCTGCAGCGTGACGAAACATGGTGGAAAAAGCTTCAACAGGAATGGCAAAAAGGAACGGCCGCGGTATGGACGAACGATGAAGGAGTACCACAGGGCTATATCCGTTATAAAATATCAGGCAGGGAAATGGAGCTTTACGAGCTTGTGGCTTTGGAGGAGGAAGCGCGCAGAGCTTTGTGGCGGTTTATCGGCAACCATGATTCCATGATCGAACGGGTGAAGTGGAAAGCTCCGGCAGACGATATTCTACCATTTCTGCTGCCCAATCCCCGGTTTAAGCAGGAGGTCATTCCCTATTTCATGGTCCGGATTGTGGACGCTCCTGCATTTCTCGCTGCCTATCCCTTTACGGGATTAGGGGTGGATACGGAAATACGGCTGACTCTGCGGGATGAACACGCCGAATGGAACAACGGCTCGTTTCTTATCGCCATCGATGGTACGGGTAAGGCGGAGGTAACGAGTTGCGAGAGCATCCAGGGTAGGGAGGCTATGAGCCTGTCTTGCGATATTCAGACGTTATCCGCTATGCTGATCAGCCGCCGCGGGCCGGATGTTCTCCATCAGATAGGCAATCTGCAGGGAGATGCAGATGCCGTTGCACGCTTGACGAGCTTGATCCCGGCAAAATTACCATTTTTAAACGATGGATATTGATGTTTTAGTGAGGTGAAAAGGATTGAATAAGGGAAAAGAAAAGGAAGTGCGCCTCCATTCCCACAGTCACGGAGAAGGCGAAGCCGAACTGATGAGGAATAAGGATGCTACGCGAGTACTGCTTCTGTCCCTTTTGGCGATGCTGCTGACGGCGGGCATTCAAGCGGTGATCGCCTATTTTTCCGGCAGCGTCGCGCTTATTGCCGACACGATACATAATTTTGGTGACGCGCTGACCTCGATCCCGCTGTGGATCGCTTTTCTGCTCAGCCGGCGGCCGCCTTCCCGCCGTTTTACCTACGGTCTGAAGCGCAGCGAGGATTTGGCGGGACTTTTTATCGTCGCGGTTATTCTCATTAGCGCAATTGTTGCCGGCTATCAATCGGTGTATCGACTCCTTCATCCGGTAGAGCAGACGCACCTGGGCATTACGGTGCTGGCTGCGGTTATTGGCTTCATCGGTAACGAACTGGTTGCCCTCTACCGCATTCGTACCGGCGAAAAAATGGGCAGCGCCGCTTTGGTCGCCGACGGCAAGCACGCCCGAATCGATGGGGTTACCTCCCTGGCCGTGCTGGTTGGCGTAGTGGGCACTTGGCTTGGCTATCCTCTGGCAGACCCTATCGTCGGGCTGCTTATCACCGTCATGATTCTTTTTATCGTCAAGGATTCCGCTCAGACGATCTTCACCCGTATGCTGGACGGCATCGAACCGGATACATTGGACCGGATCGAGCAAACAGCCCGAAAGGTTGCCGGGGTTGAAACCGTCAGCGAGGTAAAAGCCCGCTGGGCGGGGCATGAGATCAATACCGAGATCAGCGTTACGGTGAATTCTGCCCTCACCGTAGGAGCGGGGCATCATATCGCTCAGGCCGTCATTCACGAACTTTATCATGAAATTCCCCACATAGGCGATGTGTATGTGCACGTCGATCCATTTGAAGAGGCCGGGGCTCTGTACCACTCCCACGATTACTTGAATCAATCGGGCAGTGCCAAGCAACAAGGGTGAAGCGATTCATTCTGTGATGGCCAGTTCGTACATCGGACCGGTTTTCTTTGCTTCCTTCAATTGTGCTATCATACACCTATTACGATTTGGTTTCTGAAGGATCGCTTCCATCCATTTTTCATTGAAAGCGAGGGATATGGCAATGGCGCATATTTCAGATGTGGCAACACTGGCAAACGGAGTTAAAATGCCATGGATCGGACTTGGTGTTTATAAGTCGAAAGAAGGCACAGAAGTCATAAATGCGGTGACTTCCGCCTTGCGCTCTGGTTACCGGCACATTGACACGGCTGCGGCCTACGGCAACGAAGAAGGAGTCGGGCAGGCGATTCGGGAAAGCGGCATCTCCCGGGACAGTATTTTTGTCACAACGAAAGTATGGAATTCCCGTCAGGGCTTTGACAGCACCCTTGCCGCTTTCGACGAGAGCATGGAAAAGCTGGCTCTTGATGCGGTCGATCTCTATTTGGTGCACTGGCCGGTAAAGGGCAAGTACAAGGAAACGTGGAAAGCGCTCGAACGGATTTATAAGGAAGGCCGCGCCAAAGCCATCGGTGTCAGTAATTTTCAGGTTCATCATCTCAAAGATCTGATGGAGAGTGCAGAGGTGCTGCCGATCGTCAATCAGGTAGAATTGCACCCGCTGTTGGCTCAGGTTGAGTTGCGCTCCTTTTGCAAGGATAAAGGCATCCAGATCGAAGCTTGGAGCCCGCTGATGCAAGGTAACCAACTGGATCATCCCGTGCTGCAGGAGATTGCCGGCAAATACGGCAAATCGGCGGCGCAGGTCATCATCCGTTGGGATTTACAGCATGGCATCGTGACCATACCGAAACCCGTGAATACAGGTCGGATTCAGGAAAATGCAGATGTATTCGATTTTGAACTGACTGCCGAAGACATGGAGCGGATTGACGGAATGAATCAAAATCGCCGTTTCGGTTCCGATCCGGACAACTTCAACTTTTAATAGAACGGTTAGAAAAAGAGCGGCGATTTGCCGCTCTTTTTGCTTTTGATAGATTACCGCGGGACAAGGATGGGTTGCTGCCAATTGCATCGTTTTGCTAGAATAGAGTTGCTTTGCCACCCTGCATAAAGGAGGAGGTTCTTTTCGCTATGGCCTTTGACTTCAACCCGCGGATGTATCCCGAACAACCTGGCTGCTACCTGATGAAAAATGCCGAGGGCAAGATCATCTATATCGGCAAGGCGAAGAATCTCCGTAATCGGCTGCGCTCCTATTTTCGCAAGGAGCTCCCCACCCCTAAGCTGCAGCAGTTGTCTGCGGATATTGCGGATATCGAAGTTGTGTTGGTGGCAAACGAGACCGAGAGCCTGCTCTTGGAAAATAATCTGATAAAGCTGCACAAACCGAAATATAATAGCGCTTTGAAAAGAGACAATTCCGGATATGCTTACTTAGGGTTCACGGACGAGCCGATCCCCCGGCTTGCCATCCTTTTCCGGAACCGGAAGGCGATGAAATCCGACAGCGGCGGGGGGGCACCCGGTTCCATTCTATTGGGAGGAAAGGTGTCGGCTTCCCAACGTTTCGGTCCATATCCCAACGGGAAATTTCGCAACGCGCTGCAGGAATTCGTCAACGAGCATTACGGTCTGCGGTCCTGCCAGCACTTGCCCAGGCGGGTGTGCCTGTATTATCACTTGGGAAAATGCAGCGGGGTCTGCGAAGGCATGATCTCGAAGGAAGAGTATTTAGCAGATGTAGCTAGAGCTTCCGCGCTGCTGTCCAATCGGGATAATGAGCTGATCGCCGAGCTGGAAGACGAAATGACCCGGTTGGCGGAGCGCCTTGAATATGAAAAAGCGGCCAGACTTATGGCGCAAATCCGTTCGCTGCAAAAGCTTTTGGTGAAGCAAGTAGCGGATCGGGACACCGTGACCGATCAGGATGTGCTCTTCTTCGGAGAAGATCATGTCATGCTAACCTGCCTGCGTTCGGGTATGATTCGCAGTATGGAATTTTTTCCGCTGGATGAGACGGGGACGGATGCGGGATACGTCGATCGCTTTTTGATCAAGCGGTATTTGCAGGAGCGGCCCGACGAACTGATCGTCAATCGGATTCAGGATGTCGCTGCCGTTCGTAAAACCCTCCGCCGTGGAGGAGGCGGCAAGCCCGTGGGAATTACCGTTCCGAAGCGCGGTGCGAAATTCGAGCTGCTCGAAATATGCCGGCAGAATTACGAGTATCGGGCACGTCAGCTTTGCGAAAAAATATAGAGATATCCTCCATTACGTTGTTTCAAAAGACTTCCTTTTGGGTAATAATGAGCCATTCTCAAACCGAGGAGGCTGCGCCCATGAGCAAGCAATACAAGAACG
>NZ_CBQR020000168.1 GCF_000455485.1 Gorillibacterium massiliense
GGTGCGAAATTCGTAGCTGCTCGAAATATGCCGGCAGAATTACGAGTATCGGGCACGTCAGCTTTGCGAAAAAATATAGAGATATCCTCCATCACGTTGTTTCAAAAGACTTCCTTTTGGGTAATAATGAGCCATTCTCTAAACCGAGGAGGCTGCGCCCATGAGCAAGCAATACAAGAACGAAGATTTGAAAACCGTTGTCGAACACGAGATTGGTGATGAATGGAATAGCGACGGCGTGACAAAGCAAAATGGCTCCATGGCGCCGGACTTGGCAGAAATGAAACGCCTCGGCAAGGACATGAACAGGATGAAGACCAATCAGACATTGAAAAGCGAAGGCTTGGTTCCGGACCCGGAGCAAACCGATTAAGCAGCTTGGCTAGTTACAAGAGCGTAACGGCAAGCGAGAGTCGCCTAGTTATCTTGCGATAAGTTGAACCATTGAAGAAGTAACGGTCGAAGGAGGAACAGAGGATATTTGGACTGCAGGAGCGTTAGCGTTCATCTTTGTTCTCGGATTTCATCCGCTGATATAGCGGTTTAATTCAAGAAATCCGAAAACAAGTTGACCGGAAGTTCAAATAGTCCGCAGTTCCTCCGTTCCGACTTTTACAGTCTTTGGTTCAACTTATATAGATAACCATGGCGGCTTTTTTGCTTTTCCAAAAGGTCTCGATCCGGCAAAACGCCAAAGGGTTAGGGGGGGACTCGACCTTAGTCCAGTTTCAAAAACCGACGTGGGTCTGTTTTGGCGAATCTCGTTAAGGCTTAGAATAAAGACATGAAGAAGACGAAGAAAGAAAGGCGGTGATTAGATGAAACTGCAAGGGAAAAATATGCTGGCGCTGATCCTGATCGCTTGTGGAGCATTGATTCTCCTCGGCAAGACGGGGATGGTGTTCGGCTGGCTGATCGGTTTGATTGTCCCAATCGCATTGATCGCATTCGGATATCTCGGAATCCGCAATGGGAAGAAGTTTATCGGAACCGTTCTGATCGTAATCGGTGCAGTGCTTCTCCTTGGCAAGCTGTCCGGATTAATCGGAATCGCCATTGCCGTCGCGCTGATTCTCTACGGAGCATCCATGCTGCGTAAGAAAAATGTATACTAACAAACGGTCAAGCCATACATTCGGATAGAACACCGTAAAGGATGGAGGGAAAGCATGAGTATCATGAAACGAATGAGAGATATCACGGTTGCGACGCTGAATGACCGGCTGGAGCAAGCGGAAGATCCGGTTCAGCTCATCGACGGATATCTGGCGGGGCTTCGAGATAAAATCCGCGATGCGGAACGGTTGCACGGACAAGTTTCCGTACATGCGCAATCGGTGAGGCACCAGTACTTAACCGCTTTTCAGATGAAGGAGAAACGGGAAGAGCAAGCGATGCTGGCTTTGAAAGCCGGAGAAGAGGAAATCGCACGATTGGCGCTTGAGGATAAAATGCAGCATGAAGAAACCTGCACCCGCTACGGCGCTTTGTACGAGGACGGCAAGCGTTCGCTCCTGGATCTCGAGGCGCAATTGAAGCAGTTGAAGCAGGATTACGATGAAGTGGCAGCCAAACGCAGCTATTATCAGGCAAGGATGGAATCCCTTCGTCTGCAGCAGCGAATGAATGATCGGCTGGGAACGGCACCTGTCGGCCCGTCGGCGAGAGCCTTTCAACGGCTGGATGACCGGCTGTCGGATCTGGAGCTGGAAGCTCAATCACTGCGGGATGTAAGAAGAGCGACGGCAGGATTTTCCACCACGATGAATTATGCCGCAGGCGTGGCGCAAAACAAGTTGGAATATGAAATGGAACGCCTCCGGCTGAAGCTGGGCGACAAATATGAAGAAAAGCGGCTTCAACTGGAAGAAAAGCTGGAGGAAAAACGAATCCGGCTTGAAGAGAAGCTGGATGAAAAGCGCCAGCAGTTGGAAGAGAAACTCAATGAGAAGTTGCAGAAATTGGAACAACTGAACATGACGGAAACCAAGGAAGGTTGGGGCAAAGTATGAAGAAATTGTACCGGTCCCGTAGGAACAAGATGGTGACCGGACTTTGCGGGGGCTTGGCAGAGTACCTAAACGTCGATCCGACTCTGCTGCGCGTGATCGTAGTCATCGTTGCCATCTTCACAACAGGTGGATTTGTCTTCTTGGCTTACATCATCGCCTGCCTTGTCATCCCGAAAGAGCCGGTATTCGAACCGCCTTATACGGGAGGTATGTATGGAGATCAACGGCCTCCCCGTGGCGGCAGCTATTCGCCGAAATACAACCAAGGGCCTTATTCCCCCGATGCCGGCAACGGAACCGGGAGCGGTTATACACCTAATCGTCCTCCGGCTTATTCCGGCCAACAACCGCCTGCCGCACCTGTACGAGATGAACTTGACGAAATGATGAAAGATATCGAGAAGAAGGCCCTTCGCCGCGAAGTCGATGAACTGAAAGCTAAATTGGAAAAATATGAAAAGAAAAAGGAGAGATTTAAGATGGGAGTATTTACACGACTCAAGGATATGACCCGCGCATCGATCAATGAAATGTTGGATAAGGTAGAAGACCCGATTGTCATGCTGAATCAGTACCTGCGGGACATGGAAGAGGAAATCGCTCAAGCGGAAGTGACCGTCGCCAAACAAATCGCCAGTGAACGCAAGCTGCAGCAGCAATTGAAGGAAGCCGAGAAGATGGCAGCCGCCCGGGAAACCCAGGCTCTTGATGCTCTGAAGAACGGCCAGGAAGCCTCGGCCCGTCAAGCTCTGGAAGAAAAGCTGTACTACGACCAAAAAGTCGTCGATTACACCGGCCTCCACATTCAAGCCAAGGAGCAAGCCGACGGCCTTGTCCGTCAACTGCATGAAATGAAGGATGAGTTCTACAAAATGCGCAACAAGCGCAACGAACTGATCACCCGTGCTCAACTGGCCCAGGCCAAGAAGCAAATGGCACAAGTGACCGGTAACCCGACATTGGGCGGAGGCAGCGCTTCCCGCGGCTTCCAACGCATGGAAGAAAAAATCATGGAGCTTGAGGTGGAAGCGGAAGTAGCCCGTATGCCTTATGTTCCTACCGGCGGCGGCGCACCGTCCTACAACGCAGCGGAGGCAGCGAAGCAAGAACGCCTGAATGAACAACTGCAGGCAATGAAAGATAAACTCGCAATCTCCACCGCTGCTCCAGCCGCTCCTGCTGCTCCTGTCGCACCTTCCGCTCCGGCTGCCGAGAAGAAGTAACCGGGTATATAAAAAATAACCTTTTGCCGCATGATCCAGTGTGATATGCTAGTTTCGCGAAAGATTGCTCTGGAATGGATCGGCTGACGGTTGAAAGCCATAGAGTCTTCGGTCTCTATGGCTTTTCTCCTACGCTTTATACTCATGGCGGCAACGCGTCTTGGAGGTGCGTGATGGATAAACCTCATAACAACAGACACCGAAATACGTACCTTATCCTCATTGGAGCCGGTGTTTTTCTGCTAGTGTCTAAATTTATCGGATTTTGGACGATTGCGGGCGTGCTGCTATTGCTTTTGGGCTTATCGCAAATAAGGTCCGGCGGCAATAAAAAGGGGTATCTGATCCTTGCGATTGGCGCCCTCTGCTTGACTGGAGGTAATTTTGCCGTAGTAGTTGCATTAATCCTCATAGTTCTCGGACTCTTTTATAAAAATGCGAAGAACTCAAATCCTGGCGGGGATTTTATTCATAAACAGAGCTTTCTGTCTTCCATCCGCCACGACCGTGAACCCTGGGTTTTGCGGAATATGAGTGTTTGGAATCTAATCGGCGAAATGCGTTTCGATCTGTCTTTGGCTATCCTGGAGGAGAAGGAAGCCACGATGGTGCTGCAAGGCGTCATCGGCGACCTGGATATCGTAGTGCCGGATGAGCTGGGGCTGCTTGTGGAAGGCACAGTTTATGTCGGACAGATTGCCATCGACGGAATGAAGCGGGAGGGCGTCGTCAACCGGCTGAGCTGGAGGTCTCCTAACTATGAGTCGGCGGCTGTAAAGGTGAAACTTATCGTCACCTACTACGTAGGAGATGTAAAAATAAAGATCGTGTAGGTGGTGGAAGCTTGAACAAACGGTTGACCGGCTTGATTTGGCGAAGCATGGGGGAATCGATTCTGCTCAGCTTCTTTCTCTTTGGAGTAACCGTATATGTGCTGAATACGTATGGCTATATCAAGCCTTTTCATTCCTGGCGGGACGGGATTATTCTCAGCCTGACGCTCCTTGGGACGGTGGCAGGCATAGGACTCGCCTACGGCTATTGGAACGGCAGCCGCACTGCGCGAAGGCTGGATCGGGTGTACGAGGTAATGCTAGCTTTGGAAAAAGGCAACATGACCCGTTCCGTCCCACCCCTTGGTGAGGATGAGATCGGCCGGCTGGGTGACCAGTTGAACCGGATCGGCAAGAAATGGGAGGAGCAGGTGAATTCGCTCCAGCGCTTATCGAACAACAACGCGCAATTAGCGGAAAAGGCACGGTATTCTGCGATTGTGGAAGAACGGCAGCGACTTGCTCGGGATTTGCACGATGCGGTCAGCCAGCAGCTTTTTGCCATCTCGATGACGGCGACGGCGGTATCCCGTACGCT
>NZ_CBQR020000169.1 GCF_000455485.1 Gorillibacterium massiliense
CTCGATGACGGCGACGGCGGTATCCCGTACGCTAGACCGGGATTTCGATAAAGCATCCCGGCAGATTCGCCTCATCGAAGAGATGGCCTCCGTCGCCCAGTCGGAAATGCGCGCTCTGCTTCTGCATTTGCGGCCGGTGCATCTGGAAGGCAAGCGTCTGGCGCAAGCGATGAAAGAGCTGATCACCGAACTGCAGGCCAAGGTTCCCATGGATATCGTTTTAGAGATGGAAGAGGATATTCAGCTTCCCAAAGGTATCGAAGACCATCTGTTCCGCATCCTTCAAGAAGCGCTGTCAAACGCTCTTCGTCATTCTAAAGCGGGAGCGATGGAAATCCGCTTCCTTCGGCTTTCGGATGGCATTCGTATGACCATAAAAGACGACGGCGTCGGATTCCAACTGGGAGTCGACGAGAAGCACGCCTCTTACGGACTTGCGTCCATGAAGGAACGGATCAACGAAATCGGAGGCTCGATTCATATCGTAACGGCGCCTGGAAAAGGGACGCGTATTGAGATCCGCGTTCCCCTAGTGATGTCAAATCGGGAGGAGGATGAAAATGGATAGTGGAATCAAAGTGCTGCTGGTCGACGATCACGAAATGGTGCGGATCGGACTGGCGGCCGTGCTTGGAACAGAGGAGGGCATCGAGGTCGTAGGTGAGGCGGGAAACGGTCTAGAGGGCATTCGACTGGCCCAAGAATATCATCCGGATGTGGTCTTGATGGATTTGGTGATGGATGGTATGGACGGAATTGAAACAACGAAGCAGGTCATGGACATATGTCCGGATTGCAAGGTTATTGTACTCACTAGCTATCTCGATGATGAGAAGATGTATCCGGTCATAGAAGCAGGGGCGTTTAGCTATTTGCTCAAAACATCCCGGGCGTCCGAAATCGCTCAGGCGATTCGTTCCGCAGCCAAGGGCCAGCCGATCATCGAAGCCCAGGTGGCGTCGAAAATGATGAACCGGCTGCGTCAGCCGAAGCCCGAGTCGGCTCCCCATGAGGATTTGACCGAACGGGAGATGGAAGTGCTGCGGCTTATTGCGAGCGGAAAGTCCAATCAAGAAGTGGCGGACGAGCTTTACATCGGTCTCAAGACCGTGAAATTCCACGTTACTAATATCCTCGCCAAGCTGGGCGTGGATGACCGCACTCAGGCAGCCATTTATGCTTATAAGCACGGCTTGTCGGAGTAGAATTTCTACCCGGCACCAAATAAAAAAAAGCGGGCGCGAGCCCGCTTTTTGCCTTGTGTCCAGCCAGAAGCCGGTTAACCTTGCTTGGCGTTTTTTTGCCTCCAAAGGACATAGGAATAGGCACTGGGAGCAAGGACGCAGAGAAGGATGGCGGCGATCATGGCGATTTGTCTCCATTCAGGTGACACGAATGCAGCCGCGATCATTAATACTCCTCCGATGATCCAGATCGGCCCCGCCATCCGGTGGGTCCGCCGCCATACCTCAGGATCGGCAAGGGTCCACGGCGTTTTGATGCCGACGAAGTAATTATCCTTGATTCGTGGCATGTAATTGCCGATGATCACGAACATAACACCGCCGAGTACGAGAGTGGAAGGAATGACGGCGAAGATTTCCTTACCGAGATTGTAATCGATCATCTGGTAAAATAGAAAATCGAGAATAAGGAGAATGGAAATGCGAATGATGCGGTAACTGCCTTCAAACATGGCATAGCGCTGGCGTTTAGGATCAATGGCACGCAGCGGACCGGCCAATATCGGCAGTCCGACGGAAATAGCTCCTAGTAAGAGCAGCATGCCGTCTTTATTCATATGCCCGTTTGGTCCATTAGCTCCGAAGTGAGTAACGACGCGGTCAGGCAAACTGTTCCGTTGGTACAGCCCGTATGCCAGAACGGCTAGTCCTGCCAGCAGGGCGACGGTATCGTACCAACTCCATTTGTATTTTGTCATGATAAATCCTCCTTCGACTCGGTGTTTGCGATATCCAGAAACCAGCTAAGCACTTCCTGCAGCACCGTCGTATTCAATGTGTACCGGATAAACTGGCCGTCCCTTTCATCCTGTACCAGGCCCGCATGTTTAAGGGAATTCAAGTGGTGGGAGATACTTGGCTTGGACATTTGAAAATGCTCTGCGATCTCTCCGGCTGTCATGTCCGATTCCCGCAAAAGTTTGATGATTTTCCTCCGGGTGGGATCCGCCAGCGCTTTAAAGGATTCATTCACAGTGTCACTTCCCTTTTCATTTCGATATTTAGATAATTATCTAAATATAAAATAGCTGACTGATATCCCTATGTCAATAGCGAGATTGACGGAAGAGTTCGGATGCAGCTTGCTTTTGACCTCTACCGATCCTTTTCGATACAATGAAAGAAATGATGCTGCTAAAGGAGTACGACAGATGAACGGAGTTCAGATCGCGGCGATTATTATTTTCGCCATCATTTGCCTAGCTTTTACATGGGTAATGAGTAAAAAGTACAAAAAATAGCGGACCCAAAGAGACGGAAAAGCCGTCGTTTACTTGTGATGAAGATTTAGGAGGTTTGAGAACGTGACGTTTGGAGCGAGGATAATCAAGACAGGATTGGCGGTGACGCTAGCCTTATATGCAAGCTCGCTCTTTGGGATGTCTTCGCCTGTAATCGCGGCGGTAGCAGCGGTCTTTGCCATGCAGCCTTCCATCTATCGCTCCTGGCATTATTTACTCGAGCAGATCCAGACCAATGCATTAGGCGCCGTGTTGGCTATGCTGGCACTTTATCTTTTTGAAAATGATCCAATCGCCGTCGGTATCGTATGTATTGTGGTTATTATTATCTGTCTTAAGCTCAACCTTGAGGAAACCCTTGCAGTTACCTTGGTTACCGTCATCGCGATTATGGAAGCTCCCGGTGCTCATGAAGCCAATTTGCAGACGTGGGATTTTGCCTTGAACCGTTTTCTCCTGAGTTGCATAGGGATTGCATGTGCGGTCGCCGTCAATGTAGCAGTGATGCCTCCCCGGCCGAGAGAGCGATTCAAAGAGCAGGTCATCCATGTATTTAACCGGTTGTCGCTGCTTTTGCGCATGCTGATATCCGATGAGATGAAGGATCATGTTTTTCGCGAGGAAAAGAAAAAGCTTCGAGATGAACTGAAGTCGCTGGCGAGCAAGTTCGAATTGTTCGAAGAAGAACAAAAGAAGATGAAGCGTTCCAAGTACAGCCGCTCCCGCGAGCTGGTGGTGAACAAGCAACTGGTAGCGACGCTGGTAAAAGGTGCGGCCATTCTGGATGCGGCGGAGGAGCATTATTTTAAAACGGATCGCCCTGAAAGCACGGATCACCGTTTCGATCAGCATCTGGAGCAATTGATCCGATATCACGAGGTTGTCCTGCTTAACTATCAGCACAAGGTCAAACCGGAGTCGGTTGAAGAGATGTCGATTCACGAAGAGAACGATATTTTTATGGAGCACTATGTCCACCTTTCCCGTGAAAATGAAGCGGGCGGCACCCGGCTGGTGGTGGTGGCTGCTGCGGTATATGAGTACGGCTATCAGGTGGGACGGCTGGACAAACTGGTACAACTGCACGATCGGCCCGAAGAAGGGAAGGAAGAAAGAGCCGGTGAGCAAGGAGAACCGGAGGAACCCGACTTCGATAAAGCTGAGAAAAGACGCGGCAAGCACAAAAAAACGGATCGAGAATGATACAGCCGCTGACGGCCGTTCATTTCCGACCCGGATAATCGTGCTCTGCTTCCTACAGAAACAGCAGATAGAAACCAGCAAGAGATTTGATGTTCAGAGTGACTGGCGCTGGCGCTACTGGCGGGCTTGGCGGGCTTGGTGGGCTTGATGGGGTAAGCGGCTGGAAGAAGGGATCCGGCCACGAATCCTCTTGCCATTGATCGGCTGCAGGTGGATTGATCGCCGCTTTTCTGGCTTGGGCTGCTTTCGTCCGTGCGGCTTTGGATCGGATCGTTGATCCGTCCCTCGAAGCTGGGACAGCGGGAACGGCTCCAATGGTCAGGCGACCGTTCCGGACTTGATGAAGAAAGCCGACATGCTCTTGTCCGTCCTGAAGTACAGCAAGGACGGGACTGCCGATATGGGGCAGGAGCGCTTCTTCTGTTAAGGGATAGACGGGAATCATGGTCTAGCGTACCTCCAATCATCTTTTCGAATGCTTATGACAGGATATTCGCCATTTTGGGCTTAGGAATGGACGAATGCCCGGCACTGCGCCCATTTCTAATAAGTTGAAGTAATCTTTGGCTCACCTTTCTACGAGTGATTTCAAGTATCGGACATCCGTTTGTAGGCGATACTTTTGAGTAGGCTTAACCCTTCTTGGATGGGGATCTTTCATGTTCAGTTTCTCAGAACGATAAGCTGTGCTACACTAGTAGTTATTGTGATTGTGATTCAGTGCAAATTACTTCAAAAGCAAGGATGATGAGTGTACATGACTGATTGGAGAAATGAAGCCATTCGCGAGCAGGGTGCTGTCATCTTCCTCTTCGGAGCGACGGGAGATCTGGCCAGCCGCAAATTGTACCCCGCTATTTATAGCCTTTATCGGGAGGGCAAGCTTTCTGCCAAGTTTTCCGTAATTGGTTTGGCTCGCCGCGCTAAATCCCGTGAGGAGTTTCGTCAAGATTTGCTTCATTCGATTCAAACGTATTGCCGATATAAAGTAGAATCCGATGACAGGGACTGGCTCGATTTTGCGGAGCGTTTTGAATATATGTCCTTGGATACCAATAATGTGGAAGGCTATCGCCAACTGCTCAAGCTGGCGGAAGATCAGGAGAAGAAGTTTGAAATCGCCGGCAACCGGCTCTTTTACCTGGCGCTTGCGCCGAACTTGTTCGGCAGCGTTGCCCATAACCTGCAAAAAGGCGGCCTCTTGGAAGGCAATGGCTGGCGGCGTTTGATGATCGAGAAGCCTTTCGGCTTCGACCTTCCATCCGCCGAAAAGCTGAACGAGGAAATTTGCCAAGTGTTCCGCGAGGATCAGGTATACCGTATCGATCACTACCTGGGCAAAGAGATGATCCAAAACATCAACGTCATCCGGTTTGCCAACGGATTTTTTGAACCGCTTTGGAACAATCGGTACATATCGAATATTCAAATCACAGCCAGTGAGACGGTTGGCGTGGAAGACCGGGGCGGTTATTACGACCATTCCGGTGCGCTGCGGGATATGGGGCAAAACCATATGCTGCAGATGGTGACCATGATGGCGATGGAAACCCCAAGCCGTCTCGACCCGGAAGATATCCGGGATGAGAAGGTGAAAGTTCTGCGATCCCTTCGGGTATTCAACGAAGGGGACGATGTGCGTAAAAACGTCGTGCGCGGCCAATATTCGACGGGAATTATGAACGGCGTGGAAAAACCCGCTTACCGCAATGAAGAGTCAGTAAATCCTGAATCCTCAACGGAAACGTACTTTGCCGCGAAGCTCTATGTGGACAACTTCCGCTGGTCCGGCGTTCCGTTTTATGTGCGTACCGGCAAGCGGCTCCCGACGAAAACCACTGAGGTTGTGGTGGAATTCAAGAAGATCCCGGATAATGTTTATTTAGCAAAAGAACACGACCTGCAGCCGAATCTGCTGGTTCTGCGCGTATCCCCTCTGGAGGGGATCTATATAAAAATCAACGCTAAGCGGCCGGGAACGGATAACGGCATCGTACCGGTTGCCATGGACTTCTGCCAAAGCTGTCAAATCGGAATCAATACGCCGGAAGCCTATGAACGTTTGATCTACGATGCGGCTCGCGGCGATTCCACCCACTTTACGCGCTGGGATGAGGTAGGCCTAGCTTGGCAATTCGTAGACCGGATTAAATCAGCCTGGTCGGAAAACACAGAGGATCTGCGTTTCTACCCGGCCGGCACCTGGGGACCGGAGGAAGCAAACAAGATGCTGGCGGATGACGGCTTCCACTGGTGGCCGATCAGCGGTCAGGACGAGAGCGATGTTATTTGGATTTCCGGCCGACCGGAGTAATTTGCAGGAACAGCTTGGTACAAGCACCACCATCGAACCGAGGAGGGATCAAGGATGAAGCTGTACGACATATCGATGACGATCCGCGAGGATATGCAGGTATACAAAAACAAGGAAGAGAAAAAGCCGATTTTGCAAAACACGTCCAATTTCGTTACAGGGAGCAACTACGAAACGCGGATTTCTCTTGACGCTCACACCGGGACCCATGTGGACGCGCCTCTGCACATGATCGACAAAGGGGATACCATCGAAACGCTGCCTCTTGAGTCGTTGGTTGGACCGGCCCGCGTTCTGGATATGACAGGGGTAGAGGAAGGAATCGGCCGCAGCGATCTGGAGCCCTTTGCCATCCAACCGGGAGAATGGCTTTTGTTCAAAACAAGAAACTCCTTCTCAGAGGAATTTGATTTCAATTTTGTTTTTCTCAAGGAAGACGGCGCCGCCTTCTTGAAGGAAATCGGCGTAAAAGGCGTGGGAACCGACGGGCTTGGCATTGAACGCGCCCAGCCGAATTACGGCACCCACCGGACCTTGCTGGGGAGCGGCATCATCATCGTGGAGGGACTGCGGCTTAAGAATGTTCCGGCCGGCGGTTACTTCATGGTCATCGCCCCCCTTAAGCTGACCGGTATCGAAGCGGCTCCGGCTCGCGCCATGCTGATCGGTTACTAAAGTAGGGTTTTGACTTCTCTCATCGGTAAAGACTTGAAAGCAGCTTTCCGTCCATGCGGAGGCTGCTTTTCTTCTCCATAGAAATTCATTCGTTTGGCACAATAATAAGCTTTATCCCGCATCGTAAACGTCGCTCGTTCTATTTGAACGGCGTCAGCCGTTTATCCTGGGCGATTTGAAACGGGAATCCCGGTGAAACTTCACATTGTGGGGGTCCATGGGTTTCGCCCGGGAGCATAAATCGATATAATAGGGAAGATGTACGAAATCACGGGAAAGGGTTTGAAACTCCGATGTGAGGAAAAACGGCTTAAGCGTGGTTATGATGCATACCGGATTTTGAGAATGAAAGGATACCATGAACCTATGACAAGCACTTTAAATAAAGAATTAGTGGCGGAAGTGGACAAGCGGCGCACCTTCGCGATCATCTCCCACCCTGACGCCGGCAAAACGACGCTGACGGAAAAGCTGCTGCTGTTCGGAGGCGCCATCCGCTTGGCTGGTACGGTAAAAGGTCGCAAGGCCAGCCGCCACGCCACTTCCGACTGGATGGAAATCGAGAAGCAGCGGGGGATTTCCGTTACCTCCAGCGTGATGCAATTCGACTATAACGGCTGCCGGGTGAATATCCTCGATACCCCGGGCCACCAAGACTTCAGCGAAGACACCTACCGCACATTGACGGCGGCGGACTGCGCGGTCATGATCATCGACTCCGCCAAAGGCGTCGAGGCGCAAACCAAGAAGCTGTTCCAGGTTTGCCGCAAGCGAGGCGTTCCCATCTTCACCTTTATCAATAAAATGGACCGGGAAGGCCGCGATCCTTTCGATCTGCTGGAAGAGCTGGAGGAGGTGCTGGGCATCCGCTCCTACCCGATGAACTGGCCGATCGGCAGCGGCAAGCAATTTTGCGGCGTGTATGACCGAAAGCGTACCCAGCTGGAGCTGTTTACCGCTGAGGAACAGAATCATGTAGCCGTCCGCAGCGTGACAGGCTATGCCGATCCGTTGATCAAGGAGATTGCCGGGGATTATCTCTATGGCAGACTCTGCGAAGAGATGGAGCTTCTCGATGTTGCGGGTGACCCCTTCGACATGGAGCGGGTAAACAACGGAGAGCTGACACCAGTTTTCTTCGGCAGCGCCATTAACAACTTCGGGGTGCAAACCTTCTTGGAAAACTTCCTGGATCTGGCGCCGAAGCCGGTCTCCCGGAAGACCGAAGCCGGAGAAGTGGAGCCGACTGCTAACACGTTTTCTGGGTATGTTTTCAAAATTCAAGCCAATATGAACCCGGCTCACCGGGACCGCATTGCCTTCCTGCGTATCGTCTCCGGCAAATTTGAACGAGGGATGACTGTCAAACATGTGCGGGTGGGAAAAGAGATCAAGCTGGCCCAGCCCCAGCAGTTTCTCGCTCAGGACCGGGATATTGTCGATACAGCCTACGCTGGCGATATCATCGGCTTGTTTGACCCAGGCATCTTCCGTATTGGCGATAGCCTTTGTCAGGGGCCGGAAGTTACCTTTGATGAGCTTCCGGTATTTTCGCCGGAATTGTTCTGCAAGGTGACCGTAAAGAATGCCTTGAAGCACAAACAGTACCAAAAAGGCATCGACCAGTTGACCGAGGAAGGCACTATTCAGGTATTCCGCACCATCGGCTTCGAGGATATCATCCTGGGCGTCGTGGGGCAGCTCCAGTTTGAAGTGTTTGAATACCGGATGAAGAACGAATACGGCGTCGACGTTCAACTGCATCGGATGAACTATCAATTCGCTCGGTGGATCGTAGCTCCAAGCATCGACCCGGCCAAGTTCCGCATCAACTCGACCTTGGTCAAGGATAAGAAGGACAATTTCGTCGCGCTGTTTGAGAATGAATATGCACTGCGTACGGCGACGGAGAAGATCCCGGAAGCGAAGTTCCTTGAGACCGCGCCTTAATGAAAAGTCAGCAACCGTAGCAACACGTAAAGTTAAGCGGTTGATCGTGTAAAAAAGATCGAGCGAGGGGTTATTGCCCCTTACTCGATCTTTTGCTGTCTTTAGCTTGCTTCCGACAACCTCATAAAAAAGCTCCGGTAGCTGAATGCTGCCGGAGCTTTCTATACTTGTCATTATCCGTTGCGTTTTTGATAATCTTGCATGAAGTCGGCGACCGCTTTGACCGCTTCGTAAGGAACAGCGTTGTAGATAGAAGCGCGCATACCGCCGACGCTGCGGTGGCCAGCCAGGCCGACGAAGCCTTGCTCTTTGCACTCCTTGAGGAATTGTTTTTCCGTTTCCTCATCTTTCATGTTCCAGGTCACGTTCATGATGGAACGGTACGGTTTTTCGATCTTGGTTGTATAGAAACCGCCGCTGGCGTCGACGACGTTGTACAGCAGGTCGGCTTTCTTGATGTTTTGGGCTTCCATAGCGGCAACACCGCCGTTCGCCTTGACCCACTTCAGCACAAGATTGACCATATAGATGGCTTGCACGGGCGGGGTGTTGTACAGTGAGTTGTTTTTCAGGAAAGTGCCGTAGCGGAAAATAACCGGAATATTCTTCGTTCCTTGCGCCACGAAATCATCCTTGGCTACGACGACGGTAACACCGGCAGGGCCGAGGTTTTTCTGAGCGCCGGCATAGATGAAATCGAACTTGCTTGCATCCCGCTGAATGCCGAGAATATCGCTGGACATGTCGGCGACAAGGGGAGCGTTTACGTTCGGAATATCCTTGTACTGCGAGCCTTCAATCGTGTTGTTGGTACAGATGTGTACATAAGCCGTGTCCGCTGGCAGTTGATATTCGTTGCCTCCCGGAATGCGGCTCCAGCCTTGCTCCTTGGAGCTAGCTACGATGGCGGCTTTGCCGTAATAGGAAGCTTCCTCGAATGCCTTTTCCGCAAAGCTGCCGGTGATGGCGTAGGCGGCGGTTTTCTCCGGCGTCAGGAAGTTCATGGGGATTTGGGCAAATTGCTGGCTGGCGCCGCCGCCCATGAACAGGACATGATAGCCTTCCTTGATTCCAAGCAATTCAAGCAGCAGCGCTTGGGCTTCATCGTTGATCTCCTGGACCTTCGCAGCACGGTGAGATGCCTCCATCAAAGACATGCCCAACCCTTGATACTCCACCAATTCCTCTTGTGCCTGACGCAGCACTTCCAGCGGCAATGCCGCAGGACCGGGGTTAAAATTGTACGCTCTTACTCCCATTTCCTGTCATCCTCTCCGAAAAAAGATAAAAAACGCCCTCATCCGTTTGGGACGAGGAGCGTTTCTGCTCGCGGTGCCACCCAACTTGACCGGCCGTTCAAGGCCATAGTCCTCTTGGTTCCGCGGTAACGGGCGGGGCCGGTAAACTTAGCGAGAGCCGCTTGCTCAGGCTGACGCTTGGCGAAAACACCTCGGAGTTGGAGACTCGTCATCGGCATGTTAACGTTTTTCGGTTGTCGTAAGTATAAGTCAGGCGAGGGATTGTTGGCAAGTGTTTTTTTCAAGTGACGCGTCGTTCCGCTAAAGCGGCTCATGCTCATTTTTCAGTTGCCTCCGTTTCAGCCCTTTCCAAACATGTCTCCTGTCATAAAATGTGATGCGGTTTCGTGATGCCGGTACGAAAAAGGAGATCTGCCATGAAGATTCTAATGATTGCTCCCGGGCCTATTCCTGTGCCCCCCACTCATGGAGGTTCGGTGGAAATCAGTATGATGGCTATTGCCAAACAGTTGGCTGATCTCCATGAAGTCACTTTAATCTCACGTAGATTTCCGGGCCAAGCTGAGATGGAATCTGAGGGGCAGCTCACCTTGATGCGTGTGGAACCCGCGGATAAAAGCCTATATATCGAGCAGGTCCTGCAAGCGCTGGAAGGAATGACATTCGATTGGATTCAAGTCGACAACCGCCCCAAGTATCTTCCCCTTGTGAAAAAAGCGTATCCGCTCACACTGCTGTCTATTTATTTGCATTCCTTGACCTATGTTCCGGTGCAGCCCAAGATTGCCGACTGTTTGTCCTGTGCTGATTTTATCGCGGTCAACAGCCATTCCCTTAAACAAGAAGTCGAGAAAAAGTTCCCCCATCTGGGTGGAAAGGTAAATACCGTTGCCCTAGGCGTGGATTCTCAACGATTTCGTTCCTTAGCCGAAAAGGAAAGAGTTGCACTGCGCAAACCCTATAAACTGGGCAAACGTTATGTGGTTTTATTCGCAGGCCGGGTCATTCCACGCAAGGGACTAGCGGTGCTGGTTCGAGCCATGGCGTTGGCGGGCAAGCATATGCCGGCCGTTCTGCTTGTCGCAGGCAGCGACGGCCTTTCGGGATACGGCAGACGCATTAAGAAACTGGCAAAAAAATACCGAGTGCGCACCCGCTTTCTCGGTAAGCTATCCCATAAGGCCATGCCGATGGTGTACAGCAGTTCGGACTGCTTCGTGTGTCCTTCCCAAATCCACGAAGCATTTGGGCTCGTCAATGTGGAAGCCATGGCCTCCGGGGTTCCGGTCATTGCCTCAGCGATTGGCGGCATTCCGGAAATTATCCGCGATGGAGAAAATGGGCTCTTGGTACGATCCTATCGTTCTGCCCCGGCTTTTGCCCGGCGAATCCGCAAATTATGGGGTGATCCGGCACTTTCGAAGCGGTTGGCTGAGCAGGCGAGACAGGATGCGGCGTACTATTTTGGCTGGGAACGAACAGCCTTAGGTTTAATCAACCTTTATGAATCGGTGATACCTGCGGTATCGAATGTAGGGGTAAATCCCGAGATTCCGGAGAAGGAGTGGAATGACGATGCAGCGGCACGTGGGCAGCAAGTGGACCAAAACGAAGGCTTTGCTGAAGTACAAGGCATTGCGGCGTTACATCCCGAAGACGAAGCCCATGACGAAAAACACCCTGTCAACCATGCTGAATCATTATAAAGTGGTCTACATTAAACCGAATGTGGGCACCTATGGCGGCGGAGTCATGAAAGTGGAGCATAAATCCGGCTCTTTACCCTATGTTTATCAAAATGGACTGAAAATCCGCCGATTCGCATCAAAAGATAAACTGTATGCGGATCTGTCAAAGATCAAGGGCAAACGACCTTATCTTGTGCAGAAAGGGATCGACTTGCGCACCTGGAATGGACGCATATTTGACTTGCGTGTTATGGTGCAGCGCTCGCCGTCAGCCAAATGGAAAACAACCGGCATCATTGGTAGGGCTGCTAATCCGCGAAAAGTCGTAACCAATTACCACAACGGAGGCAGCCTTGTCAGCTTCGAAAATCTTCTAGCGCCTTATACAACAAAGCTTGAGCGTCTGAAGCTTGAGCGGAAGTTGAGATACTTGGGGATCTATGTAGCGAAACGGATGGTGCGGAATTTCCCCGGCATCCGCAGCATTGGTTTGGATATCGGACTTGATAAAAAGCTTCACCCCTGGATTATTGAGGTGAATACTCGCCCCGATCCGTACATTTTTCGGAAATTGGCGGATAAACGCATTTATGCTAAAGTGATCCGTTACCACCGCTTTAATAATCGCTAGAATAAAGCGCCCTCTGGCAAAGTTGCGAAATGCACTTGCGCCAGAGGGTGTTTTTGCAGGTCAGGAAGATTTTGCAGTGAGACTGGTTTCCAGGCTGTGAACCAGCTTGTTCTTCAAATCGGCGTCCCCGGATTGCCATATTTTTTCAAACAATACCCCTAGACCGGGCAGGACCATCTCTTCCCCGCCTATCGAATCTTCGATAACCTCACGCAGCTCCGATTCATTTTTGCCGTTTACTCTCATCATAATGGCATCGCGAAGGCTTAACGTCATGAAAAAGATCCTCCCTCATCGGATTGAATTTACAACTTCCGCACACGTCTTCGTATCTTCTCCAGCCGAGTATTTTTCCATGCATAAGCATCCATGCGCAGCATACCCGCTTCCATTGTTTATGATATAATAAGGGACAATTGATTTGCGGAAGAAAGGTGATCCTGTGAAAAAACAGTTTGCCGTTATCGGCATGGGTCGATTCGGTTCAAGCGTTGCTCAATCCCTATGCAAATTTGGATACGATGTCCTTGCCGTCGACGGAGATGAACACCGGATTCAGGAAGTCAGCCAGTATGTAACCCATGCTGTGCAAGCTGATACGACGGATGAGAACGCTCTCCGGGCTCTCGGAATCCGAAATTTCGACGTGGTTGTCGTCGCTATCGGAGCGGATGTTCAAGCGTCTATCCTGACCAGCTTGATCTTGAAGGATATCGGCGTCAAAACGCTGATCGTCAAAGCTCAAGACGAGCTTCAAGGCAAAGTGCTGCAAAAGATCGGGGCAGATAAGGTCATTTTTCCAGAGCGTGATATGGGCCAACGAGTTGCCCACGGCCTTATCTCACCTAATATTCTGGATTATATCGAACTGTCCGATGATTACAGCATCGTGGAGTTGAACGCCTCTTCGCGGTTGGTCGGTCAAAGCTTGCGCACTTTGGATATTCGGGCCAAATTCGGCTGCAACGTCATGGCCATCAAACACGGCGGAAAAATGAATATCACCCCCAATGCAGACGATCTCATTCGTGAAGGCGATGTGCTTGTCGTCGTCGGCCGCAACAGCGATTTGAGCAAGTTTGAAAAAAATTACTTGGAGTAAATGAGACATGGCCATTGAAATTACATCCGTGCAAAATAGCCGCGTAAAAGAATGGGCGGAACTGTTGACCCGACGTGGAAGGGACAAGCAGAAGAAGGTGCTGCTGGAAGGCGAACACCTGGTCATCGAGGCGTTGAATTCAGGCATTGCGGTTGAGAGTGTGCTTTACTTGGCAGAAAAAGGCATTCCCTTTGGGGTGGAGTCTTATTTGACGGGTGAAGTAGAGCGGATCGCCATCAGCCAAGCTGTTCTTGCGAAGTGCTCCGATACGGAAACGCCTCAAGGGGTGCTGGCGGTCGCTCGCCGTCCCGAGCTGGCTGCTGAGGTGCTTTTGGACAATCGGGAAGCGCTTATCGTTGCATTAGATGGGGTGCAAGACCCCGGAAATTTGGGTACCATTATTCGCACTGCCGACGCGGCAGGAGCCACCGGAATTGTTCTTGGCCGTGGTACGGTCGATCCGTACAACCCAAAGACGATGCGTTCGGCGATGGGCTCGTTGTTCCATTTGCCGGTAGTGGAAGCTTCTTTGCCGCAACTGCTTCAACAAGCGGCAGCAGGCGGAGCTAAAGTCTATTCCACTGGCATGAGCTCCGGGCTTACTTGCTATGCAGCCGATTTGTCCGGTCCGGTTTGGTTCGTTCTGGGCAACGAAGGCGCCGGTGTATCGGCGGAGGTTCGCGGCTGTGTGCAGCAGGAATTATCTATCCCGATGCCGGGAAAGGCGGAATCCCTTAATGTTGCGATGGCCGGCGGGATTTTGCTATATGAGGCTTTGCGGCAGCGGAGATTTGCAGACTAGATGGACTAGTACCCCGGCTACACGGCTGGGGTTTTGGTTGATTGCATGCAGGCAGACATCTGTTTATAGTTAGCATGTGTGAAACGACAAGGGGAATGGAAAGCTGATTGCAGCGGATTCCCATATACTGAAGGTACGAGGAGCGACAACACACGTGAAGCGCACGATCGGAATCATTGCGGCGATTGTATTGGTAATTGCCACTGTTACTTATTTTTGGCCGGCCCGTTCCAATACTGCGGATCATACGGCCGCCCCGAACGCCAGTTCCAGCGGCGGACAGCAGCAGGTGACGGATGTGATCAAGGGGGTACAAGGCGAGCAGAAGAATTTGATCGTCATCCAGCTTGAATCCTACCAATCCTTCGTCCTCGGCAAGTCCATCAACGGCCAGGAAATTACACCGAACTTGAACAAGCTTATCGAAGAGTCCGTCTATTTCCCCCATTTCTATTTGCAAAATGGAGCGGGAAACACCTCCGATGCCGAGTTTATGCTGAACACCTCACTGTTTCCTTTTGAGCCCTACCGGACAGTTTCGGCGGACGGAGCCGACAGCGAATACCCTTCCTTGCCCCGCATGCTCAAAGGAAGCGGCTACTCAACCGTTACGATGCATACGAACAACGCGATGTTCTTTAACCGGAAGAACCTCTACTCGGCTTTAGGTTTTGACCGGTATTTGGATAAGGAGTTTTTTGGCACGAATGATTATGTCGCCTTCGGCGCGTCCGATGACGAATTGTATGGAAAAGGCCTTGACGTTTTGAAGGAATATCAGGATAAGAAACAGCCATTTTACGCTCATATGGTCAGCATGACCAGCCATTATCCTTTTACCGAACCGAAAAAGTTTCAGCTTCTGGAGCTGCCGGAACTGTATGAAGGCAATATGGCGGGGAACTATTTGCAAGCCACCCATTACGCGGATGCCGCCCTGGGCCGCTTCATCGACCAGTTGAAGGAGGCAGGGCTTTGGGACAATACGATATTGGCCATTTACGGAGACCATACCGGCATTCAACTTGGAATGCTGGACGATAAAATCTCCGCGGCCCTCAAGGATTTCCTTGGCCGAGATTACAATCAGGCAGATGCGCTGGGCGTTCCCTTCCTCATTCATGACAGCAGTCTGAAGCCGGAGAAAAAAACGGTGACGGGCGGTCATATGGACATGCTGCCGACACTTTTGCACGTTTTGGGCTTAAGCATTCCTTCATCGGAAGCCCATCTGTTCGGCTATGATCTGTTTACTGGCCAAGAGCATCCAGTAGGGGTACGGGGAGCATTTGCCGAACCGGGTACCTTTGTGGAGAACGGCATCTTGTACAACCCGAAGGACGAAACGGCGTTGAACGTGGAAACGGACATCAAGGTGGAGGGACAAAAAGACGTCTACGCCGACACCTACGATAAAGTGATGGCATCGTTTAAGGAATCGGATGCTTATATCGCCAGCCTGCCCAATAGAGGCGACGGTTTCCCGTTGAAACTGACGTTGACGGAGAAAACGCCCCTATATTCTTCGCCGGATTTGACGGCTTCGCTTAACCAATCCGTTCCAGCATCCGATGTGGAGCAGTACGAAGCCCGCGATGACGGCTGGTACCGGATCAAGGTAAAGGACAATATGGTTTGGATTAAACCCAACCACCCCATCGTGGAAGTATGGAAAAATGCCACCACGAAAGCTGATGTGAAAACGAACTTGTATAAATCACCGGATGATACGACGCCGGTGGTGACCACTTTGGGGCCTGAAACGACAGCGGCAGTCAGTAAGGAATGGGTCGGCACAGGCTGGTTCTGTTTCTACACTTGGGCCGGTGAGCTGTGGGGGAACGTAGAGAAATAATGCAGCAAATCATGTAAAGGCAGGGCTCATATGAACTGCACCCCAATTGTTAGACACAACTAACATTGGAGGTGTAGTTTTTTTATGACGAAATTTAATATGGAGAAAAAAATGGATGCCATTCGGAGACATCAAGCAGGTGCTGAAGGAGTGGGATCCATTGCAAAATCATTAGGGGTTAATCATGAAGTTGTACGAATGTGGATTAAACAATTCGAATATCACGGTGAGAAGGCTTTTGAAAAGAGCTATACAGCCTACACCGTTCCATATAAACTAGACGTACTTCAACATATGAACGAGCATGGGACGACTCCAAATGAAGCTGCTGTTATTTTTAATATCCCTTCACCTGGGATCATTCGAAAGTGGCGTAGCCAGTTCAGCAAGAATGGAATCGACGCTCTTATTGCAAAGAAAAAGGGGCGCCCCTTAATGGCCAAAAACAACGCCAAAATAACGAACAAGCAAAAACCAGTGGAAGGCTCGGTTGAAGCCTTAAAAGCCGAAGTAGAACGTTTGCGAATGGAAAATGCATACCTAAAAAAGTTGAATACCTTAATTCAAAACAAGGGATAATCACCAAGCAAGACAAAGTACTAGTAGTCCATGAATTAAGGTTTGACTTTCCGGTGGTGGCCGTATTACAGATTGCTGATATTCCGCGCAGTACGTACTATTATTGGTTGAAGAAATTAGGTAACCCCCATCCCGATAGCGAGCTAAGAAACCTAATTCAATCCATATATGATGAGCATGAGGGTCGTTATGGTTACCGTCGAATTCGTGATGAATTGTTAAATCGGGGACATCACGTCAATCACAAAAGAGTACAGCGTATTATGAAAGAATTAAACTTGAAATCAATGGTTCGCATGAAGAAATACCAATCGTACAAAGGGACCGTGGGTCACATTGCCCCCAACGTACTCAATCGCAATTTTAAAGCGGAGAAACCAAACGAGAAGTGGGTAACGGATATTACAGAATTCAAACTGTTCGGCGAGAAGCTCTATGTTTCACCCATACTCGATTTATTTAACGGGGAAATTATTACGTACACTATAGGAACTAGGCCAACGTATTCTCTTGTATCGGCGATGTTAGAACAAGCATTTGAACGGTTGTCTGGGGATGGTGAAATGCTTCTGCATTCTGATCAGGGATGGCATTATCAAATGAAACCCTATCAGCATGCTTTAAGAAGATTAGGAATAACCCAAAGCATGTCTCGTAAAGGGAATTGTTACGATAATGCAGTAATGGAAAACTTCTTTGGTATCATGAAATCGGAGTTCTTGTACCTAAGAAAATTTGAAAGTATCGAGCACTTTAAACAAGAACTAGCTAAATATATCGATTACTACAATCACAAACGCATCAAGGCAAAACTAAAAGGCATGAGTCCGGTACAATACCGAGCCCATGCCCAACAGGTCGCCTAGCGGATACTGTCTAACATTATGGGGTCACTTCAATAAGCCCTGCCTTTTGTTTTGCTCTGTTCATGCCGGGAAACGGGGAGGGGACTGATCGGACGATCCTGCGCATAAGGTGTTAGTATACGCCGATAGAAAGAGGGGTCTACATGTACAGGCGCAGGTGGAGAAGCCGCTCCCCTCGGGGGAGCAGGCGCAAGCGCATGGTCTGGTTTACGCTTGTTATTTTCTTTTTGTTTACCTTGCAGTCGTATATCTTTTTAGATAAGCATCTGGCCCCGCCGATGATGAGTCTGGCCAAAGTCCGGTTAAAACAACTGGCTACCCAATCCATTAATACGGCCATCACAGATGGAATCGGTGAATTGGGCGACGTGGACCGGCTGATCGATTGGAAAACGGACAACAATGGCAAAGTAACCGGTTTTATGCTGAACTACTCCGAACATATGCGGATTACCGCCAATACCATCAAGCGGGTGCAATCGCTGCTGAATGGAATGAAGCGGATGCCGGAGCACATCCCTATTGGCCAGGCGCTGAAAAGCCCCATCCTTGCTTCTTTCGGGCCGGATATTCCCATTCGTTTGGTGCCTCAAGGCGCAGCCCAAGTGGAGCTTAGCACCCGTTATCAAAATGCCGGGATCAACATGATCCTTGTTGAGGTATACATTCGAATCATTGCGGAAGTAAGCATCATTATCCCTTTTGATTCCGCTCCGGAAATCGTGGAGACTGAGCTACCCATCTCTTATGTGCTGGTGGTTGGGGATACCCCGATGTACTATTTGGACAATAAAGGCAATCCTATTGGAAACTCTAACCCTCTGCCGCCCAGCATCAGCTTGCCCAATTTGCAGCAGCAGGAGAGCGGAAGCACCGGCGTCCATTCCACTTTTCCTCTTTCCGGATCTGGAACCGGAACCGGAGAATCTTCCCTTCCTGCAGGCGGGAGTTAGAGCGTGCAACGAGAGGGGCTCAATCCTTATGGTTTAGTCTTTTTCGGTCTTCCCGTTCCCATCTTTTGAGAGACGGATAGGGATCATATGCCCAGTCTTTGTGGCCATTGTCTTTGTAAAGGCCAAAATGTAAATGGGGCGGGAATTTCCCCGAGGTTCCTGGCTTCCCGTAGCCGGAACTGCCCACCCAGCCCAAGGTTTGACCCGGCTCGACGATATCTCCTTGCTGCAAGCCTTTTGCATATCCGGACAAGTGCGCGTAATAGTGGTAACGGTTGTTGAGGTCCCGGATGCCGATCCGCCAACCTCCAAAGGGGTTCCACCCTTTTTGCTCGATGATTCCGTAGCAGGTGCTTCGAACGGGGACGCCATAGCCGGCAAAAAGATCCGTTCCTTCATGGATGCGGCGTCCGCCCCAACCCCTGCGGTCTCCCCATGTGCTCCGGTACGAATAACTGGAGCTGATGGGCAATGGAAAAGCATAACGGTTCAAGTCAAGCCGACCGAATTTAAGATAAATCGCGGAAAACTGAGCGATCCGCTCCAGCGCCCGCGGGTTTTCATAACGTTTGGCCAGTTCTTTATGCCAGCCTTCGATCCCCTCGCCATGCTTAAGGGTTTCTTCCATAAACGTGCGCAATAAATCCTCATCCTCACTGCGGTTCGCCGTACCGTTGCCGTTGCCGTCTCTCCCTTTTCCGTCAAAGACAAGGATGGACAGCGGGTTAGTATCACCTGCATCCGGGTTGACCAGGCCAGCCCATTCCGGGTCTGTATAGCGTAAACCGACAAGCGGTGCCGGTGCGGGCGTGTCGCTTTTTTTGCGTAAGGTCCGGTCGTATTGATCGACGGCTGCCAGCTCATACCAGGGGATGGCTGTCAATTGGCTGATTCGCTGCAGGAGCTCCATGCGGTTCTTATAAATATCCTCTACCGGTTCCGTCTTGGCGGGCTCCGCTTTGACTTCTCCTAATATTCCGGGAATGCCGGGTAATTTTCCAGCCATGCTAACCAGTAAGGCGGCGACTATTGCAAGGATCAACCGGGTTCGCCGTTTGTGTATGCTCATGCTGTTCCCCACCCCGCTCCTTTGAACAGATTTCAATCCATTATGGGTAGGTTGTTCAGTCAGGGGTAAATATACTCCGTCAGCCGAAAAAACAGTCAGAGCCCCTGTCGTTTTCTTCCTGCTTCACCTTTGGTATGATTTAGAGGTGAACTTGAATATGGAGCGTGGAACTTTTGGATTTCAATCATAGAGACGAGCATCGGGATGATGACATGCTGGTGATTCAAGCCAATTTGGACGACATGAACCCGGAGCACACCGGTTATATTACGGACAAGTTATTGGAGGCGGGAGCCAACGACGTTTGGTGGATCCCGATTCTGATGAAAAAAGGCCGTCCGGGGCTCATGCTGAACGTGCTTACGGATGAAGAAAAGTTAGGCGCGATGGAGGAGATTATTTTTTCCGAGACGACGACGTTAGGGCTGCGCTATATGCATGCTTCCTGCCACCGGCTGGGCCGGGATTTCCGGGAAGTGGAGACGCCATGGGGCATAGTAAAGGTAAAAGCGGGCTACCATCGCGGACGGCTTGTCCAGTTCGCTCCGGAATTTCGCGATTGCGAGGAATTGGCCAAGGCAAGCGGGGTGCCGCTGAAAAAAGTGTACGAGCAGGCGAGAGCGGGTTTTATGCGGCTGGAGAACGCCGAGGAGTCTTTTCAAGATTAAGGAGAAGGGCAGCGTGGAAAGGTAAATCAAAATCGGCCGGCTAAAGAAAATGAATCGAAGCCATAAAGGGCATTAACATCGGTTGACATAGGGTAGGGGGGTATAGTATAAAGAAAGAAGAGGATATCTTTTTATCATAATCATACGTGGAAAAGGGTGAAAGATCATGGTTGAAGGAGAAACAACGGCCCAAGAGACCACATTGCAAATAACAGGCATGACCTGTGCCGCCTGCGCCAGCCGGATTGAAAAAGGCTTGAATCGGATGGAAGGCGTAGCATCGGCCAATGTGAATTTGGCTTTGGAGACGGCGAAAATCGAGTTTACAGACGGTATTACTCCGCATGACTTGATTCGCAAGGTAGAGCAGCTCGGTTATGGAGCCATACTTAAGGAAGAGAAGAAGGATGGCGCCGATCTGCGGCGGCAGGAGATGAATCGGCAGAGGCTGAGGTTTATCCTTTCAGCTTTGCTGTCCTTGCCCTTGCTCTGGGCAATGGCCGGGCATTTTTCCTGGACGTCCTTTATTCCCGTTCCGGATCTCCTTATGAACCCGTGGATGCAGCTGATTTTGGCGACTCCCGTACAGTTTATTATCGGCTATCCGTTTTATGTGGGGGCTTATAAAGCGTTGAGGAACGGAAGCGCCAATATGGACGTTCTGGTGGTCCTCGGTACCTCGGCGGCTTACTTTTACAGCGTGTATCTTACGGCGGACTGGGCGCAAAATGGCGGGCATCATGCGCCGGAACTGTATTTTGAAACCAGCGCGATTCTGATCACTCTTATCATTCTGGGAAAATGGTTCGAGGCTTTGGCGAAAGGCCGCACCTCGGAAGCGATCAAAACGCTCATGAGCTTGCAGGCGAAAACCGCTCTTATCGTGCGGGACGGTCAGGAGCTGACTGTTCCGGTGGAAGAGGTAGCGGTTCATGACATTGTCATCGTGAAGCCAGGGGAGAAAATTCCGGTAGACGGTATTGTGGAGGCCGGTCAATCGTCAGTGGATGAGTCGATGCTTACCGGGGAGAGCATTCCGGTAGAGAAGACGGCTGGAGACTCTGTAATCGGCGCAACGGTGAATAAGCATGGCACTTTGCGGGTGAAAGCAACCAAGGTAGGCAAGGAAACCGCTCTCGCGCAAATCATCCGGATCGTGGAAGAAGCTCAAGGCTCGAAGGCTCCGATCCAGCGTATCGCTGACCGAATCTCCGGTATTTTTGTGCCTGTAGTAGTCGGCTTGGCGGTTGTCGTATTCTTGCTTTGGTTCTTTGCAGGGGGCGGCCACTTTGCCGATTCATTGGAAAAAGCCATTGCCGTGCTGGTGATTGCCTGCCCTTGCGCCCTTGGTCTCGCTACCCCCACCTCGATAATGGCAGGTTCCGGGCGAGCGGCTGAAGCGGGGATTTTGTTTAAAGGCGGAGAGCATCTGGAAACGACACACCGCGTCGACACGGTTGTTCTCGACAAAACTGGGACGATCACGAGAGGCAAGCCCGAGCTGACGGATGTCTTTGCGGCGGACGGTTGGCAGGAAGAGGATTTACTGCGTTACACGGCGGCTGCGGAAAAAAGCTCGGAGCACCCTTTGGCGGAGGCCATTGTGGAAGGCGCCGTCAATCGGGGATTGGAGCTGCAGCCGACTGAGGGCTTTGAGGCGATACCGGGTTACGGCATTCACGCTGCTCTGGAAGGCAAGGAGATTCTGGTCGGCACCCGCCGTCTTTTGGAAAAATATTCGATCTCCTATGCAGCGGCGGAAAAGCAGATGGAGAAGTTGGAGTCGGAAGGCAAAACCGCCATGCTGGCAGCAATCGACGGCCAGTACGCCGGGATGATTGCTGTCGCCGATACGGTTAAGCCGACATCCGCCTCGGCGGTTGCCCGATTGAAGGAAATGGGCATCCGGGTCGTGATGGTTACCGGCGACAATCGCCGTACGGCAGAGGCTATCGGCCGGGAGATCGGCATCGATCAGGTGCTGGCTGAGGTTCTGCCAGAAGATAAGGCAGCGGAAGTGAAAAAGCTGCAGAAGGCTGGCCGCAAGGTGGCGATGGTTGGCGACGGCATCAACGACGCCCCCGCCCTGGCAACGGCGGATATCGGCATCGCCATCGGAACGGGCACCGACGTTGCCATTGAGGCGGCGGACGTAACATTGATGCGAGGCGACCTGACTGGCATTGCCGACGCCATTCGCATGAGCCGGAAGACGATGACGAATATCAAGCAGAATTTGTTTTGGGCTTTGGCCTATAACTCTCTTGGCATCCCCATTGCCGCCGCCGGCTTGCTGGCACCCTGGCTGGCAGGAGCCGCAATGGCCTTCAGCTCTGTCTCTGTTGTGCTGAACGCTTTGCGACTGCAGCGGGTGAAGCTGTAAAATCCGATAATGAAAGCCGTACCTCGCCACTGGCGAGATACGGCTTTTTTGATTTGAGCGGCGATCGACCTGGACTATAGGGTTTGAACGCTCTGTACCGTGAGGCGGGGTGCGCCTTTCTTGATGGACTTCGGCAGAACGTGCGTATGCGAGTGCTCGTTCGAGTGCTCGTGCGAGTGTCCATGGGAATGGCCATGGGAATGGCCATGCGAATGCTCATGAGTAGTAGCGTGATCACCCGCTGATTGCCGGCTCTGTCCGACGATGACCCGCAGCACGTTAGGCTGGTCAGGAAGATTGCGGGTGCCGGCGCCATAGCCGACGGCTTCCACTACCATGGGCGGCATGCCTGAGGTGAATTCCGCTACCACGCCGGCGGCAATTCCGGCTCCGGTAGGCGTCGTCATTTCTACGGCGTGACGGGATGCCGCGACGGGCAAACCCTTCATGATTTCCAGCGTCGCAGGTGCCGGAACCGGATAAATGCCGTGATCGCAACGTACGGTGCCAGAACCTAGGGGAATCGCCGAACAGTAGATTTTTTCTGCTTGCAAGGAATCAAGGGCCAGAGCGACGCCAATGATGTCCACAATGGAATCGATGGCTCCTACCTCGTGGAAATGGACGCTCTCCAAGGGTACGCCATGGATTTTGGCCTCAGCTACGGCGATTCGAAGGAAAATGGCAAGGCTGATTTCCGTCACCCGTTCGTTGAAGCCGGCTTGCCGGATCATATCGGCAATATCCCCATAATGGCGGTGATGGTGAGGTTCCGTTTCCGGATCGATCCGTACATCCATTTTGAGAGCGGATATCCCCGTTTTGATGACGCGGCTCCACTGCAAGCGGAAGGGTTCAACGGTAAGCCTTTTCAATTCATTTTCAATGTAATCCCTGTCAGCTCCGGCATCAACCAGTGCGGCAAGGGTCATATCCCCGCTTATGCCCGAAAAACAGTCCAGATAGATGATTTTCAACGTTCCGTCACTCCCCTGTTTCGGTTGATGATCCCGGCGGCATAACCTGCTCCAAAGCCGTTATCGATGTTGACCACCGTGACACCTGGCGCGCAAGAGTTGAGCATGGAGAGAAGAGCGGCTATGCCGTGAAAGCTGGCGCCATAACCAATGCTGGTGGGCACCGCGATCACCGGCTTCGAAACCAGGCCACCAACGACGCTGGTCAGCGCCCCCTCCATGCCGGCAACCACGACGATGACGCTGGCGCCGCGGATAACGTCAAGCCGCCGGAACAGCCGGTGGATGCCGGCGACGCCGACATCGAATACCCGCTCAACATGGTTACCCATGCATTCGGCGGTGATAGCCGCTTCTTCGGCAACCGGCATATCGGAGGTGCCGGCAGCGACGACGGCGATATAGCCGTCATGCACCTGCAGAATCGGTTTGCGGAACCATGTGACCGCTCTTGCAACCGGATGATAAGTGGCATCCTTCACGGCAGCCAACAGTCCTTCTGCTTTATCGGCGTCGACACGGGTAGCCAACACTCGGTCGGCGTGCTGCATCAGCCTACCGAAAATCAGGATGAGCTGTTCGGTCGTCTTCCCTTCTCCGAAAATAACCTCCGGGAAGCCGGTACGCTTTTCCCGTTCCAAATCCAGTTGGGCGAAGCCGAGATCCGCCACAGCCGCGTCCTGGGGTGTAATCCCACTTGTTTCCCGTTCCCCGCGCAACCGGGCAGCCGCTTCTTCAACGGTCAAATCGCCGGCTTTTACGGCTTCCAGTACGTTTTCAAGCTCCATAGGAGGCTCCTTTCCCGCTCAGCACTTCATTCATGCTGCCTGTCCGGTACCCTTGAAGATCCAGGGTAACGTAAGCAAAGCCCAAGGTGCGGAAACGTTCGTAGATCTCTTCCCGGTGCTCCAGCACTTTGCTTAGCTCTTCCGGCAGCACTTCGATCCGCGCCAGCTTGTCGTGATGCCGCACTCTCACTTGATAGAATCCGAGATTATGTAAAAAAGCCTCCCCGACATCCAACTGATCGATCTTCCATCGCTCGATTTTGCTGCCGTAGGGAATGCGCGAGGACAAACAGGCAAAAGAGGGCTTGTCCCAAGTGGGAAGCCCTAATTCTTTGGACAGGCCGCGGATCTCCTCTTTGGTCAACCCTGCTTCCAAAAGAGCGCTGCGCACATGCTGCTCGTTTTTTGCCTGCAGCCCTGGGCGGTAGTCTCCCAGATCGTCCTTGTTGGTTCCGTCCAATACGAAGGGGTAGCCCAGTTCCTGGGCCATGGCTTGCAAATGCGAAAAAAGCCCGGTTTTGCAATGATAGCAGCGGTCCGGGTTATTGGCGACGAAGGCGGGATTGTCGAATTCCTTGATTTCCGTTTGGACGAGGCGGAAGTTCATCGATTCCGCCAACCGCACCGCGGCATCGAATTCACGGCTGGGAAAGGTCTCCGATGCGGCGATGACGGCAACGACTTGATCGCCCAGCTCTTGCTGCGCTCTTTTCAACAGGAAGGTGCTGTCCACTCCTCCGCTAAAGGCAACGAGTACCCGTCCCATTTTTCGTAAAATATCGCCCAGCAGTCGGTCCTTGTCCGCGGTTGCGACAGCTGTTGTCATGGTTCATTCCCCCGGGTTTTCATCCAGCATGAGTTGAAAAAAGTACACGTCGAGCCAGCGGTTGAACTTGTAGCCGACTTCTTTGAAAGTAGCCACGAGCTCAAAACCGAAACGTTCGTGGAAGCGTACGCTGCCGTCATTGCCGACAGTAATACAGGCGACGATGGTATGAAAGCCCATGGCTTTGCTGCGCTTGATGATTTCGTTCATGAGCTGTGTACCGATTCCTTGGCCGTGGTATTTTTCGCCGAGATAGATGGACAATTCCACGGTAGCGTTGTACGCCGGTTTTGTCCGGAATTGAGAAAGGCTGCAGTATCCGGCGACTTGACCGTCGAGCTCCGCAACGATTAAGGGATAACGCTCTCCGTAATGGGAGAACCACTCCATACGGGCTTCCAGCGTCTGGGGCTCCAGATCGAAGGTGGCGGTGCTGGTGGCTACAGCCTCATTGTAAATGTCTAGAATTGCCGGGACGTCAGTCGCCGCTGCGTCGCGTATCGATATCATGCACGTTCTCTCCTTACCAGGTAATATGTTGAAGTCCTATGTACGAGTATACTTCTTAACCCTAGCTCTTGCCAGATAGCTTCCCGGGTCAAGAATGGCGATAAAGTGGAAAAACCATCGTTTCATGGTATAATACGGGGAGAATTTGGACGCTGGGGATAGAATCCGGCGGCGCGGATGAGCCGGTCTTGGCAGTGGATGATCGGGCGGCTCGCAAATAAGGAAGGTGTGTGCAGGATGATTCATGTTGGGGGCAACGTTTATCAGCTTATTAAGGAACATAAAACCGCATGGAACCTGGAGGCCTACCGCAGCCGCTACAGTGAAGTGCTGGACCGCTACGATTATATCGTCGGCGATTGGGGTTACAATCAGCTGCGGCTGAGAGGCTTTTATAAAGAAGCCAACCCGCGGACAACCAAGGAAACGTCCATTAGCGGACTGGAAGATTATATTAACGAATACTGTAATTTTGGCTGTGCCTATTTTATTTTGGAAAAGATCGGGGAAAGCGCGGAGAAAGAGAAAGAACTGGCTGAACTGTATGCCGAGTCGGACAGGACCCGGGCTGCGGCAGCTGCAGCCGCTGCTGCTATCAGTAAGGAGAAAGCGGCGGAGGCCGCGGAAGCTGTCGAGCGCCGCAAAAATCAGGAGCGGGGCCGCAACGACGGCGGCGAGCGCAATGAGCGCAAAGGGGAACGCTCCCGGGATGGCGGCGACGGCAAAGGCAATGGCGGCCGGGACCGTGGCGAACGGGGCGGCGGCGATCCCAACTTCGCTGAGCGAAGCAATGGCGGCGGCAACCGCGACCGGCAGGAGCGGAACGACCGCAATCCTGAACGAGGCGGCGAACGTAAAGAACGGCCGCAGCGTAACGACCGCGGCGGCCGCAATAACGCCGAGCGGGGCGGCCGGCCTTTTGAGCGCGGGGGAGCGGATAAGAGCCATCACCCGCACAAAAACGGACGTAAAGACCGGGATCGCCAGGGCGCTGTTGTGGACATCCGTGATAACCGTGAGCACCGGGAAAACCGCGAGAGCCGGGAAGCACGCGACAACCGCGAGCCGCGGGAAAATCGCGAGCCGCGGGATAATCGCGATAACCGTGACAACCGCAGCCATCAGCAAAACGGCCATTCGCCGAAGCAGCAATCGCGCCAAGGGCAAGGCAACAACGTCAACAAGCAAGCGCCTCAAGGAAATTACTGGAATCGGCAACCTAAGCAAAATTGAACGGGAACGATGGAACGATACAGCTCACAAAGCTGCCTTTCCATCGTTCTTTTTTATTAATTTCATTCGCGTTATAACCAAAAACACTAGTTTTTTATGGATTTTCACACCAATTTAACGGGGGAAAAATAGCAGGATATCCCGGATAACGCCACGAATGTATTGGTCAGACGACACAGCATGAATAATCGCATCTGTATTAATAACTGAATAATAGGAGTGTGAGTTTCCTGTGCGTTACGGATCTTTTGATAACGAGAAGAAAGAATACCGCATCGACAATCCGAACACGCCGATGTCCTGGGTGAATTACTTGGGAACGGACGAGTATTGCGGCATCGTCTCCAACAATGCCAGCGGCTACGGTTTTCACAAATCGCCGAAATCCGGACGGATGCTGCGGTTCCGCTTCAACAGCGTACCGACGGACCGGCCCGGAAGATATCTCTATATACGCGACGAAGCAGACGGTGATTATTGGTCCGCCTCTTGGCAGCCGGTCGGCAAGCCTCTTGACCAGTACAAAAGCGTTTGCCGCCATGGTATGGGCTATACGATTTTTGAAAGTGAATACAAAGGAATCCGTTCCAACTACCGTCTTTTCGTTCCGGTAGACAAGCCGTTGGAATTTTGGGAACTGGAAATTGAAAACACCACTAACGAGACGAAAGAGCTGTCCCTCTTTACCTATGCGGAGTGGTGCTTTTGGGATATGAACCAGGATTTGAGCAATTTTCAATACATCCTCTATACGTGCCGGATGGATTATGAACAGGATATCATCGACTATTCCCTTCGCCTGTGGCCCATGAACGAGCCGAAGGCATATCTTGCCTCAACGCTGCCTGTCGCCAGTTTTGACACGGATCGGGAAGCGTTCATCGGCCGCTACCGCCATGAGGGTCAGCCCATTGCTTTGGAGAATGGCGCTTGCTCCAACTCCATCGCCATCGGTGGCAATCCCTGTGCTTCCGTGCAAAACAAGATCACCCTCGCACCCGGCGAAAAAGCATACGCCTTGTACATTGTTGGAGTCGGCGATGCCAAAACCACTGGCCGCGAATACAAAGAGCTGTACTCCGACCGTGCGAAGGTGGAGGAGGAATTTGCAAAGGTACAGCGGTATTGGGCAAGCCGAATGGAGAAGATCGGTTGCGATACTCCATCTGACGAAGTCAATACGATGGTGAATATCTGGAACCAGTATCAATGCCATATGACCTTCAATTGGTCCCGTTCGGCTTCCTTTAATGAAGCTGGCGGCCGTGACGGCCTCGGCTACCGTGACACCAACCAGGATATTCTCGGCGTGGTACATGCCATCCCCGATCAAGTCCGGGAGAAGCTCATCGACCTGCTCAAAGGCCAGTTATCCTCCGGCGCCGCGATGCACGGACTGCAGCCGCTTACCTGGACTCAGGGTCCGCACAATATTCCGCAAGAGGCGCACATTTTCTCCGATGACCATCTGTGGCTGCTCTTGTCGATTCCCGCTTATTTGAAAGAAACGGGCGACTTTACCTTTCTTCGTACCGTCATTCCCTATGCGGATGCTGGCGAGGCGGCGGTTTACACCCATATGGCGCAGGCTTTGGAATTCTCCTGGGAGAAAAGAGGGCCGCACGGCCTGCTTCTAGGTCTCGCTGCCGATTGGAATGACTGCATCAATCTCAAGGGCAAGGGAGAAAGCATTTGGAGTACGTTCCTCTACTACCGGGGGTTGCAGGAGTTTATCGCTCTGGCGGAACGTCTCGGACGCAAGGCGGATGTGGAGCACTATTCCGAATACAGCCGGGTGATCCGGATGAACCTGGATCAATACGCTTGGGACGGCGACTGGTTCCTGCGTGGGTATCTGGACAGCGGCAAGAAGCTGGGAGGAAAGGAAAGCGAGCAGTGCCATATTTTCATCAATGCTCAAACCTGGTCTGCCGTTTCCGGCGCAGCCGACCGGGACAAAGCCCTGCGGGCCATGGACAGCCTGAAGGAGCTGTTGGCGACGGAGCACGGCATCAACAAAAATTATCCCGCCTACCGAGAGCATGATGCCGAAATCGGTGCCATTACGACTTTTCCTCCGGGGTTAAAAGAAAACGCGGGCATCTTCTGCCATTCCAACACATGGGCGGTTATCGCGGAGGCGATGCTGGGTCGAGGCGATCGGGCTTTTGAGTTTTATCGCTCCTTCCTCCCTGCGGCGAAAAATGACGACGCTGATCTATACACGATGGAGCCTTATGTCTATTCTCAGTTCATAACGGGCAGCGAGCACCCTTATCATTTCGGCCGGGCACGCAATTCCTGGCTGACGGGAACGGCCTCTTGGGCATTCGTCTCGGTTTCTCAATACATTTTAGGCGTGCGTGCGGATTACGATGGGCTTGTCATCGATCCTTGCATCCCGACAGCTTGGGATGGTTTCCAAGTCAATCGCAGCTTCCAGGGCAAATCTTTCGAGATTCAGGTGAAAAATCCCAACGCCGTCTCTTCCGGAGTGGCGAAGCTGACAGTCAACGGAACCGCTGTCCCCGGAAATCTCATTCCCTTTGATCTGATGAAAGATAGCAATACGGTTGAAGTTGTACTAGGTTAATGCAGCAGCGAAAAAGCGACCGCTCTCCGGCTTTTCGGCCGAAGCGGTCGCTTTTTTTGGTAGGAATGCTCAGTTCAAATCCAATCCGATGAAAGCTTTTTGCACCCGGGTCCAGAAAGGGAACGGGCGGAAGCGGGCAAATTTCACCATTTTATCGGACACCGAGCAGCGGACGGAAATTAAGTCGGTACGCTGCTCGCTTAAATGATCCAGCGTCATCAGCATGCGTTTTCCCGCTTGAGGATAGATGTCGCAGTGATGGTGCTTCGGCAGTAGCATCGGCGACCCGAGTGTGCGGAAAATCCGGTTATTGATGGATGCGATCTCCGT
>NZ_CBQR020000170.1 GCF_000455485.1 Gorillibacterium massiliense
ATTTCGATTTCCACAAGAGGGTAGGTGACGCACTTCATGACATTGTCCTTTTGCGTAGCCGCCATCACCTGCGCCAACTGTTCCAGTTCTTCGGGTATCCAATCGGCAAAAAAGCCAAGCCGGCCGGTGTGCATCCCGACGAAGGATATGTCGTCAAGGCGATGCTCGTATCGGTGGAATGCCTGGAGCATGGTGCCGTCGCCACCGATGGACAGGACGATTTCCGGTTTGTCCTCGTCAAGTTCCATATTTAGCGATTGCGCCAATTGATTGAAACGCTGATGGAGCTGGGTGGATACCGCGTCTCCGCGGTCAATGACTGCATATTTCAAAAAGGGTTCCTCCTTGATGCCGGCAGGTATCGCCTGACTTGCTCCAATCTCTTATCCAGGCACTGTCGTAAAAAACTGAGGGACCTCGAAGCGATGGGCGAATAAGGGATGGGTCGGACGGATACGGACCGAGTAATGCTGAATATGGACGAGATGGGAAGGGATTTGCCCATGGTAACGGACAAGTCCGGCGCCGATCGTTTTTTCCTCTGAGAGCGGAACATGAATAGGCTCCCATACGCCTTGGGGATTGTCGGCATAATAAACGATTTCAACGGCGACATCCAGGGGACGGATGGTATCCCCAAACGTGACATCCACCTTGACTTCCTTCATATCCGGAAGGGCCCAATCTCTAAGCTCATCCGTTACGTTGACCACCCGCACATGGTTCCATTGATGGCGGATCATCATCTTAAAGCCGGCCAGTGCGGCCGCGGCGGCATTGCGGTTCTTCTGGAACAGCTGGAACCGGTCCATGGAGGGGACGTAAAAGGTGTCCGCGTAATTTTGCACCATCCGATGAGTGTTGTACTCTGGAGCCAAGGTACGGATACTGCGTTTCATCGCTTCCGTCCATGCCTCTGGAAACGCGCCCGGACTGTAATAGAGAGGTGCGATTTTATCTTCCAGATTTCCGTAAAGGGATTCTGCGTTTTGCTGCTCCTGCTCCTGCCAGTTGGCGTTTGGATCGGATTCGATAGCCCATCCGTTCGAGCCATTATAGCCCTCTTCCCACCAGCCATCCAGGACGCTGAAGTTAAGGACGCCGTTCATCGCCGCTTTCTGTCCGCTTGTTCCGCTTGCTTCCAGCGGACGGAGCGGATTATTCAGCCATACATCGACGCCTTGCACTAAGTATCGGGCTAGATTGATATCGTAATTTTCCAACAGGATGATTTTACCGCGGAATTTATTCAATTGCGAGACCCGGTAGATTTCCCGGATGAGATCCTGTCCGGGAATATCCGCAGGGTGAGCCTTTCCGGCGAAAATAAACTGGACAGGCCGACTAGGATGATTGACGATGCGGTTCAGACGGTCCAAATCCTTGAACAGCAGGTTGGCGCGCTTATAAGTGGCAAAGCGCCGAGCAAACCCGATGGTCAGAACATCCGCGTTCAGATAGGTATCCGTCTCGCGAATACGCTCCGCAGACTCGCCGTTTCGCCGTCTCTGCTCCCGTTGGTTTTGCCGGGCGAATTGGACTAATTTTTCCTTCAGCTTGTGATGGGTTTCCCATAAGGATGAATTGGTTAATCTGTCGAGGGAATCCCATACTTCCGGAGATGCCTGACGCTCCTGCCAATCGGACGGAAACACCTGATTAAACTGCTCCAACAGTTCGGGAGCTGTCCACGATTCTAAATGAATGCCATTGGTTACGTGGCCGATGGGCACGTCATCCACCTCGATATTACCATGGAAAGCCCGGAACATCATTCGCGAGACATGACCGTGCAGCTTGCTGACGCCATTGCGCATTGACGCTGAGTTCATAGCGAGAAAAGTCATGTTGAACAGGTTTTTTGCCTGATCGAAGCCTAAACCGATCACTCGCTCTCGTTCATAAACAAGCTGGCTCAAAAGCGGGTCTAAATATTTATCTAACAGGTCCATGGAGAAGGCGTCATGGCCTGCCGGTACCGGCGTATGGGTAGTGAACACCGTGCTGGCACGGATAAGCTCCAAGGCCGTTTCAAAAGGAACGCCGCTATGCACATATTCCCGCATGCGCTCCAGAGAGAGAAAGGCGGCATGCCCCTCGTTGATGTGATAGACGGAAGGAGCAATCCCCAGCGCCCTCAGTGCTTTGACGCCGCCGATCCCGAGTGCGATTTCTTGAGCGATCCGCATATCTTGACCGCCGCCGTAGAGTTGGGAGGTGATCTCCCGTGCTCTTCCCGAGTTGCCCTCTACGTCCGAATCCAGCAAGTAAAGGGGATTGCGGCCGATTTGCACTTTCCATATCTTCAGCTTGACTGAGTCTTGATTAATGTCCACGGTCACGATGGCTTCTTTGCCGTCGATGAGCACCGGTTTGATGGGAATCCGGCTGAAATCACTGTCGACGCGCTCAGCCATTTGGCTTCCTGACGAATCGAGACGTTGGCGAAAGTACCCTTTCTTGTACAGCAGCCCAATACCGATCAAAGGCAGCCCCAAATCACTAGCGGATTTCAGATGGTCGCCGGCGAGAACGCCAAGGCCGCCCGAATAAATGGGCAGGGATTCATGAAAACCGAATTCGGCGGAAAAATAGGCGATCTTTTCATCCCGGTGATCCGGGTAATGGGTACTGAACCATGTTTTTGCCGACAATTGGCTCTCCCATTTGGCAACAACGCTTTCGTATAAGGCGGCAAATACCTTATCCCCCGCCAGGCGGTTCCAATCCTCAGGTGTCGTATCGGAGAGCAAGCTCACGGGATTGTGATTGCCTTGCTCCCATTTGTCAGGATGAATGCTTTGAAAAAGGCGGATTGCGTCATCATTCCAACCGAACCACAGGTTGTAAGCTAAGTCAGCCAGCTTCCGGAATTTCTCAGGTACGGGCTTCATCCGTAAGGAACACCTCTCTTTCTTCAGATGATCGTGGCGAGGAAAAAAAGCGCGTTTTTACGATTTCAGAAAGGATAAACCTCGACGTAGAAGCTTCCTGAAATCGCAAGAAAAACTACCTTTATAAGCGGTCTGGCTTCTTTAAATGTACGTCGATAGACGTTTTTCTTATAGATCATTATACAACTTTTTGGAAAACCATTGCAAAATACCGCACAGGAGTAGAACCGCCAAAATGCCCCCTGCCATGAGCAGGGAAAGGGGGAAACCCCGGCTCCATTCCAGCGCTGCAGGAGATATCGGCAGGTTTTGTGCCCCCCTGTATAGAAAGGTTTCAATGAAGGCAGAATCATGGAAGGCATTGGCGACTTTTGAGGCGGGAGCGAGAATAGGCCAAAGGATAAAAAGCAAGACGATGGCCATCACGCAGTGCAGCAAACGCGCCACAAGGAAAGGGGCATAGCGCATATTGGTTTTATGCAGCAAACTGACGATTTGCGCGTGGACGGAAAGCCCGCCCCAAGACAGCACGAATACAGCAGCAGTCAGCTTGTTAAGGAGGGGAACACTGGCGAGACCAGCTTCTTTTGCGCCTAAGGTTACCTCGAAAATACCATTGACGAAGGAGGTGGATAATGAATGGGGTACCCCTGCGGCTGTCAGCAGCCATTGGATAGGTCGATCCAGCAGCGTAAGCACGCCGCTAAGCTCCATTGATTTCATCAGCGTCGCGAAAAAAACAACCAACGCCCCGACGACAAAGACTAGCTGTAAGGATGAGCCGATCGCTTGCCGCAGCATTTGTCCCAGAGGTCGCCCATCTCGCAGACGGGCTTTGTGCATGGCTGCAAACGAACGCCTCAGCGCTGTCCCTTTAAATTTTGCCGCAGTAAGCGGCGGGGTATCGTTTTCCGGTTTGCCATGGAATCTCATGATCAAACCGAGCAAGAGCGCGGAACCGTAATGAGCGGCCGCCAGAATAAGAGCGACGCGCACATCTCCAAAGAAGCCTACGGATACGGCGCCAATGAGAAAGATCGGATCGGAGGATGTGGTAAAGGCAACGAGGCGTTCCCCTTCGTCCCTGCTGATCAGCCCCTCTTCCCAAAGCTGTGCGGTTAGTTTTGCCCCGATCGGGTAACCGGATGCAAAGCTCATGGCCATGACGAAACCGCCGATCCCGGGGATGCGGAACAACGGGCGCATGAGCGGGTCAAGCAGCGTACCGATGAAATGGACGACACCAAAGCCAAGGAGCATTTCCGACAGCAGAAAAAAAGGAAACAAGGCGGGGAACAAAACGTCCCACCATATGGCTACCCCTTTGGCTGCCGCTTCCAATCCTTGTGCAGGATAGATCAGCAGGATGACTGCGGCGAATACGGCAAATCCAGCCGTCCATGGGAGCCGTTTCAGCGCATGGATGCCCAAGTCTCATCCCATCCTTTTCATGTAATCATTTCCATGTAGACAAGTCTATAAATCAGCCTATGACAGGGAAAAGGCGGACATTCCCTTTACTGAACTTTTAACGCCCATGTGATACAATATGGAAGCCTATACATAACCAAACGGACATCAAAGGAGAGACGGATGGAGCATGGTTAATTTGACGCTCTATGAAGCGATGGGCGGGGAAGCCGGCATACGCCGCCTGGTGGAAGTTTTCTATCCCATCGTCGTGGCAGATCCTGATCTGGGACCGCATTTCCCGGCTGATATTCGCCCTGTTCAAGAAAAGCAGTTCATGTTCTTGACCCAGTTTTTTGGCGGGCCGGCCCTTTATACGGAAGAGTACGGACACCCGATGATGAGAGCGCGCCATATGCACATTCCGCTTACTCTGAAGCTTTCTCAGGCTTGGCTGCGCTGCATGTCTCAGGCTCTTGCCGAAACAGGCATGGATCCGGAACTCAGCAGAATCGTAATGGAGCGATTGAGCGCCCCGGCCCATCATTTTATCAACACACCCGAGTAAAGAAGGGAACAGATGGAATGGAAGAACTGAAGTTGGAACCCTTATACCTGATCACAGCGAAGTGCGATTATTGCGAAACGTCTTTCCACACGTCTCGTGTACGTCACAGTTTGAAAAAGGCGCATTTTACAGATACAGACTTTTACATGCGCTACAAAGGAGTGAATCCGGATTACTACGTGGTTACGGTATGCCCGAATTGCGGGTATGCTTTCACGGAGAACTTTTCCAAAGGTTTGGCTCCGGTCATTCGTACCTCCTTCGAATTGAAAGTCGTCAAAAACTGGACGGGCCACGATTATGGCGGAGAACGGAATTGGGATGACGCGCTGCATACGTATCAATTGGCGCTTCTCAGCGCTCAAATTAAAAATGAAAAAGACCGGGTTGTCGCCGGCCTTCTTCATCATATTGCTTGGCTTTATCGGGATGCGGGTAATAAAAAGCAGGAAGAGAGATTTCTGGAGCATGCCCTTGACAGTTATGTACGAGTGTATGAGCTGGAAGGAATCAGCGTCGATAATGCCAGGCTGATGTACTTGATGGGTGAATTGAACCGGAGATTAGGCCGATACAATGAGGCGGTGCGTTGGTTCTCAAGAGTAATTAACGATAAGAATATCATTGATGCCGCCATGATCCGGGCAAGCCGCGATCAATGGAAAGTCACTCGGGAAGATATGTTGGCTGCGCAAATAGAATTGCCCGAGGAAATGAAAAACGAAGCGAAGAAGCATGGATAGTCCTTTTGGCACTTCTTACGAGACGGGCCTGGCGCTCCTATGCGCTGGACAGCTCCGTATAGAAAGAATACTTGTTTTTACCGGTGGTTTTGGACAAGTAGAGGGCGGCATCCGCTTCAGCGATCAAATCCTGGATTTCTAGAGCGCTACTGCATGAAGCTGATATTCCGACGGAAATGGTAATGCATTGCCCAGGCTGAACTTCCCGGTGAGGAAAAGGCTGATTGGACACAGATGAACATAGATTCCCTGCCAGCTTTCTCAGCGCACCGTTATCCCGGGTATGACAAAGAACGATAAACTCCTCGCCTCCATAACGGGCAATATAATCTTTTGACCCAATGGCGTTTTTGAGCACGTAGCCAACTTCACGCAGCAAAACATCGCCTTGCAGATGGCCGAGGGTATCGTTGTAGTTTTTAAAGTTATCGATATCGATCATGAGGATCGACATGGTGTCATCCCAAACGGCGTTGCGGGCAATATTCATAAAGCTGCGCAGATTGGGGAGTTTAGTCAAGCCGTCTTGATTGGCCTGCATCTCCAGTTTTCGACGAGTCATCCACGACCTGCTGTCATCGTTGATCATTCCGATGAGGACGGATAGGGTGGCAGCAACGAAGCAAAATTGGAACAGCATATCGGATAGAAGATCGAAGTGGATTTTCCAATCGGAGGCAAACTGGTTGGCGACATGGATCATGAAAAAGAGGACGCTTATGATGACGCCATTTCTCAATGGAATGGAGACATACCGTCCGCGATAAGTGGGCTTGTAGAAAATGGCGCTGATTCCTGCAGGAATGAGCAGATCAAGGATGATCATCTGCAGCCATCCTGTTTCTCCCACGATGAGGAGATAGGCGGCGGGGATCAGGGTGGAGAGCAGGCTGCAAGGAAGTCCATAGCGCAAGCCAGCTAAAAGAATCGGGATAAAACAAAAGTCCCCCCAGAAATGACTGCCCGCATTCGGTTCAATCAGCACAAGTAAGGATGAGATTCCCGTAAGCAGCGGTATGGCTATTTTTTCGTAAAACTCGACTTTAGTCTGGATTCGGATTGAAAAATAACCCATGGTTACCAAAGTGCAAGCTTCTGCAAAAACAACGAATAATTCGTGCATGAAGACCACTCGTTTACCATAAATTGTAAGCCGTTGAAGAACTCTCTCAAGTATACCCGATTGGGTTATAGGAATAAAGATGCAGGAGCCTTAGTCCCAATTTTTATTTTCTACGGACGAGCGGCCTATCTGTCAAAAGATAATCGGCATCGGCATCGATCAGTTTGGTTTTGTTTTGGCAGCATGGGAAAACGAGGAGCTTCTTTTTGCCGTCGTGAATTTCAGGCAGCTCGTCCTTGCGCAAGGGAAGCAAAATATTTTCAGCCGAGCAAAAAGGGCATTCCCGCACATAGATGTCCCGGCTGATGGTTTCATAAGGCAGAGCTTGATTGAAAGGGATCATGAGGCTATTCCTGATCGGCTTCGGTTTTTTGACCGTTTTCCGCTTCCTGTTTGCTAAGCTCAGCAAGCTTCTGCATCAAGATATGCGGGGGCATGTGCATAAGCTGCTCGATGGGGACGTGGAGCGCCTTCGCCAGCTTAATGGCGGTATCCGGCGAGATTTGCAAAGGTTTCATTTAAAAGCACCAACCTTTCATGGTCGATCGGAACCGATCGTCGTGATTTCTGTATTATTGCATAAGAGTATGCTATCTTCAATAAAAAGGAGTGGTGAACATGAGTAAATCATTGGATTTGACCTGGGATCTGGATTCGATCTTTGCCGGCGGCAGTGAATCCCCCGCATTTTCCGCTTTTCTGGACTCAACCCGCCAGCGGATTAACGCCTTGCAAGCGAAGCTCACGGAAATGAAATCTCCACAAAATGTAGCCGAAGCCGAAGCGGACAGTTGGATGTTGACAGAGCTGCAGGAAATTGGGCGGATGCTGCTTGAAGCCGGAGCCTTCACCGAATGCTTAGTGGCTCAAAGCCAATCTGATCGCAAGGCGGTGCAGTTGTATGCGCAAGTAAAGGACAATGCTGCCAAATATCAGGCGATTATGACTCAGTTGGATCGTTACCTGTCGGGTATTCCGGAAGCCGTATTCGCTGCCATTCTTGAAAAAGAACCTTGGCACAGCATCTCCTTTTCTCTCACAGAACGCAGAGAGGCAGCAAAAGAGAAAATGGCTCCGGAGTTGGAAGCATTAGCGGCTGATCTGGCGGTAGACGGCTATCACAGCTGGGGGGAAGCGTATAATACCGCAGTTTCCCGCATTCGTATTCCTTCAACGGATGCTTCCGGCGAGGAAAGCCTTTTGTCTGCCGGACAGGCGTTCAATAAGCTACATACTCCAGATCGTGAAGAACGCAAGATCATGTTCAACAAATGGGAGGAAGCTTGGCAGGAGAATTCCGATCTTTGCGCCGACGCCTTGAACTATTTGGCGGGCTTTCGTTTGCGGTTGTACCGGGCTAGAGGCTGGTCCTCCGTTCATAAAGAGCCTCTTGCCATAAACCGGATGACGGAAAAAACCTTGAATACGATGTGGGATGTCATCGACCGGAACAAGGATTTTCTGCTCGCTTACTTTAAACGCAAAGCGAAGCTGCTTGGTGTCGACAAGCTCGCGTGGCATGACGTAACCGCTCCTGTAGGAGATTCCGAGACGAAGATCAGCTATGAGGAAGGCGCGGAATTCATCGTCAATCATTTCCGTACCTTTAGTCCGAAAATGGCCGATTTCGCGGCTCTCGCTATTGAGAACCGCTGGGTAGAAGCGGAAGACCGCCCTGGCAAGCGCCCCGGAGGCTTCTGTACGTCCTTCCCGATCAAAAATGAGACGAGAATTTTCATGACTTACAGCGGCACCTCGGATAACGTCTCCACTCTTGCGCATGAGCTGGGGCATGGCTATCATCAGCACGTTATGGATGGACTGCCTGCTTTTGCTCAGGATTACGCAATGAATGTCGCCGAGACGGCTTCCACCTTTGCTGAAACGATCGTCAGCGATGCGGCGATTAACAGCGCCGGCTCCAAGGAAGAAAAAATCGCGCTTTTGGAAGTGAAAATCCAGAACGCTGTCGCTTTCTTCATGAACATCCACGCCCGCTTCATCTTCGAAACCGCCTTTTATGCGGAGCGGGAAAATGGACTGGTCAGCGTTGAGCGTTTGAACGAATTGATGGTTGACGCCCAGAAGAAAGCCTATCGGGACAGTTTGAGCGAGTATCACCCGCATTTCTGGGCAGCCAAACTGCACTTCTATTCGACCGATGTACCTTTTTACAATTTCCCTTATACCTTCGGATTCCTGTTCAGTTCGGGCATTTATGCATCCGCCCAGCGGGAGGGAAGTGCCTTCGAGGACAAATACATCGCGCTGCTTCGTGATACGGCAGTTATGACCGTTGAGGATCTGGCGAAGAAACACCTTGGAGTCAACCTGGAAGAACCGGATTTCTGGCAGCAAGCGGTGGATATCTCAATCCGTGATGTAGAGCTGTTCCTTGAATTGACGGAAGAAGAGTAAGCAATCGGCAACAAAAAAGGCGGTCCGGATGGTGACATTCCGGAACCGCCTTTTTATATGTCAGATGTTAGAAGTTAAAGATGCTGATGGAACGCTGCAGTTGGGTAGCGATATGGGTCATTTGCTCCGAACGTTGAACCATCTCATCCACTGAGCTGATTTGCTCGTTCATGGATGCCGAAACCTCTTCTGTTCCTGCTGCAGACTGTTGAGTGATGGCGGAGATATTTTGCATCGTTTCCGAGATGGCTTGCGCTTGGGCAAGCATCTTATCGCTTTCTGTGGCGAAGCGGGCAATTTCTTTAGCGATGAACTGGATGCTGACGACAATTTCCCGGAACACCGACTCCGTCTCGCGGATATGATCCTCTTGGGCTTTTACCACTTCTTCATTGACCTGGATGTTGCGGATTGCTTCCCGTATCCCGTTCTCGATGCTGCGTACGAGGTTGAATACCTCTTTCGTGGAGGTGGTGGATTCCTCGGCCAGCTTGCGTACTTCTTGGGCGACTACCGCAAAGCCTCTGCCGTGTTCGCCGGCTCTGGCGGCTTCGATGGAAGCGTTGAGGGAGAGCAGGTTGGTTTGCTCGGCGATCTCTGAAATGGTGCGGGTGATGCGGGAGATGCCATCCGCTTCACGAGCTAATTGAGTGACGGTTTCGGAAACGACAGCGGTGGCTTCTACGTTTCGGTTCATGCCGCTGCTTTGGCTTTCTACGGCAGCTCTTCCTTTATCGACAAGCACAACCATCCGTTCGGATTTGGCGTTCATTTCACGGGTGGAATGGGCGTAGGTGGTGACTGTGGTTTCGATTTCTTTTATGGATGTAGAGATATGGGTGACTTCCTCGGAAATCTGATTGGCTCCAGAAGCCAGTTCTCCGGCGGATATCGAAACTTGTTCCATGACATCCTTCATACCTTGGCTCTTTATGTAATGGTCTTTACTGGAATCGGCAACCTGACGGGTAATCGTAACCGTCTCGCCTAACAGTTCCTTCAGCCGCTCCGCCATTTTATTAAAGGATCCGGCCAGCTTGCCCACAGCATCATCGGTTTCGACGTTCAGCTTCTTTGTAAAGTCTCCGTTTGCGATTTGTTGCGCCAGTCTTGAGATATTATCAATCGGTTCGGTCAACAGTCTTTCCAGAAACAGGATGAAGGGGAATGCCGCCACAGCTAAAACAATGACAATGATAGCGCTTGCGACAATGCTCTTACCAAGAAACAGCAGTAGAAGTGCGAATACGACAACAATCGAATAGCAGCCCATCAGCAATTTATTGCGAATCGTTTGCTTCGTCAGGAAATCCATATGACAGCCCCCACACTTTGTTTAATCTAATCGCCCAAATTATAGCATGACAGCACTTGTTGGTCTATAAAGATAGTCCGCAAAACTCAAGATTTGGCAAAATCGTCCGAATATAATGAGAGCAATGACGGATAAGGAGGGACTGTGGATGGATTTGTCAAATTGTAAATCATGCGGACGATTGATGCTGCAGAGCAAGAAATATTGCGAAAAATGTCAAAACGAAAAAGACGAAGTCTATCGCTCAGTACGCACTTTTCTGTCTAATCATCCCGGCAGTACATTGCTTGATGTTCACAGAGAGCTGGGGATTGCGATATCGGAACTATTGGAGTATGTACGCGAATTCTCTGCTATGCCCATGGGTGGATATCAGACGAAACAATCAGATCGTAAGGCCTAATGAGATCAACTTGCTATTGGATTATTTTTACATGTAAAAATATGTTGAAAAAGGGAAAGATAAGGCATATAATGGGAGCTAAGACCTACATATTCTACTTTTGAGGTGCGAATTTAATCGATGGAAGGAGGGAAATTAATGATCGAAGAGCTTCCACTTGCGAAGCAGCTTGAGCTTGTCTTTCGGGAAATACGGGGTGAGCTGCACAGCATGGCATCCGGCTGCGTGTTCGTGCAAATCCGCAATAACACCATAGGAAAATTCGGCGTGAAGCACAATCCGCTGGAAAGCCGAGACGGGCGCCTGGAATCTGAACAAGGCGGCCTGACGGACGCCCAGCAGAAGACATTGCGGCAAATGGCGTTGGATTCGCTCCGCTATAAGAGCCATTGGACCCATGGCGAAATTTACTATGAGTTTGCCGTCCGCAAAAACATGCTGTGTGTAAGCATCCAGTTCGAATCCAGCTATAACATGGCGAACGTGGTGTCCCACTATGAGCCGAAAAAGGCTTACGGACTTGCGTAGCTAAGCCCGAACGTAAAGAAAGGGGCCTCCCGGTAAAACGAGGAGGACCCTTTTTTTTAGCTGTAATAATAGTAGTTTCTAACGGCTGAATCCGGATTGGCCAGATAGCTGTTGCTCGGCAATTTGCACGAGACGGCGGGTAATGTGGCCCCCGATTGCGCCGGTATCCCGGGTTGCCATATATCCGTAGTAGCCATCTTGAGGAATTTGAATACCCAGCTCTTGTGCGACCTCGTATTTAAGTTGATCCAGAGCGGAGCTGGCTTGCTGAACAACAAGGGTGTTGCTGCTGCGGCTTTGTCCTGCACCCATGATTATCACCTCCAGTGATAGGTAGTATGAACCATTTCACAATTTATACTCATTTAATTATTAGGAATAAAATGGATGGTCAGAACTTGGCGAATTTTGGGTTGACGGAGCAGAAGAAGCAAGATTATAGTTAGTTCATCATTTATTCAACTTTTTCTAATAGAAGAAAGTAGGGACCCGCTGTGAATGGGATGAAGAAAACGATTCTGGCAGCCCTGTGCGCCGCAGCTTTACTGGTTGCGCCGCTGCCAACTCCTGCAATGGCTTCGACGGCTTCAGGAGACAAGATTAACGACGTTCTGGAGATTCTTCACAGCTACCATCTTCAAGGGCCGTCGGAAGATGACCTGACCCGGGCGGCGATTCAAGGGATGATCGATTCCTTGAACGATCCGTATACCGAGTATTTTTCGGAAGATGAGGCACAGCAGTTTTTCAACATGTTGGATGCATCCGAATACCGCATCGGAATCCAGGTGGATACCAGCGGAACAGATTTGACAATTATAGACGTATTGGCCGATTCTCCAGCTGAAAAGGCGGGGATCAAGATCGGTGACGTTTTGCTGACGGTTAACGGCACAGCGGTGAACGCCGACAATTTCAACGAGCTCTTTGACAAAGCTTCCGCCCAGAAGGAAGACTCTGTTGTAACTTTGAAGCTTCGTCGGGGAACAGACACGATGACCTTGAACGTTCCTTTCGTCAAGATCGATGATCCTGTCACCAGTTCGCAGTATCTATCCGGCGGGATCGGCTATTTGTCTTTGGCTATCTTCAATGAGCGTTCTGCTCAGGAATTTACCGACAAATTGGCAGCTTTGAAAAAACAAGGAATTCACTCGCTGATCGTGGATCTGCGCAGCAACGGCGGTGGGGAAGTGGAAGCCGCTCAAAAAATCGCCGCTAATTTTATCCCGAATGGCGCATTTATGTACACCAAGGATCAGAACGGGGTAGAAACGAAGAGCGAAATCACCGGAGGGGCATCTGTTGATTTTCCGGTCTACATATTGGTCAACCACTACACAGCCAGCGCCTCCGAAATGTTGGCAGGGGCTCTGCAAGATTACGGCGTAGCTAAAGTGATCGGCACCCAAACCTACGGCAAAGGTGTCATGCAGCAGTTTTATTCCGTCCAATCCGCAGACTGGATGATCAAGGTGACGACGAATGAATATTTTACCCCGAAACATCGCAAAGTGGATCATATCGGCATAAAGCCGGATGTAACAACCTCTGACGATGCGACGATGCAGCTATTCGAAGGGCTGCGGCAAGGCGGGGTGAAGCAGTTCAAAGTGACCTTGAGTAATAGCGGCACGAGCATTAACGAACTGACTTTTGCCGATACCATTCCCGTTGTCCGCAAAAACGGTAAAGTATATGTCCTTTCCCGTCTCGCTGCGGCCATAACCGGCAGCAAGCTGGAGTGGAAAGAAGGCGGCGCCGATTCCCATGTGCTCCTGAGCAGTTCTGGTGTATCCCGCGATTTCTCACTTAAAAAGGGAGAAGCTATCCTTGATGGCGGCTACAGTTATTTGGAAGCGGGCAAAATAATGACAGGCTTTCCTTCCTTCGGCTGGAAAGATGATGCGGGCAAACTGGTCTTGACCTACGGGGCGAATTGACTTTTCCTCTTGAAGCGGTATAATAAAGCACACTTATAGTAGAATGCGATGACAGGAAAGAGTAAGCGGAACTCGTCTCTCCAGAGAGCCGGCGGCGCTGCAAGCCGGTGTGACGGGTCTGCCCAATGGGTCCTGGAGTGTTAAGCTGAACGGAGGTTTTTTTGCCGATTCCCCAAAATGAATCGGTGGAAGGAACCGGCTTATTAGGTTTAAACGGCAAGCTCCCCGTTACCGGAGCGCATCAGAGGTCAGCCCATTTTGCAGGTTGCCGGTACTTGTTGCCGGTTTCAGTCAAAGGGCAGGCGAATGAGGGTGGCACCACGGTCTATCGTCCCTTGCGGAGGATAGGCCTTTTTTGTTTTTCGTCGGTTATCCGGAAAAGTTAAAGAATCGAAGAGAAGGGAGTCAAAACAATGAAACAAGTATTATCGGGCATTCAGCCCAGCGGGTTTTTGACACTGGGGAATTATATCGGAGCGATCAAAAACTACGTGCTGCTTCAGGAAAGCTACCACTGCCTGTACATGATGGCTGATCTGCATGCTATTACGGTGCCTCAAGAGCCTGCGGCGCTGCGGGAGCAATCGGAATCGGTGGCTTGTCTCTATCTGGCGGCGGGGGTCGATCCGGAGAAATCAACCATCTTCCTGCAGTCAGCAGTTCACGCTCATGCGGAATTGGGATGGCTGCTCACGACTCTTACCTATATGGGAGAGTTGGAACGGATGACGCAGTTTAAGGATAAGTCTGCCGGTAAAGAATCTATCGGCGCCGGTTTGTTTACCTATCCTTCCTTGATGGCGGCGGACATTCTGCTGTACAATGCGGATCTGGTTCCCGTTGGCGAGGACCAGAAGCAGCATTTGGAATTGACCCGGGACCTGGCCCATCGTTTCAACACCCGTTTCGGCGAGACGTTCACACTGCCTGAAGGCTTTATCCCCCAAGTTGGCGCAAGAATCATGTCGCTGGATGACGCGTCAAAAAAAATGAGCAAGAGCAACCCCAACCCGGGGAGCTACATTGCCCTTTTGGACTCGCCTGACGTTATCCGCAAAAAAATAAGCAGAGCCGTTACCGACTCCGGCCGCGAAGTCAAATATGATCCAGCCGCGAAGCCGGAGGTCAGCAACTTGATGAGTATCTACGCCACATTGACCAACAAGAGCCTTGCTGATATCGAAGCGCAATATGAGGGTCTTGGCTACGGCCCGTTTAAGAAAGAATTGGCGGAGCAAATCGTCGCCGTTCTGGAGCCACTGCAAAACCGTTATGTAGAGATCAAAAAATCCGGCTATCACCTTGACGTGCTGCGTAAAGGAGCCGGGCAAGCAGCGGAAAAGGCTGAGCCGATGCTCACTCTCGTCAAAGAGCGGATGGGTTTTCTCAAGCTATAGAACAGGTTACGCTTACTCGGTGGGAGGCAGCTTACGCTGCATTCTCGCCTTGATGATGAATCCTGCGCCGATATAGAGAATAGCGGCAATGCCTAGAGCAAGTGCAACGAGGGGCTTCTCGAAGCTCATCGCAAAGGTAACCGACAGCATGAGCAGAACGCCGACTATGGAATATGCTAGAGCGGCAATGGGCTTCATTTTTAACACCTCCTTTCTTATCGATAGTAGTTGCCCTTTTTCGGCAGGCTCGCCACCGAAAAAGGGTTTTTCTATTTAACGATATCCGGGCGCAGTTTTTTGTCCAGACGGGCTTCGCTTTTCCAACCAACATACGAATGTTGCGGAACGAAGTGGTCATCCATCCGCAAAACGGCGATAAAGGGATACTGTTTACGGTGGCGGTAGCGGATATCGGCCCAACGCACCTCGTATCCGGTAGGCAGCTTTTTGAGTTCGGCGCAGGCGAAAGACGAGAAGTAAAGGAACGCCGAGACATCGGGATGGGATTTGGAGGCTTCCACAGCCGGATGGCAAGCGCAGCTCACCTTGTCGATCCAGCGCAGCTTATCGCGTCGGTATTCACCAATGACGAAGGTGCCGTCCTGCCGACGCTTGACCACATTCCAATTGCTCAGACTTATGGTAGGCAGCAAATAGATTCGGTCTCCGGTTTGGAAATCCGTGTCTATTTTTTGTACCCAGCGCTCTAGATGAACATGATGCAGGGTGCGCCATAAATAATAAAAGCCAATAAGCAGATACAGGGACGGGAAGAGCTTCTCAGGCGGCACAACACGAAGCGCCCAGAGACATATGGCGAACAAATGGGAGAAGAAAATAAACGGATCAAAAATGTGAATGATATTCCAGGATATCCACCTTTGGGAGAAAGGCATAGCCGCCTGGGTTCCATACGTATTGAACAAATCGGTGAATACATGAAAACAGACGGCAATAAGCACCCACATGCCCAGATGCAGGATGGGGACGCTCCCGCCAAAGGTAAAACCGAGGACACTTGTAATGAGAATCGTCCACAGCAAAATAGCCGGGAACGAGTGGGATGTTCCGCGATGGTTGCGTATATAGACGGCATTACTGCGGAAGCGAAGAAGACCGTCCGAATCGGGAGCTTGAGAACCAAGTACGGTGCCGATGAGCACAGCCAGAGTTGCCGTAGAACTGGAGGCGACCGCAGGATCGATCTGCGCAAGACCGGCTAACCCTAAGCCGATAACCAAATGTGTGCCTGTATCCAACGCTTATCCCTCCATTTCGTTAAGGGTTCCAGATTATTATTGTACCATTTTCTTGCCTGAATGATGAAAAGATGCGCTCTCTCCTTTCTTGGATTGGCCAATTTCGGACGCACTACCTTTTCTATGTAAACCTTACCCTTTTTGCCTGAGACAAATGCAGGATGGAGTCAAAAAAATGGAAGGGGTTATCCGGGAACGGCAAAAAGCCCGGTGCTTCCGGGCTGTGGACGGGCTATGCGGCTATGTGTTTTTTTTCCATCAGAACCTTATAAGTTTTGCTGCTACTTGGGACGGAGGGAGCCGTTTACCACTTATTTAGCGGGGCAACGGGACCCCTGGTGTATTGAAGTAATTCAGTTCCTCGTCAAAGGTGATGTAATCAAGGTTGAGGGTAAGCAGGAGGACCCGTTTGCCGGTCGTTACATCGCTGATGATGATGTGGTCCCGGCCGGCAGCTTCCAGTTTGCCTTTGAAGATTTTTGCGTTCCATTCCACGTTGTTCTCATAGGTCATGTACAAGGTAGCGATTTTTCCGAGGTTCAGCCGTAAAATGTTCTCCACAAGAGATTGTTCGGAGAAGGTGGTTGGGGTTGCCGCAGTTGGGCTTACGGTTCCCGTCGGCGTGATGGACATTCCGGCTGATGGCTGTGTGAAGGTGTGCGGCGCTGCCGTCATTCCTCCCGGATAGCCGAAACCAGCAGCGGGTCTTGCAAATGCCGGTGCAAAGCCGTAGCCGTAACCGTAATTGCCGGTGAAGCTGTTTGCATCGTAAGCGTTATTCATTTTTCAGTTCCTCCTAAAGGAAGTGCCTGCAGGAATCCATCCTGAAGCCGTCTTCCTAATTTTTTTCTGCTGTTAAAACACATTTGGACAATCATCATACGTGGGCGTGAAGAAGCAATGTTTTTTGTATCTGCCGGTTAAGTCTTGATTGAACCATTGGTCGGGGCAGTTTGCCTCCGGTCTGAAATACCACAGTGAGTTAGTGGCGGGATAGAACCGCTCTCCGTTAACGACACGTCTGGCTAGCCGTCTTTCCCGTTCCCTTGGCCGTTGATAAAAATATCCGAATTGCACCGCCTCAAATCCGCCGGGACTTTGGTAAATGACGTCCGGAATCGTACGCAGATTTTTAAAATCCAAACAGTTTGCAAGAGCGCGATTGATCACAACGTTGCCTACCATAAGCATGCCAAGATCGCCTTCACTCTCCGCCTCCGCCCTTAAAAGCCTGGCGAGCTGATCGATATCAGAATCTGTGGATTTAACGACAGCCATGTCCCGTTCCCTTCTCTCTCCCCAATAACTACCGAAATCGCTGTTTTCTCCGTTTCTTCCATGCATTATATGGCCTTTCGCCCATAGGTGTGACTGCCGATTTTTTCAGCGTTTTATAAAAATTGGAAACGATAAGTGTGATAAATATTACAAAATTCCGAATCTATCTGCGAATCCATTGTAATGATTCCAATCAAAGTGTAATGTTAAAACAGTGAATGATATGGGAATACCATAACTATGCTGGAAGGAGACATTGATCACATGAAAAAGGAATTATCGCTAAATGAAGCGGTTGAACTCGTAGACAGCCCGGATCTGTCCGCATCGATGGAACGGGTTACGATAAAGGATTTTATAAATATGACCAAGCCGGGCATCCTGTTTTCCAATCTGATTACGACATTTGGAGGGTTCTGGATTGCCGCTAACGCCGGAGGTTCCACCAACTGGCTGATGTTGCTCTATACCTTAGTTGGGACGGCTCTCGTTATGGCTGCAGGTTGCGTACTGAATAATTATCTGGATCGTGATCTGGATTTGTTGATGGCACGAACGAAGGGAAGGGCGCTGCCGACAGGAAAAGTCAGTCCGCAAACGGTGCTTTGGTACGGCATCAGTTTAGGGATCGCCGGAATGATCGTACTGGCGCTGATCAGCCCGCTTGCTTCTTTCCTCGGACTTATCGGAATGGTTGTGTATGTAGGGATTTATACGGCATGGCTCAAGCGGACTTCCGTCTGGTGCACGGTGTTTGGGGCGATTTCCGGAGCGGTGCCTCCAGTCATCGGCTATGTTGGAGGGGACGTCAACCACTCCATGGGTCTTGGCGCTCTTGTTCTGTTCGGCATTCTTTTTCTGTGGCAGCCTCCCCATTTCTGGGCCCTTGGCATTCGCCGCGCTGAAGACTACCGGGCAGCCGGCTTCCCGATGCTGCCTGTCGTGAAGGGGAATCACACCACCAAGATCAGCATGATGCGTTATGTCGTGCCGCTGGTTCCGGTTTCGATGCTGCTGTATCCGCTGGGGCTTACCTCCATGTTTTATATGATTTCTGCAGCAATCCTCGGACTTATCTGGGTTTACCTCGTGGTCAAAGGCTTTAAAGCCAAGGATGAAATCCAGTGGGCGAAGCAGGTTTTCCTTTACTCCGTCAATTACCTGACGATTCTCTTCTTTATTCTGATCATCGATGCATCGTTTTTTGTCTGATCGCATCATACGAACTATTCCTTAAGAAACAAAAGCTGGCCCGGTGGGGTCAGCTTTTTCCTTTTTCAACAGTTGATTTGCGCAGCGTTCATTCCAAGTTCAGATAGTCGGAGAGTCCTGCTTTATCCAGCTGCTCTACCAAGTATTCTTCAGGAGTACCCTCAACACCGGCATAGCCTTTGCGCGTATAGATCTGTTCCGAGTCAGGAAAAGTGTCCCGCAGCAGGCCGCGTATCTTTTTTCCGGCGGGATCGTTATCCGTGAAAATAAAGACCGGCAAATCGCCTACGGCTTTTCGCAACCTTTCTAGTTTGTCGGTTCCGGGTGTTCCAAAGGTACATAGAATGAGTACTTTATCCGGATGTAGAAGGCGTTTCAGCCGGCTGCGGTCGTTTTTTCCTTCTACAATGATGGCAAGTTCCATGGCATGTTCTCCTGGGGTATGACGTTTCTCAGGTAAATAAGCGGGGGAGTAAAGCTTCCGCAAGCTTAGTTTACCCAATGACCGTCATTCAGGCAAAAGCTTTGGAAACAGCCTGAACATGATGGGGTTATGCGGTTTGCGCAGCTTCCTTTTTACTCATGGGCATTAAGGATAATCCGATCATCAGCGCCAGAAAAGCGAGGAAAAAGGGAGAGATCACATCCCGGAGCTGACCGGCAAGGATTGGGCCGAAAAAAGCGCCGACGGAATAGCAGATGGATAGCACCGAGAATGTCCGGCCGTAACGTTCTTTGTCGGTTACCGTAGCGAGCAGCGCGGCTATGGAGGGGAAGATGATGCCCTTCGCTGCGCCGATCAAGAATAATGCGGCATAAAGAGGCACTGTCCATTCCATGGACATGCCGAAGAAGATGAGAGCGAGAATGAGACTTCCCAGCATGGTCCGCCAAAAAGCGGGAGTCCGGTTTAAAAATAGCAGGCTTAAAGAAAACAACGCTCCTAAGCTGACCATGGTAAACATGACGCCGGAGGTTACAACGGAGTGGAGGGCGGATTTCATCAACGGCAGTTCGTAGAACAAAATACCTTGGGAGCAGGATATAGCGACGGGAATGCCGAAAAACGCCCATGGCAAGCGGTCTGCCCGATGACTGCGAGCCGTGAGCGGTTTGACAGGCGCAAGCGGCATAGCTGTTTTGTCCGGCCCAACTGGTGCGGCGAGCTGGCGGGCTGGCAGCACCAAGTTGCCACCATGTAGGCTGGCTTCTGCTTGATGGTTGCTGTACTCGCGAATGCCGA
>NZ_CBQR020000171.1 GCF_000455485.1 Gorillibacterium massiliense
CTGTGATGATCAGTCCCCAGCCCAGTACTGTGAAAGAGGCGGTAAACCCGATTTTCGCCACCAGAAAGGCGCCGGCAGCTGGCGAAACGACGGAGGCGAGCGTATGCACCAAGCCGTTGCCGGCCATAAGCCGGCTTTGTTGCAACCGGTCCTTGCCCATCTTGGCTAACATCGCCATACAAGCGGGAGAAAGAAAAGCCAGAACAAAGCCGCTGATGGAGCGGATGGCCAGAAGTTGCCAGGGATTGCTCACCCTCGATTGAAGCAGCAGAATGACTCCCGAACCGATGAGGCTGATTACGATGAACCGCTTGCTGCCGTACCGGTCTACGCCGACTCCCGCCAGCAAATTTCCCGGCAGGTGGGTTAGAGAGTATACCCCCATAATGAGTCCAATAAAAGAGGGGGCAGCGCCGATGGATAAGGCGAAGGGCGATAAAATCGGGTATTGGGCATGCAGATCGAACAAAGCGACAAACATGAAAAGATAAAGCCAGATGGCCGTTTTCATCTTCCGGCACCTCCAAGGGCAGTGTACTCGTACTACGTATACGCGGGCAGGACAGGCGCTAGAACGAGGAACATGCCGGGGGAAATGGCCGGAATGGTCTATCTGCAAAGCCTTGGCAGAGCCATTTTCATAGGGAGATCGACTTTTCCTGCAAAAAACGGATGAAGTGGCGGGGCCGTATGTTGTATGATGAATAGGTATAGGTTTTTTCCCAATACCTGTTTGGTAGAGCTGGAGGTAGCATCCGATGGATCAATGGACGACTTTTCTACAAGACCGCTGGTATGTAGCGGTGATCGCAGTGATTGTGCTGTTCCTGATCGTGAAGTTGGTTAAAACTGCGGTTAAGTGGATTCTGGTGGTTGTGATTGCAGCTGCAGTGCTTTATTACGGTTACCAGTACAAGGACGAGCTGGAAAATGCAAAAAATCTCGTTCCCACCTCCTATCACATGGACAGCAATTTGAGTGTTGCGCTGGTTCCCAATTTTCCGCTCTGGGGGTGATTGAACTTGGCGGATTTACTGGAAGCTGCGAAAGATGTTAATGCTATTTCGGCTCTGCTTGTCATCATATTAGCTGCTTCCATTTTACAAGGCGCCGGCAAGGGTGCATCCGGTTCGGCGCTCCAGTTTATCCGGGCTGTCATTGAAGGGGTCTTTACTTTGGCGGCCATATTAATGGCCTGGCTTGCGGCAAAGGCTTGTTCGCCGCTCCTTCAAAGTTGGCTCGTCTCGCGGAACATTAAAATTCCCGCCGTCGAACTGGACGTCTTTAGCCGCGGCTATTATACTTTTGTGACCGGCTTGCGGGACTTTACGTTGTTGCGTACGGGCCTTCTCTTTCTGTTGGCCTACATGATCGTGAAAATGATCCTGAATGCAGTAACCGTTCGTATTACTTCCATCCGGACGTATGAAAAGGTGGGGAATCAGTCAGGTTCTCCTGCCAGGCGGTGGCTAAGCAGCATCACCGGGGCTTTCGTTGGCGGATTGACCGGCATGGGGCGTGCGCTGGCGATGATCGCTTTGCTGTTCGTTTGCGCGACTGTGTTTCCAAACTCGCCTATTGCCGGATATATTCAGTCTTCATCTCTCTACCAAAAGGGAGCCAATGAAATCATCGAACCGGTGACTGGGAAATGGGTGACGGATCGTCTGCCCGTATTTTCTCGGCAAGTACAAGAGGAGTTCGCCGGTATTCTGCAGCGCCGCTATGAAGTGTTGGATGCGAACATCCCCGATAATATCGCAGCGGCCGCCTTGGAAGTGACGAAAGGCGATTCCACTCCGGAGGAGAAAGCCCGCTCCTTATATTCCTTCATCGGAACCCGGGTTCAATACGATTGGGATAAGTACAATCTCTACATGAAGCAAAGAATATGGAAAGAGCAGACGCCGGAAGAAACCTTTGCCTCCAAGAAAGGCGTATGCATCGATTACTCCCGGCTGTATGCCGTTATGGCGAAGGCTGTCGGATTGGATGTCCGTGTCGTCACCGGGCTCGGTTATGACGGGCAGGGAGGCTACGGACCGCATGCTTGGAACGAAGTGAAGGTAGATGGAGACCACTGGATTCCCCTTGACTCCACCTGGGTATCAAGCGGCGGCAATTGGTTCAACCCGCCGGGCTTTGAGAAGACCCATATTAAAGAATCGGCCTAATAGCGAAAGACACCGGCCCCCTGGATCGGCGGGTCCGCCATAATAGAACGAGGAGCTGCACCATGCGAAAACCGTTATCCGGCTATAAAGCCGTCTTTTTTGACGCAGGGGATACTCTTTTGACCATTCCGGAAGCAAGAATTTTGTTCAGCCAGTTCCTTGCATTGAAGTCATTCCATAATGATGAACAGCATGTCGGCCAGTTGCTGGACGAAGCGTTCAATCTGTTCTATTACGGCAAGCAGTTAAACCCTGAGCAGGTGTGCTCGCCTGAATCGGACCGAAAATTCTGGATGGACCTTTACCGGTTTATTTTGGACCGCCTCGGAGCCGGGGAGCAGTGGAGCGAAGAAGAAATTTATCTCGTCTGCCACGAGCTGTACGATGAATTTATCGATCCGAAACATTACCAGTTGTTTGAGGATGTCAAGGCGAATCTGGAGCGTTTTCGTTCCCTCGGCCTGCGGATGGCGGTTATCTCCAATTTCGCGCCGACCCTTGCGACCATTTTGCGGGAAAAAGAAATCATGAACTATTTCGATGCCGTTATCGTCTCTACTGAAGTGGGTTTGGAAAAGCCGAATCCGGCGATTTTCCGCTTGGCTCTGGAGCAAACCGGACTGGCCGCGGAAGATGTACTCTATGTAGGAGACCACGAAAATAATGATATATGGGCTCCTGCCCAGGTAGGAATGGATGCCGTGAAAATATCGCGTTATACCTACCAAGCCGACGGAAGCATTCACTCGCTAAATGAGCTGACGTAAATCCGTCTGATTTTTATACAGGAAGGGAAGAAGAAGCATGTCGACACACGACTTGGACGACGCGAACAAGCAAGAAGGGAAGAGGAAATGGTATTTTTCCGTGCGTATCAATATGTTCTTCCTGGTTACCTTTCTGCTGTTCTCCGTGCTCATTGTCAGTCTTGCCTACCTGCAGTTTGTCCAAGGGCCGGTTTTGCAAGCCCAGAAGGCGCTATACGAGAAAAAGCCATATATCATTCCCCCGGTGCGGGGGAACATTTATGATATGAGCGGCGCACCCATCGCTTGGACGGTCTCCACTCAGACGCTGTTCTATACCATTTTGCCCACCTCCAAAGACCAATCCTCCACGGACCGGTGGAAGGAACAGGTGAACATCGCCAACAACCTGGCCGAGGTGTTCGCTAAATACAGCGACAAGCCGGAGCAGAAGCTGACAGCCCAGGAAATTTTCGAACTGATGGACACTGAAAAAACGTATACAGGCGAGAAGCGCACGGTTAAAGGCTTCGGTTATTGGCCCCGGCGTATTCGTTCCGATTTGAACGAGAAGGAAATCGCCTATATTTCCGAGCACCGGGATGAATTCCCGGGCATGGATATCTCAGAGGAAACCGTCCGCACCTACGAGCCTGACGATTCCAAGCAGGTGGCTGCCCAAATGGTCGGCTACATGAAGCCCTTTAAAGGGGCGATCACGATGGACGACAAAGTCGGGGGATTCTATAAGAGCAAGCAAGAGGATTCCAAAAAGGACTTAACCGATTTTAAAAACAATTATCAGAGTGAAGAATATGTCGGGATCGACGGCCTTGAATTCATGTACCAGGACGAGCTGCGCGGCGAAAACGGCAAGAAGGAATATCCTGTTAACGCCAAAAATGAGATCCGCGGCGAACCGGAAATCACCTATCCGGAAAAAGGCCACAACCTTTATTTGACCCTCAACAAAAACGTTCAGTTGGCGGCGCAAAACGCCATCACCGAGCATTTGGCAAAATTGCAGAGCTCTACGTCGAAATATTGGGTGGATGGAAAGGAAGCCGTCGCCGGTTACGCGGTAGCGATGGAAGTGGATACGGGGCGGATCGTCGCCATGGCCAGCATGCCGGACTACAATCCGTCTTCCTGGTATAATTTGACGTCGTCGAAGCTGCGGGAGATCCTCAACCGTTACCCTAACGGTACCATCAAGGAGCGGTACGCGGACTTGCCCGACGATAAGGTAGGCAAGCATCCCAGCTCATTGGTGCCGTTGGGCTCGACCATCAAGCCGCTGACGATATTAGTCGGCTTGCAGGAGAAATTGATTACTCCGTGGAGCACTTACGCTGATTCGGGGACCTTCCTCTACGGCAAGGACAACAGTAAAATCCGCAACTCGGAAGGGCACAGCTACGGGTTGCTCACTCCTGCCACTGCTATTGAGCATTCCTCTAACACATTCATGGCCGCCATGATTGGAGATAAGCTGTACAAGCGGCCGAATACAGATTCTGCCGCAGTTTGGGATTCGTATATGAAGCAGTTCGGTTTGGGCGTGTCGACGGAAAGCGGGCTTCCTTACGAAAGCAAAGGAATTGCCGACTATCTGAATCCGAAGGCCGGGACGGCGCAAACCCGAATGGTGATGTCTTCCTTCGGTCAAATGGGCAAATATACGACGCTGCAGTTGGCTCAGTATGTTTCGATGCTGGCGAATCACGGCAAACGGATGAAGCCGCTGTTTGTCGACCGCATCACGACGGCGGACAATCAAGTGCTGTCGACTTGGCGGGACAATGTGACGGTTTTGAATGAAGTGGAGTTCCCCGATTCCTATTGGAAAGTGCTTTATGACGGGATGGAGAGCGGCATTGAAGGCTTTGAAAATTTCCCTTATGCGGTGAAGAGAAAAACGGGGACCTCTGAGTCTTCCATCGCCGGGAAGACCATCGAGAACGCGGTGTTCATCAGCTACGCTCCTGCCGATAAGCCGAAGCTCGCCATCGCTGTCGTTGTGCCGGAAGGCGGTTACGGCCGGTACGGCGCCGCTCCTATCGCTAGGAAAATTTACGATGCCTACGACGAGTACATCGGTTTAACCGGGACGCCGCGGCCGAAAACGGAATCTACCGATACGACAGGAACTACGGGCACAGACGGCAAGGTTACGGCAAACGGAACGACGGGGACTGGGCAGGCGGCAACAGGCGATACGAAGCAAAATGGTAATTCTAGTGGCACTGGAACCCAAAAAGGCAATACCCAAAAAGATAACCAGAAGCCAAGCGACAAGCCGAAGAATAATGGCACCGCCAATTCCAACGGCAACCAGAAAAAGGATGAAGCGATACCAGCCGGCCAAACGGCCGGGACTGGCGGTAATGCGGGAGGCCAGCCGGACCAAACCGGCGGCGATCAACCGGCTGCCGGAGACGCCGGCACCCCAGCGGGTGGTAACTAGCGCCGCCGCTTTTGCCACCGAAGATCCGGCTGCCTGTCGCTGAAGGCTTTACCCTTGATCGAAATCCTGCAAAAGATCAGGTTATTTCAGCTCCGGATCATCAATTCCTCTTTCCCGGAGCGAAATTCCTGCACTTTTGCAGGTTTTTCTTTTTCGTGCACTTTTGCAGGCTTTTGTTTCTCTGCTTAGCCGCGATCAAGCCAGTGGGTCACGGCTGCTGCTTATTGCGTCTTTTTTGTGGATTTTGTCGTCTTGCGGCTGGATATTTACTCATTCTGCGAATGGTATGGTATACTAGTGTATCGTAAAAATGGATACGCCTATATAGAATCCATACGGATACCAACATAGATGGAGAGTGGATAATTTGTGCGGAATCGCTGGTTTGATGCGCTTTGACGGTCAGGAGCCGTCACGGGAAAGCCTGAAACGAATGACCGATGTAATCGCTCATCGGGGACCGGATGACTCCGGTTTTTTGACGGAGGGAGGAATCGGCCTCGGTTTTCGCAGATTATCGATTATCGACCTGCGGGAAGGGCATCAGCCTCTTTGCAATGAGGATGAATCGGTTTGGATCATTTTCAACGGAGAGATTTACAACTATAAAGAGCTGCGTGCGACCCTGGAAGCCCGGGGACACGTGTTCCGCACCCATTCCGATACGGAGACGATCGTTCACCTGTACGAGGAATACGGCGAAGAATGCGTGAAAATGCTGCGCGGCATGTTCGGCTTTGTCATTTGGGACCGGAACAAACGGATGCTGTTCGGCGCCCGGGATCATTTCGGCATCAAGCCCTTTTACTATCACTATTCTTCCGAGCAGTTTGTTTTCGGCTCCGAAATCAAAAGCCTACTGGAAGCAGAAGGCATTGAACGGCAAGTGAATACCGACGGTCTGATGAACTATTTGACCTTTCAATACGTTCCGGAACCGGACACGATGTTTGCCGGTATCCAAAAACTTCGTCCTGCTCACTACATAAAAGTGACCGCAGACGGCAAAATGACCCAAGTCCGCTATTGGGACCCGATGCTCGAGCCGGAGAACCGGGAGTTCGACGATTATGTAGAAGAAATCCGCGCCAAACTGATGGATTCGGTAAGCCATCACCTGGTCAGCGATGTGGAGCGGGGCTGCTTCCTCTCCAGCGGCATCGACTCTACCGCCATGGCGGCTCACATGAGCCGCATCGAACCGATCCGCACCTTCTCCGTCGGCTTCGAAGGGGCCAACAACGAGACGATCATCGCCCGCGAGTCGGCAAATGCCATGGGCACCCAACACTATGACCGCATCATTTCGCAAAAAGACTACTTCGACAGCTTGCCCAAAGCCATCTGGCATCAGGACGAGCCTGTTGCCGATCCTTCGGCCATCGCGCTCTACCATCTGGCGCAGCTGGCCCGCGAACACGTGACGGTAGTACTCTCAGGCGAAGGCGCTGACGAGCTGTTCGGCGGCTATCGTATCTACCGTGAGCCTCTCTCCTTGAAGCCCATTGAGACGATGCCGGCGCCGCTTAAGCGACTGCTGCGCAAAATGGCTCTGGCCCTCCCCGGCGGCGCTCCCGGTCGCAATTACATTTTGCGAGGCACAACGCCCCTTACAGAACGTTTTATCGGCAACGCGAAGATCTTCTCTGAAGACTTGAAGGCGGACGTACTAAAGACCGGCGCCGAAAAATTGGGTACTTACAAGAATCCTTATCAAATCGCAGCTGAATATTATGAGAAAACCCGCCATCTCGATCCCGTCACCCGGATGCAGTACATTGACATGAACCTTTGGCTGCCAGGAGACATCCTGATGAAGGCGGACAAGATGACCATGGCCCACTCTCTGGAGCTGCGCGTACCTTTTTTGGATAAAGATCTGTACGAGCTCACCCGAAAAATTCCCGTGGACTACCGTCTGGGTGGCGGAACGACGAAATATATATTCCGTAAGGCAATGGAAGGCATTATTCCGAGCTTTATTTTGGACCGTCCCAAGCTTGGCTTCCCCGTTCCGATGCGGGATTGGCTGAGAGGCCCGCAAGGAAAAACGGTGCTGGAGCAAATCGAAGCCGGCGGTATCGGCGACTACATCAATCTGTCCACCGTGGAAAGCATGCTGGCCAAACATCAGAGCGGTCAAGGGGATTACGCCCGCCGCCTGTGGGTCATTTACGTCTTTGCCCTTTGGCACAGCACCTACATGCTGCCCGAGTCAAGCCGCGCTTTTGCGGCTGTTTAAAGGAGATCTGAGATGACAGCTTACCAGATTCAAACTCCATATAAACTGGTCGCCCTTGACATGGATGGCACTCTTCTTAACGACGAGAAGAAGATTTCCGAGGAAAACCGCAAGTGGATTGCCAAGGCTATTGAACACGGCATCACGGTGATGTTTGCCACTGGCCGCGGTGTTCCTAGCGTGGAGCCCTACGTGGAGGAGCTCGGCTTGAAATCGCCGATGGTATCGGTGAACGGCGGCGAAGTGTGGGAAGCGCCGAACGTGCTGCTCACCCGCCACGAAATGAAAGTGGAATGGATCCGTGAGCTTCTCGATTTGGCTATTGCCGAAGATTGCTGGTATTGGGCATACACCACCGAAGGCATGTTCAATAAGGAACGTTGGGTGGACAAACTGGAGAACTTCACCTGGATCAAGTTTGGCTTTTTCAGCGAGGATCCCGAACAATTGGACAAAATCACCAAAATCGTGCAGTCGGCGGAGCTCTATGAGCTGAGCAACTCCGACTTGCGCAACATCGAGATTAACCCGAAAGGTGTCAGCAAGGCCAGCGGCATCCGCGAGGTTTGCAAGCTCCTCGACATCCGCATGGAGGAGGTCATCGCCTGCGGTGACAGCCTCAACGACTTGCAGATGATTCAATCGGTAGGACTGGGCATCGCCATGGGCAATGCCCAGGAAGATATTAAACGGGCTGCCAAAGCAGTCACAGCAACGAATGAGGAAGACGGCGTAGCCCAGGTGATTCGAAAATACCTTTTCGGAGAGTAGGGCGGATCATATGGAAGTCGTTGGATGGATCTTGGTCATCGCGCTTTTTGTCATTGGCATGGCTGGCATCGTTTATCCGGTGCTTCCCAGCGTCGTCGCGGTATACGCCGCATTCTTCGTTTACGGTATTTTCATCAGCTTCAAGCCATTCGGTTTCTGGTTCTGGTCGTTACAGACGATGCTGTTTGCTGCGATCTTTGTCAGTGATCATCTGATCAGCGCACTCGGGGTTAAAAAGTTCGGCGGCTCTAAAGCCTCTGTCTGGGGCAGCATCATCGGTCTCATTATCGGCCCATTTATCTTTCCCGGTGTCGGTTTGATTCTCGGTCCGTTTCTCGGGGCGATGGCCGGTGAGCTGCTGATCGGCGCCAGCTTCAACCAGTCCGTTAAGGTAGGCATCGGATCTCTGCTTGGTTTCTTTTCCAGCGCGGTGGTCAAGGTGATTTTGCAAATACTCATGATTGTGCTCTTCTTCATTTGGCTTATCTAGTAATAACAGACCGAAAACAGCTGAAGGAGTGTTCAAAATGACCCATGTCACCGTTTGGAACGAGTATTTGCATGAACGCCAGGATGAGTTGGTAGCCGCCGTCTATCCGAAGGGCATCCACCAAGCCATAGCAGACGGCATCGCCTGCGGCGATTTTACCGTTGGCACCGCCACTCTCGATCAACCCGAGAATGGACTCACGGACGAAGTGCTGAAAAAGACGGATGTCCTGATCTGGTGGGCCCACATGGGGCATGAACAAGTATCCGATGAAACCGTGAACCGGGTACATCAGCGGGTGCTTCAGGGGATGGGGCTGATCGTCCTTCATTCGGGCCATTTTTCGAAAGTGTTTAAAAAGCTGATGGGCACCTCCTGCGATTTGAGATGGCGGGAGTATGGCGAGAAAGAGCGAATTTGGGTCGTCGACCCGGCTCATCCTATCGCCGAAGGCATCGGGCTTTATTTTGAACTGGAAAAAGAAGAGATGTACGGCGAGCATTTTGACATTCCGGCACCGGATGAGCTTGTGTTCGTCAGTTGGTTTGAAGGCGGCGAAGTGTTCCGCAGCGGCTGCACCTATCACCGGGGACAAGGGAAGATTTTCTACTTCCGCCCGGGGCACGAAACCCATCCCACCTATTACGACAAAAACGTGCTGAAGGTCATCGCCAACGCCATTCGTTGGGCGGCTCCCAAGCACGGTGCGAATCCGATTTACGGCTACAATGAACCCCTTGAGGCTATCGTTAAAAAAGGGTAGCTTGATGGAGCTTGGGAAAGGGCACAGGTCGCGGCGGAAGCTGCGGCCTTGCTTAATGGTCTTGATCCAGAAGGGTTTTGGGTAAAGAAAGGCAGGAGAACGGCTTGACCAAGGACTCATTGATAAAAGGCACGCTTATTCTTACGGCGGCAGCGTTTGTCGCCCGATTTCTCGGCTTGGTGCAGCGGATTCCGCTGAAGCATCTGCTGGGCGACAGTGGGATGGGTACATACGGCATAGCGTACAACATCTATTTTATTCTCTTTACGGTGGCGACAGCCGGCCTGCCCAGCGCAGTGGCCAAACTGGTGGCGGAAAAGATGGAGACCGGCCGCGAAGCGGAAGCGGAGCGGATTTTTCAGGCGGCTGTCTGGTTTGCATTGGTTTCCGGGTTAATCTTTACGGTGTTTCTTTATTTCTACGCCCCTTGGCAGGCGTCGTTCAGTAAAGATCCGTCGGCCGTCGGGCCGATTCGCGCCATCGCGCCATCGCTTTTGCTCTTTCCGCTGGCTGCGGTCATGCGCGGCTATTTCCAGGGGAGGCAGCACATGCTGCCCAACGGGCTGTCGCAAATTTTCGAGCAGATTTTGCGGGTACTCACCGCCATCCTGCTTGCGTACATGTTTATCTCCATCGGCTGGGGTCAAACATGGGCGGTCACCGGAGCTTCCTTCGGCGGAGTCGCCGGCACCATCGGCGCCATCGTGGTGATGTTTTATTTCTTTATCCGGATGCGCAAAAGCGACCGGGCGGCGGGGCTGATCCCGTCCGCAGAAGCCCGTCGGAGGGCGGCGCAAATTCCGTATAAGAGCATCTACAAAACCTTGTTCGCCGTAGCGGTGCCCGTCGTTCTTTTTGCTTGCGCCGTTCCCGCCATCAACTGGATCGATTCTTCTATCATCAAGCCGCTGATCATCAATCAAGTCGGCGATGATAAAGCCCAAGAAATTCTCGGACAATTAACCGGACGGGCGCAATCCTTGGCAGGGCTACCCATTGTGCTTGCCATTGCCATTAGCCAATCCATCGTCCCGATTATCTCATCGTCTTTCGCCAGGAAGGATATGAGACTGGTGTCGAGCCAAACGGAGCGGGCTATGCGTCTTGCGATTCTCTCCGGTCTGTACATGTTGCTTATCGTCGCCACCGCTGCCCGGCCGCTAAACTCCCTTGCCTTCGGTGACCCGGGGGGCACGGATTTGGTCATCATCCTGACTTATATATCCATTTTCCAGTCGACGATGCAAACCTCCGGAGCCATCATGATGGGGATCGGCACGATGAAGCCGTTGGTCGGCCATGTCATCATCGGCCTAGTCGCTAAGATCGCCGTCAGCTACATCTTTGCTCCTTTCATCGGTGTTTATGGAGTCAATATGGGGACAGCCGTCTGTTTCATATTGATGGCATGGCTTAACGACCGAACGTTAAAACGACGCATACCTGGTTACCGGATCTTTAATCGGGATCTTTGGCTGCGCTTAGGCGTGGTCATCGCCGTCGTTTCCGGTATCGGTTTTCTGCTGGAAAGCCTGGTGCACTATTTGATTCACATTCCTTATCGCATCGATTTCTTCCTGCAATCGGCGATCGTCTGCAGCGCAGTCGCCTTGCTGTATCCCCTTATGCTGGGAGTTACCCGTGTCGTGACGAAAGACGATATCCGCTCCTATCCTGCCTCCGTTCAGAGGCTCATCTCAAAGGTGTCCCGCATGGTTGGCGTTCGGTTATAAATTTGTTATCATCCCGACAACCCTTTCTCCGCTTCGGCGGCGAAAGGGTTGTTTTTTTACCGGTAGCATCATTGGGAGTATCCGATTCATATAGGCAAATGGTATGATAGGAAAGTACATAATTTTCCAAAAGGTTAGTTCATTGTAAAAGGAGAGAGAATCGGGATGAAGCGCAAGAAAAAGTTTGGGCTGGGGCTGCTTTTGAGTCTGATCGTCGCCATTATGGCCGGCTGTCAGGCGGTAAATGGAGTGGATTTAAACAACGTGCTTTTAAAGAGCACGGACGTACATTCCTACGAGTCGACGGAGTCGGTTCATCTGCAGTTGTTGATGGATGATTCTCTGGCCGTTCCGGAGGAAGCGGCAAAACTGGTAGATATGCTCAAGGACATTACGGTAACGCTGGATCAAAAGGTGGCGGATGCAACCCAATCTTCCGCATCCGGTACTTTGACATTGGGGAAAGTGAGCATTCCTTTTGAGCTCTATACAAACGGGACCCAGGTCCTGGCGAACGTGGGGGGGACGAAACATCCGCTACTCCTAAGCTCCGGTGCCGTTGGCGAGGATATCGGTTCGGAATTGTCTATTCCGGTGGATGCAAGCATCATAACGGAGCAATATAAGAAAATGATTCCTCTTGTGGTCAAGCAAATGCCGAATCCGAAAAAGCTTAACGTATCGATGCAGTCGTCGACTATTCACGGCGAATCGGTTTTCGGCGCTAAGGTCCATGCGGAGATCAAAGGCAGTGAACTGACGGATTGGCTCACAACCTTTATCACGAATCTGGTTAGCGACGAAGAATCCTTCAAATCCATTATGAAACTGGTTCTCACCGCGCAGATGGCGGAGGAAGGGACTCTTTCCGATGAGGAGTTGGCTACCGCTATTGATGAGGCTTACACCGAAGCAAAGGGAGAGCTGCCGGATCTCATAAGCCAGTTGAAGGAGGAATTAAGTGCGGAGGAAGTCCAATCGGTATTGAACGATGACCTTTCCTTGAGCGCGGACTTATTTGTCGACAGTCATGGCGACATTCGCAAGTCGAATATCACCGTAAACATGAAGTTGCCGGCCGATAAAACGGAAGGCTTGAACGGCATTATTTTGGAAGTGAATTCGGAAAAATGGAATGTGAACCAAACGGTGAAGGTGGATCCGATTGATGCTGCAGGAGCTCTCGAGATCGGTCCGTCCTTTAATCAATATTATTTCTTGAAAAATCTTGAACCAACTTCTCCGCTTTATTCGCTTCTTACCAACGATTTGAAAGCGACAGACGTCAATTTGCACTTATTGGTCATGCCTAACGCGCAAGTCAATTATCAGCGGCTCCCCTACTTGAAAAAAACGACGACCATGGTGCCGGTTCGGCTTGCCGAGGATCTGGGCGGAGAAGTGACGTGGGATGCGGTTAATAAACAGATTGTCATTACCGACATTCTTTCGGGAAAAGTCATCGCCTTGAAAGAGGGAAGCAACACGGCTGTCGTTGACGGAAAACCTGTCCAGATGGCGGCGCCGGTGGAAACTGTCGGCGGACGCAGCTTTGTACCGGCTAAATTCCTGGCAACCGAGTTTGGCTGCAAATTGATTTGGCACAGCGAGGATCAATCGATCGAAATTTCTCGGCCTTAGAGGCATCCTAAACGAGAGTATGAAAAAAGGCCGCAACGAGCGCCGGTTCACCGGCGTGGTTGCGGCTTTTTCACGTTTCATCGCATTTCGAGGCTAGATTATCCGTCCTCCTGCCCCCGCTTGGTCGCCCCCGGAAGCCGTCCCGCCCGTTTGACGGCTTCCCGAAGAAGGTACTCGATGTGGCCGTTTACGCTGCGGAATTCATCCGCTGCCCATTTTTCCAAAGCCTCGTAAAGGTTTGGATCGATTCGCAGGGGGAAGCTTTTTTTGGTTGCCATCGTTTAAGCTCGGGCGATCAATACAGCGAGCTGCTGTTGATAACCGGTTGGGCAGCCCGGTCTGATACGATCGCGACCATCAAATTGTTGATCATGGCCGCTTTGCGCTCATCGTCCAACTCGACGATGCCTTCGGACTGCAGCTGGGAGATGGCCATCTGCACCATCCCGACAGCTCCTTCCACGATCTTCTGGCGTGCGGCGAGAATGGCCGTAGCCTGCTGCCGCTGCAGCATGGCGCTGGCAATTTCCGTCGAGTAAGCCAAGTGGGTGAGTCGCGCTTCGATGACTTCCACGCCGGATACGGCGAGGCGGACAAGCAATTCTTTGGTTAATTCGGCGGATACCTCATCTGAGTTTCCTCTGAGACTCAGTTCGTCCCCATTCAAATCATCGTATGGATATTTGCTGGCCACGTGCCGCAGCGCGGTTTCGCTTTGGATTTCCACGAACTTGTTGTAGTTGTCAACGTCGAACAACGCTTTGGCCGAATCGATGACGCGGAAAACGACGACGGCCGCGATTTCAATGGGGTTGCCGTTAATGTCATTCACCTTTAGCTTAATGCTGTTGAAGTTGCGAACGCGAAGGGAAATCTTTCTGCGGCCGCTGAAGGGAATGGTCAGCCACATGCCGCTCTCGCGGATACTTCCTACGTAGCTTCCGAAGAAGGTGACGACTTTCGCCTGGTTGGGGAATACGACGGAAAGAGACGTCAGCATAAAGAGGAATAACAGCAAAAGCACAACAGCGGGAACCGTGGCTTCCCGAACAATAGCAAAAATGCCTCCTCCCAGCAGCAACGCTTCAATCAGGAAGCCAAGAAACCCGTTGACCTTCCAAGCCTTTTTTTCCACCATGAAGATTCACCTCATTGATTATTATTTAGTATCATTATGATATCACTTTTAGGAAAAATTGTAAAATTGCTCGAGAATGAAAAGCGGTTATTTCGGCAAAATTGACAATCAGTGTCATGTCATGTTATACAATCAATCAATAAGCCGCGTTACGATGAAAGGAGCGGAAGATGATGAAACAAATCAAGGAAGAAGATGAATTCTATTCGGCTATTGCCGCAAAGAAGCCTACAGTTGCTCTATTCAAAACAACCTGGTGCCCCGATTGCCATTACATCGATCCGTTTATGCCGGAGGTTATGAAGAAATACGAGGATCGGTTGAGCTTCATTCAATTGGATCGGGATGATTTTCCGGAACTGTGCACGCAGTTGAACATTTTAGGGATCCCAAGCTTTATCGTCTTTGCCGAAGGGAAGGAACTGACCCGCTTCGTCAGTAAACTGCGGAAAACACGTGAAGAAATCGAAGGATTTCTGGAAAAATCGGCTGTTGTGGCGGAAACCCTGGCTGGAATGAAAGAGTAAGACGATCATCGAGGGAATCTACCTGAAAATTTCCAAATGCTGAGGGTTTATGCAAAAAAAGAGCGCCAGTCGTCTGACAAAAGAGTCGGTGGCTGGCGTTTCTTTGTTTAAAGATGCAAAGATGGGGAAAGATCGTTTATAATAACTATTATAACGAAACCGCTAGATAAACATCTCTTGGATGAACGTGTTTGTGAAACTTTTTACTTTACACGGTAGCGAATTAGGAAGAAGGTAATGGGTAATGGGCAAGTATGTTAAGTCGCTTTCTCTCGTCACCTGTATCGGGATGCTCATCGTCCTCATGATGGGGGTATTGGTTTCTAATACAGGCTCTGAGCTAGGTTGCGGCAATGATTGGCCGTTATGCAACGGCAAATTCGTACCCAGCTATACGCTGGAATCATTGATTGAGTGGAATCACCGGGCTGTCACCGGCGTTGAGGGTATCTTGGTGGCTGTGACCTTTTTTGCAGTATGGCGCTATGTCCGCCGGTTTGATGCAAGGCTTTATGTAACGATGGCAGCTTTTTTCACTGTGCTTCAAGCGATTCTTGGAGCGATGGCGGTTGTTTGGAGTCAGTCCTCGGCGGTTATGGCTCTGCATTTCGGGTTCTCGCTGATGGCTTTTGCTTCCACCTATTTGTTATATCGAACCATTAGGGAAATACATACCACTCGGGAAAGAGAGATCAGCAATAGCCGTGTCAACGGGTCGATTCGCTCGTTAGCTTGGCTCAGCGCGATCTTTACCTATATCGTCGTCTATTTGGGTGCGTATGTGAAACACACAAATTCCTCGGGAGCCTGTACGGACTGGCCGCTTTGCAACGGCAAGCTCATTCCAGATTTTTCGGGAGGCGCGGGAGAAGTCTTTGCTCACCGGACAGCCGGATTGTTGCTGTGCATTTTTCTGGTTGTGCTGCTCATTGTGATCCGCCGCAGCGGCCGGTCTGATCTGATCCGCACCTCGAATTATGTCGTTCTGTTCGTTGTCCTGCAAATCATCAGCGGTGTGCTGCTGACGGCGGCGATTGCGACGGAATGGTTCAGCTACGCAGGGATGCTGCACATCTTAATCATCGCAGGCTTGTTCGCACAGCAAACGCATCTTGTGGTTTCGCTCTATCCGGGATTAAAGCGCGATGTTAAGCCGCGTTCGAAAGCCTAATACCAACGCTGCGCAGATACTGCCGAAATCAACCTCTATTGAACTGTACAACATGTCGACAAAGGGGAATTATGCATGCATTTGAATCTTCGCCAATTTCTTGATGTTTTGCGTCGGGAAAATGATCTGGCGGTTATCTCCGCACCGGTTGATCCTTACCTAGAGCTGGCGGAAATCCATCGCCGGGTTATCGAAAATGAGGGGCCGGCTCTGCTGTTTACCAACGTAAAGGGCAGCTCTTTTCCTGTAGTGACCAATTTGTTCGGTACTCCTCGCAGGGTGGATCTCGCTTTTGGGCCTCGTCCGGAGCAGTTTATGAAACGGGCTGTCGGTGCGCTCGATACCTTGCTGCCACCAACCTTTAAAGGGCTCTGGGGACAAAAAGACTTAATGTGGGATGCTTTGAAAGTCGGAATGAAGACGGTACAAACATCAGCCGCGCCGGTTTTGCAGGTATGCGATCGGAATGAGCCATTGTCCAAGCTGCCAGTATTGACCTGCTGGCAGGAGGATGGCGGTCCTTTCCTGACTTTGCCGCTGGTATATACCGAGCATCCGGACACCGGTCATCATAACCTGGGAATGTACCGGGTACAAGTCTATGACGGCCATACAACCGGCATGCACTGGCAGATCCATAAAGGCGGGGGCTTTCACCACCATGCAGCAGAACAACGCAATGCTCCGCTGCCGACAACAGTGTTTCTCGGCGGGCCTCCGGCTCTGATTGCGTCTGCCATCGCCCCGGTGCCTGAAGCGCTGCCTGAGTTATTGCTAGCATCCCTGATCATCGGGAAAAAGCTTGATGTGGCGAATGATCCGTTGGGCGGGCCTCATCGTTTAGTATCCGAAGCTGAATTTGCCATTTGCGGATATGTTCCTCCTCACGAGCGCCGTCCGGAAGGCCCCTTCGGAGACCATTATGGCTATTATTCGCTTGTTCATGATTTTCCTGTCTTTCATGTCGACAAGGTTTTCCACCGCAAAGACGCTATTTATCCGGCGACTATCGTGGGCAAACCGCCTCAAGAGGATTATTACTTGGGCGAATTTTTACAGCGCTTGCTTTCTCCGGCGTATTCCATCGTGATGCCTGGCGTTAAGGATTTGTGGGCTTACGCCGAATCCGGTGCCCATTCTCTGGCGTCTGCTATCGTAAGAGAAAGCTATAAGCGTGAAGCGATCACTTGGGCCTTCAGTATTTTGGGACAAGGCCAGTTGGCTTTGACCAAGTTTCTCATCGTTACGGATAAGCCCGTCGATCTATCGAATTTCAAAGAACTGCTGGAAACGGTGCTGGAGCGGTTTGATCCCTTCCAGGATCTGTTCATCTTTAATTACACCGCTCATGATACTCTGGATTACACCGGTCACAAGCTGAACCACGGCAGTAAAGCCACCATGCTGGGAATCGGAGAAAAAATCCGGGAATTGCCCGGGCAATATTTGGCTAGAGATTTGTCAGATGTTGGCGGAATAACGGGAGTCAAGCCCTATTGCCGCGGTTGCCTTGTCGTATCCGGTTCTGCATATGAAGCTGACCCTGAGCTTCCTGCAAGAATTGTCGATCGGGCAGGCGATAGATTGGCGGAATGGCCTCTTGTCATTTTGGCGGATGATCTATCGGCGACGGAGGGTCAAACGAAATTCCTTTGGACCGTGTTTACCCGGTTCAATCCCGCTTCCGACATCTATGCGAAAAGCCATGTGAAGCGCAATCATATCGGTTATGAGCTGCCTCTTGTCATCGACTGCCGAATGAAGCCGGGTTATCCGGACGAGCTGTTTCCGCGGGAAGATGTGGTCGCTACCGTTGATAAACGCTGGAAAGAATATTTTCCGGGCTGATTTATATAAGTTGAACCATTGCAGGATTAACGGTCGAAGGAGGAATGGAGGACATTTGGACTGGAGGAGCGGTAGCGTTCGCCTTTGTTTTCGGATTTCATTCCTTGAAAAACCGGCTCTAATCAGGAAATCCGAAAACAACAGCGACCGTAAGTTCAAATGGTCCGCAGTTCCTCCGTTCCGACTGTTCCAGTCTTAAGTTCAACTGGTGCTGAAACCGACAGGAAGCGGAGGCTCTCATTCATGCTGCGGTTTATGTTTGATGATTCTGAGCATACGGTTCCCGAATATTTTCGGGAAGCCAATGATGCAGTACTGCACTACCTAGACAAGCTTGCCGCCAGAGAAGAGGGTCAAGAAAGGCCGGATATGAGGCTGCTGCGCAGGGAAGTTCTCGCCAGCGGGTTTCTGCGTTCCTTGGATGAGTTGGAGCAGAGCGTCTATGCCAGCCGCATGTTTTGTCAGAAAGTTCACAACCGATACGCCGCGGATATGAGCCAGCAGGAAACGGATCACTATCACCGCCATCTCTACTTTTACAAAAATGCACTGATTCGGCTGTTCTCCATATTGGACAAGCTCGGCAGCTTTCTTGACGAGTATTTGGGAATCGGCACCGATAGGATCAAGCCCAAGTTCTCCTATTACACCGTACTGTATAACTTGCGGCAGATGGGGAATCCGCCGGCTTTTACCCATAAGCTGGAGGTCCTGAAAGAACAGTTTAAGGAGCCGATGCTGCGGCTGCGTCATGAACGGAATTTGGAAATCCACGCGGTTAACGGCGAACTTGAAGACGATTTGAAGCGAATCGCGGGACGGGCTAGAGGAGAAAAAATTTCTTTGGAAGATATCTCGGCTAAGCAAAAGGATATAGAGGAAGGCTTTGAAATGGCGACCCGCTCTCTCAGCGTGGTCTTTACTTCTCTTCGCTGATGCAAGTTAATCTGACTCTGGAAACGATTATGACGGAATACAATCATCTTATAGGTGGGGGTGCGTCATGCAGACACGGAAGGTTGCCCTGATTACGGGCAGTGCCAAAGGGTTGGGGAAACGAACGGCGCTCACCTTGGCGGCTCAAGGCTTCGATATTGCTCTTAATTATTTGCATAGCCGTGAAGAAGCGGAGATCTTGCGTGAAGAGATCATGAGCACTGGAGTTCGCTGCATAGCTGTACAAGCAGATATCACCCGGTCGGAGGATATCCGCCGCCTTGTTGAGGAAAGCGCAGCCACGCTAGGTGGGATCGATGTGCTTGTGAATAATGCGGGTCCTTTTATCCGTGAGCGAAAGTTATTTTCGGATTATTCCATTGAGGAAATTCAATATTTGCTTTGCGGCAACCTGACTGGTGTTATCGAATTGGATCATTTGGTCCTCCCGTATATGCATCGGCAGGGATGGGGAAGAATACTGCATTTCGGCTTCGGTAAGGCGGCGGAATCGCCGGCTTGGGTCCATCGGGCGGTTTATGCGGCAGCCAAAACGGGGCTTGTTTCCTTCACCAAATCGTTAGCGGCAGAAGAAGCTTCCCGGGGTATAACGGTTAATATGATCTGTCCCGGTGACATCCGAGGGGAAAACAAAGAGAAGACAATCGGAGAAGTGGAACACTTGACGGATGACGAATCGCCACGGGGCCGGCCGGGTTCCGGAGAAGATGTGGCCAGGGTGATCGGCTTTCTCTGCCTTCAGCACTCCGATTTTCTTACAGGAAATATTATCGATATATCGGGGGGACTTGATCCGATCCGCTCGCTTTCCAGTAACCGGATATCAAAAAGTTAAACGCACGTAAAAAAAGTCTCGGCCGCAATCGCGGTCCGAGACTTTATTCTTGGCGAGAGCCAATTAGAATACTTGAACAACTTCTTCTACACCTTCGACTTCTTCCAGCAAGGCGCGTTCGATGCCGGCTTTCAAGGTGATGGTGGAGCTTGGGCAGCTTCCGCAAGCACCCATCAATTTCAGCTTGACGATGCCATCTTCAACGTCGACCAGTTCCACGTCGCCGCCGTCGCGTTGCAGGAACGGACGAAGTTTATCGAGAACTTCCTGTACTTCATCGTACATCGAGATTTGGGTTTGATCGCTCATGGTATCACTCCTTTCCTTCGTCTATTTATTATATTACAATTATGGAAAAATGAAAACGGAAGGAGCAAGCATGCGCCCGATTATCGAATTTTGCACCAATAACATGCACCATGGAACGGATGTCTTGCTTGAAGAACTGGAAGGCAACCCGGATGTTGATGTCATTGAGTACGGCTGTCTCGGGAACTGCGGCGAATGCTATCTGTTCCCTTTTGTCCTTGTTAACGGTGAGATTGTCGCCGCTCCGACAGTCCCCGAACTGCGTGAGCTGGTTCTGCAAAAGATAAAGGAGATCGAGGAATGGGATACCCTATTTCCTCTTTAAATTTATCCGAAATGATGTTTGGATCTCCATAACACTCCGCTTTTCAACAGCCTGGGTACCATGCCGACAACGACGGTCACCCATCAAGCCGAAACCGGATTTTTTCCCCAGCGAGCCTAGGACTCCTTTCAGCTTGATGGTTCCCAAGTTCGGCGTTTCATTGCTCCATATGGCGCGGAGCACTTCGGCGATTTGGTTGCCTTGAGCCATGGCTGCCTGTGCGCTGGGTGAAAAGCGCAGACTTGCGCAGTCCCCCACAACGAACAGTTCCGGATGAAGGGGAACCTGATGATAATCATTGAGCATAACCCTTCCGCTGCCATCCTTGGGCAGGTTTAGCCGCTGCACGACGGGACTTGGTTGAATGCCAGCGGTCCAAACCGTTACATCCGTGTAGATATGCTCTTCCTGGTTATAGACGGTTCCGGGTTCGACCCGGGAAACCGAAACTCTCGATTTCATCTCGATATCGTTCTTTTGAAACCATTCCCGGACGTAGCGCTGAGCCTTGGCGGGGAACGGAGACAAGATGCTAGCCCCCCGGTCGCAGATACGGACGTTCAGATCCCCCCGGCTTTCCCGTAGTTCCGCCGCTAGTTCGACACCGCTTAAACCACCGCCGATGATGGTGACTTGCCCAAAGGGGCGGATATCACCAATATTACGATAGGTTGTCCGCGTCGACGAAAAAGATTGAATGCTGCAGGTGAATTCCTGAGCCCCGGGGATACCGTGGTATTGATCCGTACAGCCGAGGGCAATGACAAGATAATCGTAGGATAGCGGATCGCCGCTTTGAAAATGGATCGTCCGGTTGTCTAGAACGATATCCGACACCTCACCGTATCGTTTGGTCACCCGTGAATCCTCCGGAAAAGGCGCCCGCAGCTCTATATCCGACGATGTTCCGGCAGCAAGGGCGTAATATTCCGTTTTCAAGCCTTGATAAGGCATGCGATCGACAAGTATTATTCTCACATCATCTGGCAGATCATTTTTCAGCAATTCTTCGATGACAGCTAAACCGCCGTAGCCGCCCCCCAGGACGACTAGATTCCTCATGAAAATAACACCCCCGGATCAATAGACTTTAATTTCATTGTAGAATGTATCCCGTTCGACTGGGATGCGGTCCGCTCCTTTGATCAAATAGACAAGCTCATCGCGGGTCAAGCCTTCCGGAGTTAGCGCTCCTGCGGAGTGACTAATTCTTTCTTGAACGATGGTACCGTGAATATCCGACGCGCCAAACTGCATGGCAAGCTGGGTAATCTCCGTGCCGATATTAATGAAATAAGCTTTAATATGTTGGATGTTGTCGCACATCAGCCGGCTGACTGCAATCGTCCTCAGCACATCCATAGCAGATACGCGCCGTTTTAAGCCCATTTCTTTGGTCGCCGGTTGAACGGAATTCGGGATGAAGACCATGAAGCCGTTTGTTTCATCCTGCAGCTCCCGCAAGTAAATCATATGCTGCAGCCGCTCCTCCAACGTTTCGATAGAGCCGTAGAGCATGGTGGCGTGGGTTTTCATGCCCAGCTTGTGAGCGGTACGCTGCACCTCCAGCCACTGGTCCGTCGTCGCTTTGCCGACGCCCATTTTTTTGCGGTAGCGTTCCGACAGAATTTCTGCCCCGCCTCCGGTGAGGGTGGCGAGCCCGGCGTCCAACAGCGTCTTCAGAACGCCCTCATAGCTTAACCCGCTGATCCGGGAAAAGAACTCGATTTCCGCAGCGGTGTGGGCTTTTACCGTTATATGAGGATAGCGTTCCCGCAGAGCCTTCACATATCCAACATAGTATTCGAAAGGTACGTGTGGATTGTGACCTCCGGTAATGTGAAACTCCCGCATGCCTTCTTGCATATTCGCATCGATGTATTCAAACATTTCCTCAGGAGTGAGGGTGTAAGCTCCCTCTTCGTCCTTGTCTCTGCGATAATGGCAGAAGGCGCAGTGGGCTTCGCAAACATTTGTGAAGTACAGACTCATGGTATCGATAAAATAAACTTTTTTGCCGTTCTTGCGTAGATTTACTTTGTTAGCCAGCTGTCCCACCGACAATAGATCATCGGATTCATATAAAAACAGGCCTTCCTCCAGGGAGAGCCTTTGTCCATGTTCTACTTTCTCCGCGATGGCAGCCATTTGTGTTTCTGGTGTGGGGATGACGATGCTCACTATGGTACCTCCTTAAGCTTCAACTGTTCCGGGAAGCTCTAATCGAAAAGGCCGGAACTTATAATTATTATTATAAACGCCCTGTATGAGAGCAGCAAGAAAAACGGCTATTGGTGTAAGCGTGGCAAGTTGGCGCCTGAATTTTGCTCAAAGAGCGATGCAACCTGGATATCACTTAAGCTGCTTGAGAGCCAGATGGAATAGGGGTATACTGAATGAACCAAAGCTAAAGGGGGTTAACGGATTGATCGAAATGTCCGATACGGCGATAACTAAAATCAAAGAACTGTTAGCAGACGAAGAAAATGACCAGCTGTTTCTGCGTGTTGGAGTACGAGAAGGCGGCTGCAGCGGTTTCTCCTACGTGATGGGCGTGGACGATGCGCAGCATGACGGAGATACGATCCTTGACTTTCATGGCTTGACGGTAGCAGTGGGTCAAGACGATTTGAAATATATCAATGGTTTGAAAATCGATTACAAAGATTCGGGCATGAGCGGCGGGTTCACGATGGAAAATCCGAATGCTATCGCAACGTGCGGTTGCGGCTCGTCTTTCCGCACACGTCAGGATGCCGGAAAAGCCGAGGTCTGCGAATAATTCTGATTTATGACAAAACTGTGAACAAACCAAACCTTTCGCATGTCGGCTGCTCCCGAATCATGCGGGAGGTTTTTTTACGGAAAACGGTTACTTCATTGTTTCGTCATGATATTTTGTTGGAAAATGACGAATTAATATAAAATTGAATGAATTATAATAGTTCGTGAATGGCGAAAAAATGTAGTAAAAATCAAGGCGAACGAGTGAAAATAATCACGATTTAAAAACTATGAAAATAAATCTGATTCGACAAAAATAGCCATCTACATGGGATTGGACGCATTGCTATAATATGGGAGTATCAAATGTAGTAATAAATGTCACCGTTTTGAGATTTGCTGATTATGGTTAAAACCGAACATTCGGTCTCTGTGGTAAGGAATCAGCCGGACACTTCCACGAGGGTATCAAGGATTTGTGTGGGTGTCGATCTAGGCAAATGAAGAGAACAGGAGCGTGGTTTTAATGAAGAAAAGCATTTCCGTAGAGAGCCTGATTGAGAGCCTCGACATTTCACGAGAACGTTTTGAACAGTGGGTAAAGACCAATATCCATGAGAACGAGGCCGAGACGGAACATGCTGAACCGGATATCCTGTTCTTCGATCTTCACTCGCCAGCGATTCAACGCAACAAAAGCCTGATGACGGGAACCGGTTATTAAATCGATTCCGATCAACAAGCTGATTTTGTTCCACACGGAGAACAGCCCTTTCTAACCCCATTATTTACTCATAGAGCGTTCCGCCCGAATAAATGCGATAAATCTCCGAGATTCCTCCGTCGTTAATTTCCTCCCGTCAATGGTGAAATTAAACTGCTCCAGCAATTTCTCGTCTGACAGTTCCAAATCGTCAACAAAATCTCGTATATTCGGTTCAAGATCGCGGTTCGGTTCGTCTGTACGCCCAAGAAGATAGTCGATGGAAATGGAGAAAAAGTCGGCGATCTTATTTAAGGTGTCAGAGTCCGGTTCTCTGCGATTTTTTTCATAATGGGAGAGAGCCGCACGTGTGATCCCTAATTTCGCTGATAGATCTTCCTGCGTCATACTCCGTTTTTCTCGCTGCAGTGCGATCCGGTCGCCTCTGTGAGCCATCCGTGATACCTCCTGTGATTTTCGCATTAATATTTATGCATTTATATTATATCAATACATTAATTTACACTCCACTCTATATTTATACTCAAAACCTCTTGACTAGATACATTTCGTATCGTAAAGTGAAACTAGGTTATGATACAAACTGTATCCGAGGTGAAGAGAAGTGTCGAAAATAAAGCGAGCAGGTGACTCTTTATCAGGATTCCCTTTGTACCTCCGGCTGGGAATCGAAAAAGTCGGAATTTTGGATGTAAAATTAAAGGATGCTCTCATTCGTGTAGTGGAGTTTCGGACGAATGAGATGATTTTTGTTACTCCTTTGAGGCTGCCTGTAGGAGACAAGGTTCGCTATGGACTTGGCGGCATGTTTGCTGATCATCATATGAAAGGCTGCGCGATTTTGGTTGAAAGGAGCGAGGCTAAGGAAGGCTTCTACCAATACCGCTTGGTTCTGCAAACGGACGTTTGCCATCCTATCGACCTTTTGCGACTTGTTAATCGCGAAGCAAATGCTCAAAATCCATTATATCGGGACGCGGTACGGCAATACCGAAAAACAGGATTGGTATCGAGTCGAAATCGAATGGCCTTCCCTTAATATTCTCGACTGTTTCTAATGGAAATCCTCTCATCGTCCGGGTGAAGAGGATTTTTCTTTGTTCAAAAGCGCAAACGTTTGCCTATTCTGACGCTTATCTCTTTTCATGCGGATGATCAATTTTTACAATTCGAAAAAATCCTCGTTTCACATGTGAAACTTACCTCTTGCTTCCAGGTAATACATGAGGAATGTGGATTTATTGTGTCTTTCTATTAGGCGAGATGTTCACGCTCGTTATGTTTGGTTCGCCCAAACATGTAGTCAACCGATACTTGGAACAGGTCGGCAAGATTGATGAGCGTCTCATAATCAGGCGTTCTGCGGTTCTTTTCATAGTGGGAAAGGGCAGAACGAGAAATGCCCAGTTTATGCGCCAATTCTTCCTGCGTGAAACCGTAATGCTCACGCAATAATGTGATGCGATCTCCACAGTTTATCATAGTGCGCTCCTTTACATGAGGGATTTTCGCGATCTGTCCAAAAAATGGAAGCGTTTGTAAAATGATTGAATGTTCCAATTGATACAAATTGTATCACATCTATCATAGAGGATTTTAACTAAAAAGGAAAGGGGAAAATGAGAAACAGTTGAGAAAAAAGTTGGAACACCACCATTCCTTTCTGTAAAGGGGAATTATTACATCTGAGTGTGACGATTTCAAAAAAGTTATTATTCAAAATTTTCCGTCAAATGTCGAAAATCATTGTATGGAGGGATTTTATGGAATAATATAGTTGGTGCTTCCAGAAAAATAAAAAGGAGAGGAACTAACGTAGAATGAAAAAATCACTCCGAAAGAAGGTCATGTCGAAAATCATTGTCCCGGTTGCAACGGTTGTGGCTGTATTGGCGGCAGGCGGAAATGCCAGCATGGCGGTAGGCAATGGCGTTGAAGCAGATCAAGGCAAAGTTGGCGCAGCAGGTAATTGGGCGCTGCTGAATGGCGCTTACGAGGATTGGAGTCAGCAGGAGATCCCTTTCGGAAAACGTTCCTATTTTCTCACACCATGGCGATCCTATATGGATACCCGCAGCGCAACAGCATGGAATAACGTGCTGGGTATCAATTTCAACGTTACAAGCAAGGAAGCGGCAACTGCTGCTCAAGTACTGAAGGAAGCCGGTATCCGTTCCGCCCGTGTTGAAATCGGCTGGGGCTCCGTCTCTTATGCGGATGAAACCAAGCTGGTTGATCCTGAAAGCACAAGGGCGGTTATTACCGCTTTGAAGAATGCCGGTATTCGTCCTCTCATTCTGCTAAATGCAAATTCCGGTTTGCCTGCTCCCAATCAAAAGATGAGAATCCAATTGACTCGGGCCGCCAAAAAAGGGGACCGAGTGATCTACTTGAGTGATGTCCAGCAAATTAAACCGTACTATACAGGGCTGCAGAATATGGCATATCAGACCATGTATCCGGTCATAACAAAAGTAGATGCCGCGACCGGACAAGCTACCCTTTCAGCTCCCTTGCCTAAGGATTTGCCAGTGGGAAATGTTGATTTGACGAAATTGAAATATCAACCTTTTTCCGGTAAAACATATGCGGATGGGACAAGCAATCCCGCTGCCCAGGAAACTCTGGACGGCTGGCTCCGCTATGTGAAAACCGTAACGGGATTTGTCCGCGACGTTCTTGGGACTACGGGAAAAACGGATGCCGGATTTGATGTCGAGGTCTGGAATGAGCTTTCTTTTGGCAGCCAGTTCACGAAGATTGAAAATTATTATGATCCGAAGCCGGTCTTTTCCCAGCCGATTCGTTATGAAGAGAACGGAAAAAAAGTGGAGGGCGTCGAAACCATCCTTCCTCTCACCATCCAATACATTCGCAATCCGCAAAATAAACTTCCCGGCGTCAAAGTGATTAACGGCTTTTCCAATCAGCGGCCATGGGATAACGGGGCAGATTTGTGGAATGGGCAAACGGGCTTCAGCCGACATTATTATACCGGTTACAGTTCTAAGGATTCTTATATCAGTGTGACAAAAGCCGATGCTACGAAAAACCTTTTGGACGCTGGGGAAACGGGATATGTGCCAGAGTTTGTGAGTGCATTTCCAGAGAGTTGGTTTTATGCGTCCACGACGGAGAATATCGTTCGAGATTTGCAGCCTTTCCCCAATCTATTTGACAATCATTACCGTTACTCGAATCCGGGCGACGGGCATCAGGCGGAAGTCTGGATGACGGAGACTAACTTTTACCGCAAGGATTTCGCTCAAGATGTAAGCTCGGCATCCGGGAAACCGATAAGCGATCCGGCGATATCCAACCTGATGCAGGATATTGCAGCCAAAGCGGCTCTACGAATATTCACCTTCTATGGCCATAAAGGAATCAACACGGTTGAGCTTTACGCCGCAAAATCAAAGGACAGTGAATTTTCCTTTTTGCCAGAAGCTTTTTATAACGAATTATCGAAATCAAACGGCACTCTTACAGCAGGCGTCCGAAATACCGCGGGCAAACAGTGGGAAGCGATCCACAACGTTACTCGCCTCATGTCCCAGGGAGTACCGATCACGAATGTGCGTGATTTGAAAGTGGAGCGGGTGGAGGAATTCAATCCTCAGGTTGTCCTGCAGGGAGATGGTACAGCGGATCACCCCACTCTTTACAATCGGGATGACTTGGCTGTCTTGCCGTATCAGTTGGACGATAACAAGTACGCGATCGGTTATTATGTCGTTACGAGGGATCTGACGAAATCTTATAAACCTGAAGAAAATGTCCTGAAGTCCGACCGTTACGATATGCCGGAGCAAAAGTTCCGGGTAACCCTTTCTAACCTTGTCGGCAAGAATGCGAATGTCTATGTGTACGATCCCTTGACGGACAAAAAGCTTCCTGTTGAGAACGTTCAAGGTGGCAGCGATACGCTTACTGTGGATTTGGGCACCGTGGATTACCCCCGTTTTCTCATGGTGGAAGAAAAGACGGATGGGCCCCTCATTATGGATTCAGTCCTGTCAAGCGCGCAAGGTGGCGCCGGAGCTACCCTTTCCTTCGTTCCCAATGTAGACGGCACCGCCAAAATCACGTGGGGTAGCTATCCTCAGCGGACAGGGGGCACTTTTACAGAGAAGGCCTATAAAGACGAACGGTTTACGGAGCCGCTTAATGAGAAAGATATCGGACTCATCCAGTACAATAAAACTCTCTCCTCGCGCAAGGGATCTTACCGATGGACAGGCACGATTACACCGGATAAGGACGACACTTATACCTTCATCATAAATTCGGACAGCAGCAAGCATGAACTGAAAATCGGAAATCAAACCGTGATCCCCTTGAATACTGGATTAAAAAGCGGCCAGGTCTTTTTGAAGGCTGGAACGACTTACAATCTCACTCTTTCCTACAGCCTATATAATGACAATCCTCATTCTATGTCTTTATTTTGGGCTTCCAATGATCAGCCGAGACAAGCGGTTTCTCCTTCGGATAACTCGCTGCAAATGGTTCAATTGAAAGTGGAGAAGGGGAAAAAGGCGGTTGTGCGGATTCCAAAACTTAGCGTAGGCGAAGGCGTGAAAATACAACTACAGCATCAGGGTCCAATTACCAAGTTTCCGCAATGGGATTACGATGTGAGTGGAGTGAAGTGGAAATAACGTAAGGAAAAAGGAAAGAGGCGAAAGCCTCTTTTTTTTGTTTATATATGCGTATTTATTTACGCATCCCTAGCAATCTTATCTATTGAAACGCTTACGAGAAACGCTGTCACAAATTAGAAGCATTTTCATCCGGGAAATTAAGTATAGCTTCTTCAAGCGAAGCACATTTTGAAAGCCTTTCCGTAAAAAAAATCACAGACATTTGCGAAAAACCGATTGACATGATACGAAATGTATCATAAAGTAAAAGATATAAAAGATACGTAATGTATCAAAACGTTAGGTTGGGTCCTATAAAACTCACAATGAGTCGTATCCTAACAATACTGGAGGTAAAATATGGAAATTAAACAATATTGGGGTATTGTGAAGAAACGTATATGGCTCATTCTTTTGATCGTCACCATCGCTCCTATAACAAGCTGGTATTACACAAATAAGTACATTACTCCTATCTACACCGCATCCAGTAAAGTGATCGTGAATAAAGTCAGCAGTGGAGATTACGGTCAAGAACAGATGGATATGGGTGCACTTGCAACGAATATCGCGATTACGACCACATACCGAGAAATCATTTTATCGACTGCGGTTATGGATAAAGTCGTGCAGCAATTTCCCGAATTGAACGTATCCTCGAAAAGTCTTCTGCATATGGCTCATGTCGATGTGTTAACCCGGACGCCGGTTATGGTGATTTCAGTAAATGCTACTGATTATAAATGGGCGGCTACAGCCGCAAACGCCATTGTCACGGTTTTCAAGAACGAAGTCCCTTCTTTGATGAAGATCGATAATATTTTCATCTTGAGTGAAGCCTCCTTGAATGATCACGCTGCTCCCATCAACGACAACATGAAACAGAATGTCATCCTCAGCTTCATGGTTGCGCTGCTTTTCTCCATCGGCATCATTTTCCTCTGGGAGTACATGGATACCCGGTTGAAGAACGAAGAGGACGTCTCCAACTTGTTCGGAGTTCCGGTGCTGACGGTAGCAGCCAAACTAAACCCAAAAGATTTCCAGCCTCAAACGAGGAAAAGCGGGAGAGTAGGTGAAGCGCAATATGCAACAGCAAACCGATAAAAGCCTGATTTTAATGGATACCAATCCCGAGTCGCCCTATAGCGAAGCCTACCGCAAGCTGCGTACCAATATCGAGTTTTCCTCTGTGGGCAAGGATGTAAAGGTGCTGATGTTTACTTCGTCCCAGAAAGGTGAAGGGAAGACCCATACCGCGGTGAATCTGGCCGTATCTCTGGCACAAGCAGGGAAACGCACGATACTGGTCGATGCGGATCTCCGGGCCCCTAGCGTACACCGGTATTTTGCACCGAACAATCTCAGCGGATTGGCTAACTATTTGGCCATGCAAATTCCGTTAGAACAAATCATAATGGACACCCACATTCCTGGTCTTGCCCTCATTCCCGCCGGTGCCACCCCACCCAATTCAGCAGAGCTGTTGACTATGCGGAGAATGGATGCCCTGCTGGATATCTTGAAGGAAAAGTATGACATGGTCATCATCGATACTCCTCCGATTTTGAAAGTCGCTGACGCACAAATCGTTGCAGCTCGGGCAGACGGAGTCCTCCTGGTGGTCGAATACGGCAAAATCAAGCAGGAGTGGGCCAAGAAAGTGAAGACTAGTTTGGCTCAAGTAAATGCGAATCTCTTGGGGATCGTGATCAATAAGGCAAATCGCTCCGATTTCGATGCCACTGCTTATTACGGGGCTGCTCGCTAATCTCTGAAAATCAATTCTATCTATTATTCTTGATTGGCTCATAAGGTGATGCCTACTTACCTTTATCAATGTAGGCACTCGACCATGCTGTGGGTTTCGCAGACCTTAGACGTTAATCGTCGGTGGTGTGGTGTGAGGGCGGGTTTGATGCCCTTCTATAAATAAAGTGATATGAAATCGTAAAAAAGATAGTTATGCCGCTTTGCATAGAGCAAGTCGGTATAGCTATTTTTTTTACATCATCGCTTACGACAGATGATTGACTGCCGCCGCCATTCTATCTACCACTATTATCGCAAGGGAGGAGATCCAACTGATGAAGACCGTAAAAAAAGCCATCATTCCAGCTGCTGGCTTGGGGACTCGATTTTTGCCGGCCACTAAGGCGATGCCGAAAGAAATGCTCCCCATTATCGACAAGCCTACCATCCAATACATTGTGGAAGAGGCGATCGAATCGGGCATTGAAGACATCATTATCGTAACGGGAAAAGGGAAACGCGCCATTGAAGATCACTTTGATCACGCTTTTGAGTTAGAAGCCAAGCTGGAGGAAGGCGGAAAACTAAAGCTTTTGGAGGAAGTTCAACGCTCTTCTAGGGTCGATATCCACTACATCCGCCAAAAAGAACCGAAAGGCTTGGGTCATGCGGTTTGGTGCGCAAGACGCTTCATCGGCGACGAGCCCTTTGCCGTTCTGCTCGGTGACGATATTGTCGTAAGCGAGCCGCCTTGCCTCAAACAATTGATTGACCAATACGAGACGACGTTCTCCTCAGTCATCGGGGTGCAGCCGGTATCGGATGCGGAAACCCAGCGCTATGGCATCGTCGATCCGATCTATCGGGATGGCAGTCTCTACAAGGTGCGTAATTTCGTGGAGAAGCCGGCTCTCGGTAAAGCACCTTCGAACTTGGCGATCATGGGCCGCTACGTACTGACGCCGGAAATCTTCGATTTTCTTGAAATGCAGGAAACTGGAGCCGGTGGTGAGATTCAATTGACCGATGCCATCGGTCGGCTCAATGAAGTGCAAAACGTTTTTGCTTACCACTTTACAGGACGCCGTTACGACGTAGGCGAGAAGTTGGGATTCATCCTCACTACATTGGATTTTGCTTTGAAGAACAATGAACTGCGCGAGCCGCTGCTTCATGCAATGGAACAATTAATTGCTAGAGACAATATGCCAAAAGTGATTGGTTAAAAAGGGGCGTAGAACATGCGGAATATATCCATGGAAGCTGAAGCGTTGAATAACCGGTCCTACTATGCCGAGCAGCCAAGGGCACGAGTTTATCCGCTCCTTCAATCCAATCAACACAAATGGTACAGCTTCAGCAAGCGAGTACTGGATATAATCAGCGCTTTTTTCGGACTTATTGCACTCGTCCCTCTTTTCCTTGTGCTTGCCATCCTGATCAAACGGGAAGATCCGAAAGGAAAAGTCTTCTTCAAACAGATCAGGGTCGGGAAAGATGGAAGAACCTTTTACATGTACAAATTCCGTTCCATGGTCTCTAATGCGGAGGAACTGTTGGCGGATCTGACTGATCAGAATGAAGTGGAAGGCGCTATGTTCAAAATGAAGAACGATCCGCGCATAACAAAAATCGGAAAGTTCATCCGCAAAACAAGCATCGATGAGCTCCCCCAACTTTGGAATGTTTTGAAAGGCGAGATGAGTCTCGTTGGACCCAGGCCGCCTTTGGATCGGGAAGTTGCTGAATATACGAGCTATGACAAGCTGCGCCTCTTGGTCACTCCCGGCTGCACAGGCTTGTGGCAGGTCAGCGGCCGCAACAGCTTGAGCTTTCAACAGATGGTCGAACTGGACCTCAAATATATTCAGGAGAGAAGTTTATTTCTTGACCTGAAGCTTTTAATCAAGACGGTATGGATCGTGGTTTCTCCAAACAGCGCTTACTGATCCAGCCGGGAAGGGGTTTTCTGATGAAGGTTACCGTAATGGGTACGGGATATGTCGGCTTGACTACCGGCGTATCCCTCGCGCATCTAGGGCATCAAGTCGTTTGCGCGGATATCGATGAAAGAAAAATTGCAAAGCTTTCCGCGGGCGTTGCCCCTTTTTACGAACCGGGATTGGAACAGATGTTGGAAATGGTGCAGGAGCAGTTGGAGTTTACGACTTCCATCAAGGAAGCCGTCGCCAATGCGGAAGTGGTTTTTTTGGCAGTCGGGACGCCGGCTTATCCGGACGGATCGCCAAATTTAGAATACTTGCATGAAGCTTTTAATCAGACGGTGCGTTCGATTAAGAATAAAACCGAACAGACGGTGATCGTGAATAAAAGCACGGTGCCGGTTGGAACCGCCGATGAATTCGCTGCGATCATCGCATCGGAAGGTTTGGCTGATCGTGTAGTCATGGCCAGCAATCCGGAATTTTTAAGACAAGGACGGGCGCTGACCGATACTCTTTATCCGGACCGGATCGTCGTCGGTGGCAGTGAACCTGCCGTACAAACCCTCCGCAGGCTCTATCAGCCGCTTATTGACCAAAGCTTTTCGGAACCCCCTGGCATGAAACGGCCGAAAGAATTAGCTCAAGTCCCCTTTATCGCAGTCGACATCCGTAGCGCTGAGCTCGCGAAATATGCGGCAAACGCTTTTCTCGCTATGAAGATCAGCTTCATTAATGAGATTGCCAATGTATGTGATCTTGTCGGTGCGGATGTAACCCGAATCGCGCGGATTATCGGCGAAGACCCGCGGATTGGTCCATCCTTTTTGCAGGCGGGCATCGGGTATGGCGGCAGCTGCTTCCCCAAGGATACCCGGGCTTTGCGGTATATAGCCGATACCAATGGGTATGATTTTAAGCTGCTCTCTGCTGTCATTGAAGTCAACAATGCGCAGAAATATAGGTTGATCGATAAGCTGAAGCAGGAATTGGGGGCGTTAGCCGGTAAAAAGATCGCCGTCTTGGGCCTCACATTTAAGCCGGGAACCGACGACTTACGAGATGCTCCCAGCCTGACGATTATTCAGGAACTTGCGTTACAAGAAGCAGTGGTCTACGCTCACGATCCCGTAGCTATGGAGATAGCAAAACCGCATCTTCCGGAAAACGTCATTCTGGATGCGAATCTGTTGAATGTTCTGAGTCAGGCGGATGCCGCTGTATTGCTGACCGAATGGCCGGAATACCGGACTCTCGACCCGGAATGGCTGCTGCATACGATGAAGCGGCCGCTCTTAATCGACGGGCGTAACGCTTATGAGGAGTCGAAACGCGACGATTTGGAATATCGGGGGATCGGCTTAAGCAACAAAAAGGGCGAGCCGGTTACCTTGTGAGATTGAATGATCGAAAGCTTCCCGGAGGGGATGTCATGAAAGTCGGAATCGTCATGCCGCTTGCTGAACAGCGTGGCGGAGCAGAGCTCATGCTGCTCCATCTGCTTAAGGCAAACCGGGAAGCGGAGAAAGTTGAGTACAGCTTGGCTTTTCTGGAACACGGACCTTTGGTGCAGCAGGCGCAAGATTTAGGTTATTCGGTAGCGGTTTATCCTGCAGGCCGGTTGCGCAGTCTTTGGTCATTTGCTAAAACGGCTGTCGCTTTATTCCGTTGGATGAAACGGGAGAAGCTGCAACTGGTGATGTCCTGGATGGGAAAAGCGCATCTCTATGCATCAGTCGGTGCGGTTGCCGCGGGTATTCCCGCTGTTTGGTGGCAGCATGGTTTGGCCAAGAAGGGTTGGAGCGACTGGTTGATCAGCAGGCTGCCGGCTAAGCTTATTCTTAGCTGCTCCGAGACAGCCGCCGCAGCGCAGCGCAAGGTATCGCCCCGGATGACAATCCGGGTTGTTTATCCGGCCGTAGAGTTGCAGCGGTTTGATCCCGGAAAGCTGCCCAATCGGCAGGAAGCCAGGAGACGCTTGGACTTGCCGGAAAACGCCAAAATCGTCGGCACGGTCGGAAGACTGCAGAGATGGAAGGGCATGCACCAATTGATTGAAGCAGCTGGGTTAGCCGTCCGCGAATGCCCCGATTTGTATGTCGTGATCGTGGGTGGAGAGCATTTTTCCGAGCCTGATTATCCCGAAGAACTGCGGCAGCTTGCCCGTAGGGCAGATATTGCGGATAAAGTTCTCTTTGCCGGCCAGCAGCAGGATGTTCCGCTGTGGATGCAGGCTTTTGATGTATTTGTGCACTGTTCTACCGGAACGGAACCATTCGGCATGGTGGTCATTGAGGCGATGGCGCTTGGCAAAGCGGTCGTCGCTTCGCAAAAAGGCGGTCCTATGGAAATAATCGAGCCGGGCGAAAGCGGCCTATTGGTAGATATGAATAACGCATCCGCCTTATCGGAGTCTATCGCCGCCATTTTAAAATCTCCGGAACTTGAGGAAAAGTTAAGCAAGCAAGGAATCCTGCGTGCAGGATATTTCCATACAGGGCGCTTATCGGCGGAAACAGCCGCCATCCTTTCCGGAACGATACATCAAACGTATACCGAGCCTATGGAAGGGAGGATTCAAATGTAGATGAGAATGATGACTGGCGTCCTCCAAAAACCTTATGTAAAAGCAACCTGGATTACTCTCTTATCTGTTTATATCGCTTATTATCTTGGAACGGCAATGGTCTTGGAGCCATACCGGCTGCGCATGCTGCTGGCAATCGGACTGGGGCTTATTTTTTATGCCATCAGTTTAATAAAGCCAAACAAAGCCCTTATCGCGATGTTTATCCTGCTTCCCATCCTGGGCTTTATTCGCCGGGCACTTATTCCATTCGCCGGCTGGTCGGGCTTCGACCCAATCGTCGCTATTGTCCCTGGCATGGTTTGTTTTTTCGGGTTCAATTATTACTACGAGCGCTTCTTCCGCAAACAACTCGAACTGGATGACAGTAAGTTTTTTTCTTTGGTCCGCTGGCTGTTGTTCGTCCATATCATGCAGGTATTCAATCCCATGCAGGGCAGTTTATTGGCGGGAATGGCGGGAGCAATGTTCTATATAACCCCGCTGATGTGGATGACATTATCCCGGCAGCATTTTTCCGAAAAAATGATGATCCGCTTTATCAAAGTCATTCCTATTATCGCTTGCATATTGGCTTTATACGGATTGAAGCAGATTTACTTGGGATTTTACAGTTTTGAAATCACCTGGATGAACATGACGAACTACAGCTCGCTTAACGTCCAAGGCATGATGCGCGCCATTTCGACTTTCACGAGCGCTAACGAATATGCGCAGTTTTTATCCATATCTGCTGTTATCTGTTGGGCGTTCATGCTGAAAGCAAATTCCAGCAAGCTGCCATTCTTGCTGCCTCTCCCCTTGCTCTTCTATGCGATTTTCATGACCTCTCAGAGAGGCGCGGCGTTGACGACGATGATCGCAATTTCTCTATTGTCGATTTTGTCGGCTCGAACCCGAAAATCCCGGACGATTGTTACCATCGTGACTTTACTCATAACGACAGGCGCCTATATCGCGATTATCAATATCAATCCCAATGATAATGCATTGATCGCCCATCAGGTTGATGGACTCGCAAATCCTTTGGATGATGAGCATTCCACGGTCGGTTTGCACTGGAAAATAATAATGGATGGTTTCGTTCGAGGATTGACTAATCCTCTTGGTTATGGACTGGGCACAGGGTCAATAGCAGGCGCAAAGCTGGGTTCAGGGGTTATTGGCACGGAAGTCGATCTTACGAACATTTTAATATCGGATGGCATTATCGGGTTCGTTCTTTACTTCTTTATCATTGTAAAAGGTTTGAAATCCGCTTACAGGCTCTACAAATTGGATAATTCTCCGCTGTCCTTCGCGATTTGGGGAATCTTGATATCGACGATCGGCGGATGGTGCATCGGCGGCAATTACTCTACGGCGGCTTTGATTTGGATATGTATCGGTTATATGGACCGGGCTTATGTGAAAAAATCAAGAATCTATCAAGAGCAGGCGATGAAAGAATGATCACTGTCCTCATACCGACTTACCGCCGCGTTGACGATTTGCTGCGTTGTCTGGAGGGAATTCGTGCGCAAACCCGAATGCCTGACGAAGTGTTGGTTATCGTTCGTTATAACGATCATGACACTTTGGAGGCTCTAATAAAACTGGATTATCATGATTTGTCCCTCCGTGTGATCACGGTTGCCGTTCCCGGTCAAGTGGCTGCCTTAAACCGCGGACTTACGGAAAGCCGGGGAGACATCATTGCCATTACCGATGACGATACCATCCCGAAAAAGGATTGGCTGCAGCGCATCGAAAGCCATTTTCTGAGCGATCCTGCAGTAGGAGGAGTCGGCGGACGGGATTGGGTCCACGAGGGAAGCCGCATCTTATCGGAGTCGCGTCCGGTGGTCGGCAAAATCCAGTGGTTCGGGCGGGTTATCGGAAATCATCATCTTGGCGTCGGACCGGCGAGAGAAGTGGATTTGCTTAAGGGAGCCAACATGAGCTACCGCAGAGCGGCGATCCGCGGCAAATGGTTCGAAGAGAAGCTGAGGGGATCGGGCGCCCAGGTACACAACGATCTGGCTTTCAGTTATTCCGTAAAGCGATCGGGCTGGAAGCTCATCTATGATCCGTTGGTTGCCGTAGACCATTACCCGGCTCAACGCCATGATTCCGATAAGCGGAATCAATACAACGCTGTTTCTCATTTTAATATGGTTTACAACGAAACCGTCACCTTAAGCCGGCATATGGGCCTACTGCGTAGGATTATCTTCTTGGCTTGGTCGATACTCATCGGCACAGCTTCGTCGCCTGGCCTTGTGCAATGGGCGCGGCTCGCGGTAAAGCCTCATTCCCATGCAGGACGGAAGGTAGCGGTAGTGTGGAAAGGAAGAATTATCGGGTTTTATCACGGTTTGAAGATAGATCCGGGAAGCGGGTGAAGTCATGCGGATCTGTATCGTCACCCACAAATTCGTCAAAGGCGACGGCCAGGGCAGGGTGAATTACGAGATTCTCAAAGAAGCGGTCAAGCGGGACATTCAGCTGGAGTTGTATGCAACGGAGGTTGCAGAGGAGTTTCTTCGATACCCCAATGTGCATTGGGTGCAAATTCCGGTAAAAGGTTGGCCGACACAGCTTTTGAAAAATCAGATTTTTGCTTTGATCTCCAGTGTGCTGTTGCTGTTCAAGCGAAGGCATTACGATTTGGTGGTTATGAACGGATTTATCACCTGGTTATCAAGCGACATCAATGTTGTCCATTTCGTGCACAGCTCATGGATCAAATCCAAGGTGCATCCTTTCCGGTTGCGTAAAAACGGGTTTGGAGTTTACCAATTTCTTTTTACTTCCTTAAATAGCCTATTGGAAAAATGGGCTTATTCCCGTGCCCGGCGTCTGGTTCCCGTATCCGATAAGGTGAAGAAGGAACTGGTGGCCATCGGTTTGGCCGATCGGCCATTTGAAGTCATTTACAACGGGGTCAGCTTGGAAGAATTCCAGCCGATGGATGCCGAGCATCCGATAACGAGAGAGAGCTTGGGGCTTCACGGGACAGGGCTATTGGCGCTTTTTGTTGGGGATATCAAATCCCCCAGAAAAAATTTGGATTCCGTGCTGAAGGCGATGCAGCGGGTTCCCGATCTGCTGCTGGCAGTGGTTGGCGCCGACGGAGAAAGCCCTTATCCGACAATGGCGGAACGTCTTGGCTTATCCAAACGTGTCCAGTTTCTCGGTTACCGCCGGGACGTGGCCGACATTATGAAAACAGTCGACTTCTTCGTCTTTCCTTCCCGCTACGAAGCTTGTACCTTGGTGGTGCTGGAGGCGATGGCATCCGGCTTGCCTGTGATTACCTCCTACCAGTCGGGAGTCGCCGATCTGGTTTCGATGTCCGATCGGGATGGGGTGACAGCGGGGTTCGTTTTGGAGGATTCCGAGAACCGGACCGATCTGGCCAACCTGATGGTTTTTTTGAGCCAGGACGCAGATATGCGGAAGAAAATGGCAGAGCAAGCACGGCGGGTTGCGGAACAGTTCAGTTGGAGGATCATGGCTGAACGGTATTTGAACCTGTTTGAGCAGGCGGTATCCGAGAAGGATTCTCGCGGTGTCCGGGAGATGAAAACCATTTGAAGATAACGCTGCCCAGCGTACGGAGGTAAGCAATGGAGACGGGGAAAAAGCTTAGAATCTGCATGGTAGTCGGCGAAGAAATAGCAGGCCCCGGCGCCATCATTCCCGGAGGCATCGGCCAGTACACGCTGCGCTACTGCCGGATGCTCGCGGAAATGGGCCACGAGGTTACGATCGCTTGTTACTGCCAAAAGGAAGAGTTTGAGTTCCGCGAAGGCGGCATCCGGTATGCGGGCATATCCGGAGGCAAGCTTCCGTGGGGGCTTTATGTTTACAACTGGCTGCGTACCCAAAGATTCGACGTCATCGAATTCCCGGAATGGGGAGGCTACGGCGCGTACGCGGCATTGCTGCTGCGCCGCAAGTTCGGACGGATCATCACAAGAGGCCACGGACATAGCCTTTGGGTGCAGCGGGTTCACGGCAAACCGATCAAGAAAGGCCGGCAGCATGTGATGGAATGGCTGCAGTTGCATTTCAGCACAGGTATATTGGCGAATTCCGGCTTTTTGAAGGATTTATACTTGCAGGATTTCGGGTTGCGCGATAAAGCCGTGGATATTTGCCATATCGGAATAGACCGGAAGGCCATCGGTCAGGAAGACCGGGAAAAAGGGGACTATCAAGGCCCCGTGATGATCTATGTCGGCGGCTACGACCGCAGGAAGGGTCCCGTGGATCTCATCCGGATTCTTCAAGAGACCAATCTTTGCCAGGATGCCTTCAAGGTTCGGCTGATTATGGTGGGACAGGACACGCCAACCGGACCGAACGGCATGTCCTATAAGGAATATTGCATGCAAACGGCAAGAGAGCTGGGCGTGTATGAGCAGGTCGATTTCATGCCGGCAACTCCCCGCCAGCAATTGGCGCAAATCTATGGAAAAGCAAGCCTATTCGTCTCGGCTTCCCGGGCGGAAACGCTGGGGATTCCGTTTTTGGAAGCGATGAGTCTCGGACTTCCGGTTGTAACCTGGAGAACCGGAGCAGCTCCGGAACTCATTGTCGACGGGGAAACCGGATATTTATTGGAGTATGGCGAGATGTCCCAATTTGCCGAAAAGGCAGTTCGCATTTTTAAAGATCAGGATTTATGGCGCGCGTTTTCCGAGAATGCGGTGCGCAATGTCTCCCAACGTTTTTTGGAAGCGGATGTGCTGGACCGGCAAGTGGCTTGGTACCAGAATATTTGCGGATAACTTTAGGTCAGGTAAACGGAGGACTTGTATGAACGTATCGGTATGCATATGTACGCGAAACCGTCCGGAGGATTTGGCGAATGCTTTGAAATCGGTGCGGAAGTCCCGTTTTCCGATCCACCAGATTATCGTTTCAGACGACGGTACCGACAATCGGACAAAGGAGCTTGTTCTCGCGGATTTTCCTGAAGTGACTTACTTGGAGGGGCCGCGAAAAGGGCTTTGTCCAAACCGGAATAACGCGTTGCGGCATGTGACCGGAACCCATGTGTTGTTTATGGACGACGATGTATTGCTGGATCAGGAATTTTTCAACGAAATGGACCTTCGGCTGGCGGAATACGGCACGTACGACAATGTGATTGTTACCGGATTGGAGAAACGTAACGGATTTCTGGTCCATCCTCACGACCAATCTTTTCTCGGATTTCAGCGGAAGGCGTACAGCAACCGGGATGAGCTAAAGACGGTAGTGATCAACAGCACGCTTTTTCCGGCTGAGATGTTCAAGACCATCCGGTTTGACGAACAATTGGTGTACGGCTATGACGAGGTAGACATCACGACCAGAGCCTTTCACAGTCAATATCGGATCATCTTATGCGAGACGGCGGTCAATCAACATTTCCCTTCCCCTGTCAACCGCGATCTTTATCAGCCCTATACGGAAGCATCCCGCATTTACGTAACATTCAAACGGTACTATCACAGCGAAAACAAGCCGTGGAAAGGCATTGCTTTTTTAAGTGGCGCTTTGGCTCATGCCATGGCGTACGGACTGAAAAATAGCGGAGTGAAGGGGTTGTCCAAGGCGGCGTTCACTTGCAAAACGAGCCTAACCTATATCCGCAATTTACGAAAACAAGCGGCATAAGCGATAGAAAGGAGGTGGAGATTTTGGCGGTACCATTGACCGGGAAAATAATCGGTTTTGCCACTCAGGGAGCCGGCGGCGATGATGAGGCGCGGCTGAGGGCGTTGTTAAGTAAGCTTCCGGCGCAAATCTATCCCTTCGATAAAAAAAAGAAATGGAGGAACATCGGGGGTTTACTTAAAATGATCTCCAAGGAAAAGCCAGATTTGCTCATCATGGAAGGTACGGGCCTATTTGGTGGCATTGCGGTGCTTCTGGCCAAGCTTTTCAAAAAGATCCCGTATGTCGTAAGCAGCGGAGATTCCATTGCCCCCTTCATTCAAAAAAAGCGTCCGCTTCTAGCGCCGCTTTTTTCTTTATATGAAAAAAGATTGTATAAGCGCTCCATCGGGTTTATCGGGTGGACGCCTTATTTGGTGGGCAGAGCGTTGTCTTACGGAACGACCTTCGGGGTAACGGCGGCAGGATGGGCTCCGTTTGAGCTTGCAGAAGATGAGGCTCAAACGGCAAGATCCAGAGTACGTGAAACCTTCGGGATACCCGAAGACGCCATCGTCATCGGCATCGTCGGATCGTTGTCCTGGAACAAACGCATTGGTTATTGTTACGGCTACGAATTAATCCGAAGCATACAAAAAATGGTAAGGGACGACCTGTATGTCATGATCGTCGGTGATGGAACGGGAAAAGCGAAGCTTCAAGAGTTGGCCAGGGGACAGAAAAACATCATTTTTACGGGGCGCGTCAGCCGGGAAGAAGTTCCCGCTTATCTGGCCGCTTTCGATCTGGCCAGTTTGCCCCAGAGTGTCGATCAAGTCGGGAGCTTCCGGTATACGACCAAGGTCAGCGAATATTTGGCGGCCGGATTGCCCATTGTCACGGGCACGATCCCGATGGCTTATGATCTCACGGAGGTCGGATTTTATAAAATGATCGGGGGAACCCCTTGGTCAGATACGTATTGCAACCGGCTATCCGTATTCCTACAAACCATCGACCGCGCCGCGATCGCCGATAAATCCAGCCGGATTCCGCGAACGCTCCCCCTGTTCAATAAAGAAACCCAAGTCGAGCGTATTACCTCGTTTGTTCAGGATATTCTTCAGTCGCTGGCGGATGGAAATTGGCGCTCGGAGCCGCAAGAGGCAAAAGTCGAAGATTACGGCTATAGAGGTGTTTCCGCCAATGAATACAAGGAAGCTTAAAATTCGTGTCGCCCTAAAGCTGAACAAGTGGCTCCGCTTTATTCAATATTGGTCCGCGCAGCCTACCGGGGATAAAATCGATCCGACCGTAACCGTTGAAATCGGCAGCCGGGTATACCAGGATGTTTCCATCGGACGCAACACTTATATCGGCCACAATACGATGATCCAGTCCGGTACGATCGGTGCCTTTTGTTCCATCAGCTGGAATGTTACCATCGGCGCCGATGAGCATCCCCTCTCGGGCATCTCCAAGCATTTCTTTTGGTACACGACGGAAGCGAACCGGTTCAAGGGTCCGGGCGAACGGTGGAGCCAGATCAAACCGCCGCCAGTCATCGGCAACGATGTCTGGATCGGGGCGGGAGTCACGATTCTGCGCGGCGCGGTTATCGAAGACGGTGCCGTTATCGGCGCAGGCAGCGTCGTCTCTGGCCATATTCCCGCTTATTCCATCGCTGTCGGGATACCCGCCAAACCCATCCGCTTGCTGCACGACAAAGAAACCTGCGAGCAGATTGCCGGCACCCGCTGGTGGGAATGGGATGAGGTGAAGCTGCGGGAGGCAATCGAGTATTTTGACGATATTCCGGCCTTTTTGAACAAACATCCAGCAATACAGGAAAGCAGGTGAGTGGCATAAAGCGGCTTTTTATATCCGGTTTATTTGTAAACCTCCTTGTCATGGCCGTCAATTTCAGCACAGGCGTGATGAGCGCTCGCTTTCTAGGTCCATCCGGCAGAGGTGAATTGGCTGCCGTTACCCAATGGACGACATTAATCATCGGGTTATTTGCCCTTGGCATACCCGGCGCGGTTATCTACTTAGGCAAAACCATCGCCGAAAAAAGAGAAGAGTTGCTTGGAGCTTATCTGGTCATTGGCTTTCTAAGTGGGCTCGCGGGTATGGCCATCGGACAAGTGGTTGTCCCTCATTTGCTGAGCAGCTATCCGAAGGAAGTGGTTGTACTCACGCAGGTCAATCTCTTGATCATTCCGCTAACCGTCTTGACGGAAGGGTTATCCGGTACCCTGCAAAGCTTAAACAAATTTAGACTTCTGATGATCCAAAGGCTGATGGTTCCTTTTGGAGTGTTGCTGATTATCGTCATTCTGACTTTTATAGGATCGTACGACGTAAAAAGTTTCGTTATTGTCAATATGCTTTGGAGCGGAGCGCAAGCCATTCTTGTCCTGTCGTGGGTACTCCGCTATATCCGTCCGAAATTCATACATTTATGGAGCAATATCCGCAGCCTGCTGGGGAAAGGCATCCAAATCTATGGTCAATCCCTTGTCACGATATTCGGCGGTTCCCTTGATCAAATCGTGATCTCCTTGATGCTCTCTACTTATTATCTAGGGCTCTATACTGTGGCGGTAAGTACAGGCTTCATTATCCCCTCTATTATCATTGGATCGTTATACTTCTATTTGTGGCCGAAGCTGATGGATTTATCCGGAACCGCGCGGATTCGCCAAGCGGAGCGCACCCACAGCATTCTATTTTATGCGACCCTTGGCGCTTGCTCATTGGCCGCCGCCGCTTTTCCTTTCCTGATGCCTCTTGTTTACGGGCATGAATTTGCTCCGGCTGTCATCATGGGTGTCATCTTGTTATTCATTTCTCCGATTCGGGTTTGCAGCAATGTACTGTCCAACTTTCTCTCGTCGGAAGGGTGCTTTATCCATGTAAGTGGAGGCGAAGTGCTCGGGTTGGGCTTGAGCGTAGGCAGCATGTTCGTCTTGATGCCGCTTTTTGGAAGTATCGGCGCGGTTCTGGCCGTCGTGACGGCAACGATGGGAAAATGGCTGTATTTGCTGATTTGGTCAAAAAAGCGAGGCATCGAATGGAAAAACTTGTTCGTATTCTCGTTCAGAACCTATCTGGTTATGGCACAGAAGCTGCTGAGTAACGTGCGCAGCCGGTATCGCCGCGGGCAGGTTGAAGCCCATTAGTAAAAAGGATACTGCATTTCATACAAAGAGTAAGAGATAGCCAAATTATTGGAAGCAATGGAGGAGAATCATGGATATCCTGGTCTCGGGAATGGGTTGGATCGATCATACGCCGGGAGGGTTGAACCGCTATTTCGCCGACTATTTGCGGGCAATGGAAGGGGAAGGGCACTCTGTCAGAGGGTTGATGACGGCAAACGGCGAGAAGACGTCTGCTCCTTCTTATGTGAAAGAGGTTAGCCGCGAGGCGGGCAAAGTAAACCCGATCGCGAGAGTTTCCGCCTTCCGCAAAGCCGTTGCCGAGGAGATCCGCGGTTACCGTCCGGATGTGTTCAATCCGCATTTCGCTCTTTATGCTTCGCTCGTAACTAGGGGGCTTGTGCCTGATGACATTCCCATCGTGACCCACTTTCACGGCCCATGGGCGGATGAATCTCTTGTTGAGGACAATGGGAAGAGACAGGGGTTGAGCCAGAAGCTGCGATACCAAATGAAGAAAAATATTGAGCTGATGTCCTACCGCCGATCCGATCGGTTTATCGTGCTCAGCGAGTATTTCAAAGATATTCTGCACAGACAATACAGAATTGCGGAGAGCCGCATCCACATTATTCCGGGAGCTGCCGACCATCAGCGGTTTGTTCCTCATGACGACCGGGATAAGTTGCGCCTAGAGCTCGGGCTAGCCGAGGGGCAACAGGTATTGTTTTGCGCCAGGCGTCTTGCCAAAAGGATGGGGATCGATCGGCTCATTCAGGCGATGGTTCCCGTCGTAGCGGAATTCCCGGAGACCATTTTATTCATAGCCGGTGATGGCGCTATGCGAAGCCAGCTAGACCAGCTTATTGCAGACTTGAACCTGAGAGATCATGTGTTTCTGTTAGGGCGGGTATCCAATGAGGATTTGGTCCGCTGGTATCAAGCCGCTGATATTAGCATCGTGCCGACTGTAACGTTGGAAGGCTTCGGGCTTGTGACGGTAGAAGCACTTGCTTGCGGAACGCCGGTACTCGGGACTCCTTATGGCGGGACGAAGGAGATCTTGCAGCACTTTTCCCCGGAGCTGTTGTTTCGCGACGGCAGTCCGGAAGCCATGACGGAGAAGCTGCTCGCCATCCTGTCTGGAGGCTGTCCCGTTCCGGCAAGGGAGACATGTCGGCAGCATGTGCTGGAGCGCTATACATGGGAAAAGGTAGCCAGATCGGTCCATGATGTTTTCTTGCAAGCCATTGACGAACGGAAAGCGAAAGGAGGGGTCTTCCTTGAAGGTCGGGCTGTATAATCACACAAGCGACATCAGCGGAGCGGAAATATCGCTTCTGCTTAATGCCAAGTATTTTCGCGAGGCTACTCCCGTCCTATTTGCGCCGGAAGGGGAATTGCTCGACCGCGCTCGAGACGAGGGCATAGCCGTTGTGCCGACTCCCAGTTACCGCGCGAGATTAAGCCGCAACCCCATACGAATCTTACGTGCAGCGGCCGGAATGATCCATTCCGGCTTTCGTTTTGCCCGAACGGTACGCAAAGAAAAAGTCGACGTAGTTCACGCCAATTCTTTACGGGCCGGAATGATGGCTTCGCTCTTCGCGTGGCTGCACCGGAAACCGGTGATTTGGCATGTGCGGGATTTGCCGCCTGGCGGGATCATCGGGCGGGGGATTCGGCTCTTCGCCCGGTTGAGTGCAAGCCGCATCATTGGCATCTCCAAACCGGTGGTCGCCGGCATGGGAGAGAAGAGCGCCAAGGTCCATCTCGTTCATAACGGCCTTGATATCGCCGATATTGCCCAAGAAGACCGGGCTCTTTTTCGGGAGAATTTACGTCGTGAGCTGCAGACTCCGGATGATGCCAAGGTGCTCGCCATCATCGGACAGATCGCCCCATGGAAACGTCAGGAAGATGCCATCCGTGCCGCTGCCAGACTCCTTCGGGAAGGCAAAAAGCTGAACGTGTGGATAGTCGGCGAAGCGAAGTTTCGCGAGGAGAACATCCGCTATGAAGCCGATTTGCACAAGCTGGCGGCGGAGTTTGGCATCGAGCAGCACATCCGATTTACCGGCTTTCGCAAAGATGTCATCCCCATCTGCTGCGCCGCCGATGTCCTCCTGCTCTGTTCGGAACACGAGCCATTCGGCCGGGTAATCATCGAAGCGATGTCCCAGGCTCTTCCGGTAGTCGGAACCAATGGCGGCGGCGTTCCGGAGATAATTGAGCATGGAATAAGTGGACTGCTGTACGAAATCGGCGATGTCGCCGGTATGGCGCGGCACATCAGCCAGCTTTTGGACAATGAAGAGCTTTATCGCACCATCGGACAAAATGGAGCCGAACGGGTTCGCCGCTTCTTTACCATCGACCGCACAGTGGAGCGAATCGAAAGCATTTATGATCTGGCGACGGACGGGAAATTCTCGAAGCAACCGCGGATCGCGATTGTTCATGACTACTTGAATCAAATGGGGGGCGCAGAGCGTCTGGTGGCGATTTTTCATCGGATGTATCCGGAGGCTCCTATTTTTACAACCATTGTAGACCGCAGCATCCTACTTCCCGAATTGCGCGATGCCGACATCCGCACCACCTGGATGCAGAAGATACCGGGTATTATGAAATATTTCAAGCATTTTTTCTGGCTGTATCCCTTTGCCGTCCGCTCGATGAAGCTGAAAAATTACGACATCGTGCTCAGCTCCAGTACCGCCTATGCCAAAGGAGCGCCGGCAAGGAAAGATGCGGTTCATGTGTGCTATTGCAGCACGCCGATGCGGTTTGCCTGGGATTTCGACTCCTATATGGACGGCTCGGGTGTTCCGGCGCTCATGAAAGGGGCGGCTAGGCTTCTTGTCATGCCTTTGCGGATCTGGGATACGCGCACTTCCCGGAAAGTGGACCAGATTATCGCCAACTCTTCCGTGGTCCAGATGAGAATCCAGCAGCATTATGGCATGCACGCACCGGTTGTTTTTCCGGCGGTTAATATATCCCGGTTTACAGTTAATGAGCATGCCGAAGGTGACTACTTCCTTATCGTATCCCGGCTTGTTTCTTATAAACGGATCGATCTGGCGGTTCAAGCCTGCTCCAGCATCGGACAAAAACTTGTGATCATCGGCGACGGTCCCGACCGTAAGCGGTTGGAAGGGATGGCCGGACCGCAAGTGGCTTTCCTGGGCAGGCTTCCGGATGAGGAAGTCGTGAAGTATATGGAAAATTGCCGGGCATTTCTGTTCCCGGGAATTGAAGACTTCGGCATCACGCCATTAGAGGCTAATGCATGCGGCCGTCCGGTTATCGCTTATCAGGCCGGCGGAGCTCTCGATACCCTCGCACCGGGTGTCAATGGCATGTATTTTACCGAGCATACGGCGGAATCTCTTGCGGAGGTGCTGCATACCTTTGACAAGAATGCTTACGATCCGTACACCGTTCGCCGTCATGCCGAGCAATTCAGCGAAGAGGTGTTCGTAAACCATATCCTCCGGGTTGTTGAACAAACGACTAACAACAAGGGGCTTAAACCTGTATATCAGACTGTGGCGGAACCGCGATAACTCGATGCACCTTAGCCGTCGAAGAGGAAAAGAGGAGATGATTCGATGAAACTTGTCCTGTTATCCGGCGGATCAGGCAAACGCTTGTGGCCGCTTTCCAATGATTCTCGCTCCAAACAATTTCTTAAAGTGTTGAATAACGAACAGGGCGGGCTGGAATCCATGGTGCAGCGCGTATGGGGACAGATCACCCGCGCCGGTTTGAGGGAGCACGCCTATCTGGCAACGGGAAGAGGTCAGTTGGATCTGATTCACAGCCAGATCGGCGCTGATGCTCCAGTTGTTATTGAGCCGGAACGAAGAGACACTTTCCCGGCTATCGCACTGGCTGCGGTATACCTGTATTCCGTCGAAAGCGTGAAACTAAACGAAACCATCGCGATTTTGCCGGTGGATCCGTATGTGGCCGATTCCTTTTTTCAAACGGTGAGTTCTTTAGACGGGGTTTTGAATGAAACAGGCGCTGATCTTGCGCTTATCGGCGTTAAGCCTACGTACCCATCGGAAAAATACGGCTATATTGTGCCGGACGTCGCCGCAGAAGGAGAAAATGCTTTAGGCGCCTTGAAGGTTAGCCATTTCGCCGAGAAACCGAACGAACAGGAAGCCCGAAGATTAATTGGCCAAAACGCTCTTTGGAATTGCGGTGTCTTCGCCTTCAAGCTCAGTACGATCATCAACCTGTTGATTCAGCGCGGACTGCCCATCCAGTATGAAGAATTGTCAAAACAGTACCACAAACTGCCCAAAATCAGCTTCGACTATGAAGTTGTCGAGAAAGCCGAGCATATCGTTTCGGTTCCTTATCATTCTTATTGGAAGGATCTTGGCACGTGGAACACGCTGACGGAGGAAATCGCCACTCCGCTGATTGGAAAAGGCATGGTCAGCGCCGATTCGCTTAACACGCATCTGATCAATGAACTGGACATTCCCGTAGCGGTGTTGGGATTATCCAACATTGTTGTTTCCGCCAGTCCGGATGGAATCCTCGTTTCCTGCAAGGAAGCCAGTCCCCGGGTCAAGGATGTCGTCAAGGAATTCGACCAGCGGCCGATGTACGAGGAGCGGAGATGGGGCTCTTACCGCGTTCTCGACTACAAAAAATTCCCTGACGGACAGGAAGTGCTGACAAAGCGAATTTGCATCGATGCGGGTAAAAATCTCAGTTATCAATTTCATACCTATCGCAGCGAAGTCTGGACCGTGATTCAGGGAAAGGGCGAGTATGTTTTGAATGACCGTGTAGGGCAATTGGAGGCCGGAGACGTTATCCGTGTACCCGTAGGTACGAAGCACAGCATTCGCGCCCTTACCGATCTGGAAATCATTGAAGTGCAGAGTGGAACTCCCCTTATCGAGGAAGATATTCACCGCTTCAGCATGAAGTGGGACGAAATTTTGCAACTGTGCAAATAGGGGATCTATATAATTTGAACGAAATATAGTAAGGATTCCGTCACTGCAAAACCTGATTATTCTTCCAATCGCTGTTGCGCTAAGATTCCTTGATTATATAGTTGTCTAAAGGTAGGAATCTGATCGCAAAGGCGACCGCTGACGCTTTTCCAGAACAATCGGTTTCTCCGCTCCTTCATCCCTTTCTTTCGTTCAACTTATTTAGGAAAAGGAACGTATCATATCCGGGAGGAATAATAACCGTGCGCGTCGTGTCTGGCGTTTTGTTGCTTGCTGTGGCAGCCGCCATTTTCTTTTTTTCGTCTCAAACCTACAGTCAACAGAATCTTATTCCGAAAATGAGAACCTATATTCAGGAAGACACGCTGGCAAGAATGCTCCCTGATATGGAGATCGAGTACAACGGCAAGCTTCTTCAGGCTAAAAAATCCCCTTATCAATTTACCCAAGTCATCCTGCGCAAAGGGGCTCATTTATTCATGTACGGGCTGCTAGCGTGTGCGATTTCTTTTGTTCTGACATTCTATAAATGGGCCAAGTGGAAAAAAGCTATGCTCCTTTACGGAGTCGTGATTTCCATTGCGGCGCTTGATGAATGGAACCAGCGGAGTTCATTCCAGCGAACAAGCAAACCGAGCGATGTTGTGATCGATGTGATCGGAGCTACTTTGGGAGTAGCAATAAGTTTGTTGGCTATGACCGCTTTCAGAAGCGTAAAACAAAGGAAAATAAATAATCAAAACTAATTTTCATTTAGTACTTGATACAATTCGTATCATTGTGTATAATAAAAATATACAACATGTAGCAACGAGAGAAAGATCATGACATTCGTTATCCCGAACGTTTGGTGGAGAATCCAATGAGTGCCATATCCGCGATTTTTCAATTCAATCAACAGCCTCTCCCTCAAGAAGACTGCACGAAGCTGCTGGAAGCAATGGAGGACATCCCGGTAGACGATATCGGAGTCTGGCAGCAGCACCCCATTTTTCTCAGCAGCCACACCCAATGGATCACGCCTGAATCGGTAAATGATGACCAGCCGCGTTACGATTCCGAACGGAAATTGGCGATAACGGCGGATGCGATTATCGATAACCGCAGCGAGCTGTTCCAATTGCTGCAGGTGGCTCCGGATCGGCAGAGGGATATTTCCGATAGCGAACTCATCCTGCTGGCCTATGCCAAATGGGGAACGGAGTCTCCCGAACGATTGATCGGCGATTTCGCCTTCTTGATCTGGGATGAAAATAACGGCAGGCTCTTCGGAGCCCGGGATTTTTCCGGGGCGCGCAACCTTTACTATCATAGGAACGATCAGCGAATCGTCTTCAGCACTCTCATCAAACCGCTGCTCTCCTTGAATCAGGTTCAGAAGAAACTTAACGAAGATTGGCTGGCGCAATACTTGGCGATCTTCCACATGTATGACGCGGTTGATTCCGCATCAACGATTTATCAAAACATCCTCCAAGTACCGCCTTCACACTCCGTGACCATTACCCGCGACAAGATGATCTTAATGCCTTACTCCACGATTTTGCCTCGTGAGCAACTGAAACTTAAATCGGATGAGGAATATGTCGAAGCTTTTCAGGATGTTCTTCAAAAGGCCGTTCATTCCCGGCTGCGTACACACCGTCAAGTAGGCTCTCAGCTCAGCGGCGGATTGGACTCCGGCTCCATCGTAAGTTTTGCCTCTCCCGCTTTGAAGCAAGCAAACAAACGGTTATACACCTTCAGCGCCATTCCTGTTGACGGCTTTGTCGATTGGACGCCCGGCAACCGCATGGCCAATGAGAAGCCTTACATACAAGCAACGGTTGATCATGTTGGCAATATTGAACCAGCTTACTTAAGTTTTCCGGGAAGAAACGCTTTGTCGGAAATCGATGAATGGCTGGCTGTCATGGAGATGCCGTATAAGTTTTTTGAAAATTCGATGTGGGTGAGAGGCATCTATGAGGCAGCAGCCAGTCAAGACATTGGGGTATTGCTGTATGGGGCACGAGGCAACTTCACCATCTCTTGGGGTTCCGCCTTTGAATATTACGCCAGTTTGCTGAAAAGGCTGCACTGGATTCACCTCTATCAAGAGCTGGCGCAATTCAGCCGCAATGTCAGACAAAGAAGGCGCTTAGTTCTATCCCTCATCGGAAAACGGGCTTTCCCGCAAATGGCTGCCATTCTCACTCATACAACCCCAAAAACATTTCCGGCGATGATTAATCCGGCTTTCGCCGAGAGAACGGAAGTCTATGAGAAGCTCAAAGATTACGAAGCAGACTCCCCATTTGTAAATAAACTTAATCTGCCGGAGGCTCGACTTCATCATCTGGAGCATCCCTATCACTGGAATGCGACCAGCACGAGCCACGCAAAGTTATCGCTGAAATATAAACTGTGGGGACGTGACCCGTCCAACGATTTGCGAGTGATCCGTTTCTGCCTATCCGTTCCGGAAAATCAATTTGTGCAGAACGGTCTGGATCGCGCCTTGATCCGTAGAGCGACAAAGGGTTATCTGCCCGACAAGGTGCGGTTAAACCAGCGGGTGCGGGGTTCCCAGGGCGTGGATTGGCTCCACCGGATGGCATCTTCCTGGAAACCTATGATTGATGAGCTTCATCAGCTTTGTGCCGATCCCTTAATGGGTGAGTACACAAACCTGTCCATGATAAAATCCGGCTTGGCCAAGGCTGAATCTGCTGTAACCCCGGAAATGGCGCTGGATACCGATATTCGGATCCTGATGAGAAGCCTGATTGTGTATCGATTTCTCAAACAGTTCCGCGAAGGGAGGTGAAAAATATGTCCAAAAAAGAATGGATCCAACCGTCCTTGGAGGAACTCAGCATCAAAATGACCCTGCAAGGTTCTGCATCCACTGAAATCGACGCCACTTTCTCTGACGTCAATGAAACGGTACATCTGCACGGGAGCTAATCCCGGCAGGCGGAGGTAGAACAAGCCCTTATACCCTAAGAAGTATAAGGGCTCCTTCTTTAATATTATGATCGTTCCGGAGTGAGTGAAATGTTGAATACGGCCCAATCAACCGTTTATCGGGCTTTCGGTTTAACGGTTTCAAGCGAGATTCCGCTGCCAGAGCTGGTGGTTGCAGGAGAAGAAGATACACAGGCGGATGTTGTGATTCAAATCGATGCGAGTCAATCCGCTTCCCTATACGCCGAACTGAAGGCGCAGAATAGGCAACTGATCGTTAAAGATGGCAAGGTTATTTTTCACATTCCTCATCTGGCTTTGTTCTCTATTGAGGACGGACGGACTATTACCGTTCATCCCCTGACGGAAATCTTCCAGAAGGAAGTTCGATTATACCTGCTTGGAACATGTATGGGTAGTGTACTGCTGCAAAGAAAAATCCTTCCAATGCATGGGAGCGCTATTCTGATGAACGGAAAAGCCTATGCCTTTGTCGGGCTTTCCGGAGCAGGCAAATCCACTCTCGCTGCGGCACTGATCAGCAAGGGATATCCCCTCTTAAGCGATGATGTGATAGCCATTACGCCAGATGGCGAAGATGGAGGTCCTGTCGTGACCCCGTCCTACCCTCAGCAAAAACTGTGGCAGAACAGTTTAACCCAACTTAAGATGGACAACCAGGATTATCATCCTTTATATGAGATAGATACTGCCGTCAAATACTCCGTACCGGTCTCCTCCGATTACTGTTCCCGAATCGTTCCTTTAGGAGGAGTATTTGAGCTGCAAAAAACCGACGAAGAGACGGTCAGCCTGAAACGATGTACGACCCTTGAGGCGGTGCAGATATTCCGCGGACATACCTTCCGGGATTTCCTCTTGCCTATGCTTGATTTGGATGCATGGCATTTTTCACAGTCGACAAGCATTATCCATCATATAGACGTATATCGGCTGCAGCGGCCGGCTTCGCTTTTGACGATCGACCAGTTGGCACAATTGATAATTGAAACCGTTGACGAGGGAGGGCAAACATCATGACAAAGCAAACTATTGTTTTGGAGGATACCGTTTGTCAAGGAAAGGGCAATTTGGTCAGCAGCATGGATGGGGAAAAGGTGTTGATGAACATTGGCAACGGCAAGTACTACAATCTGGGGGAAATCGGCGGACGCATTTGGGATCTGATCGAAGCTCCTACACCGGTAAGTCAGCTGATAGACGGACTTATGGAAGAGTATGAGGTGAAGCGGAGCACTTGCGAGGAGCATGTATTCAATTTCCTGCAAACGATGCTAACCGAACGCCTTCTGGAAGTTCAAAGCACTGTGAATCTATAACGAAAGGGTCGGTTGGCTTGCTGCGAATAATAAGGAAGCTGCACAACTTTCCGGCCGGCATGATTCTGCTGCTGTTGGAAGCTTACCTTTCCTTGGGGTGGGCGCGCGTGTTAAAAGCGTTGCCCTTTTCCAAAGTCGCTCCTTCCTTGGGAGCGCAGATGCAGGAAACGGAGATGATCTGCAGCGACGCGGAAGCTAGGATCATAAAGCGGATTGGCCATGTGATAGCGGTGGCAAGCCGCTTCACCCCGTGGGAAAGCGTGTGCATGGTTCGGGCGCTGGCAGCCAGCCGCATGCTGGAGCGCAGGGGAATCTCCAGTACGCTCTATATGGGAACGGGAAAAGACAAAACCGGGAAAATGATCGCCCATGCCTGGCTGAGAAGCGGACCGATTTATGTGACAGGTGCGGAAGTCATGAGAAATTATGCAGTGGTTGGCATGTTTGCCAGAACGATTCCGTATAAAGCGAGCCGAAGGAGCATGAAATATGGATAAGGCAATGAGCCTAGAGTTAAGCTCGTTTCCAAAAGAGCTTCAGGTCATGCTGGAGCTGATTCGAGCGGATCATGGGGACCCGCTGGATACTTTGCAAAATAACAACCCGATGCTCGCGGATATCGATTGGAATTCATTTATTCAACTGGTGCGGCACCATCGGATTGGTCCTTATCTCTATGCGGCAATCAAACCTATCGGAGAGGGCATCATTCCTGAAGAAGTACGGCAAACCCTTGCGATGGAAGCCAAGATGAACATGTTTCAAATGCTCCAATTGACAGGCGAAGTGGAGAAGGTTACCGAAAGCTTCCAAGCGGCTGGGATTCGCTCCTTATTGCTAAAAGGTCCGGCGTTGGCCAAAGCACTTTATGGGGACATCTCCCTGCGAATCTCTGGCGACATTGATATTCTCATACCTGTTGAGAAAATAGAGGAAGCCCATAAGGTGCTGACCGATCTTGGATATTGCTTCATTCAAGGGAGCGCCCCGCATATTTTGGAAGATTGGATACGCAGGGATCATCACATCTGCTTCTATCACCCTGAGAATCGTGTCCAAATTGAGGTCCATTGGCGGCTTAATCCGGATATGGGCAAAGAACCGGAATTCGATGTCCTGTGGGAACGCAGGCAACGCAGCAATGTGTCGAAGTCGGAAATCTATTACCTTGGTAAAAACGATCTGTTTCTCTATCTCGTTTCACATGGGGCCCGACACGGCTGGTTTCGGCTAAGATGGCTGCTGGATATTCACCGGATGGCGCTGCTTGAACAGGATTGGCCGAAAATCATCAGCCTCATGCAAAAATACGGATTCGTAAAAGCAGGCGGTCAGGCTCTGCTTTTGGCTGCGGCTATCTTCCATACTCCGGTAAGTTCAGAAAACAAGCGGCTTACCAAAGGAAAACAGCCTATGAAGCTGGCTAAGCTCACCCTGCCTTTTATTCGGGAGATGATCGAGTTTTACGGGGAAGAGCCAGTGGGAAAGGAGATTTCCCGCAAGTTCGACCGCTATATGTTTTCGATGAAGAGCATGAGGCAGAAGTGGGCTTATTTTACCAATCGGCTTTACCCCAGCTCCTATGATGCCAAATTGCTTCCGCTCCCGGCTGTTTTGCATTTTCTATACTTTCCGCTGCGGCCGTTTTTGTGGTTTTGGCGGCACTACAAGCAGCAAGCATCTTCTTGAAGTAAGGTGTGATGAGATGAAGCAGCTTCTGATCTTTTTAAAAAAAATGCATCATTATACGGGGGTCCGGCTATACATCAATCTCATTTGGATGGTCGGGATCAGTTTTATAGAAGGAATCAGTATTATTCTTATTATTCCTTTGCTGGGGCTGACCGGCATTCTGGACGGTGTGAGCTCGGGAGGCATCCCATTCCTTTCCACCGTGATGGAATGGCTGCAGCGTCTGCCTTTCAAGATTGATTTGGTCACGGTTCTAGTCTTCTACGTTGCGATGCTCACTGGGCAAGCCATGCTGCAGCGCAGTCAAGCCATCATGAACGCGAAGATTCAACAAACCTTCCTGGGCAGTATGCGAATGGAGATTTATCAGGATCTGCTGCAGGCGAACTGGTCCTTTTTTCTGAAAAAGCGCAGATCGGATTTCAATCATATCCTGACCAATGAGTTAGGCCGGGTGAGCGCAAGCATTTATACCTTCTTGCGAATGATCGCCTCCCTGGTTTTTACCCTCGTTCAAGTGGGGTTTGCTCTGATCTTGTCGGCAAAGCTTACTATGATCATTTTGGTTTGTGGTGTCGGGTTAGCCGTCGTATCGCGCAGATCGTCTAGGAAAGCAAAGGAAATGGGCGGCAGCATGTCGGAATTGTCTCAGAACTACATGGCGGCCCTGACTGACCATTTTAATGGAATGAAAGATATCAAAAGCAACAATATGGAACGAAAGCATTATCAGTATTTTAAATCCATCGTAGATCGTATCGAAGGCAATTTTCTTCAAATCAACAATCTGCAAACGAAGTCTCAATTCTATTACAAGACGGTATCCGCGATACTGATCGCATTCTTTGTTTTGCTGTCCATGAAGGTACTACATGCCAGCGCCGGACAGCTTCTGATTATTATTTTGATTTTTTCCCGCTTGTGGCCGCGCTTTACCGCTCTGCAAAGCAGCTGGCAGCAAATTCAATCCAACCTGCCTGCGATATCCAGCCTGCTTGAGGTTCAACGCGAAAGCAGAGAAGCGATGGAAGTGGATATGGACGCACCGGAAGACCAAAACGAGACATCCATTCTGCATGTGGCCGACCACATCGAATGCCGCCATGTGGATTATCGATATAATCCGTCGAGCGATGCTTATGCGTTAAGCGATATCAACTTGACGATACCTGCCAACAGCATGACGGCGATTGTGGGGAAATCCGGAGCCGGAAAAAGCACACTCATCGATATGCTCATGGGCTTGATCCAACCGGAAAAAGGCGAGGTGCGGATTGATGATGCCGTATTGTCCAAGGACAATGTCAGGCAGCTGAGAAGATCGGTCAGTTATGTAGCTCAGGAGCCCTTTCTCTTTCATGCCAGCATCCGGGAAAACCTGCTTCTGGTCAAGCCGGAGGCGACGGAGGAAGAGTTGTGGGGAGCGCTTTCATTCGCTTCGGCGGATGCGTTTGTCCAGGAATTGCCATTAGGTCTGGATACAGTGGTAGGCGACCGGGGAATCCGGCTTTCAGGCGGAGAACGGCAGCGTATCGTACTGGCCAGAGCTATACTGCGCAAGCCCTCCATTTTGATTTTGGATGAAGCGACAAGCGCTTTGGACAGCGAAAATGAAGCGGTGATCAAATCTTCACTGGACCTGCTGAAGGGCTCTTTGACCATCATCATCATTGCCCATCGGCTTTCGACGATTCGCAATGCCGATCAGGTAGTAGTGATGGAAGGCGGCCGGATCATTCAACAAGGCGGTTACCAGCAGCTTTTCAAAGATACACGCGGCAAATTCAAGTCCATGCTGGCATATCAGGCTGATGTAAATATGAATGGGTAGGGATCAAAGGATAGTCAGTCAAAAGCGGATGAGAGGGGAATAGACAAATGATCGGCGACGAAATCCGAAGGCTGCGTCTGCGTAAGGGGATGTCTCTGACGCAATTTGCGGAGCGGGCTGAAGTAGCGAAGTCATACTTGAGCAATGTGGAACGGAATATTCAGACCAATCCCTCTGTACATATCCTGAAGCGGATTTCCAGCGCACTCGGCGTACCTTTTGAGGTTTTGCTGCGTCCAGAGCGGGATGTCGTTCACGAAGAACTCGACCCGGAGTGGAGGGATTTGCTGCACAATTTGATTGAATCCGGGATTCCCAAGCGCGACATGAGAGTTTTTCTTGATTTTACTCGCTGGAGACTGGCTCAGGAGAGACAACTGCAAATGGCGGCGCCTGAAGACGAAAAGCAGAAAGAACTTCATTCATGAAGACATGGAAAAAATGGCTAATCGGTTCATCGGCAGGGCTTTTGATCGTTGTTGCCGGAGCAGGGATATGGATAAATGCGGCGTTCAGGCCTTCTAACCACTTTCATAATAAAAAGTACCCGGTTCTGGCGGTGCCGGATTCAACTAAGCTACCGGATCAGACCGGAGCGATATCATCCCAGGCTGCAGGTGGAACTGATCTGCAGAACAAAATCGCCGTTAATGCGGATGACCCGTCTTTCAATATCGCTATTCTGGGTGTGGACGCACGTCAAGATGAGTATTCTCGGACGGATGTCATTATGCTGGCCCGGGTAAATCCCGAGACGAAGAAGGCCAATGTGATTTCGATTCCGCGGGATACACGAGTTAATCTTCCGGGGATCGGGTTTACGAAAATCAACCACGCCAATGTTGTAGGGGAGTTGAAAGGCGGAAATAAGGAAGGGACCCAAGAGAGCATACAGGCGATCAGCAACTTGTTTGGCGTGTCGATTCACTACTATTTGAAGACGAATTTTGTAGGATTTATTCATTTCATCGATGCCATGGGCGGCGTCGAAGTGGATCTGTCTCAGCCGATCAGTCTGGTAAAACCTCTGGGAGGCCGCAGTGCCGTCACCCTGCCGGCAGGCAAGCAGCTGTTGGATGGGGCTACTGCTCTTGATTTTGTAAGGGAACGGTATACTCTGGACAATGGGGATTTCGGCAGACAAGCGCATCAGGTTGATATTATGAGGGATGTTGCCGAGAAACTGACGCAGCTCGATACACTACCTAAGCTGCCATCCCTTTTGCATATGGTTCAGAAAGAAATATTGGATACCAATTTCACCAATAGCGATTTAATCAGCATGGCTTGGCTGTTCAAAGGAATGAAAGGCAATCAAATCGCATATTCTCAATTGCCGGGCTCAAGCGGTTATTTTATGGACCCTATGGTGAAGAAGCAGCTTTATTATTGGATACCCGATCGCGTCAAGCTTATGGATTTGGAGGAAAACTTCCTACTTGCAACCCAATGATCCCAAGGATGAAAAGTGCCCATTCCTTCCAAAACCGGATGGAGTGGGCTTTTTTTGCGTTACAGATATAGAGGTTGGTTATCTCATTTTTCCGTCCGTTTTCGCCCATGGATCCAAACCTCCGCCATTTCCCGGTGGTTGTCGGTTACTTTGGAAGAGAGGGTTTTAAGAGCGCCGGCCAGTATAGCCGCATCATCGGTCCAACCCACGACAACGAGAAAATCCGGGATAAGATCCACCGGTAAAATGAAGTAGGCTAGACCGGAAAATGCAACGGCTTTTGCCCATTTCGGCGTAGCGGGGTCCACTGCAGCATAATACGTGGCGATTGCGTCTTTAAGGAAGGGGATTTTACCGGTATGGCTTTTCAGCTTGGACCAGAAATGGGTTCTCACGTACTCTTCATCGCTTTGTTCCTCCTGCCGAATAAATGGATCATGGGCATCTTCATTGCGTAGCATGGCGCGTCCTCCTTCATATTCTCTGCTTTGTTTTATTGAATGCTCCTGTCGGTCATTACCCTGAATCGGGAGAAGTAGAAACATGGAGGGGAAAAAGGTTACTATATAAGGAATGGAAGAGATCAGCTCGATAAAGTCATTCAACTGCACAGAAAGGAGATGCGAGATGTTTCCAAGCAGGGTTATGGAGAGAAAAATTATATTGAGGTGGCTGATCTTGTTGGCTGCCTTTACCTTCATCGACATCTTACTGATCTTTTGGGTGATTCGGCATCAAGGGACGCCTAAATATCTCTTTTTAATCTGGAACCTGTTTCTCGCTTGGCTGCCATTGTTCTTTGCATTGGGAGCGGTCCACAAACAGAATGACAGCCGCCTTATGTTCATTTTTCGTCTGGGATGCTCGATTCTCTGGCTTTTGTTTTATCCAAACGGTCCTTATATGATTACGGACTTGAAGCATTACCGAGAGGTTGTCTCATATCCTGGCGCCATTTGGCCTTATGATGATTTGCTTATGCTGTTTTCTTCCGCTTGGACCGGCATGATGCTGGGGGCTCTTTCTCTTTTTCTCCTGCATCAAGGCGTCCGGAGACGTTACGGCAGTTATGTCGGCTGGATATTCGCTCTATCGGCTTTGTTCCTAGGTTCAATCGGCGTGTATGTTGGACGTTTCCTACGCTGGAACAGTTGGGATGTGCTGACGAATCCCCATCAGCTTCTTCAAGAACTCAGCCATATCTTGGAATACCAGTCCACGGATTTCATTTTTCTCTTTTCCGCCATCCAATTGGTTACCTATGCTACCGTTTATTTTCTGGCGCAAAATCAAACGGATAAGCACTGAACCTAAGATTGTATCGGTCGGTACGGAGGAACTGCGGACTATTTGAACTTCCGGTCGCCGCTGTTTTCGGATTTCTTCATTAGAATTGCTTTTAAACGGAGGAAATCCGAAAACAAATGCGAACGCTAACGCTCCTGCAGTCCAAATGTCCTCCATTCCTCCTTGGACCATTACTCCTTCCATGGTTCGCTGACGACTTCCTTAACAAAATAAGCGTAGGAATGGCCGCAGGATTCGCAATGAAGAATGTGTACGCATGAATGAAGCGCCAGATCGGCATAGCCGTTTGTTTGGCTAACTTCTTCCAGGGATTGATAGGGAGAGTAGGGGCCTAAATAATCATTGTATCGGCCGTCGTCGATTCCCTCCATCCCGCACTTGGGGCAGTCGGCATGAAGCGAATTTAGGCCGTTGCATACCGGACAGATTGCAAACAAGGGTATCCCTCCTGGAGATAAGCTTCAGGTGTAGGATACCCTTGTTGCAGATACGATCTGCATCACTGCGAAAAGTACATAATTTTGCCAAAGCAGGGGAAGCTGTTAGCGCCAGCGGGTGCTACCGCTTCATGCTGCTGCTGTGTCCCGGCGAAAGCTTGGCGTTGGGATCAATATAGACTTTTGCGTTATTGATGGCAGTAGGCGCTTCGCCAAAGCCAACGGCGATGAGCTTTAATTTTCCGGGATACGTGGTAATATCGCCTGCCGAGAAAATGCCGGGAATGTTGGTGGCCATGCGGGAGTCGACTACGACAGCCCCGTCTTCAATCTCAAGACCCCATTCGGAGATAGGACCGATGGAAGATACAAAACCGAAATTGACGATGACGGCATCGACTTCAATCACCGACTCTTCACCGGTTTTCGTGTTCTTCAGCGTGACTTTTTCGATTCGATCGGTGCCTTCCAGGCTGGTTATTTCCGCAGGTGTCTGGATGTTCACCTTGGATTTCATCAAGTTTTCCACGCTGTGTTCATGAGCACGGAATTTATCGCGTCGATGGGTCAAGGTTACCTGCTCGGCGATGGGCTCCAGCATTAAGGCCCAGTCTACCGCCGAGTCGCCACCGCCGCTGATCAGAACCTTTTGCCCTTTGAAGGTATTGAGGTCCTTTACAAAGTAATGGAGGTTCTTCTTCTCGAAACGTTCTGCTTCCGCAAGTTCAAGCTTTCTCGGCTCGAAGGCACCTACGCCGGCGGTCACGATAACAGCCCTTGCATAGTGGACGGCTTTATCGGTTTTGATTTCAAAGAGCCGCTCCTCCAGCTTTTCTACCAGCGTTACTTTCTCCTCCAAGCATTCCGTAACGGGAAAATGCCGCATTTGCTCGGTCAGATTATCGACCAGCTCTTGTCCGCGGACTTTGGGGTAACCGGCTACGTCGTAAATATATTTTTCCGGATAGAGTGCGGCGAGTTGGCCGCCAAGCTGGGGCATGCTTTCAATAAGCTTGACCGAAGCCTGTCTCATACCAGCATAAAAAGCGGCAAACATCCCAATGGGACCCCCGCCGATTACTGCAATATCGACAATTTCTTTTTCGTTTTCTTTTAGTAAATCCGTCACGAAACCGGACACCTCCAACTAGGTATAGCAATCTTCTTCATTATAATCATTGCAAGCCGTTCGTGCAAAACTTCACGGCGGTAATGTAAAAAAGTTTTTCACGGCCATTCACCGATTATTCAAGGTCATTTAAGTTTGTTGAATGCTTGTGGAATAAGTAAAATTGTAATGAAAATGATACTTGCTATTTTCATTTCCAAAGTATATCATTTCAGAAGTTAGGACTGGTTTATCCGTCTTTCGGTTCGTGCTGCCCGTTTTTGTGGATACCGGATCAAGGCGAGACAGAGGACAATAAGTTGTAATGTGTTATATTTCACATAAAGAGACGCACATAAATAATTATGGGATGGAAGGGATTAGAGATGAACCGCATACCTCGAATCGTCATACTGGGCGCCGGGTACGGAGGAGTCGTTACAGCGATCCGATTGCAAAAGCAACTGAATTATAATGAAGCAGATGTTACCCTTGTCAATAAACATGACTACCACTATATTACGACCCATTTGCATATGCCTGCTGCCGGCACCGATAAGCCGGAAAACGCCCGTGTTGACATTCTGCGTCTGATTGACGAGTTTAAGGTGGATTTCGTCAAATCGACGGTGGTTCAAATCAAACCTCACGACCGCAAGGTTATTTTGGAAGACAGCACGCTGTCCTACGATTATCTTGTGATCGGTCTGGGCGGCGAGCCGGAAACCTTCGGTATTCCCGGACTCAAGGATAACGCCCTAAGCATTCGCAGCATCAACAGTGTGCGTCACATTCGGGAGCACATCGAATATCAATTCGCGAAGTTCAAACAAGAGCCTCATCGTAAAGATTATCTCACCTTCGTGGTGGGCGGAGCCGGCTTTACGGGCATCGAGTTTGTCGGCGAGTTAGCGGATCGCATGCCGAAGCTGTGCAAGGAATTCGATGTCGATCCTTCCATCGTGCAGATCATCAATGTAGAAGCCGCGCCAACGGCTCTTCCCGGCTTTGATTCTGAACTGGTGGAGTATGCGGTGAACGTTTTGAAGGAAAAGGGAGTTACCTTTAAAATCGCTACAGCCATCAAAGAGTGTCGTCAGGACAGCGTTCTTCTCGCAACCGGGGAGGAAATCAAAACCGGCACGATCGTATGGACCGGAGGCATCCGCGGCAATCGCCTGCTGGAGGAAGCCGGGTTTGAAACCTCACGGGGCCGGGTCATTGTTGATGAATACCTGCGTACGAAAGAATATGATAATGTCTACGTGCTGGGGGATTGCTCCATTGTCCTGAACGAGGAAGGTAAGCCCTATCCTCCGACAGCGCAAATTTCCATCCAACAGGCGGAAACCTGCTCCCATAACCTAGTGGCAACCATCCGCAACACGCCGCTCAAGAGCTTCAAGTTCCACAACAAAGGTGTTGTCGCTTCCCTCGGCCGTGGTGAAGCCATCGGCGTTGTCGGCAAGTACAAGATCAAAGGGTTTACGGCTGCCAAAATGAAGAGGCTGGTGGATATACGGTACTTGTTCATCATCGGCGGCATCCCTCTAGTTTTGCGCAAGGGTCGACTGTAGTCGACTGTAGCAGATGGGTTAAAGTTTGGATAACTGGAATCTTACAGGTGATAAGGGAAGGCCGCAGCCGCGGCCTTTTTTTGCAACCAGGCGGAAATGGCGATGATCAATTCGAAATATGGAGAGAGAAGATTGGAGGGGTTGAAGTGAGTGACGTGAAGCTGCGCGCGTATCATGATGTGGACACGAAAGCTGTGGCGGCTTTTTTACTTTCTGCAGATCAATTGCAATTTACGGCTATGCCTGGCGACTCTCTGGCTTTATGCCAGGAGGACGACAGCCGGCACCCGATGGTGATTTGTACCGAGGACAAGCCGGTCGGTTTCTTTGTGCTGCATGATGGGCCGGGCATTGCTCCTTTTTCGGAGAATCCTAACGCCGTTTTGCTGCGTGGTTTGCTAGTCGATCAGCGTCACCAGGGCAAAGGATACGCATATCGCGCCATGACCCTCGTGCCGGACTGGGTGAGCCGTAATTTTCCCGGGGCGGACGAAATTGTATTGGCCGTTAACAAGGGCAATTTACTCGCTCAGCGTTTATACTTAAAGTGTGGCTTTGAGGATCGCGGAAATAGAAGAATGGGGCAGAAGGGGGAACAACTCCTTTTGCATTTCAAATTAGATGAAAGACAAGAGTGAAAGGCGGGGAAATGAATGCGGCATTGCAGCGTTCAGGTAAGAGGTTTGCTGACAAGGGAGGAGCTTGACCGGTACAACGCGCTGATGGAGGTCGGCCATTATCTGGAACAACAAAACCAATACGATCTCTCTGCCGTGGTGCAAAAGGAAATCGACATCTTGATCCTGCCGGGTATCGAGCGGCTGAAGGAGAAGGGCCGCCAGCGGGACCGGGCGGATGAAGAGTATTTAGCCAGCCTGCGTGCTGCGCTGGAGGATGACGACGAATAACTGGAAGAATAAAAGAAACCCATTGTCTCCCCGGGTACGCCCGTTTGAAGACATGGGTTTCTTGATTTTTCTCTCTATAAGAAAGCATTAGTTTCACTCAAACTTAGCCTTATGCCGCTACGGTAAACGTCGCACGTCCTGTAAGGACGGCGTCAGCCGTTTATCCTTGGGCATTTAAACCTTCAGCATCTTCTCCAGTTTGCCGAAGTCTAGGCGGTTGCCGACGAAAAACTCGCCGAAATCGCCGTACCGTGCGCTGACTTCGTCGAAGCGCATTTCATAGACTAGCTTTTTGAATTGAAGGGCGTCATCTGCAAAGAGGGTGACTCCCCACTCCCAGTCGTCAAAACCGACGGAACCGGTAATGATCTGTTTCACCTTGCCTGCATAATTGCGGCCGATCATGCCATGGCTGCGCATCATCGTCCGGCGCTCCTCGATGCTAAGCATATACCAGTTGTCGTTGCCTTCGCGGCGCTTGTTCATCGGGTAGAAGCAGATGTGATTGGTTTGGGGAAGAGCCGGTTTCAGCCTAGCGATAATGTCCGGGTCCTGCATAGGGTCGACTCCGGGCTTGCTCATATAGCTGCTCAGTTCGACGATCGATACGTAGGAATAGGCAGGCAATGTGTGCTCGGCAAAGGATGTTTTATTAAATGCGGTTTCCAGTTCGTTGATCTCTTCCAAGGTTTCCCGCAGATGCATAAATACGAAATCCGCCTTTTGGCCGACGATGCTGTACAGAACGGTGCTGCCCTGCCGATCGTCTTCCGTTTCCTTGCATGCATCCAAAAATTCATTCAGTTCGTCCAAAGCGCGGTTACGCTCGTCTTCGCTGACATATTTCCAAGAAGACCAGTTGATGGTGCGGAAATCATGCAGCGCATACCAGCCCTCCAATGTTTGTACAGCTTCGCTCATTGCCAACACCCTCCGCATAGAATATCTTTCGTATTTATTGTAGCCAACTTTATTTGAGAGAGCAAACGAGTCGGATTGACTGGCGGTCAACCTGCGAATCGGGTTTCTTTTTCTATAGGAATCCGCTAGAATGTGGGTAGCCATTATCGCTTTGGGGGGACAGTCGATGATCATTGAGCTGATCCAGCTCTTTTTGCTGATTGTAATATCCTTTGTCTTGTTTTTCGGCATTGGCTTTATTGTCAACATGCTGCTTAAAACGACCTGGCTTCCCATTTATCTGGCCGTTGCCGTCATCGTCATTCTCTTAATCTATTTATGGAAGCCATCGGTTTCCATCGGCAGCAATTTAACGGAGTACGGCTTTGCCGATATTCTATCTGTATTAAGCGGCATAGGAGGGGCGGCGCTGAGCGGTTATACGATCAAGACGCTGCGCTTCAAGGGCTATAAAATGTTTTAAGCATCGAGAACGAGCCTTTTGGGATTTTTCCGGAAGGCTTTATTTTTTCACCGCCCATATTTTTCTCTCATGAGTCTGTCGGATTGTGTGGTAAGATAGGAGAACCAAGTATATCGGGATGAGGGTATAAGAAATGCGCATTACCAATATGCATCACTTTACGGAGCATCACCGATTTTGCATTTATCGGGATTTCTCTTTGAGCGGACTCGACTATCGGATGCTGAACCGAATCTATCAGCCGATGGTAGGGGCATTCGCTATTGCAATCTATTCGACCCTTTACCAGCAGCTGGAGGGGGACAAGGTCGGGTTCTCCAGTCTGGAGCAGCAGCGGACGCTTTTCCTCTCTCTGGAGCTTGAGCCGGGGGAGCGGGGGCGAAGCTTTTTTATCGAGCAAACCTCCAAGCTGGAAGCCGTCGGCCTGCTGCAGACGACGCGCCGGTTTCTTGAAGCGAACGACGATTATATCTACGAATATCAACTGCTCCAGCCGCTGTCTCCGGAGGAGTTTTTCCGCAATCAGCATTTGACGTATCTTTTGCGGGACAAGGTGGGCAAGTACTCGCTCTTGTTTTTGAAGGATGAGTTCACTCAGCCTGCTCCTGAAGGCCTGCTGGAGGCAAATGGCGAGAATTTGTCCACGCCGTTCTACGAAATCTTCCGTTTGAATACGCAAGTGTTCGATTATGAACTGGAGCAAGGATTCGCCGAATCGGCCTCCGCCCGTGACAGCAAGGCGAAGCTGAACTTTGACAATAAAGGTTTTTCCTATGCGGATATTATCCAGCGCTTTCCTCGTGAATCCCAGAACCGCGAATGGGTGGAGGGATTGAAATTCCGCCAGGAGCAAATGGTGGAAATCAATATGATCGCCAAAAAGTACGATCTCAAGCTGCAGGAGATTTGCCGGCTGCTGGATGAAGATTCGGTATTTAGCGAAGACGGCAGTTTGATGCGGGATGTGCTGCAGTACCGGGCAAACTTGTATTTCCGCCAAGGGAAGAAGCGGGATGAATCCGTTGAGCGCAATAACCGCAAGGTTGTGTCCATGAAGGAAGAAACCGACGAGCTTGCGGAAAAGGCCGTGGAGATGGAATATTATCTCGAAGTTCCAGCCATCTTCCAGGGACAATGCGACCAGCACCAGTACAACATGATTCTCCGCAACGATCCGTATACCATGGTGTTGAAACGGTTCTTTTCTCAGGGCAGCGTACCCAATGGGCTTTTGGATATTTTTGAAGTGATTGATTTGAACTATAAGCTGCCGGAAGAAGTCATCAACGTGATGATCCACTACATTCATACCGACCGTCGTTCCTGGTCGAAAAGCTCCATCGAGGCTGTTGCGTCGGACATGCTCGGCAAGCAGGTGGCCACCTACGAGCAGGCGGTGGTTTACACCCGCGAAAGAGCGAAGTACAAGGAGCGGGCTGCGGCGAAGGCCTCCGCTTCCGAGTCAGGCAAGGGCGGCCAACGGGGCAGGCCCAAGCAAAAACCGCGGCTGCCGGTAGTAGGAGAACTGCCGCCCGATGTGGTGACGCCGGAACAGATGGAAGCCATACTGAAGCGGGCGCAAAAGCTGGATAGCGGCTCGTAGGACGCGTCCGATTCCCGTGTA
>NZ_CBQR020000172.1 GCF_000455485.1 Gorillibacterium massiliense
TTATCTCATCTGTTATCCCAACTGCTCAAGCCCGAGCATGTGCAAAAGGCGGAGGAAAGAACCCAGGAAATTCTCGCCGATCCGCTCATCGTCAAATGGAGAACCAAATATCCTTGGGTAACCGATGCTGAGATCAAAACGAGCATGAATCGGGTTTACCAATACCGTCAGGAATATTATAACTGCGCCAAATGCCCTGGACTGGACAAGTGTCCCAACGATTTGGAAGGGCATTACACCCAGTTGATCGCTGAGCCGGTGAATGGCGTAACCCAAATTTACGATCACAAAGTGGCATGCAAGAAGCTGTTGGCCCGGCAAAGCCAGGACGCCATCCGCAGCCGCATCCGCAGCTTTTATGTGGACGAGGCGTCCCTGGAACAGGCGTATTCTGCCAAGGAAATCGTTATGAAAGACCCGGATCGGGTTTTAGCTGTTGATACCATCGTGCAGTATATCGCCGACACGAAGAAGAAGGGTCTGCAGAAGCGAGGGCTCTATTTAGTTGGCAATCTGGGTACGGGCAAAACTTTTTTGATGGGCTACCTGCTGCATGAGCTTGCAAAAGAAGGCTATAACGGAGCCATCATTTATATGCCTGACTTCTGCGAGGATCTCAAGGCGATGTTTGAAACACCGCAAAAGCTGAAGGAAACCATCGATATGCTGAAAGAAACGGATCTCCTGGTCTTTGACGATATCGGTGCGGAAAACATGACGCCGTGGCTCCGGGATCACGTGCTTGGCACGATTTTGAATTACCGGATGAACCGGAAGCCGACCTTTTTCACCTCGAATCACGGACTGGACGACTTGGAAAAGCATTTCAGCTTCACCAACCGGGATGGAGATGACGAGTTCAAAGGAGCCCGCTTAATGGACCGCATCCGTCCGTTTGTGGAGATCGTGAACGTCAAAGGAAAGAATAAACGGGGCGGGGACTCCCCGGGAGAATAACGAAAAAAGCTGCCTCTCCGCAGAATGATCTGCGCATGAGACAGCTTTCGTTTTATTCTGGTGTGACTTATAGCGCTTTATTGAGCAAAGCTATTTCGTCATCACTTCAATGACCGTCGCGATGATGCCGATGAGGAACATGAAGCCGAACATCCCGCCAAAACCGACCATCAAGTCCAAAAAATCATTGCGAGGCTCTTCATTAACATGTAGTTCCGGATTTTGCGGTTCGTTCACCATGGCGTGCCCTCCAAGCATTGTTCTCCTTTTAGTATACCCAGTTGCAGGAAACTTTGTAAAGATGGTACGGGAAATTTTGTGATATATGTCATACTTGTCATATGGTCAAGGATCGTTTGAAATCCGCGCCGGAAATGGGTAATATATGAGGGTAGGGATCAAACAGCAAGTAAAGGGAGGATTTCCATGGCTATCGTAAATGTATCGGATCAAACCTTCGGGACGGAAGTGGAAGATAAAGGCACAGTGCTTGTTGATTTTTGGGCACCTTGGTGCGGCCCGTGCAAAATGATTGCACCGATTCTCGAGGAACTGGATCAAGAGCTGGGGGATCAACTGAAGATCGCCAAGCTGAATGTAGATGACAACCCGGAATCCGCTTCTCGCTTTGGCGTGATGAGCATTCCGACGCTGATCGTGTTCAAGGACGGCCAACCGGTTGATAAGATCGTCGGCTTCCAATCCAAGGACGCGCTGAAAAACGTCGTCGCCCGTCATCAATAATACTGGCGGAAGACGGACTCACCCACGCTAGACGGACAGGAGGTGAACCGGCGGAGAAATTGCGGACGCCGGGGAACCCCCTGTTTTTTGTTAATTAACGGTTGAATTTTCAGCATTGGAGATTGGTTGGTTCAAGGGTTTGATTTGTTGGGGAGGGTTATCGAATGGCCGATGCGGTGTCTGAAAAAATCCGCGGCAAACTGGCTTTGCTCCCGGATCAGCCGGGCTGTTATTTAATGAAGAACGAAGATGGCAAGATCATCTATGTAGGCAAGGCCAAAATATTGAAAAACCGCGTGCGGTCTTACTTCACGGGCAGCCACAATGCAAAAACCCAGCGGCTCGTAAGCGAAATCCGCGACTTCGAATATATCGTGACGGCGAGCAATATGGAGGCGCTCATTCTGGAGTGCAACCTGATCAAAAAGCATTCGCCGCGCTATAACGTTTTACTCAAGGACGACAAGACGTATCCCTACATCAAAATCACCAACGAAAAGCATCCCCGGTTGGAAGTAACTCGGCGGGTGCTGAAAGATAAAGCAAAATACTATGGCCCTTATCCAAACGCTTATGCCGCTCATGAAACGAAAAAGCTCCTAGACCGGTTGTACCCGTTGCGGAAATGCCGGACGATGCCTCCCAAGGTGTGTCTCTATTACCACATTGGCCAATGCGTCGCTCCTTGCGAGTTCGAGATTGGGGACGATGTCTATCCGGATATGTTGACCAACATCAACCGTTTCTTAAGCGGCGGTCACCGGGAAATCCGCAAGGAGCTGGAGCAGCGGATGCACGAATCGGCGGAGAACCTGGAATTCGAGCGGGCGAAGGAATACCGCGATCAGATTGCCAGCATCGATGCCGTCGTGGAAAAGCAGAACATCACCATGGGCGATCTGGTGGACCGGGACGTGTTCGGCTATGCAGTGGATAAAGGCTGGATGTGCGTCCAAATTCTCCACATGCGCCAGGGCAAAATGATCGAACGTCACGCCTCCATGTTTCCTTACTATGGAGAGGAATACGACGACTTCCTGTCGTTTGTGACTCAGTACTATAGCGATAATCCGGTCGTACCCAAGGAAGCGCTGCTCCCAGAAGCGGGATCAGAAGCTGCAGAAGCAGCAGACACAACAGACGACCAATCCGTGGAAAAAGCTGTTGCCGAAGCTCCGGAGACATCCGATGTAGGAGAAGCCGACAGCAACGAGGGAAGCAGCGACAGCAAGGATATCAAAATGACGCTGGAGGAATGGATCGGCATCAAAACCTTTTTCCCGCAGCGCGGCTTGAAGCGGCAGATGGTGGACATGGCGGTAAAAAACGCCAAAGTCGCCCTAGAGGAAAAGTTCCGTTTGCAGGAGCGGGATGAGGTACGGACGGTACGGGCGGTTGAGAATCTCGGCGCCTATTTGGGGACGGGAACCGTCAGCCGGATCGAGGCCTTCGACAACTCCAACATTCAAGGGACAAACCCGGTTTCCGCTATGGTTGTCTTCACGGATGGAAAGCCGGACCGCAAGGAATACCGCAAATACAAAATCCGTACCGTGCAAGGCCCTGACGACTATGAGACGATGCGGGAAGTCATCCGGCGCCGGTACGAGCGGGTATTGAAAGAAAATCTGTCCTTTCCCGACTTGATCGTGATTGACGGGGGCAAAGGGCAAATCTCGGCAGCCCTCGACGTTTTGGAAAACGAACTGGGTCTGTCGATTCCGGTTTGCGGGCTGGTCAAGGACGCCAAGCATAAAACCGCCCAATTGATGGCGGGAGACCCTCTTGAAATTGTTCCTCTGCAAAGAGACAGTCAGGAATTCTATTTGCTGCAGCGGATCCAGGATGAAGTGCACCGTTTCGCCATCACCTTCCACCGGGAAACCCGGGGCAAATCGATGATCGCCTCCCAATTGGACTCGATTCCGGGGATCGGCGAGAAACGGCGGAAGCTGCTTCTGAAGCATTTCGGCTCCGTGAAAAAGATGAAGGAAGCGGCTGTTGAGGATTTTCGGCCCATCGGCATCGGAGATAAGCTAGCTCGGCTGATCGTGCAAACCCTGCGGGGGGAAGCGGAAGATGAGGCTCAAACCCAAGAGGTGCAATTGGAAGATGTGCCAACCGAGGAACTATAAGGCCAATGAAAAAAGCAGGAGAATCTAACGCAGATTCTCCTGCTTTTTATTAAGAAGTGGATATCAAACTTGAGCTGCGGGTCGCGGTTTGCGGAGAGTGGCGTGCAAATATAGGGTAGCCGCGGCAAAGAGGAAGGGAAGCGCCATGTAAAGCAAGCCGGTCAGCGTATAATCGGTTCGTCCCTGGATGGCCAGCGACAAGCCCATTAGGATAGAATCCATGGTAATATGAGTAAAGATTGCCGTATACAGTCCGTATTTCAGGAAAGCGTAGCCGAAGATGATTCCCAGTACGGCTACCTCCAACAAGCGGGTATAGCTGGGGTAAATCGCGTATCCTGTATGTCCCATCGCCCATATCAAGGATGGCAGGAGGATAGCAAGGAAGCGCAGCTTGAACATCTTCTTAAACAACGCGATGCCGAATAAGCGGTAAGTCAGTTCCTCCGAGATGCCGGCCATCCAGGCCATCAACGGCAAGAGCATCGGCCAGCGCATGTTTTCCAGTGCTTGGCTGGGATCGTTTACGGCGAAGGAATGGAACATCCCGTCGGCAAACAGAAACAACACCTGCTGTACGCCTAGTATGAAAAGACAGAGCAAATACCCTCTTCCCATGCTGTTGTAAATGTGCCGGCCAAAGCCTTCATCCCGCCAGCGCATCCAGCTGTACCAGCCCTTTTCCCGCCAGATCTGGTCGCCGGAAACGGCGTGGAAGTACAAAGCGATAGCTAAAAGC
>NZ_CBQR020000173.1 GCF_000455485.1 Gorillibacterium massiliense
AGTACAAAGCGATAGCTAAAAGCGCGTAGATCGCCAGAGAAGAGATCAGCAGGATCGTGTCTCCGCTTGACGCTCTTTGTTCTGGAGCGAGTCCGGCTAACTGGGCGGGCAAGCTATTATAGACGGATATAAATGAGAGTGCCAAAGTAGCGATGGCAAAAATTATGCCCCGGGTGAACCAGGCTTTTTTTCGTTTACGATAACAAAGATGAGTGCGACGAGACCGAGGATGCCGGTGAGCACAACGCTTGCGAGAGACATGATCGCGGCACTGCGTTCTTGGCCGCTCATCCACGTCTTAAACGATTGCGGGGTTTCAAAATAAGGCAGCAGCGTTGTAGTTTTACCGTTTACCACCGCGACTTTCAAGCTCAGAACCGCGCCTTCAATCCGCTGGCTATGACTGATGAACCGCGATTCCGAGCCAGTCACTTGACCTAATATGTTTTTGTTTTCGACCCATTCATATGTAAAATCGTTGGGGTTGTATCCGGCTCTGGTGAGGGCTTTCTCTCCCTCCAGGCGGATTTCATCGTCCGTACCAGCACCTGTTGTGATGACACCGGATGCGGTCGTTTCTTCCCAGCCGATCACCTCAGCGGATTCCGTTGCGACGCGAACGAACATTTTATGGTCCGACCCGTTCTCGGGGCGTAATTCCACTTCCCAGAAGGTGCGGGGATACTTGTTTCCGAAAGTGTCGTTATACGTTTTATCGAGGTTGTTTTTGCCGATAAAGGTATTCATGTTCCGGTCCGCATTGAGGATCGTACGGGATAGCTTGGGCTCTGCAGACGCAAAATAGGCCTTATACCAATTAAGCGCCGCGGATTCAGCAGCTTCACGGCTTATTTTCGGCTTGGTTTCCGCGTTGTCCATATCGGTTTCACCTTTAGACAAGTACCATTGATTGACGCCAAAATAAAGCACAACTCCAATTATAGCTAATACGAATAGTGGAACATTCAACTTGACACGAAACAAGAATGGTCTCCCCCTTATTCACTGTCCCTCATCTATAAGAACGGCGTCAGCCGATTATCCTTGTCTATTATAACCTTTTGCGTCAACGTGAGTCTAATACAGCTAAAACAGTAAAAAGTTGGCGCTTCATCGGCTTTTTCACAGCTAATTCGGAAATATCGCCAAAAATGGCGAAAATTCAATGAAAGTCATTTTGTAAGCCGAGGGAAATGCGTACTATAATCAAATGATGTTTATCTTTGATGAGGTTTTAAATCATTTTCCGGCGGTTCGCCTATAAGGAGAGACTGGACTTGCTAGCAAAATTATTTACTCATTTAAAGCCACCGCAAATTTTAGTGCTTGGCTTCGCCGGCATTATTTTGTTGGGAGGCTTTTTGCTTACCCTGCCCATGTCTTCGGCTACCGGAAATCACACTCCGTTCATCGATGCGCTTTTTACGGCTACTACTTCCACATGTGTGACAGGGCTTGTTACCGTGGATACCGGGACGCATTGGTCCGAGTTGGGACATGTTATCATTTTGCTCCTTATTCAGGTAGGCGGTCTTGGATTCATGACCATGGCTACGCTGATCGCGATGGTATTTCGTAAACGAATCTCCTTAAGAGAACGTCTTGTCCTTCAGGAAGCGTTAAATCAGAACTCCATGGAGGGCATCGTCAGGCTGATCCGCAAAGTTTTCATTTACGCCATAAGCATTGAAGCCGCAGGCGCCTTGCTCTTGGCTATTCGCTTTTCTTATGATATGCCGCTGGGTCAAGCGATATGGTTCGGAATTTTTCACGGGGTATCCATGTTCAACAATGCGGGCATCGATTTGTTCGGGATGAAGACCGGTCCCTTCAGCAGTCTCACATCTTACGTGTCGGACCCCTTGGTGAATATCGTGGTTATGCTTCTGATTATTCTCGGCGGCATTGGCTTTATTGTCATATCCGACGTGATTGAATATCCCAAGCGAAGAAAACTGTCGCTGCATACCAAGGTCGTTCTAACGGCGACGACGTTTCTCATTGTTTTCGGGGCCCTCGTCATTTTTATCTTCGAATTCAATAACGAAAGAACATTGCAGCCCCTGAGCCCTGGCGGAAAAATTCTCGCAGCCTTCTTTCAATCGGTTACGCCGCGAACGGCTGGAGCGAATACCATCGATTTGGGCGGCATGCGGCAGGCTTCGCAATTTTTTACCGTCATTCTCATGTTTATTGGAGCATCGCCTGGCTCAACGGGGGGCGGGATTAAAACGACCACTTTCACGATTATCGTCGGTGCGATGGTTGCCATGATCCGCGGCAAGGAAGATATTGTGCTATTCCGCAATCGGCTGGCGAAAGACCGGATCAACAAAGCCATTACTCTCACGTTTTTGGCGCTGTTCCTTGTCCTTGGGGTCTCGATGGTGCTCTCAACAACGGAAGACCGGCAATTCCTTGCTATTCTTTATGAAGTCACCTCCGCTTTTGGCACCGTCGGCTTGACGATGGGGATTACTCCCTCGCTCACGATGGTCGGTAAGATCATGATTATTGTAATGATGTTTATCGGGCGGCTCGGTCCGTTGACATTGGCTTATGCGCTGCAGCCAAAACCGGAAAAAGAATTGTTCCGCTATCCCGAAGGGAAAATCACCATCGGATAACAAAAAGGAGATTAAGGTTCCATGAAGAAAAATAGCTTTGTCATTATTGGTTTGGGAAGATTCGGAGCGAGCCTTGCCCGGGAGCTGCACAGCCTTGGCTTCGACGTATTGGGCATCGACAAAAGTGAAGAGCGCATCAGTGAGATGAGCGAGTATTTGACCCATGCGGTTGTGGCCGATTCCATCGATGAGGAGGCACTCCGCTCCATCGGTGTCCGTAATTTCGACTGCGCTGTTGTGGCTATTGGCGATGATATTCAAGCTAGTATCATGACAACGATTTTGCTAAAAGATATGGGAATCAAGAAGATCGTAGCGAAAGCTTTAACCAAACTACACGGCAAAGTACTGGAGAAAATCGGCGTCGACCGCATCGTGTTCCCGGAACGGGATATGGGCATCCGCGTCGCTCATCAGCTAAGTACGCCGAATCTGCTTGATTATATCGAGTTATCCAAGGAATATACGATCGCAGAGCTTAGCGCTTCCGCAAAAATTAACGGGTATACGCTGCGCCAATTGGATACCCGCGCCCGCTTTGGCTGCATCGTCGTCGCTATCATCAATCGCAAAGCCGGTCGAGTAAACATCGCTCCTGCGGCTGAGGATCAGGTAGAGGAAAGCGATGTTTTGGTGGTCATCGGCACAAACCAGCAAATCGACCGGTTCGAAAGTGCTTTGAACGCGTAACGCTGTCAGCACAAAGATAGGAGACGGGAATGAGCGCAACGACTGAAACGATTCATCACCTGCTGTTTTTAATTATCATCATCTGCGGGCTTGGTATGGTGTCCGGTAAGCTGGCATCCGTGTTGAAGCTTCCCGATGTGGCTTTTTTTCTCTTCGCCGGCATGATCGCAGGACGCGGGCTGCATTTGATCGATGTAGAGAGCGGCAGCTTGCTGAACCAGTTGATCCTGACCGGCGGCTCCGTGCTGATCCTTTTTGACGGCGGGCGCAATATTGGGCTTGGAGGCTTAAAAAAAGTCTGGTTGACGATCACGCTTTTAAGCGTACCTGGAGTGCTGATCAGCTGCGCGGTGACTGCGCTGGCCGCTCATTATTTTCTCGGGCTGGACTGGCTGTATGCACTTCTCATGGGTGGAGTTATCGCTTCGACCGACCCGGCAACCTTGATTCCCGTCTTCAAACAGGTGAAAATCCGTCCGAAGGTGAGAGAGACGGTTGAAAGCGAGTCTGCCTTTAATGATGCTACAGGCTCTATCGTAACCTTTTCAATCTTGGCCATGATAACCGGATCTTCCGGCGGGGGCTTTGGCGGGGATGTGCTTGAATTTCTGCGGATGGCCCTGGGAGGAATCGCCATTGGCATGGCGGTGGGTCTTATTGCCTCCTATCTTGTGGCGCATATCCATATCGGTTTTTTGCGGGAGTATACGACCATCGCGATGGTGATCACCGCTTTAGCTGCTTATTTGCTGGGAGACACGCTGAAAGTCAGCGGGTTTATGGCAACCTTTGTCGCCGGATTAATCTGGGGCAACGCCAAGCTTTTCAAGCTGGATATGAAAGAACGCAGCACGGAAATGTCGCACTTCTCGGAAAATATAACCGTTATCATGCGGATGTTGATTTTTATCCTGCTGGGCAGTCAAGTCAATTTCGGCGTGATCATTGACTACTTCTGGCCAAGCTTGGGCGTCATCGCCGTGTTCATGCTGCTGGGGAGGCCGCTTACGGTGCTGGCATGCGCTTTGCCGGATCGGCGCGCTAAGTGGGAGCGGAATGAGATTCTCTTTATGTTTTGGGTGAGGGAGACAGGGGTGATCCCCGCTGCTCTTGCCGGCATGATCGCAGGTCTCGGCATCGACCATGCCGATGTGATCTCCTCCGTCACGTTTATGGCGGTGCTGGTGACGATTCTATTCCAGGCCAGCACTACCGGCTTCGTCGCCCGCAAGCTGGGGCTTGAAGTCGGCAGCGTGAGTGAGCGGGAGTGAAGTCGGTGCGCTACGTGAAATTCCTGCAAAAATGCAGGCTCTTGCCTTTTCGGATAACAGATGCTTAATAAACCTGCAAATGTGCAGGTTTTTTTGTTTTTGCTAGCCGGAAGTCGGAATTACGGTTGGAAAGCCTACGCCTTCTCTTGTGCAGGCTTTTGTTGTAAACGGAGGCGGATTGACAGAAATTCCTTGCGAAAATCCCCTGGTTTAAGCGTTACTTAGGAAATCGTTGGTGAAAAGGGAACCTTTTTTGCATGATCGGTGTCTAATCCGTTGAGGTGAGCCGTTTGGACGAGGAGTTTTTACCGCATATCGCCAGTTTGGATTCTATGACGTTCCGCCAGTTGATGACGAAGTATGGCCCTGACGTATGGAACTATGCCTATATGCTGACCCGCAGCAGGGAACTGGCGGACGATATATCCCAAGACGTTTTTATAAAAGTCTATAAAAAGATCTCGACCTTTCGCGGCGATTGCACCTTTCGCACATGGTTATTCGCCATCACTCGGCGTACCGCTTTGAATTACAGACGCATCGCCTTTTTTCGCATGGAGGTCGTTGGACTAGTGAAAAACATTGGAGGCATTTCCCGGTCTGCAGAAAATGAGGCGTTGGACCGATTGGAGTCGGAGGATTTTTGGAATGAAGTCTTGCGCCTTCCCGTGAAGCTTCGGGAGGTGCTGCTTTTGGAGGGGCGCCATGATATGGCGGTCAAAGAGATTGCTGCATTGCTCAATCTTTCGGAAGGGACGGTCAAGTCGCGTCTTCATCGCGCGAGACAAAAATTATCCGTTGCCTTAAAGGAGGAATCGCCGTATGAACGAGCTTAAACCGGATTGGTACAACTTGATGAAGACTTCGATCACGAAAAAAGACGGGTTTACTCTCGGAATCATGCAGCGGGTCGAAGTTCGAACAAGCGGAAAATCCGGAATGCGGAAACGCCTCAAGTATCGGCCGTTAACCCTGTGGTTCGGCTGTGCGACAGCGGCGGTATTGGTGCTGGCTATCCTTTTTTGGTTAGGTCGAGATTGGAAAATGGAGGGGTGGAGTGGGCTATATTCCCGCGTGCCGGCTGAGGCGGTGACAACAGTTCATCAAACTCCCGACAAAGTGCAGCAGGAGGAGGCGTATCCCTCTGTCGTTCCTTCAACTGGGCCTGGTGGCACTGACACGCAACGGCCTATGACAACCTTGGCTCCCCCCGCTCAAGATGGTCTTTTTGGCGTCAAATCAGGGCAATCTTACCGGGTTTCTGAATTTCACATCCTGCAGAATATGCCGATTGAAGCCAATAGCATGCTCAGTTTTCAGGTATGGCCTGGGGAAACCTATACGATTGGCCGGCTTAGCGGGATTTACGCCGAGCTTCTGGATAACGGGAATTTCGGCTGGCTGCCGGCTTGGTATTTGACATCGGAAGCGGCAAAAGTAAAAAAGGTAGTACCTTATACGATGCTCGTTCCCAAGACGATCAAGTTGTATCCCTATCCGGGGGCGGTTCTCTATCCCTATTCCGCTGAGCTGTCGGAGGGAAGGGTTGTTGAAGTACGAGAAATCTATGAAAATTGGTGCAAGATTGCTGTCTTCACCTTTAATGAAGTTGAGCCGGCTGATTTTTGGGTGCGGAAAAGCGATCTCGCAGAATATGAGCCAGAGCGGGCAAAAGACGGACGCATTAGAAGGGATGCCATCATTTTTGATGAAAAAGGTGCGAAAATCGAGCATGGAGGATTTCATTCTTCCTACCCTTATGTAATGAAGAGCGGAGAAACAATCATATCGAAACATGGGCAGCTACTTGAAGTAAGCGGGCTTTACAATACAAAAATGTACGTGAAGCCGGAGGATTTTTTACCCAATCCTTTTGCCGAAGAGGTGGATCCTGCCATAAACGGCGGGCGGTTGGCCTTGGACCCTCCAACTTCCTCCGGGGAAAAGATTAAGCTGGAGCTGCCCGATGGCTGGCAGTGGAAGAATGAGCAAGCCGTTGAAGATGAGAAGGTTGCAGATCAGTATGGGATCTATAATTCATATGGCGATCGGCTCGGTACACTACTTCGAACGGCTGAAGCCACATATGATTCGTCGGCCCGGGAAGGCGCCACGATCTTGCAGTCGCTTCCTGCGAGTACTACTCTAGGCAAAGGTGATCTGCATGTGATGGAATCGCCGGTTGACCGGGTCTATGCGACGGAGCAGCATCCGGTGCAGCAAAAGATCTATGCCCGCCTTTCGATGAAAAAGAACAACGAAAGCTGGTACTTGTATCTTCAGCCCCTTCCCGGAGAACAGGTGGCGGATTATCTGCCGGTGATCAAAAAGCTGCTTGGCTTGAAGTAGCCGTCAACCGTATAAAACCCGCAAGACGCTTGTGGAGCCGGACGCTGCCACTTTGCATCTGCGGGTTTTTTGTCGTTGGAACGGAATCACTTCATCCGTTGTCATGAGTAGAAAAGCATTCTCTCGCCCGGTCCACGAAAGGCTGGATGAAGCCGCTCGAAGCCGCTTCTTCAGTGAATATGAGGGAAGTGGTGCGCTTCGCTTCTATCAACTCTGGCAGAGGCAGCATTTTTAGTCCGCTTCCTGTCAGCAGTTCCGGCCGGAGATACGACATGGGAAGCAGAGCGGCCGCCCGGATGGATGGCAAGAGCCGGATGATCACCTCGAAGGAGTCGATCTCCATCTTCACGTCCGGTTCTACGCTGAAACGATGGAACACTTCGTCCATCAGCACCCGGTACCAGGTTCCCCGGGAAAATAAGATCATCGGAAGCCCGTCCAGATCGGCCATCGACGCGGATGGCTGCACCAGCAGGGGGTGTGCTTCCGGCAGTACGAGGCAGAGATGATCGTCAAATAGAGGAACGCAGTGGATGCCGGCATGGTCGACCTGGGAAGCGACAATGCCGAGGTCCACTTTTTTATCTTTTACCAGGGTGATGATTTCGTGGGTTTTTCCCGTGAGCACCGCAATGTCGGTTTCGGGAAAATGCGCCGTATAGGAGGTGATCAAATCGGGCAGCGTAGATTGAAGCGTCGTTAAGCTAGCGCCGAGAGTAAATCGGACTGGGGCCAGATGGTCGCGGATACGGCTGATGCCCCTGATCAGTTCCCGCTCCAAGTCTCTCATTTGGACGGCGTAATCGTAACAAATGCGTCCGGCGCGGGTTAAATTGAGCCGTTTTCCCACCCGCTCAAACAGCTTGACCCCTAACTCTTCCTCCAGGCTCATGATCTTGCGGGATACGGCCGGCTGAGAAAGATTCAGTTGATTCGCTGCCTGATTGATGCTTTGTTTTTCCACAACAATGGCGAAAACGTCCAAGTTTTCCAAGATTACTTCAATCCCCTTATACGTTCTTGTTATTAATTATTATACCTAATTATTATTTCCATTATAAAGAGAAAAAGAGTACTATGAATTTGATCACTAAGTTTTCGGCCTTTTCGACATCTTTGTGACTTCTGGTACAAGGATTACGAATAAGTGTAATCCTTGAATAGTAGTGGAGTGTAGGAGAATGATTTTTGGGAGGATTGCGTAATTCATGAAAGGAAACTCGTATCATTTTCGCAAGATTCATTCTTTGCTCGGGGTCATTCCGGTGGGCTTCTTTCTCGTTGAACATCTGATCACGAATTATTCCGCATACAACGAGGGGCATCAAGCGTTTATCGACAATGTGAAATGGCTGAACAGCCTGCCTCTTATTCTCGTAATTGAGGCGCTCTTCATTTGGCTGCCCTTGCTTTATCACGGCGTATACGGTTTATACGTCGCCTATACGGCACGAAACAACGTGAAGAATTACGGATACTTTCGCAATTTAATGTTCACGCTGCAGCGTGTGACGGGCGTGCTCACCTTCCTGTTCATTTCCTGGCACGTCTTTGAAACCCGAATTCAGGTTGCCCTCGGCAATGTGACCCATGAGGAACTCGGCGTAAAAATGCATGATATTTTCACCCAGCCTATTCCCTTTGCGCTTTATGCAATCGGTGTCATTGCCGCCAGCTTCCATTTTTCCAACGGCATGTGGTCGTTTCTCGTCAGTTGGGGAATCACCATCGGCCCACGGGCGCAGCGCATCTCCGGTTATGTCTGGCTCGGCGTTTTCGTGGTGATGGCCGTCATGTTTGTTTTGACGATGGTTGCTTTTACAGGCAGCGAATTCCAAGATACGTCGACGATCGTTACGAAAGGATGAGATACCCGTCATGGCAAATTCTAAAATTATCGTAGTTGGCGGTGGCCTTGCCGGCTTGATGGCAACGGTTAAAGCAGCCGAGTCCGGCGTATCCGTCGATCTTTTCTCTCTTGTTCCGGTAAAACGCTCTCATTCCGTATGCGCCCAAGGGGGCATCAACGGAGCGGTCAATACAAAGGGGGAAGGGGATTCTCCCTGGCTGCACTTTGACGACACGGTGTACGGCGGGGACTTTCTCGCCAACCAGCCGCCGGTTAAGGCAATGTGCGAAGCGGCGCCCGGCATCATCCATCTGATGGACCGGATGGGGGTCATGTTCAACCGGACGCCGGAAGGCTTCCTCGATTTCCGCCGCTTCGGGGGGACGCTGTTCCACCGTACGGCTTTCGCCGGCGCCACCACCGGTCAGCAATTGCTTTATGCGCTGGATGAACAGGTACGCCGCTGGGAGGCGGCAGGGCTGGTCAATAAATTTGAATTTTGGGAGTTTACTTCCGCAATCGTCGATGACGACGGCGTCTGCCGGGGGATCGTGGCGCAAAATCTGCGCTCCATGGAGATCCAAGCTTTTAAGTCTGACGCAGTCATTATGGCGTCAGGCGGTCCCGGCATTATTTTCGGCAAAACGACGAACTCCGTGATCAACACCGGTACAGCGGCTAGCGCCCTTTACCAGCAAGGTGTCTATTATGCCAACGGCGAGTTCATTCAGATTCACCCGACGGCCATCCCAGGCGATGACAAGCTGCGGCTGATGTCGGAATCGGCCCGGGGCGAAGGCGGACGCATCTGGACGTATAAGGATGGCAAGCCGTGGTATTTTCTCGAGGAAAAATATCCGAAGTACGGCAACCTCGTACCCCGGGATATCGCCTCGCGGGAAATTTTCGATGTGTGCATCAACCAAAAGCTAGGGATCAACGGGGAAAACATGGTGTACCTCGACCTCTCTCACAAAGATCCGAAGGTACTGGACGTCAAGCTGGGCGGCATCATAGAAATCTATGAAAAATTCATGGGCGACGACCCTCGGAAAATCCCGATGAAAATCTTCCCGGCTGTACACTATTCCATGGGCGGTTTGTGGGTCGATTACAACCAGATGACCAACATCCCTGGCTTGTTCGCAGCAGGTGAGTGTGATTATTCCATTCACGGTGCGAACCGGCTGGGAGCCAACTCCCTGGTTTCCGCGATTTATGGCGGCATGGTTGCCGGACCGAAGGCGATTGAATATATCAAGGGGCTGAAAAAGCACGCCGAGGACGTTTCCTCCCTTGCTTTTGAACGGGAAGTAGCCCGCCAGCAGAAGAAGCACGAGAACTTGCTGCTCATGGACGGCAAGGAAAATCCGTACCAGCTTCATAAAGAGCTCGGCGAATGGATGACGGCGAATATGACTGTTGTCCGCCACAACAAAAAGCTGCAGGAGACGCTGGATAAGATCCAGGAGCTGAAGCAGCGTTATAAAAACACCGGTATGACGGACACCTCCGGCTGGAGCAACCAAAGTCTTGCCTTCACCCGTCAGCTTGGGAATATGCTGGAGCTGGCCCAAGCCATGACCCATGGTGCGCTGCTTCGCAATGAGAGCCGCGGCGCTCACTATAAGCCGGATTTCCCGAATCGCGATGATGAAAACTTCCTGAAAACAACCAAGGCAAAGTATACGCCGGACGGACCGCAAATCACCTATGATCCGATTGACGTATCGCTGATCCCGCCCCGGATACGGGATTACTCGAAAGGAGATCATTGATCATGGCCGTTCAGCCTAGAGAGATAACGCAAACCTCCCCTGCGGGAGCGACGGACCGTACCGTCAAATTCATCGTTACCCGCCAGGAAGGCCCGAATGCCAAGCCTTATGTCGAAGAGTTTGAGGTTCCTTATCGTCCGAACATGAATGTGATCAGCGCCTTGATGGAAATCCAGCGCAATCCGGTAGATATCGGTGGCAAGCAAACAAGTCCGGTTTGTTGGGAGTCCAACTGTCTGGAGGAAGTATGCGGTGCATGTTCGATGGTCATCAACGGCAAGCCGCGTCAGGCATGCACGGCACTGGTCGATAATTTGGAGCAGCCCGTCCGGGTGGCGCCGATGAAGACCTTCCCGGTTGTACGGGACCTGGTTATCGATCGCGGCCGGATGTTCACGGCTTTGAAGAAAGTGAAAGCGTGGATTCCCATCGACGGCACCTACGATTTGGGCCCGGGACCGCGGATGGCGGAAACGACCCGACAATGGGCGTATGAATTATCCAAGTGCATGACCTGCGGCGTCTGTCTGGAGGCTTGTCCTAATGTCAATGATAAAACCGACTTCATCGGCGCGGCTCCGATCTCGCAAGTGCGGCTATTCAACGCCCACCCTACCGGAGCGATGAACAAGGACGAGCGATTGGACGCCCTGATGGAAAGCGGCGGCATCGAAGGCTGCGGCAACTCGCAAAACTGCGTCCGTGCCTGCCCGAAAGGCATTCCGCTGACGACTTCTATCGCGGAAATGAACAAAGACACGACCAAGCGCTTGTTTAAAAAGTGGTTGGGCATGTAATACGAAAAACCGGCCCTGGGGCAGAGTGAAGACACTGCCTTAAGGCCGGTTTTTTTGTTTCCGCATTCGCATTTATTCGGGCAGTAAAGGCGACGGCTTGCCTGTGTAGATCAGCGTCAGCTTATGCAACGCCCGGGTACAGGCCACGTAAAGCAGCTTGGCGTCGCGGGTGTCCGCGGCATAGCTATTTACGTCAGCATCCGCCAGAACGACGGCGTCAAATTCCAGACCTTTGGCCAGATAGGCGGGAAGGACGGACAGACCACCGCCGTACTTTTCCTGGCCAGCCTGGATTAGCGACGGCGCGAGACCGGCTTTTTCCAGGGCGGCTTGGAGACGCTCCGCCTCCGGCATTCCGCGTGTGATGACCGCGACGGTATCGATGTCGCCCTGGCTGCGAACCGCCTGCACCGCCTTGATCACCGCCGCTTCCCGCTCCTTGTCGGAAGCCGCGGCGGTTACTTCCACCGGATCGCCGCTGCGGAACACAGGGACCGCCAGGTTTTCCTCGGAGACGCCACCTCGGAGCAATACCTCGTTGGCGAAGGCGATGATTTCCATGGTCGAACGGTAGCTGCGGAGCAGCTTATGGAAGCCCCGTTTCTCCGGCTCAAACAAGCTCATGAATTCATCCCAGTCGGCGATTCCCTTATAGCCGTGAATACCTTGGGCTAAATCGCCAAGGACGGTGAAGGAACCGCTGCGGACATGATCGTTCAACAGAGAGACTTGAAAGGGAGAGAAATCTTGGGCTTCATCGATCACCGTATGGTCGAACAGAGCTTCGCTCTCGATGCCGTAGAACCGGTTGTGAATGTAAAGCAAGGGAGCCAGATCGTCGGCGGCAACCGTTTTCTTCTTGGCAAGCTTTGCTGTCGCTGCCGCCACTTCTTCGGGTATCTCGACGGACCAGCTATCCGGACGCCAATCCGGTGACTTTGCATCGTCGTATAGACGCGTGTACCAAGCGAAGGGCAACGTATCGGGCAGCAGCTTCAGATAAGTACGCAGACGTGCGGACCCTTTCTTTTTGTATTCCTTGCGGACCGACTCGCTGCGGATTTTGTCCAACTCCATCTCCAACCAGCGTTTTGATTCGGCCTTCCAGCCGTTCTTTTCTTTTGGCTAATGGATAATGGCCGTATTCTTCATAAAACCACTTGCGGATTTCTTTAGCCCTGAGGGTTGCGCCATCCCAAGGGTGATAATCCTGAGGGGGGATGAAGGATTCTTCGAACCGTTTCATTGCTTCGTCCAAAAGTGACTGATAGGCGATAGAGCCTTTATAACGGCTGTTTTTCTCCGCCTCAATGCTCGGTCGTTTGGCGCCGACAGCAAACCATTTCCCGTATTCGTCGGCAGGGTCTGCCAGCTTAAGCTCTTCCTGCAGCCGGTTGAGCGCCCAATCAGCGAAAGTGGTTTGCCGAATCTCTCCGACGCCCAGTTCCGGCAGGACGCCGGATATATAATCGAGGAACATCCGGTTGGGAGCGAAGATGATCATCCGTTCGGCCCGGACGCTCTCCCGATATTGATACAGCAGGAAAGCCAGTCGGTGCAGGGCGACAGTGGTTTTCCCACTACCCGCTACCCCCTGGATAAAAAGGGCGGTGTTCCGCTCGCCCCTAATGATCTTGTCCTGTTCTGCCTGGATTGTGGAGACGATATCCCGGAGCCGGTTATCCTTGTTTTCGCCGAGGCGGTACAACAGAAACTCGTCGGAAACGCCTGTGGCGTTGCCTTCGCCGCCTCTAACGTAGGAATCCACGACACGCTGCAACTCCTGCTTGCGGATGACGATGTTCCGTTTGAGATGTACGGTCCCGTCGATGGTGCCGTCGGGCGATTCATACGAGGCGCTATCCTCTCCACCCGTAAACGAATAAAAGAGGCCGGCTACCGGCGCCCGCCAATCGATGACCATAAGCTTGCGGCTCTGCTCATCCTCAATTCCGTTCTTGCCGATGTACAAAGCCATCGCTTCCGGTTTGCCTTCTTCTTGAAAATCCAATCTGCCGAAATACGGTTCGTCCTTAGCTCGTTTCAGGACGCCTCTGCGGGCTTCCCTTGCGCTCTCCAGTACTTGTTCCGTGAAATCGTCGCCGAAGTAGCGGGGAACGGACTCCAGGCGGTCCAACTGGCGGCTGATTTCTTTAGCCGTTCGTTTGTGGACCGCCGCTTCCTCCAGATAGGCACTTTGATCGTTCTCGCTCAAAATCAGTTACCTCCATGGCTTTATTTTCAAATTTTTCGAGATAGGAGATAACTATAGCATAATGGAGACTCCGGGTACAATATTGAAGGAGGCCGCCGCTGTGCTGGGTCGGAAAATGTTGTAAACAAAATGTAATATTGTTGTTATGTTAACCTAATATTCGCTTGCTATTATAATAAACAAGACCCCCCTTTTTTCATATAATACTTGATGGCCCGCCCCGTTGGCGGGCCTCTTTTTTTGTCTGCTAATCGACGCACGAGAAGAGAAGACAAAGCAGCCATGCTACCACGGCTGCTCTGTCTTCTTTGTCGTTCACCTGATATTTCTCCACCAAGTTGGTGAAAGGTTGATAGGATTCCCAGACCCAAGATCGGCCAACTTTATATGGTAAATCATCGACCTAGCCCCAATCGGCGGGTCACTTTTTTTTGTTTTCTCATTCATTTTTCATTTTTCTCTTATCGTAATCTTAGATTTGGCCCTTATGATGTTTGCATGGACCTAATCTGATGGAGAAGGAGTGAACGGGATGCTTATTACGAACAAACTAACAAAACGTTATGATAATGGTTATATAGCAGTAAACAAACTGTCCATTCACGTGTTTAAAGGTGATGTATATGGATTTTTGGGACCCAACGGTGCGGGTAAAACGACTACAATCCGCATGATAACCGGTCTACTAGACCAAACATCCGGTGAAGTGCAAGTCGATGGAATGGAAGTTGGAAAACACGTAGAAGAGATTCGCAGAAAGATTGGCGTTTTACCCGAATCGCATGGATATTATTTATGGATGTCGGGGAGAGAATATTTGCATTTTTTCGCCAATATGTACGGAGTTCCGAAAAACCAAATACGTGGACGAGTGGATGAGCTGCTGGAACGAGTAGGTCTCGCCCAAAAAAGCAACGAACGAATCCAGCATTATTCGCGAGGGATGAAGCAGCGGCTAGGTCTGGCAAAAGCGATTGTCCACAGCCCGCGACTTATCATCTTAGATGAACCTACATTAGGATTAGATCCTCAAGGACAACGAGATATTCAAATCATCATAAAAGAATTGAATGAACAACTTGGCGTTACTATTTTTATTACCTCTCACTTGCTCAGAGAAATCGATGAACTATGTAATCGCGTTGCAATCGTAAAGAACGGAAAAATACTGGAGGAAGGCTGGCTTTCTGAATTAAAGGATAAATACCGGGAAAGCGGGGAGATGATGTCCTTGGAACATATTTTCCTAGAGTTGACTGGGAAAGAGGAGGGGGTAAGCTGATGCTTACATATTTGATAGTCAAAGAGGTAAGAGAGAACCTATTATCCCTGAAAGGGGCATTATGGATGCTCTTTGCTGCTATTTTATTTAGCAGTTTATCCTACAGCTTTGTAACGGTTAAGGAACTAAGTTATATTTCCCAAGTAGAAATGATGAATACTTTTATGAAAGTCGTCCTTTTGTTTGGGTTGCTTATTACGCTCATTCTGGCCGCCTCATCCATTGCGAGCGAAAAGGAGCGTGGCACACTTGAAAGCTTGATGCTAACCCCTATTTCCAAACGCAAGCTGGTCGCCGGCAAATGGATGGGCGTTATTGCTGCTTGGGTCGCCGTTACAGTCATTGCTTCGCCTTATGTATTTACGATCGCAAAGGGTACCGCGATAAGTGGGCAAGTTGCGCTATTCATGTTTGGGTTTGGAACACTGATTATAGGTAGTTTTACAGCTGTAAGCTTAGGGCTGTCTTCGATATTCCATTCGTCCAAAAATGCAATGATACTATCTATCATCTTCTTTTTAATGTTCGCATTACCAGCTTTTTTAAGCACAACAACCAAAAAAAACGGATTTGGAAAGTTCATTGATACGATAAGTCCCTTATCAGGCGGCATCAAAATGATGAAGAATTTGTTTGTTAACAAAATGTCCATCGCTGCAGCTATGGGTGCCTCCCCCTCTATTTTTATCTTTTTCGTTGTCTCTCTTGCCTTTTTAGTATTCGCCGTTCAAAAGCTAACATTGCTCGGAGGTGACGGAAATTGAGAATAGCCCGAATCCTTACCTTCTGTTTACTATTCCTGGCCATTCTGCCGGTAATGGCTGCACAGGCAACTTCTGTACAATCAGCTTCCCCACTGTCCGTCGAAATTGTGTCACCGAACCTTATAGACGGCGTTCCAGGACTAGAACAAAAGATTCAGGCGCGTATAATGAATTCATCGGACCATAGTATCCAAGATGTCATGGGGTATATTACGATGGCTAATTTGACTCGGCACATGACTGTTAATTTAGAGGACTATAATGCGGACAAACCGGTAACTATTGGCAAACTGGAACCTAGAGAGAGTAAAGTCATTGATTTGCCTATCCGATTAGTTTATACCGGTCGCTATCATCTATACGTTACGGTTGTGTCTTCTGAAATGCCCAATATTGCTTCAAGTATAGCTATACCTGTTACCATCACTTCCAATTCCAAGCTGGATATAAGGGCTGTTACTATTGTGAGCGTTGTGGTACCTTCTGTATTACTACTTGTCAGTGCAGGAGCGTTCATGATTACGAAGTGGCGTCCAAAGTCAAAAGCATATCCTGCGAAGGAAATCTAGAACTTACATCAAATATACCTTTGACGGAATAAGTGGAGGAGCCCCGTGAATAAGCCCCATAAAATACTAATCATCGAAGATGAAGAGAAGATAAGCAGATTGTTGGAGTTGGAGCTTACCCATGAGGGATATATCGTGGAGCGTACCGAGACTGGCCGGTCAGGATTGGATAAGTCCCTTGAGGGGCAATGGGATTTGATTTTGTTGGATATTATGATTCCCGAGTTAAACGGGCTGGAGGTATTGCGCCGGTTGAGACATGCCAATTGTGAAACGCCGGTCATTTTACTAACTGCGCGTGGCGAAACACCGGATGTCGTCAGTGGATTAGATTTGGGAGCCAATGATTATATTAAGAAACCATTTCAGATCGAAGAAGTGTTGGCGCGGCTCCGCGCTTGTATTCGCAACGACAAAAGAGGAGTCGTTCACCAATTAACAGATTTCTCAAGCCAGCTTCTTGCCGCAGGAGATCTTACACTGAATCGGCAAACACGGGAAGTCATTCGTGACAAAAAACAAATCGGTTTGACTCCAAAAGAATACGATTTGCTGCTCTATCTAATGGAGAACAAAGGACAAATTTTAACACGGGATCAAATCATGACTCATGTTTGGGGGTTTGATTTTGTAGGAGATACCAATTCTGTGGATGTGTACATTCGTTATTTGCGCATCAAAGTCGATTATCCCTTTAAGAAAAACCTGATTCACACTTCTCGAGGGGTAGGCTATTTCTTGAAGGAAATCCAAACATGAGCATGAAGCGAAAAATAGCTATTCTTACGACTCTGTGGTTCAGCGTACTTTTGATCATTGTGGATATTGCGGTCTATAACCTGTTTATTCAAACGGCTACGGATAACGAGCGGGATTCTCTTCAAACCAAGACCGAAGTATTCATCGGAAACAAGAGCATCACTGATCTGTTGAATGAGTCACCTTCCTATTTTCAGACTCACTTGCCAAATTACGATATGGTCCGGCTTTTGGATGGTCATGGCGAAATCTTGAAGCAAATTGGCAACGATAAAGACCTCTTAAAGATAGAGCCCCAATCAGTTGAAACTGTAAAATCAGAAGTGCTTAAGGATAACGGAAAACAGTTTTTGATGCTGCGTATACCCGTTGATTCGTCAAACAAAATTGTGGGAACCGTTGAAATCGTAGAGCGGCTCGATGCATTGGAGGAAAATAGAACGATCCTGATATCCATCCTGATGCTGGTCACAATCGGTGCCATCTTCTTATCGGTCTTAAGCAGCCGGTACCTTTCTAAAATGTTGATCAAACCCATATCGACCATGAGCCAAACGATGGAGGCAGTGGAACGAAGCCTGCAATTTTCTAAACTGCCCGACCTACCGAACAGCAGCGATGAACTTGGAGTTATGTCTGCAACGTTTAATCGAATGATGCAAAGGCTTGAAGACAGCTTTCACCGGCACCGACAGTTTATATCTGACGCATCCCATGAACTCAAGACTCCCATTACGATTATTGAAAGCTACGCTCGAATGCTGATACGCTGGGGGATGAACAATCCGAGCACCCGAGAGGAAGCTATAGAGGCCATCTACGGCGAAGCCGTTCGAATGAAAGAGCTTGCTCATCAGTTGTTGGACCTGGCATCTTTGGACGATCATCAACAGTTAAAGCTTGAACAGGTTGATCTAAAACAGTTGTGCAAGATGACAGTTGGAAGTATTTCCGGGATATATTCAAGAGAGATCCGCGTTTTCATTCCACAGGACTTATCTGTCGTGGTTGATCTCATGAAGATGAAGCAAATTTTGCATATCCTGTTGGATAACGCTTTGAAATACAGTAGTGAACCGATCGAGATTATAGCCGAAAAGGATGAAGAGGACGGAGGTGTTGTGATTCGCGTCAAAGATAAAGGGATCGGGATTCCCGATCACGAACTTGAACAGGTTTTTGAACGGTTCTATAGAATCGATGAGGCGAGAAACCGGAAAACCGGCGGTATCGGATTGGGACTATCCATTGCCAAGCGAATTGTACAATTGCATAACGGGACTATTCACATCAATAGTGAAGAAAATGTCGGAACGGAAGTTATTGTTTACTTACCACCTACCACCATTCCTGGTAAGGAATGAGCAATAAATGAACTGCTACGCGCACTTGCATTCAGTATACTCAAAGTCTCCATGTGGCTGGCCATTCGGGTTTGCTGCACATTCGCAGGATTTACTGGACGGTCAGCTGCCTAATAGACTTCAACCCAACCGTAGCAGATGAGTATGCCGGCTTGTCTATCCGCTTAAACCATCGCGGACATGCCGCATGGGGAGTCACATGGCGTGAAGGTGAGAGACGTTTGTGCTTATCAGGGGCCAATGGGGACGAATCACTAATTGCTGAATACCCGTTGAGCTTCGGACTGGTTTATCTTCGTATTGAGGCTAACGAATCAAGTTATCGGTTTGCTTACTCTGCGAATGAGCAGGAATGGCAAGAGATAACCGAAGTGATCTCCTCTGAATGGATGTCTCCGGAACGAAACGGTGGGTTTACTGGAGTATGCCTCGGGCTTTACATAACCGGGGAGCATGCTCCTCGGGCATACTTTACAGAATTCAAATACAGATTCGAGATCAGGTAAGCAATCACAAATGAATTCTGTCAAAACCTAAGGGCATGGGCCCGGTATTATACCGAATCCCATGCCCTAAGTTTATTTATACATCGTGAATACCGTGTTCTTCGTTTGTTCGAGTTCCCAATTGATCACATCATCGTAGCCCAAGCCTTTTGCTTTTTTGATCATTTGCTGCTTCAGACTGTCAAACTCGGCTTGATTTTTGGCTAACATCATCTTCCACGAAAATTCTTTGATTACCTTGCCTACCTGGCTGTGCTTGAGCTTGATATCCGCAGGTTCTTCCGCAGGAGCCTGGCCGTTGAAGAAGGGTTTCGCGATCGCCACTTGATTGTGCTTCACAAACCATTCCTTGTCGGTCAACACACCCATGGCTTCGCGCCAGCTCTTCGTAACCGGATCCGGATTCCGCGTCAGCGTGGAATTCCAAAGATTGAAATCGTAGGGTTCGCTGGTTTCGGGGTTGATGCTGGACAAGGCAAGGGTCACATTGTTCAGTTTGCCAAAATTGCCGGCTCCGTCACTCCAAATGCCTCCACCGTACTGATCGGGAACCGGTGTATCTTGATTGTACATCGTTTGCTGTCCCAACTCGGTTAAGGTCGGTTTTCCGCTCGCATCCACATCCCAAGCCATGCCCTTCTGACCGTAGAAGCCTTCTTCGACGCCTTCCGGCGAGTACATCCAATCTAGAAAAGCCATTACGCGCTCCGGATATTTCGTTTTGGCGCCGATGGACCAAATCCAGCCGCTTCCGTACGGATTGAAGCCGTTTGAGTAAATCTGCTCTTCGCTGAATGGAACCAAGGCAAAGCCTTTGCCTTCAGCGGTATGATTTGGCGTGTTGTAAACATTCGTTAACCAAGGAAATTGCGCGAACAGCACTTGACCGTCCTTGATCTTATTCGAGACGTCGCCGAATTTTTGGGTCAAGGAATCCGGATCTAATAAACCCATCTGATTGGCATCGAAATAGAATTTTAAACCTTTCATATAATAGCTATTTTCGTCCAGGATGGGTTGATATTTCGCTTCATCGGCTTTGACGAGAACCAGGTCGCCGGAGTTGAACCCATCGGTTTCCGCATAACCGTAAAATTGCGCCGTAACCTTGGCGAGCGTGGAGAAGTCTCCATCCCAGTCCGACCAAAGTGAGAATCCGTATGTTTTCTTGCCCGATTCACTAGTCGGCTGCAGCTCCTGCATTTGCTTAAGAATCGGTAAATAGTCATCCAGCGTCTTGATCCCAGGGCTGCCGAGTTTTTGATAAAGATCCCAGCGAAGATACGGGCCGAACGTCATGGTTGCGCCTTCGCTAGGACCATCGCCGTTGCCTACACCGTTGCCGATTCCGTAGATGGCGGTATCGTTGCCGTATTGCTTACGGTTTGCTTCCAGTGCTTGAGCCGCATATTTCTGCATATTTTTGCCGTACTTGTCGAGCAGTCCGTTCTTGGTCCAATCCAATACTAACCCTGCTTTGATCGAGTCGGTGTAATTTTTACCGCCCATACCAACGACCAAGTCGCCGAGGCTGCCCGATGCCATCTGCGTGGCGACCCGATCATTGCTTCCCTGAATGATGTTTAGCTTGATGTTGAACTTGTCTTTGACAAGCTTGGCGAACCAGCCCGGCTGCTCGCCTGCATAATTGGCCAATGTGGAAAATACCTGCAGCGTAACTTCCGGCTCCTTGGACCAATCCGTAATCGTGCCTTCGGTTCCACCACCAGTTCCCTTATCGGTCCCGGCTGAAGCGTTTTGTCCGGACGATGGGCTGTTCGAGCCTGTTGCATTCTTGCTCCCGTTGTTGCATGCCGTGGAGAAGACCATAAGGAGACATACGAGGGTCAAGAGGAAAGACCATTTTTTTTGTTTCAACATACGTGCAAAGACCTCCCTGAAATTGGTTTAACCGCAATTCGTAACCAACCAACTTATTTCCCGCAAATCGCTTTTGTTGCAATTACTTGCAACAGGTCCGATCACCTCCTCAAACCGAGTCAAGGACGACCACACTAGCCTTTGACCGCGCCAATCATAATACCTTTAACGAAAAATCGCTGAAAGAAAGGATAAACGAGCAGGATCGGGATGACGACAATGATCGAGACCGTCGTGCGGATCGAGGTAGGCGTCGGCATAATGGACAAATTCGAGCGCATTCCTCCGGAGGATTGCTTCATGATTTCTGCAATCGACAATGCTTCGTTCATATACCGCCATAAAATGAATTGCAGGGTGAATAGCTTTGAATTTGTCATCAAGAACAGGGTGTCATAGAATTGATTCCACTGCCCAACGGCGGAAAAGATCGTGATCGTGGCCAGGATCGGCGTAATCAGCGGTATGACAATCTTCCAGAAGATCGTCATGTACCCTGCGCCATCGATTTGTGCGGACTCTTGTAAAGCAACCGACGTCGATTCAACGAATGTTTTAACCAAGATGATATAGAAGGGCGACACAATTCCCGGAAGGATATACGCCAGAAAATTGTTGGTCAAACCAAGATTGCGCATGGTCAGATACCATGGAATCAATCCGGCGTTAAAGTACATGGTGATCACGAGGAAACGGTACCAGAATCGCCGCCCCCACATCTCGTTTTTGGTAAACAAATAGCCCAAATATCCAGATGCCGCTACGGTCAAAACGGTACCTATCACAGTACGCGCTGCGGTCACCCCAGCTGCTAGAGTCAGGCCGGGAATCCGAAAGACATGCTCATAATTGGAGAACTGGAGTCCCTTTGGGTAGAACATGATAAGCCCTTTGCTGCTCAAGTCGTTGTTGCTGATTGTATTGATGAACAAATAGTAGAAAGGAAAGATGCAAGCCACGGTGAATAAGGCCAACACCATATAATTGATGAAGTCGAACAACGTAAACTTATTTTTTTTGGCCATTCCTCTCGTTTCCTCCCTTTGCCATTAGATGATGCTCTCGCCGCGAATCGCCTTGGACAGTCCGTTAGCTCCGAAGAGGAGGAACAGGCTGACAAGGGATTTCATAATGCTGACGGCTGTGGCAAAGCCAAAATTCGAGTTCGCCATCCCGATGTTGTAGACGTACAAATCCAGCACTTCGATATTGCTCATGTTCATGGCGTTCGCGAAGACGAAGTATTGATCAAGGCCGTTGTTGATGAAATTCGCAATAGACAAGATCAGCAACACGAAGTAAGTAGGGATGATTCCAGGCACGGTGATATGCCAGATCTGTTTGAAACGGTTTGCTCCGTCGACTCTAGCCGCTTCATACAATTCGGGGTCGATTCCGGTGATCGCAGCAATGTACATGATCGCTCCCCAGCCCAACCCTTTCCAAACACTCCATAAGGTCATTGCCAGCCATGTGTGATGGTCGGAAGCGAGAATATTAGTGGGGGTATGGATCCATCCCAGGTTCATCAGCAGCTTATTGATAAAGCCGTTGTCGACGGAAAACATCATGAACGCAAACGAATACACCAATACCCAACTGATAAAATTGGGAAGAGTGGTAAAAGTCTGGACGATTCGCTTGAACTTCGTGCTCTTTATCTCCTGCAACAAGATGGCAAAGATGACAGGTAGAATGGATGTCAGAATGCCAAGCGAACTGATGGCGAAGGTATTACGCAAGACACGGATCATCTCGGCACGCTGCACTTCATTCGAAACCATCATGGAAAACCAGCGTAAGCCGACAAATTCGCTTTTGGATAAGGGGATCGCTGGGAAGTAATTGTATAAGGAGTAGATCCATCCATAGAGAGGTAAATAGGAAAAAAGGAATACAAGAACCAAAAAAGGAAACGCCATAAAGAAAAGTGTATACTTCCCTTTTAAATGGGGCTGTTTTCTTACGCCCAATGGAGTTTCTGCTGCTTTTGTTGCTGTGGAACTCATCTAACTCCCCCTTGATCTTTAAATGTTTTGGTGCGATGATCTCTTTTTAAGAACGCTTTCATCCAATCCCAACTTCCAGCCAGCACCTCGAAACAATTATCATTTTAGTTCAGCTCATATCCGGAAACCTTCATTATTGCGACTCAAAACAAGCATTATATAGACATCATTTCAGTCCATCTCTGATGGGAGAGATCGATCGGCTGCAGAAAAATAAACAGCCTTAGTCCGACGGAGTATCGGGCTAAGGCTGTATTCTTTTTTTGGTTATCTTTGATAATCGAAATAATCAAAAAACGCCGGCGTTTGAGAGGGATTTCCATTCCCGGTAGCGTACATTCCAAAATAAACACCGGTGAAGCCACCGGACACCTCAGTGGAGAGGTAAGAGCATTCTCCTTGCCCCATGATCCGCTCCTCGTTCCCGGGCTGTGAATAACTGAAGGTATAGGATTCTGCATCCGCTCTGATCGCGAGTATAATCTCTCCCGGTTCGAGCGGCTCTTCCCGTTCGACCTTCCACATGCTGCCGATGCGACGGCGAAACAGAATAAGTTTTGCTCCATCTTTCCGGACGACTGCGATTTCGTAGTGAGCCTTTTCGTTCATATAAGCGGCTAAACCGACTTCCTCGCCGTCGAACTCAGGTTCAAATGATACGAGTGCAGAAACACGGCATTCCAAATCCTGCTGCCTGCGGCCGATAAAGGTTTGCGGCGACTGGTGGTCTAACCCGTTTGCAGTCCCGTAAAGAGTGAGCCAACCCGTTTTTTTCTTGAGAGAAACCGTTCCTTCTTGCGGATTCCGGATATGATTCCATTGACTGCCCAAATACTCGAAATTGAAATCATCTCTTGCAAATCGCGACTCCGAGTCCTGCCCTCCTGTATAGAAGGCCGGCCCTTCCATTTCAAGATATACCTGGCCCTGATCGCCAATCACCGGCCAATCTGCCTCCGTCCATGCTACCGGAGCAAGATATGTTTCTCTGCCCAAGTGGTGATAGTAGGGGTAATGGAAAACTCGAATTCCCAGAAAGACCGCCCACCAACTGCCATCATGCGCCTGGACCAAATCGGCATGTCCTGTAGCTTGAATCGGATTTTGGATACTTCTATGGGTTAGGATGGGATTTTGCGGGCAGGGCTCGAACGGTCCATACGGCTGCTTGCTCCTTGCCAGGGTCACCATATGGCCATATTCCGTTCCGCCTTCTGCGATAAGCAAATAGTAAAAGGAACCGATCCGGTAAAGATGGGGGCCTTCTGGACTTTGACCGCCTGTCCCTTCCCAAACGAGCCTGCGTTCCGAGAGCAATGTTCCCGTATCCGGGTCGATCTGGGCCTGATAGATGCCTGGGGTTTCCTGATAGCTCCCTGTGCCCGTAATATAAATGTTCCCATCCTGATCAAAAAGGAGGGAGGGATCGATCCCTGGCCAATCCAAATAAATCGGTTCCGACCAAGGGCCTTCGGGCCGCTCCGCCCATACGATAAAATTACCGTTATACGATACATTGGTCGTAATCACATAAAATCGGCCATTATGGTGACGGATCGTCGGCGCATAAATTCCGACAAAACTGAAAGATTCGCTTTCCGATTTGCTGGTTAAGGGCAGTTGGTTGTCTCTGGACAAGCAATGCCCGATTTGGCGCCAATTGACTAAATCCCTGCTATGGAAAATCGGTAGCCCGGGAAAATATCCGAACGAACTGTTAACCAAATAGTAGTCTTCACCAACTCTGCAGACGCTAGGGTCCGGATAAAAGCCGGGTATGACGGGGTTTGCAAACTTCATGTCTTTCTCCTTTATCTCCAGTGATCGTTATTTGTGGAAGACAAACCCTTCCAATTCGCAGAGAGCCCTGCCAGCGAAGAACTCACCAAAGTATCCACTGTACTCATCCTCAAAGACTAGGAAAACCGAGTGTTTACCGGTTATAGACTTAACAATCGTATGGATAACTTTATCATCCGGTCCGATGTCACAGGTGCCGATCACTTCGCCGTTCTCGCTATGATCAAGAACGATTTTCATCTTGCCCTTGTTTCCGCAGCCCCGAACCTTGGCCGTAATCTCCATGGTTTTGCTGGAATAGTCGACTCCGAAGTCAAAATATTTGAACCCTATAACGCATCCGGTAGTAATCTGGACAATCGAACGATCGATTACATTTCTCTCGGTAATGAAGCATCCGCCTTTAAGCACGCAAGCCCAATCTGCCGGAGTGAACCGGTAAGGGGATAGCGATTGCTCGAATCCCAAAGAAGTCATCTCCACCTGAGGAATACTCCCATCGGGAAGAAGCTCAATCCGTTCCACGCAGGCACGTCTCGACATGACCGTATTATTGGTCATTCGATGATAAAAGATATACCACTGTCCATCGATCTGGCAAATCGATCCATGATTGTTGCCGCCGGGATAATCCACGCCATTGTCGACAATCGTGCCGCCGTATTGGAAGGGTCCAGTGGGAGATTTGCTCGTAGCATAATCAAGCCGACTGCCCATTTTGGGAGAATAAATCAAGTAATACGTATCTCCGACCTTACGAGGCGAACAGGCTTCAAAAAAGCCGAAGGGTTCATCCACTGGAATAATATCCGGTATAAAAGAATTTGGTAAAATTTCAACCATGTTATCCGCATTAATCTCAGCCATGTAGGAGCCGAGGTAGCCGCAGTAGATGTAAACCTTGCCATCGTCATCCACCAGAACGCCGGGATCGATAAATTGTCCCTCTTCCAGTAGTTGCGCACTGTTGTTCGGAACTCGATAGGTAGATATCAACTTGAAAGGTCCCTCAGGCTTGTCGCTTACCGCAACACAGCCCTTTGACCCGACGATGTACGCATAGAGATAGTAGTTTCCATCCTTTTCAACCACATCCGGAGCATAAAGCTCGCGGTCTGACCACGTTGTATCGCTCTCGTGATCCCGGTCCATACGCGTATGGAAGCTATCCCCATGACATGTCCAGTTGTTCAGATCATGAATATCGGCTGACCATACCTTCAAAGTGTAATCACAGAACCGGTCCGACCCTGCCAAGTCGTGCGAGCCGTATACGTAAACCCGGTTGCCGAAGACTCTCGGCTCCCCATCAGGGATGTACTCCCAATTCGGTAAATAAGGATTTGGCATTTTTGCTGTCCCTCCAGAGTTTATTGTGAAATGGAATATCGGCTTATAAAATGAACTTCTTTGCATCTATTTCAATATATAAGTCTAGTGCGATGCAAACTTTTGATCCTTGATTTTATGGTCTATCCTATAGCATGATATAGACATCATTTTATGGTTTGGGGGAGTTGAGCTCATGAACAACGTCTACCTGGACTGGTTTACGAAGGACGAGCAATTCCCGTTCTTCATTCAATATGGTGGACACGATGACGATCTATTTTTGCATAAACATTTTGAATTCTCCGAACTCGTGATTGTGCTAAACGGAAATGCTACGCATATCGTGAATGACGAAACGTACTTTATAAAAAAAGGGAATGTTTTCGTCATCAGCGGTGAAGCTAACCATGCATACAAAGACCCACATGATTTCAAAATTTGCAATATTATGTACAAGCCCGAAATTTTACGTTCCATCGGTCCGGATCTAAGAATTTCCAATGGATTTCAAGCACTTTTCGTAATTGAACCATTTTACCGCAATTTTCATTCGTATAAGAGTATGCTTAATCTTTCTCTCCCCAACTTGGAATACGTCTCATCTCTAATCTCTGTCATGATTGACGAGTATACCGAAAAGCACCAGGGGTATCAGACGATGGTACTTTCCCGCTTTATGGAGCTCGTCGTCTATTTGTCCAGACAATACGACAGCCAAGAGAAAAGCATGCCTAGTAATTTGATGCATTTAGCTAATGCGATCTCATTTATTGAGGATCATTACCTTGAACCGATTACTTTAGAAGATATAGCGGACAGTTCAAACGTTTCCGTCCGACATTTAAACCGGATTTTTCAGTCCTATTATCAAACAACACCAATGTTCTACCTGATACGGCTTCGTTTGGATCGAGCTTGTGCCTTATTGAAGCAAACCAAACTCCCGATAACAACTATTTCCTATCAATGCGGATTTAATGACAGTAACTACTTCACTCGGCAGTTTTCCAAGGTTTTCGGGATGTCACCCAAATCTTACAGGCTAAGTCAATAAGGGAATGAATGCAGAAAACCCTTCTCGCGAAGGGTTTTTCTGCGTATTGCATATGGATTATTTCTCTAATCCATTCTCCGCAAACTGAAACCACTTGAAATCAAACTGGCTTCCCGGCAGGAAGACGAAGGTTACGGTTTGCTGACCGGTTACCGGTTCCAATGCGAATTCCCGTTCGACATAACCGTCCGAATAGGGGAATTCCACGATCTGCTTCGACTCCCCTTGGGGTCCGCTGAACTGAATGTGAATGGTGTTCTTGTCCAGTGGCGAATGGCCGCAGATGACGAGCTTTGAGCTTCCCGCTGTGCCAAATTCCATATCCTTGAAAACGAGGGAGACGTTGTTGCCGATATTCTCAATGGCCTCGCCTGTTACCGTAAACGTGTCCCCATAGACCTGGCTGTTTTCTAAGGCGTTCAGTTTGGCAAACGCTTTTTGCGGCTTGAACTGGAAGCCTTTCAAATGGATCTTCCGGCGTAAAACAAAGGTGATCGTCACGATACCTTTAAGCCGCTTCGGCAAGGTGTACGTCGCTTCCTGGTAAACATTCCACTGCGACTGCTGCTGGTGAGTCAGAACGGTCAGCAGCGCCGCATCCGCTTCGCCGGGAACGCCTTCCCATAGATCCATCGTAAATTCATCGTTGTCCAGCGAAAAGATGGGGAGGGTGATTTCATCGGAGCCGTAATCGCCGAAGTCGATGTTTTCGAAGACGACCCGGCTTTCCCCATCTCTTGCCGTGGCGACGCCACGTTCATTACCGTTTGTCAGGTTCGCGCTGGCCGGGCTGTGGAAGCCGGCAGACACGAATTCGAACGGATTGATGAACGCTTGTCCCATGCCGGTGATCTCCACTTCCATAAGCGAGTAGAGGCGGATTTTATCCGCTCCGTTCTTCGTGGCGACGCGGACATACACCTTGCCGTCGCCCAAGGAGGTGATGGCGGCTTTGTGCCCGTCAGCCTGAAGCTTGGCGATATTGGCGTCGATTCCCGCAACCGTTGTAATCCGCCACTCCAAGTCCTGGTAAGTGGCATTCTCAGGATGGATTTTCACCTGCACGGGAATAGTCGTTTGTTCCTTGCTCAAGCGGTTGCCTTGGGGAAAGACGATTTCCAGCTTGCGAACCGGAATTTCACCCTCCAGTTCACGGAGCTTTTGCTCGTCGGTGGCTGAGATCCCTTTTTCGCTGTATCCGAATAGTGTCTTCCCCTGAACATCCCCACTAGACTGTGAAACCGGTACTGCCGTCAAAACCGCTTCCCCCGCCTCGATACCGGGAGAGGTCACCCGTACGGTGACGGTTCCGCTTTCCCCGGTGCTGGCGATAACAGCCAGCAGTTTGCCGCTGAACAGACGGCGGCTCGTTCCTTTGTACGGTTCATAATCCGTACTGTCCCCGTTATCCAAACCGATCAAACGGCCCGGGCCTTCTACGCACAATTGAACGCGGTTATTGGCGTTTTCGACCTGGTTGCCTTCCGCGTCCTTTGCGGAGATTTCAACGAAAATCAGATCGGATCCGTCCGCCGCATATTCGATTTTATCTGGGGTGAGAACGATTCCGGTTGCATCGCCGAAGGATGATATCGTATCGGACGCGATCTTCGCCCCGTATTCATCATAAGCAACAGCTTTCAGAATGCCTTTGGCGTAAGGAAGCTGCCATTCACCCAGGAGCTTTTGGCCATGCTCGTGATCGATGCAGACAACGCCTTGGGACACGTCGTTTACGAACAATTCGACTTTAGGGGCATTGGATGCCACCCGAATATCGATGAGTTGACCTTCGGAAAAATCCCAATACGGGAAAATATGCACCATCGGAGCTTTCCGGTAATCCGTCCATTCCGCTTGGTAGATATAATAGGAGTCCTTTTTGAAGCCGGCTGTGTCCAACTGGCCGAAATAGCTGTTTTTGGTGTGATAGGGCGTCGGCTCCCCGATATAATCGAAGCCTGTCCAGATGAACTGGCCGGGAGAAAACCGCGCATCCCGGTCGGCGATGATGCAGGCTTCCGTGTTTTTCGCCCCCCAACTGGTGGAACTGTTGCCGAGGGAGGAACACTGTTCGTCGTCATCGGACAACACAGATTGAGCAAGCGGGAAGTGATAGATGCCCCGGCTTTGCACGGTGGACGACGTTTCACTGCCATAGATGATCCAGTCGGGATGTTCCGCGTGATGGGCCTCGTAGTATTTCTCCGCATAATTATAACCGGCGAACTTAACGATTTCGGCGCATTTCTGGGCATTTTCCCAGGGCATGAAGTTGGACCCGATGGTCACGTAGGCATTGAACTCGGAATCGTGGGCCAGCACCAGCTCCATTAGTTCCCGGGTTAACTCCTGACCACGCTCTCCGGCATGGGTGTCGTAAATTTCGTTGCCGATGCTCCACATCAACAGGCTGGGGCGGTTGCGGTCGCGGCGGACCCAACTGGCCACGTCTTTTTCCTTCCATTCCGGAAAAAACCGCGCGTAATCAAAGGGGGTCTTGGGACGCTCCCACATGTCGAAGGCTTCCGAGACGATGAGCACGCCCATTTCATCAGCCAAATCCATCAATTCCACCGCGGGCATGTTATGGGCGGTGCGAATGGAGTTAACGCCCATCTCCTTCAGAAGCTCGATCTGCCGCCTCAGCGCAGCCTTATTCACGGCAGCTCCCAGCGAGCCCAAATCGTGGTGTTGGCATACCCCGTGGAGCTTCACGTATTGCCCGTTCAGGAAAAATCCTTTTTCGCTGTCGAACGCCAAAGTGCGGAATCCGAAGTTTTGGATTTCCGTGTCGGTCACCACGCCATCGGCAAGAAGCTCTGTTTTCATTTTATAAACCCGCGGATTTTCCAAATCCCATAGTTCCGGTTGCTCGACGGTCAAACGGGTAGGGATGGTGACGACTAAACCCGCAACGTCTGCGGGAATAGCGGATTCCTCCTGGACTACAAGTGTGCCGGAAGAATCAAGCACCGTGTGCCGCACTTTACGGTTAGCCGAAGAAACGGAATCGGTTCCTGTTCCGATTACCACTTCCGTAGCTACGTCTATACTCCAATTTTCCTCCGTTTTCCGGGCGACGATGTAAATACCGTCCGTTGCGATGTGAGTGTCCGGATATGTATTCAGCCAAACATTCCGGTATATTCCGGCTCCCGAATACCAACGGGAATTGGGAGATTCGTGGATGACCTGTACATAGACTTCGTTTTCCCCAGCTTTTAAATAGGGCGTAATGTCGAATTCAAAGGTGGAATAGCCGTATTTCCAGGTTCCCGCAACGCTTCCGTTCACAAAAACTGTGGAGTTCATGTACACGCCTTCGAAACGAAGGGACATGCGGTTATCCGACGCAATCTCGTCGATGGCGAAGCTTTTCCGGTACCAGCCCTCCCCGTTTTCGTATAGATCGCCGGTATTGTAGATCAGCCAGTCATGGGGCAACGTGATGGCGGACCAGATGGATTCATCAGCGGAAGATATTGTTTTGAATTCAGTTTGAAGCGGCTGTTTGGAAAAGAACCAGCCGTCGTTGAAAAGAGTCATCTGACTCACGAGATCACGTCCTTCAATATATATAGGTTGGTTTAATGGTTGTGCGTATGATTGCCATGATTGCCGTGAAGCATTTTGTATTGGGTTGGCGTGCATTTTTTGTAGGTTTTAAATACCCGATTGAAGGTAGCCAGACTGACGAAGCCGGACCGCATGGCAACTTCGGTGATGGACAGGTTCGGATCGATGAGCAGCTTTTCCGCGTGCATGATCCGGTGCTCGTTCAAGTAGCTGTAATAGGACATGCCGGTAAATTGTTTGAACAGACGAGCAAAGTGGAATTTGCTGAAGCCGGCGATGGCGGCTAAATCATCCACCTGGATATCCTCGGTGCAGTGCTCATTCATGTAATTGCATACCTGCAAAAATTTATCGATGTACCGATGCTGTTTTTGGCTGCCGTTATGAGGGAAACGCTGATCCCCCTCCATGCAATTGCGGCCGAGAATGACATAAAACTGAATCAGCATCGAGTAAGCGGATGCTTCCTTCAACAGCGATTTGCTGAAGTATTCCTTCATGATATCCAAAATAAGCGGCTTGATCTGTTCGTGCAGTTCCTTGTTATCTTCTGCGGTGACGGTGACGTAAGGCCGCAGCAGGTGAAAAGTTGAATTAAAGCCGTTCAGATTTTGCAGCAGGGAATAGTCAAACTGTAAAATGATCCGCTCGCCGGAATCGGGGGCGAACAGTTCATGCAGCTCTCCCGGAGGAATCACCAAAATATCGCCCGGCTGCAAAACATGCTTGGTATCGTTGACGATCACCGTGTAAATGTTTTCAATGGGCATGATGACCTCAGCCGCGGTATGCCAGTGGATCGGGTAATCTTCCGCTTCATGGTTCAGATAAAGCCGGATCCCGAAATGCTCGTGATACGAAACAGTCTCTCGGGTTCCATTCAAAATTTCGATCAAATCCATCACCCTTTCTTTTTACTATTTGCTGATCTTTGCGTATCAAATATTGACAAGATTTTGGTGAAAAATGACGATTCACTCTCTGCATAGCGCAAAAATAGCACAATATGAGAAGTGAAAAGCAAGAATCACGAAGAACAACAGGTGTGAAAACGCTATAATTAACCTCGAGTCAACGGAAAACTCACTTGGATTTCAGATTTTATCCAGATTTACCATCGATGAAATCGGATACAATGCCATAATATCACTTTTTGATGAAGTTTGTCTCCGAAATTTTCTTTAATCAAATAGTAGCAAGGATCATCCGCTAAATGGAGCATTATTTAAAAAGTCTCAGACATTAAAAGAGAATATAGGAGAGAAAGCGTAGGTGTCCCAAATGGCGGAAATTACAAAGAAAAAAAGCAAGATTGACGAGTATAAAGAGCGGGCAAAAGATCTTGTCAGCCAGATGACTCTGCAGGAAAAGGTCTATCAAATGCTGCACTCGGCTCCGGCTATCGAGCGGCTGGGCGTAAAAGCATATAACTGGTGGAATGAAGGTCTGCACGGCGTGGCGAGAGCGGGCGTGGCTACGGTGTTCCCACAAGCCATCGGTCTTGCGGCGACATTCAACGAAGACTTGTTGGAAGAAGTGGCTGACGCGGTTTCCACAGAAGCACGGGCCAAGTTCAATATGCAGCAAGAGTTCGGAGATACGGACATTTACAAAGGGTTGACCTTTTGGGCTCCGAACGTAAATATCTTCCGCGATCCCCGCTGGGGACGGGGGCATGAAACCTATGGCGAAGACCCTTACCTTTCGTCGAGACTGGGTGTGCGGTACATTCAAGGACTGCAGGGTCATGACGAGGAGTATATGAAGGTAGCGGCGTGTGCGAAGCATTTTGCTGTACATTCCGGACCGGAAGATATTCGCCATCAATTTAATGCGGTTGTTTCTACCCAAGATTTGTATGAAACTTACTTGCCGGCTTTCCGCGCATGCGTTCAAGAAGCGGAAGTGGAAGCGGTGATGGGAGCTTATAACCGGACCAACGACGAGCCCTGCTGCGGCAGCGAATTACTTTTGCAAAAAATATTGCGCCGGGAATGGGGATTTGATGGTCACGTCGTTTCCGACTGCTGGGCGATCCGGGACTTCCATGAGCACCATGGAGTAACCTCCAACGCTATCGAATCTGTTGCCCTTGCCGTTAATCATGGCTGCGATTTAAACTGCGGCAATCTCTTCATTTATTTGCTGGAAGCGGTGAAGGATGGCTTGGTGACGGAAGAGACCATTGATGCGGCTGTCATTCGACTGTTCACCACCCGCATGAAGCTGGGACTTTTCGAAGATCAGAAAAAGGTTCCCTACTCTTCGATTCCCTACACTCAAGTAGATACGGCGGATATGAAAGCGTTGAACCGGAAGGCTGCCAAGGAATCCCTCGTTCTTTTGAAAAACGAAAACAATCTTCTTCCTTTAAATAAATCGAAGTTGAAAACCATCGGGGTCATCGGACCTAACGCCAATAATCGGAGAGCGCTAGTTGGCAATTACGAAGGAACCGCATCCCGATACATTACGGTAGTGGAAGGCATTCAGGATTACGTCGGCGAGGACGTACGGGTTTTGTATTCCGAAGGGTGTCACCTGCACCTGGATAAAGTCAGCGCACTCGGCATAGCCAACGATCGGATCGCGGAAGTGAAAGGCGTTTGCAAGGAAAGCGACGTTGTCATCGTTTGCCTCGGACTCGATGCCGGCTTGGAAGGCGAAGAGGGCGATACGGGCAACCAGTACGCCAGCGGCGATAAGATGGACTTGCGGCTCCCGGGTAACCAGCATGAAGTGCTGAAAACGGCTTATGAAAGCGGCAAGCCGGTGGTGTTGGTACTGCTTTCCGGCAGCGCGCTGGCTGTCACCTGGGCGGATGAGCATGTTCCGGCGATTTTGCAAGGTTGGTATCCAGGGGCCCAAGGAGGCCAGGTGATCGCGGAAGCCCTTTTCGGAGAATTCTCTCCGGAAGGCAAGCTGCCTGTAACCTTCTACCGGACCAGCGAGGAACTGCCTGAGTTCACAAATTACGATATGAAAGACCGGACCTATCGATACATGTCCCAAGAGGCTTTATATCCATTCGGATACGGCTTGTCCTATACGGATTTCAATATCAGCGATGTGCAAGTCGATACGAAGCAGGTGACCGATGCAGGCGTTAAGGTTACCGCTACTGTCAAAAACACAGGCAAACTGGCAGGTGGGGAAGTGATTCAAGCTTACGTGAAAGCGGAGCGCGAAGGCACACCAAATGCTCAATTGAAATCCTTCAAGAAGGTTAACCTTGAGCCACAGGAACAAGTTACCATCACCTTGCAACTGCCGATTGAAGCTTTCGGTTTGTACAACGAGGAAGGAAAGCGGATCGTAGGAAAAGGGGCATATACCCTTCATATTGGCGCAGCCCAACCTGACAGCAGAAGCTCGGCGCTTACCGGGAAGAAATCGGTTGAACTCTCGGTTGTTTCTGAGCTCGAGAAAGAAGTGTAAGAAAGGAGGTTCGGCTTCGAATGAATGATGGGCAGGCATGGCTTAACTATCGAAAAGTCAGCGAGGTAAGCTTCCGCAAATACTTGACGGGCGTTTACTTCACCGATGAGGATGACGTCATCCGTTCAGGCTTAAAGGAACTCATCTTTGCCATCGGGAAAATGTACACCGTCACCCTGCCGACAGATTGCGGAGCGGCAGATTCCGGCATTCACCTGCGGATCACCGATCGTGCGGTTTTGGGGCAAGAAGGCTACCACATCCACGCGGAGGATCACGCTTTTGTGATCGAAGGGAATACGTCCCGGGGAATTCTGTACGGAATCTTCCAACTGCTCCGCCGGCTTCAGGCAGAAGCAGTCGCTGATGAGATCAATGAGCAAAAGGTTCCGGACCAACCGCTGCGCATGTTGAACCACTGGGACAACATGGACGGCTCAATCGAAAGAGGGTATTCCGGACAGTCGTTCTTCTTTCAAGATAATGAGGTAATCGTAAACGAACGTACGGCGGATTATGCAAGATTGGTTGCGTCCATAGGCATCAACGGAGTGGTCATCAACAACGTCAATGTGAAGCATGCCGCCACCTACCTCATCACCCCGCGGTATTTGGGGCAATTGCGGAAGATGCAGCAAATTTACGCTTCTTATGGAATCAAGCTTTTCCTCAGCTTGAACTTCGCGGCTCCCATCGAACTCGGGGGTTTATCGACAGCCGATCCGCTCTCGGGTGAAGTGAAGACCTGGTGGCAGGATAAGCTCGAAGAAGTGTTCCGGGAACTTCCGGGTTTTGGCGGATTCCTCATTAAAGCCGATTCCGAAGGAAGACCGGGTCCCTTCACCTATGGCAGAACCCATGCCGACGGCGCCAACATGCTGGCGGAACTGGTCGAGCCTTACGGTGCATTGATCATATGGAGATGCTTCGTATACAACTGCCAACAGGATTGGCGCGACCGAGTTACCGATAGGGCGAGAGCGGGCTACGATCACTTTAAGCCGCTGGACGGCACTTTCCGCGGTAACGTGATCTTGCAGATCAAGAATGGACCGATGGATTTTCAAGTCCGGGAGCCGGTTTCTCCGCTGTTCGGCGGACTCACGGCCACCAATCAAATCCTCGAGGTGCAGATCGCCCAGGAATATACCGGCCAACAACGGCATGTGTGCTACTTGGTCCCGATGTTCAAGGAAATCCTCGGCTTCCACACTTCTTGTGCCGAACAGAACGATACCGTAGCGGATATCGTCAGCGGTAAAACCTTCGGACAAGTTAACTGCGGAATGGCAGCGGTTGCAAATACGGGGAATGATCCCAACTGGACCGGCCATGATTTAGCGGCCGCCAACTTTTACGGCTTCGGCCGGCTTAGCTTCGATACAAAGCTGTCGGCTGAGGAGATCGCATCCGAATGGATCTCCCTTACCTTCGGGAACGATCCTGAAGTAAAGGCTGCCGTACTTTGGATCTTGATGAATTCCTGGAAAGTCTACGAGCACTATACATCGCCTCTCGGTATCGGCTGGATGGTCAACCCGAATCATCACTACGGCCCGAATGTCGACGGATACGAATACGACCGTTGGGGCACATACCATCGGGCGGATCATCGGGGAATCGGCGTAGACCGCAGCAGTAAAGGGACCGGTTACTCTACCCAGTACCGCGAACCTCATGCATCCCGGTTTGAATCCATTGAAACTTGCCCGGAAGAGCTGCTCCTGTTCTTCCATTACGTTGAATACACTTACCGTCTGTCCAACGGAAAAACGTTAATCCAGCACATCTACGACACTCATTTTGAAGGCGTAGAGGAAGTGGATGAAATGGTTCACCTGTGGCAATCCCTTGAGGGCAAGGTGGAGCCGGCATCCTTTGAAAACGTTAAATCCCGTTTATCCCATCAACAGCAGCATTCCCGGGAATGGCGCGATATCGTAAATGCTTATTTCTTCAGGAAGTCTGGCATCGCCGACGAGTTGAACAGACCTATATTTTAAAGAAAGGTGGTGGCGGCATGGCAACCGATAGCAAAGCGGTAGGCAAGGTCAAAGTCCGCAAGAGCTCGGATAAAATCTCATTATGGAAACACGTCCGCAAGGAATGGAAGCTGTATTCCTTTCTGGTCATCCCGGTCATCTATTTTCTCATTTTCAAGTACGCGCCGATGATCGGCAACATCATCGCCTTCCGCAAATACCGGGGTGGTCCCAATATCTTTGGGACGGAATGGGTTGGTTTGAAGTACTTTAAAATGTTCCTGCAAGATCATACCTTTCGGCGAGCATTCAAAAACACCTTGGTTCTAAGCATCTCGTACTTAGTTATCCGCTTCCCGTTGACCTTGATCTTTGCCTTGTTGCTTAACGAAATCCGCAGAATTAAATGGAAGAAATTCGTGCAGACCGTATCGTATCTTCCACACTTTATCTCTATGGTCATCGTGGCAGGCATGTTGAAGGAAATCCTCTCCCTGACTGGCCCAATCAACACCTTGCTTGCACACTTGGGTATTGACAAGATCTCCTTTATCCAGGATCCGAGCTGGTTCCCTACGATCTATGTCGCATCCGGCATCTGGCAAGGCCTTGGATGGGGTACCATCCTCTATTTGGCGGCCATGACGGGTATTAACACGGAGCTTTACGAAGCGGCAAGAATCGATGGAGCCAACCGTTTCCGGCTGGCTTGGCACGTGACCATACCGGGCATCCTGCCAACGATCATGACTCTCTTGATTCTCGATATCGGCGGCATCATGGGCTCCAACTTCGAAAAGGTATTACTGCTGTATAACCCGCTGACTTACCAAACGGCGGACGTTCTCTCCACTTACGTTTACAGGATGGGGATAGGCGGCGGAACAACCGGTGGTGCAGGAAACTTCAGCTTTGCCACAGCCGTTGGGTTGTTCGATGGGGTTATTGGTCTGATCTTGGTTACTTTGGCCAATCAGATTTCTAAAAAAACGACAAAATCAGGTCTTTGGTAGAAAGGAGCGGAACATATGGAGATCAAATCAAATTCCTATCGAGTGTTTCAAGTTGTCAATACGATTATCATGATCTTGGTCATTGTCGCCACTTTGTATCCGTTCCTCTACTTAATCGCCCAGTCATTTAGTTCGGAGGGCGCCGTGTATGCGGGAAAGGTCACGATTTGGCCGGTTGATTTTACGTCGGAAACGTATCGCGTTGTTTTGAGCAAACCGGATTTTTTCCGGTATTACGGTAACACCATCATGTACGCCGTAATTGGAACGCTCATCTCTGTAACGGCAACAGCCGTTCTAGCCTATCCGTTGTCGAAGGATAAGCTGCGAATGAATAAATTCTTTATCCCGTTTGTTCTTTTTACGATGTATTTCGGCGGCGGGTTGATCCCCAACTACATTCTTGTTTCCAAAGGGGTACATTTCCGGGATAGCATTTGGGCACTCATTATTCCGGGCGCCATCAGCGCATTTAACGTCATTCTCATGAAAACCTTCTTTTCCAGCCTGCCTAACGAGGTGGAGGAAGCGGCAACAGTGGATGGACTCGGCGTATATGGCATCTTTGCTCGCATCACGGTTCCGCTGTCAAAGCCGATTATTGCCACGATATTGCTTTTCACCATTGTTGGCATATGGAACGACTGGTTTAGCGCATCTCTCTACATCCAGACTAAGGAGAAATGGCCTGTTGCACTATATTTGAGGCAGGTTATCGACACCGCTATCAGTCCGACGGAAGTTGGGGCGAGCACGGAGCAGGCATCCCAAATTGCGGCAACGGTTAAATCCTGCGCCATGGTGTTGACTGCGCTGCCTATCATCTGCATCTATCCTTTCGTACAAAAATATTTCGTGCAAGGCATGATGATCGGCGCCGTAAAAGGTTGATCGTTATATCGTAATCAGATCGTTATATCTCAGGAACGCTGCAAATGCATACCGGATATCTGAATAAGACAAGGGAGGGTCTTTGCAGCTTTTCTGTTATATATAAAAAAATAAAAAAATGATATTAGGAGGCAGGGTATGAAAACGTTAAGTGAAGCACTGGGTGCCGTGCTGACAATGTCCCTGGCAGTAGGCATGGCGGCGTGCTCCAAGAGTGACGACAAAGAATCGTCGGCTTCGAGCGCCCCGACCGCAGGAGCATCGACAGCAGCATCGGCTGCGCCGTCTCTCGGGTATTCTTTCGGGGAAGGTCAAACCTTCCATTCAGATCAACCTGTGAAGTATTCCATGATGTTCAGCGACAACGAAGGCTATCCGTATAAAGCGGATTGGAGAATCTGGAGCGCCATTTCGGAAAAAACCAATGTTAGCTTCGATCTGAAAGTAACCGCCCGTACTGAGTATGAAAACCAAAAGGCGCTGCTCGTAAATAGCGGCGACGCTCCGTACATCATTCCTAAAACCTATGATGAAACCCCTTTCATTGCAGGCGGCCAAATCGTTCCGATCAGCGATTACGTGCAATATATGCCGAACTATCAAAAAGTTGTAGCCGATTGGGGCATGGAGAAAGACTTGCAAGCGAAAATGCAAGCTGACGGCAAATACTATGTATTGCCTGGTATGTGGGAAGTAGCCGGCGGCGGTTATTCCTATGTTATCCGCAAAGACATTTTCACTGCAGCAGGCGTTGACCTTTCCAAAGCCGACGACTGGACTTATGAAGATTTCTATCAAGCTTTGAAAAAAGTGCAAACCTTCACCGGCAAAAAGAACATTTGGTCCGACGAATATTTTGGCAAATCCACGTTGAACATCGCGGCTGCTGAATACGGCGTTACCGGCGGTTGGGGTCTTGCCAACGGTCTGCAGTTTGACCAAGACAAGAAAGAATTCTACTTTGCCGATAATACTCAAGAGTACAAAGATTATGTATCCTATTTCAATAAGCTGGTCAAAGAAGGCATCCTCGATCCGGAATCCTTCACTCAAGACGATGCACATGCGCAAGCGAAATTCTTCAAAGGTGATTCCTATGTCATCAACACCAACTTCCAAACGATGACTGGTTTCAAAGAAAAAATGCAAGTCCCTAACGCCGAACTGTATATGCTTGTAGCTCCCGGCGGTCCGAAAGGCAAGCTGCAAGTGGAAACTTCCCGTCTGGAAAACGGCGTCATGATCAGTAAGAACGCTCTGAAGGACTTGGGCGAAGAGAAATTCATCGAAATGCTGCGCTTTGTCGACTGGCTCTGGTATTCGCCGGAAGGCCAAACCCTCTCCCTGTGGGGCGTTGAAGGCGAAACCTATACCAAAGACGCAAGTGGCAAAATCACCCTTAATCCGGACATCACGTATAACGGCATGAACCCGACGGCAACGAAGAAATTGAACGTCGACTATGGTTTCGGCGGCGGCGTATTCGCTTACGGCGGTTCGAAAGACCTGAAATTCTCCAAGATGACTCAGGAAGAGCAAGACTTCAACAACCGGATCTATGCTTCCCGCGAACCTCGCAAACTTGCTCCGCCGATCATGGGCACCGCTGACGACAGTGAGCAAATGGGCTTGATCTCCAAGCCGCTGATGGACTTCGTTGACACGATGACCCTCAAATTCATTACCGGTCAAGAAAGCATCGAAAAAGGCTGGGATAACTACGTGAAGCAAACCCAAGCCAACGGCGCAGACAACTACACGAAAATGTCCAATGACATCTTTAACAAAACGAAAGACAAATTGGGGTATTAATCTCAACGAGAAGAAAGCCTGGCACACCTATTCGGTGCGCCGGGCTTCTTTTTTTGCGCTGCGAATTTTCAATAGGAATATCGATAAGGAACGGCAGGCCAAACGGGCGGTGCCGCGTTCGGCATATAGCGGGGATAACTGTTCTCGGCATAAGGATAAAAGGGTACCCGTGGTCCTGCGGTTGGAGCAAACGGCGCTTCATAGGAGGACGATCCATAATTGGCAGCGGAAACTTGCGGGCTTGCATTTCCTTCACGTCCGCACTCTACTGGAGGACCGATAATTGTCGTTCCCGTAATGGGAGCAAGGGTTGATTTTACAGCCGCTTCATCCAGGCAATAGGTGTGAGCCCAAACATTCGGAGGAGTCAGACGGAGGATATCCGATCCGAAGATGGCTTCGGGAACAGGTGCATCGAAAATGGCCAATAGATGGGTATCGTCTACCGACGCGATTTCGTAATGCCACCAGGCTTGGGGAACGTTTGCGACTTGTCCGGGCTTGATGGTGAAATTCAATAATTGATTGGAAAAGGGATTGATCAAAGAGACCACAGATTCTCCTGCAATGCAGTAGACCAGCTCAGCGGCATTGGGATGGATGTGCGGCTCCACAACATTGGACTTGCTCAAATAAATATCCAGCAGGGAGACGTTGCCCAGCGTGTTCAAATCCTTGATGGACAAGCGGTTGATATAATTGTCGGCATCTTTGCGGAAATACAGATCATTTGCCAAGTCAAAGGTAAATTGGGCATTGGCAGTATCAAATTCCACATATGACGTTCTTTGCATCAGGATCCTTCTCCTTCGTTCCGTTATCGCTACTTTGCAGTCTATGTATTCGCCCGGAAGAAGTGATTGGAGCTGACAAATGAGGATAACAGCAATAACAAAATTGAAGCTATAACTCCATGAAAGATCGCTATTTATCTATCTTTCTGTTTAGAAAAAGTGCAATAAGATAACAATATTCAAAAAAATGATGTACTTTTGTTTGGTTGTATACGATAATAGTGAACATAGCATGATGTTATGAAAATGAAATTATTCATTCGCACAGGATGGGATTTATGAAGGATAAAGTAACGATCCAGCAAATTGCCGACTTAGCCGGAGTGTCCAAATTTGCCGTTTCGCGGGCATTGGCCGGTAAACCAGGAGTAAGCAACACTACGCGGGAAATGATTATCAAAACCGCAGGTCAGCTCGGTTATTTCAAGAAAGCGCCGGCGGCGCAAACGCAAACGATGATTCACCCGATTGATCCGTTGCCGGGGGAGGTAGCGGGCGCCATCGTCGTTTTATTCCCGAATATCCGCTATCAGAATAAGGATTCCATGTATTGGGGGCCAGTTTTTGACGGTGTTTCTACCCGCCTGAACCAGCGTAAAATGGACATAATAACGCTGACGGAACCGTCAAGCGATCGTGTGTTCAGTCTGCTGAATCCCGAGGCCATTCAAGGGATGATTACCTTGGGCAGCGTGTCGACCCAGATTTTGCTGGACATCAAGCAGCTTGGCATCCCTGTGGTCATGGTCGATCATCTGGATCCGGCTTTTCAGGCGGATACGGTTTTTACGGACAATATTACGTCCATGCGGGAGCTTACGCTGAAGCTCATCAGCAAAGGGTACCGAAAATATCAATTTGTCGGAAACATCCACGATGCTTACAGCTTTTATGAACGTTGGCTGGGCTTTTGGACCACTCTCTCCGATTATGACATTCCCCTTACTCAGAATCTGGCACTGCTTAGCCCTGAAATGGACAATGATAATATTGAGGCTGTGATCAGCAAGCAAATCGAAACAATGGAAGTGCCGGAGGTATTCGTTTGTGTCAACGATACGACCGCCATGTTCGTTATGAATACCTTAAAGGCTAAAGGAATTGAAGTGCCTGGGCATGTTGTCGTAACCGGTTTCGATAATACCCATCCGAATTTGCCCATTTTGGCTACGGTGGACATTAACGAGGAACTTTTGGGGATGCGGGCTGTTGATCAACTGTTGTGGAGAATCGTCAACCGCAATACCAACTTTGAAAAAACCTTGATTCAAGCCAATGTGATTATCCGAGATTTGTCCGCTGCCGTGCGTGAGCCATCAGTGACTTGACATTCCGAATCGACAGGGAGCTCAATACCATTCGCATTCAGGTGATTGATGCCTGTGCGGATGGTTTTTTTCATAACTCCATTTATGGAAATGACGGTATTTGTTATTTGTTGTGTCTCTAAAAACTTCACTGTTCCGTATAGATTTGATAGTTATGCCTCTTTGTTCTGACAAGCAATCTTTGTAACGGAAAGGTTCCTTCATGTCTGATGTGGTCGGTTTTCCATATAACTAAGGAATGATTTGTTAGGTTTGTTTTTGAAAAATAAATAATTTTAGTTGACTAACATTTGGTTTGATGTTATTCTCAACTTTTCTTATTCAGGTGCCGAAAGATGGCGATAGAGACGGCGGGAAGATAGCGTCGGCAAATATAGGCATAATTCATTCACTGAAAGCAGGAGGACAACATGAACCCAAGCAAACATATTTTGAAAAATTGGACCTTTAAAGCTTGCGGTGAGACCGAGTGGCTGCCGGCTAACGTTCCGGGTTGCGTGCACACGGATTTGCTGAGGAATGGCAAAATCCAAGATCCTTTTTATGGGACTAACGAACACAACCTGCAATGGATCGATAAGAAGGATTGGGAATACGAAACCTATATCGAGCTGGACAATGCGTCAATGAAAGAGGATGTCCGCGAGCTTGTATTTGAAGGCTTGGATACGTATGCGGATGTGTATGTCAACGAATGCCATGCGCTGTCGGCAGACAATATGTTCCGGACGTGGCGAGTCGATGTGTCCAGTCTTTTGCGGGCAGGGCGCAACTGCATTCGCATCCGATTCCGTTCTCCTATATCAGAAGATTTGCCCAAGCTTGACCGTCTGGGATACGCTTTGCCCGCGCCTAACGACCAGTCGGAGCTAGGCGGCCTTGGCGAGAAGAAGATCAGCGTCTTCGCCCGCAAAGCTCCCTACCATTATGGTTGGGATTGGGGCCCGCGGTTTGTGACCAGCGGCATTTAGCGGGAAGCCCGTCTGGAAGCATGGTCCGGAACCCGATTTAGCGATTTGCATATCCGGCAAGAGCAAGTGAGCGCGGAGACGGCGAATTTGGCAGCCGTTGCAGAAATTAATGCTCGCAAGGCTGTGAATGGAACGCTTCGCATTTCGACGGAAAAAGACGGGGTTTTCATGGCTTGGGAGCAAGAGGTGGAATTGGCCGAAGGGCTAAACACAGTGGAGCTTGCTTTTGAAATGAAGGCGCCGAAGCTTTGGTGGAGCCGCGGTTTAGGAGATCAGGAGCGGTATACGTTCGCGTTTGAGCTGCTGACCGGCCATGAGCGAGATTCGATTCGCGGTACGGTGAAAACCGGGCTGCGTAATGTCCGTTTGGTGAGGGAAAAGGATGAGGCCGGCACTTCCTTTTATGTGGAATTGAACAGCGTTCCCGTTTTCTGTAAAGGGGCGAATCATATTCCCAACGACAGCTTCCTTTCGGAGGTTACCGAGGAACGTTATCTTCATGAGATCGCCACGGCAGCTGAGAGCAACATGAACATGCTGCGGGTGTGGGGCGGCGGTGTTTATGAGGACAATCGGTTTTATGAGCTGTGCGACGAATACGGAATCATGGTTTGGCAGGATTTCATGTTCGCCTGCAGCATGTATCCAGGCGATGAGGCTTTTCTTGCTTCAGTCCGTCAAGAAGCGGAGGATAATATCCGGCGGCTGCGCAACCATCCTAGCATCGTACTCTGGTGCGGCAACAACGAGATCGATTCCGCTTGGGCGCATTATTTGGGAGAAGGCGGCGGCTGGGGTTGGAAACGTTCGTACACGCCGGAACAGCGGGAGACGATTTGGGCCGATTACGAGGCGGTTTTCCACCGGGTTTTACCGGAGGAGGTCGACCGCTGGGCAAAAGGAGCCGAATATTGGCCATCCTCTCCTATAACGGCTTTGAGCGGCGATGCAGAGCAGCATGCCCACCCGGCGACGACGGCGGGGGACGTTCACTATTGGGGGGTCTGGCACAACAAGGAGCCCTTCGACAATTACAAGGTCTATGTCGGCCGCTTCCTCAGCGAATATGGGTTCCAGTCCTTTCCTGAGCTCCGTACGGTGAAACACTATGCAGAGCCAAGCGACATGGAATTAGAATCCCCAGTTATGCTAGCTCATCAAAAGAACGGGGCAGGCAATCAACTGATCAAAACGTACATGGGCCAATATATGAAGGAGCCCAAAGACTTTCCGGCTTTTCTTCACATGAGCCAGCTGCTGCAGGCGGAAGCGATGAAGATGGCTATAGAGGCCCATCGCCGGAAAATGCCGGTCTGCATGGGTTCGCTGTACTGGCAAATCAACGACTGCTGGCCTGTCGCTTCCTGGGCGAGCATGGACTATTACGGTAGATGGAAAGCGTTGCAGTATTATGCTAAACGCAGCTTCGAGGATACGATCGTCTCGATAGAGGAAACGGAGGGGGTATTATCCGTCTTCGTCGTATCCGATCAACCGTCTACGGTTAAAGGAACGATTGTCCTTAAGCTGCTGGATTTTTCAGGGAAAAACGTACGCGAATGGAGCGTGCCTGCCGACATGGCGGGAAGCTACTCGACCCGCGTATTCGTGTCCGGCGTAAGCGAGATGCTGGAAGGCTGCGATCCAAGCGGAGTCGTTCTCACGGCGCAGTTGGAGCATGATGGCATCGTACTAGCGGAGAAGGAGCACTATTTTGTAAGAGACAAGGAGCTGAAGCTGTCTCAGCCGGTCATTACGGTAAAAGAAGAGAAAGAGGGCGGCGTAACGTCTTTTGTCTTGGAGACCGATACATTGGCTCGGCAGGTATGGTTGTCGGCGGAGACGGAGGGCATTTTCAGCGACAACGCCTTTGACTTGCTGCCAGGTGTGCGGAAACGTGTGTCATTCCGCGGCAGAGGTTTGTCGGGCACCTCGGAGCCTTTTTCGCCGGCGACCCCCTCAGCGGTGCTCGTGCAATCGATCTACGATTTTATTCAATAATAGAAACAGCCTCGCGGGCCAGCCGAAGCATCGGCAAAGTCTCGTGGAGGCTGTTTTTTTCTTCATCATTAGTTCCGTCACTATTAATTAAGCCTGATTCCGCTACGGTAAACGGTGCTCGTCCTGTTAGACGGCATCAGCTGTTTATCCTTGAGCGGTCTGTTGATCTAGACTGCTGCTTGCACGGAGCCGATGCGGATAGCCGCTCTTCTTGCACTGATCAGGAAGATGAGTGCGATCATCATGGCACAAGCTGATCCGATGAACATCGCCGGCGCGCCGAACGCGTCCATGCAGCCGCCGAGAATGGCGGGGCCGACGGTTGAAGCGATGGAAGAGAACAAGTAGTAGAGACCTGTGTACAAGCCGATGCGCCCAGGTCCGGCGAAACTGACTACAAGAGGATAGGAGTGAATGTTGACGAGAGCCCAGAAAACCCCGCCTGCCAGCAAAATTCCTCTCATTACGGAGACATCGTCAATGAAGAAGAGCAGGATGAAAAGAGCACTCAATCCGCTAATACCGGTGATGATGGTGCGGACTCTGCCGAATTTTTTAGCTAAAAAGCCGCTGGGCACGGCGAAGAGGATAAAGGCAAGGCTGAAGAAGCCGATGGTCAGGGTGGCGGAGCTTTCGCTCAGGCCCATGTACTCGACCCCGTAGGTTGTAAATTGGGCTTCGACACCGCTGTACCCGACGAACCAGAAAAAAATCGCGAGCAAAATTAGCAGTGCGGACCGGTCCTTATCCGTCAAAACCTTTGCCAGCCCTTTTATAATGCCCGTCGTGTTTTGATTGTCCTCGGGAGCTGCTGAAGTATCCTCGTAAACGGCGTCGCGGGTTTTCTTTTTCAGGTAAAAGACAAGTACGAGAACCACCGCGAGGAGAACGATTCCACCTATGTAAAATGGAAGTGGTTTGTTATGGTCGTACAGCTTGCTTAGAACGAAAAGCGTGATGAGCGAACCGATGCCTCCCATCAGGTTGATAATGCCATTGGCTTGGCTGCGCCGGTCTGGGGGAGTGAAGTCGGGCATGAGGGAGATGGTGGGCGCCCGGAAAAGCGTCATACACAGCAGAAAGCCGACATCAATAGCGATGAGCGTGCCGAGGTTAAGATAGTGGGGCATGATAAACAAAAATAATGCAGCTAGCGGCATCCCGATGAGCAGAAACGGAAGCCGTTTGCCGAAGCGGGTGTCCAGCCGGTCGCTGTACGCTCCGATGATGGGGATGAGGAAAATATTCGCCAGGTTGTCCAGCCCCATGATGGAGCCGCGCAGTGCCTTGGATTCAATGAAATCTCCGAGCATCAGCGGCATGAAGGAGTTGTACAACTGCCAAACGATGGAGATGGAGAAGAACCCTAACCCGATAATGAAAATGCGCGGGTACGAAAAAGACTTCATGCGCGCTCCTCCAAAATGGATTTCATCAGCGCGGGATAGTTGGTAATGACGGCATCGACGCCTAAGGCGATCATGCGGCGCAGGTCCTTTTCCGCATTTACGGTATAGGGCCTGATTTTCATTCCGGCATGATGGGTGCCTTCGACGATTTCCGGATAGACGCTCAGATAGATGGGATGAAGCCCGTTAGCCTGAACGGTGGCGGCATAGTTCCATGGCTCGTAGAGTCCTTCGTGGTAAAGAATCGCCCGTTCGATTTCGGGGGCGAGTCCGGCCAGCTTCACCAGGCTGTAGTGATTGAAGGAAGAGAAGATCACTCGATCTTCCATACCGTATTTTTTCACAAGGGCGATTGCTTTTTCTTCCATACCTTCATAAAGGATAATTCCATTCTTCAGCTCGATGTTCAATTGGAGGTTTGTCGGGGCTAGCAGTTCCAACACTTCCGTCAGCAGAGGAACGGGTTCACCTTTGTAGGTGGTGAAACTATGGCTTGCATCGAGACGAATAATTTCTGCTGAGGTGTGATGGGCAACCAGCCCATGGCCGTTTGTGGTGCGGTCCAGCGTTTCGTCGTGGATCACGACAAGCTCTCTGTCCCGGGTCATTTGAATATCCAGCTCGATGCCGTCCGCTCCTTGCTCCATCGCCAGACGGAAGGCGGCCATCGTATTCTCGGGGGCATCCCCGGAAGCTCCTCTGTGGGCAAAAATGAAGGTTCTGCTGTTCATTGCCTATTCCCCTCTCCTATGCTTTATCGTCAACGAAATATCATGAAAACGGCTTCTTTCATTATAGCGGAAAAGGGTTTGTAGGTTTGTTTTTTTTCTGATAATTGGCTTCTTCATCACTTCGTCTGTTAATGTGAATGGCTCTTGTCTCATATCGATATTAATTCATGAGAGTAGAATGTTAAAAAAAACCAGTTGCTTCAATAGAGAAAACGTGATACATTAGTTCTCGGCCCTAAAACGCTCCACTACATGAAATAAGGATTGCAGCGGAAAGTTGAAAAGCTGGAAAAAATTACAGCTTGC
>NZ_CBQR020000174.1 GCF_000455485.1 Gorillibacterium massiliense
AACAGATGATCTAGCGCGATTGCTTCGCATCCGGTTTTCAGGGAATAACATCTCTGAGAGACCCTCGAATGGGGGTCCCCGAAAAGTAGTCGGAGTAGGCTACAAAGCTTAGCTTCACTTTTTGGGGAAATGCGTTTGGTGATGATGGCGGAGGGGAACCACGCGTTCCCATACCGAACACGACCGTTAAGCCCTCCAGCGCCGATGGTACTTGGACCGCAGGGTCCTGGGAGAGTAGGACGTTGCCAAGCACAATGAACCTCGCACGATTACGTGCGGGGTTTTTTGTTGCGTTTGGCCGCCCGTACTCGAAAGGACCCCGTCCGCGCGTACCATCGGCTTGATGGTACTTGGACCAGGCGAAGCCAAGTCCTGTGAGAGTAGCACTTTCCAGCATAATGAACCTCGCACGATATCGTGCGGGTTTTTTTGTTGTTTAGAAAACGTTCATGCTCGATGGTGGTATACAATGGAAAGAAATATGCCAAAGAGAGTGATCGTAATGGGGAAGAACAACGGAGATGAAAAGAAACATGAGCCTGTACCTTATGTGGAAGTCATTTATACCGATTCAACCGAGAAGAAGGAGCCTGCTTGGAAAGACCCCTCGATTCGGTGGCATGCGGAGAGCATGAAGTTCGAAAGCATATTCGAGGCACATGAATGGGCGTACAGCGAAGCATACAACGAGATTGGCAATCTTTATGACGGGTATCGGACAATCGATGAAAAAATGGCGTATGCCTTATTATTTGAGTTGGTAAGAGCAAATACATTATGGGGAAAGAAGTGGGAGGTTTATTCGGATATTGATTTTACCGATAAAGTACTTTCATATCTGATATGGGTAAAGCCGATCGTCGCGACCGAGAATTGAGCAGTAACATGCCCATCAAGGTCGGTACAACGAAACATCCCGATCCCCAAAGCGGATAAGTCCGCCGGAACCCAGCTTGCGAAAAGACCATAGCACTGCATAACGGGGCAAAATCAGCCATAGATGGATGAACAGAAGCGCGGCGAACCACGGGGCTGGCAGCCATGGATAAAGCAGTGCGATGACAGCAGCGCAAATGAGCGATAGTTGGTGCAGCCACAGACGATAAGCTTTGTGACCGACGGTGCCTGCAGGTAAATGGCCGGGCCAGGGCAGGGAATAGCGGCTTTTCCACGGAGCAGAGTGAAATTGTTTGGTATAGGTGATGTATAGCCGGGTAAAAAGAAAATGGGCAAGCGGCACCGCGACAATCGCAGCGACGACTGCAATACCAGCTTTTGCGCCGGATAGAAGCCATGCGGCAGTCAGATAGCCGGCGAAGATGAAAAGCATGGCAGCACTGGATAGAGGGCTAGCATTAATTTTGCGGACAAGCGTGTAGTGATAAACTGTCGACTGTTCGGAAATCGAACGTTCCGGCATGTGGTGCTCCCTCCATCCGATGACGGTTAATGATGTTAACAACGGTCCTTCTCATCCTTCTACTTATTATCGGAATTATCGACGCGCTTTGAAAGCCTAGAATAAATTTTTTCGTACAGACACCGGCATCCGCCTTTCTTCATATTTATATAGTATCTTTCGGTAGGGGATAGTTTAAAAGGTTTGGAAGTAGGGTATACTGGCATAAAACAAGCTGTTCGGATGGGAGGGCCCGCGCATGGAAGATATAGTAAACACCTGCATCATCTGCGGCGAAACGGGCCGGGATGGCATAGTAGTTGTTTCCGAATTCATATGCGACCGCTGTGAATCCGAGATGGTTCGCACGGACGTTTGCGACGAGAAATATCCGTTTTTCATAACCCGGCTCAAGCAGATTTGGTATAAAAAGAATGCTTAATCCCCATTATTGCGGGGTAAAAGGTAGCAACCGCATTCATTTGTTTGCTATAGTAAGAGGAGAATAGGCCAGCGGCTTGTTCTCCTTTTTTCAAATCTTTTGGCGCGGCTTTACCCGATTGGAGGTTTGCTGTTTTTTGAATAGACATACAGCACCCTTGTATGACAGACTGGTGCGTCATGTGCAGGAAGATCATGCCGGGTTCCATGTCCCGGGGCATAAGTCAGGGGCTGGACTTGATCCGAGGGGTATGGCGTTTTTGCAGGCGGTTATGGCGATTGATCTTACGGAAATCACGGGGCTGGATGATCTCCATCATCCGGAAACCGTGATCCTGGAAGCTCAGGAGCTAGCGGCTGATTGCTTCGGTGCAGAAGAGACTTCGTTTCTCGTAGGCGGCAGTACATCCGGAAACATGGCACTGATTCTCGCTACATGCGGCAGAGACGATATTCTTATCGTTCAGCGCAACTCGCATAAATCGATTCTGAATGCGATCGCGCTTGCCGGCGCGAAAGCGGTATTCCTTTCGCCGGAGTGGGATGACGAAGCGGGTTTGGCCGCAGGTGTCCGATTGGAGGATGTCCGCTCCGCCCTTGAACGGTATCCTGGGGCAAAAGCCGTCATGCTGACCAATCCGAATTATTACGGAATGGCTGACGATCTGAGCCCCTACGCTGACCTCGTGCATCAATATGGGAAGCCATTGCTGGTTGATGAAGCCCATGGGGCGCATTTGGGTTTCCACCCCAATCTGCCGCCGTCGGCGCTTTCCAGCGGTGCGGATGGCGTTGTCCAATCGACCCACAAAATGCTTACAGCCATGACAATGGGAGCCATGCTTCATATGCAAGGACCCTATTTGAACCGGTCGGCGGTCCGCCGTTGTCTGAGCGCTATCCAGAGCTCAAGTCCCTCATATCCCATCATGGCCTCTCTCGACTTGGCCCGTTTGCAAATGCATCAGGAAGGACAGGCTTTTCTGGAAAAGGGCCTCGATCAAGTCAATCGTTTTCGTGCAGCAGTTGCACAGATGGCAGGTTTTCGTGTGCTTAGCCACAGCCAAGGATCGGCATTCGACTATCTGGATCCTTTCAAAATCTCCATATCCGAAGCATCCGGCAAAGTGACAGGTTATCAGCTTCAGGAACTGCTGGAGTCTTACGGCTGTATGGTGGAAATGGCAGACCCATCGTATGCCCTGCTGCATTTCAGCATAGCGACGACGGAAACAGCAACGGAACGGCTGATTGCGTCGTTAAAGCAAATAGAAGCGGAATTGCCAAGATTTAAGCAGGAAAACGACGGGTTTTCACCGAATATATCGAGTATTCTCCGTTTTGATGCTGTTTCCCCTCCGGTTTCTCTTCCTGCTTTTGCATATGCCGCATCGTTAGATGTGGGTTGTCAATCTATACCGCTTGAGGATGCCGAGGGAAAAACAGCGGCTGAGACGATTATCCCTTATCCACCTGGTATACCCGTTGTTTATGCAGGAGAACAAATCTCCAGGGATGCCGTCGCTTATCTATCAACGCTGTCACGAGCAGGTGCCCGTTTTCAAGGGGCGGCTGATTCACGGCTGCAAAACGTACGTGTAACGGTTTCATGAGTCTATTACAATAAGGAGGTTTTCATATGAAAATGGTTATTGCGGTAGTCCAGGATAAGGACAGCAACCGTCTCTCTAACGCTCTCATTCAAGCGGGTTTCCGTTCAACCAAATTGGCCAGTACGGGAGGCTTTTTGAAGGCGGGGAACACCACCTTTTTGATCGGCATTGAGGAAGATCGGGTACCCGAGGTGCTGAATGTGATTCGTAGCAACTGCAAAGTGCGGGATCAACTGGTGACGCCGGTTTCTCCGATGGGAGGCACCACGGAATCCTATATTCCGTTCCCGGTCGAAGTTCAAGTTGGCGGCGCAACGGTGTTCGTGCTTCCCGTTGAGCAGTTCGAGCACTTTTAATCATGAAAATCTATCCCGGATGGCGTCCAACAGGTAAAAGTGTCCCGATACCCGAGGTCGGAGCAGGGCAGCAGGTGCAACAGAAAGCGTTTGGCGAGATGATGAATGAACGGAATGTCCAAGGCTCTCAGGAGGAACTGGGCCGGATGATGGAGCAGATCCAGCTTCAGGCAGACCGCTTGGCTAGATCCATGACGATTCGGGAACTGCGCCAGTATAAGCTGCTGATTCGCCGGTTTCTTGAGGAAACGGCGCGCAAGGGAATCTCGATTCGGGAAACCCGGGGATGGGACCGCCGCGGCCGCTCCAAGCGTTATAAGCTGCTTGAGCAAATCGACGAAACGTTGACCGCGATGGCGGACGAACTGCTGGAGACGGAGCAGGGCCGTATCGATATTCTGCATAACATCGGCGAGATCAAAGGCATGCTGATCAATGCATTTTTTTAACTATATAAGTCTTTATAAGATTGGCACAATCCTTGAGATTGCCTAATTTACTGGAAAAAGGTTGTTTGGCAAGTAAACATAATATAGACATGCTATAATAGGAAACATGCATCCATGTCGATTGTTGCAAGGATGAAACAGGTGGCGAGCGCTTCCTGAACGGACCTGTTTCGGGAGGAATCTATGCCTTTTCAAGATATATCGGGACAGCATTTGGCGAAACGAATTTTGCAAAATCATCTGAGGAGCAAAACGCTTTCTCATGCCTATATTTTTAGCGGACCGAAAGGCTCTGGACGGAAACAGACGGCCATGACCCTGGTGCAGGCGATCTACTGCCAGGAACGGACGGATGACGCTTGCGGCGAATGCGTCGAGTGCCGCAGGGTTGCCCACGGCAATCATCCCGACGTACGCTGGATTGAACCGGATGGAGCTTCGGTAAAAATCGAACAGGTCCGCGAGCTGCAAAAAGATCTCAGCTACAGAGCCTCTGCCTCGCAAAAAAAGATTTACATCATCGACGAAGCGGAAAAGATGACGGTTCAGGCGGCAAACAGTCTGTTGAAGTTTCTCGAAGAGCCGGGTTCGGATATCATGGCCGTTCTGCTGACGGAAAACGGACAAGCGTTACTACCGACGATCCGTTCCAGGGCGCAATGGATTTCCTTTGTTCCAGCTCCTCCGAAAACAATGGCGGACACGCTGCTGCAGGAAGGAATCCCGGCTCCTTTAGCTCTCCCTGCCGTTCATTTGGTTGCCGGAATCGCAGCGGCCCGGGAACTTTCGCAAGCGGAATGGTTTGCGGAAGCGCGAAGCGTGATGTTACAATTGGCAAGAGAATCCTTATCCCGGAAAACGGTCGCCGCGATAACCGCCCAGCAGAAGCTGTTGAAGGGAACTCTGGCGGAGCATCTGGGCACGGTTTTGGATTTATGGATTTTATGGTTCAAGGATATGGTGCAGATTCAATTCGGTCGCAATGACGACGTGGTATATATTGATCAGTTGGATTGGATGTCCAAAACCGCTCTGACGAAAGAACCGGGCTTTTGGGTTGCTGGAATGGAGCAGGTGATGGAGGTTCAAAAACGGATAAGGTTTAACGCCAATCCCCAGCTGTCTTTGGAAAATCTGATTTTTGGTATACAGGGGGGCTGAACGTTGTACTCTGTTGTAGGAGTCCGGTTTAAAAAGGCCGGTAAGATATTTTATTTCGACCCGCATGAGCTTCCCGTGGAAAAAGAACAAAGCGTGATTGTCGACACCGCCCGCGGCCTGGAATACGGCAAAGTGGTGATCGGTAGGCGCGATGTTCCGGAAGAGGATGTTGTGCTTCCGCTCAAGAAGGTTATTCGCATCGCTGACGGGAATGATGGCGTGCTTGTAGAAGGCAACCGCAAGGCGGCCAGCGAAGCTTTTCATATTTGCTTGGAGAAAATCAAAGAACACAACCTGAAGATGAAACTGATCGATGTGGAGTATACCTTCGATCGCAACAAAATCATCTTCTACTTCACGGCGGACGGCCGCGTCGATTTTCGCGAGCTGGTCAAGGATTTGGCGGGCATCTTCCGTACACGGATCGAGCTGCGCCAGATTGGGGTGCGTGACGAAGCCAAGCTTCTCGGGGGCATCGGTCCTTGCGGGCGCGTGCTTTGCTGCTCCACGTTTCTGGGGGATTTTGAGCCGGTTTCCATCAAAATGGCTAAGGATCAGAACCTCTCGCTTAATCCGACGAAAATATCTGGCCTGTGCGGCAGGCTGATGTGCTGCGTCAAATATGAGCACGATAATTACGAAAGCGTTAAATCGGAGCTTCCTCGGATCGGCCGCATTGTCGTGACCTCCTTAGGCAACGGTAAAGTCGTGGCCATCAATGCAGCGGAGCGCATGGTGAAGGTGCAGCTGTTTGAACAGAAGAAAATAATGGAGCTTTCGGCGGACGATGTAGCGGAGGAACAACAGGCATAAAGCCGACAGCGCAAACGACATGATATGGGCCGAGTGAGGTTGAGGTGAAGCCGTGGATTCGAAAGAAATTTTCCAGCATATGGAAGAAATCGAAGACAAGATGGGGCTGACATACGCAGACATTGGAGTTCTAAAGAAGAAAATCGTTCTTCTTCTGGAGGAAAATAACCGACTTGAAATGGAGAATCGCCAGCTCAGGGGTTTGCTTCAGCAAAATGGACCGGCGCCGGAGAAAGAGCCCGAACCGCGGGAGAGCACCGTTGGCGAGGGGCATGATAATCTCGCCCGTTTATATAATGAAGGATTTCATATTTGCAACGTCTATTACGGACATTTGCGCACCGAAGGCGATTGCCTGTTTTGCTTATCGTTTTTGAATAAATAAGGTAGGAATAGACGACCGTGGGGATTTTTTCTCACGGTTTTTAACCTTTCTGGAATAGGGAGAGCCTAGTGGACGACAACCTGATGAAGGGGCTGCTGCCTGGGGAACGGGCGGATGATTTGCTCCGAAACAATTTGAAAATCATTCAAAGCGACGAGGTATTCAGTTTTTCCATGGACGCGGTGTTGCTTGCTCACTTTTGTTCGGTTCCGGCAAAAGGCAGGGTGTTGGATCTTTGCACAGGAAACGGTGTGGTTCCCCTACTGCTCTCCGCCCGAACGAAAGCGCCGATTTGGGGCGTGGAGATTCAGGAGCGGTTGTGGGACATGGCGGTGCGCAGCGTACGGATGAACGCTCTGGAAGAGCGACTTACGATGATGAACATGGATTTAAAGGAAGCGCATCTGCATTTTGGACATGGCGCTTTCGATCTGGTGACCGTCAATCCGCCGTATATGCCGGTGACTGCAGGGGAACAGAACGGGAACCCCCATTTTGCGGCTGCTCGTCATGAGATCTACGCCACCCTGGAGGATGTCATCGCCGCCTGCAGCCGGCTCACAAAGTTTGGCGGAAAGGTGGCCATGGTACACCGGCCGTCGCGGCTGGCTGATATCATGGGGCTGATGCGAGAGTACAGTTTGGAGCCGAAGCGGGTACGGCTGGTCCATCCCCGGCTCTCGGAAGAAGCCAACATGGTGCTGGTGGAAGCAGCGAAGAACGGCAAGCCCGATTTAAGGCTGCTGCCGCCGCTGATCGTCTACAAAAATGAAACGGACTATTGCGACGAGTTGATGGCCGTTTATTATGAGCCGTTAAAGGAGGGGGACACCCAATGAACATTCAGAAAAGCTTTGCCGAATCGCAACGGGGGACCCTTTATCTGGTTGGAACGCCAATCGGCAATTTGGAAGATATGACCTTTCGGGCTGTGCGGGTGCTGAAGGAAGCGGACCTCATCGCCGCGGAGGATACGCGGCAAACCCGGAAACTCTTGTCCCATTACGAGATTAGCGGGCGACTGGTCAGTTATCACGAGCACAACAAGGCAGCCAGCGGCCCTGAGCTGGTGCGGCTGATGGCCGAAGGACAAAGCGTCGCCCTTGTTTCCGACGCCGGCATGCCGGCCATCTCCGATCCGGGCTACGACTTGGTACGGTTAGCCATCGCGGAAGGGATTCCCGTCGTGCCGGTTCCCGGTGCCAACGCCGCCTTAGCCGCCTTGATCACCTCCGGCCTGGCTACCGACCGCTTCCTCTTCGTCGGATTTCTTCCCCGGGAGAAGCGGAAGCTTCAGGCCGAGCTGGCGGCTTTAGCGGGGGCACCGGCCACGCTTCTGTTTTACGAATCGCCCCACCGCGTCGTCAAGACGCTGGCGGCGATGCAGGAAGCGTGGGGGGACAGGCAGGCGGCTCTCGTCCGCGAGATCACCAAGCGCCATGAGGAAGCGGCCCGAGGGACGTTGTCCGAGTTGTCCCGCTTTCTCACCGAGAATCCGCCTCTTGGCGAATACGTCATTGTTGTAGACCGCTGGGGATCGCAAGACCGTGGGGAGGCGGGGAGTGGAATTGCCGCAGGTGAGCGTCCAGTTGGAGTAGCTAGCGGAAACGCGGCGATGAGTGACCCCGAAAGGGATGCGAGCGGAGATGGCGAACATGCGGAATGCAATACTCGGGCAGGTGCGCTGAATACGGATGCGGGCCCGCTTCTTGCTTCCGGCGGTGCCTGGTCTGCAGCTGGAGCCGTCTCCGCTCTTTGGTGGCAGCCCCTGTCGGTAAAAGATCATGTGAGCCGGTATGAGGCAGACGGATTGGATCGAAAGGACGCCATGAAGAAGGCGGCAGCCGATCGCGGTGTCTCCAAACGGGACATTTACCGGCTGCTGCTGGAGCCGTGAGAAGGCAAAAAAAATCCCCAACTCCCGACGGAAAACCCGCCGGATTTGGGGATGTAAGGAGATATAGAAAGGTTATAAATAACGTTTGGAATTATTTATAGTATACTATAAATCTCCGGGTTTGACTATGTTTTTCATGGAAGGCTTATGATGATTTTGGCAAAAAACACGCGTCCGATGCACATCATCTTCTAGCATAATTCTCTGTTTTGAAAATTACTTCAGAACAGGAACAGGCATTTCTTGCATGCAAGCGTTGCAAACGATCTTGCCTTTGAAATAGGAAACATTTTCGGCATTGCCGCAGAAAATACAAGCAGGCTCATATTTTTTCAGCATAATCCGCTCGCCGTCGACATAGATTTCCAGGGCGTCTTTTTCGCCAATACCCAGTGTGCGCCGCAATTCGATGGGGATTACGACCCGTCCAAGTTCATCTACTTTTCTAACGATACCAGTTGACTTCATCATGATCACAAACACTCCTCAGCAAGATTGATCGTCATATTTCGACACGAATCTTTTAAATATAATACCAACCATTCCCATAATAGTCAACTAAAATTAATATAAATATAAATTGACCTTTGGTAATAGGAAGAACGGTATTTCTCTATATAATAGAAGAAGTACATAGTAAGGCGAATTCAGCAGGCTTTCAGAGATCAGAATATTCTGGAAATGAAAAAAGGACATCTTTCGACAAAGTAAAAATAATCTCGAATAACGAACAGGAGGGGCGCCGATGAATCGGTTGAATGAGGAGAAGGTTTTTAAGGATCCGGTACACAAGTACATCTACGTTCAGGATCGCACCATTTGGGATCTCATCAATACCCGGGAATTTCAAAGGCTGCGGCGCATCCGCCAATTGGGAACTTCCTATCTGACTTTTCATGGGGCGGAGCACAGCCGGTTCTCCCACTCCCTCGGAGTATACGAAGTGACCCGGCGGATCATCTCCCAATTCGAGCGCAGCCAGTACTCCGCTTGGAACCCGGAAGAGACGCTGCTATGCCTTTGCGCTGCACTCTTGCATGACATCGGCCATGGCCCATTCTCCCATTCTGTCGAGCAAACCTTCGGAGTTCACCACGAGGATTGGTCATGCCGGATCATTTTGGGGGATACGGAGGTCAATCGTGTTCTGACAGCGGCGGACCCGGAGCTCCCCCGAAAGATAGCCGGGGTTATCTGCAAAACCTACGAGAATCCTGTCGTAACGGGTTTGATCTCCAGCCAATTGGATGCGGACCGTATGGATTATTTGCTGAGGGATGCCTATTTTACCGGCGTCAATTACGGTACCTTCGATCTGGACCGTATTCTTCGGGTGCTGCGTCCGTATCCGGGCGGCATCGCGGTTAAAGACAGCGGCATGCACGCCGTTGAAGACTATTTGATGTCCCGTTATCAAATGTATTGGCAAATCTATTTCCATCCGGTGACCCGCAGCGCGGAGATCTTGTTGTCGAAAACGCTGCAGCGGGCGAAGGATCTCTTTGAAGACGGTTATCCTTTTTCCTTCATGGTGGAGCCTTTGCGGCGTCTGTTGACTGGCAAACTGGATGTACCGGACTATTTGGAGTTGGATGAAGCGCTGCTGCAAGCGGCATTTCAGCAGTGGATGCGGGAAGAGGATCGGATCTTGGCGGATCTTTGCTCGCGTTTCCTTAACCGCAAGTTGTTCCGTTACGTTCCCCTTGCGGAGCCGGCAGAATCGGAGGATGGAGGCGCATCCCAGAAAACGTCTAGCCCTACTCGGGATACCGGGGACGGCTTTGAAGCTTTCGATGATATGAATCATGATCAGGATGAGGACCGTTTTGAAGAGGAAGACCGTGACAAGGTGAAAAATGCAGGAAAACTCGAAGGAGAATTTGCCTCAGACCTAAGTCTTGAAACCTTTGACCAGATCCGGGAAAGTTTACGGGAAGCCGGTATGGAGCCGGATTATTATCTGGCAATGGATTTTCCATCGGATTTGCCGTATGATGTGTACCGTCCGGGGCAGCGGGGAGATAAGCGTCCGATCTTGCTCCTTGACCGGGATAACGGACTTGTCGAAATCTCGCGCAAATCGGAGATTGTGCGTTCTATCAGTGGGGTGCACGCAGGGCAGCACCAGCTTTATTTTCCCGGTGAAATTTTGGAAAGCCCATCGCTGCCTAGGGAAATCCGCCGGTTTCTGGCGAGAGGGAAAGAATAATGAAGAAACGCGAATAGGGAAACGAAAATGCTGGAGATAAAACGAGGATTTAGCCAGGAGGGGACAACGAGATGCTTACGGATACCCATGCCCATTTGAATGCGGATGCTTTTAACGAGGATCGGGAAGAGGTCATTGCCCGGGCAAGGGAAAACGGTGTTACCAGAATCGTCAACATCGGGTTCAATCGGGAGACCATTCCAACCTCTCTCGCGCTGGCGGAGGCCTATGATTTTATTTGGGCGGCGGTGGGCTGGCATCCTCAGGATGCGGTGGACATGCTCCCGGAGGATTTGGGATGGATCGAGGAGCTATGCCGTCATGAGAAGGTTGTGGCCATCGGCGAGATCGGGCTCGACTATTACTGGGATACGTCTCCTAAAGATGTGCAGGACCGAGTGTTTCGGGAACAGATCCGGCTGGCTCGGCGCATCGGTAAACCGATTATTATCCATAACCGGGATGCCCATGAGGATATTTTGAAGGTGTTGAAGGAAGAGAAGGCCGCTGAGGTCGGAGGGATCATGCATTGTTTCTCCGGGAGCTGGGAAACGGCTAAGCTGTGCATGGACATGAATTTCCACATTTCCTTTGGTGGGCCGGTTACCTTCAAAAATGCGAAACAGCCCAAAGAGGTGCTGCAAAAAGTGCCCCTGGACCGGCTACTGGTGGAAACGGACAGTCCGTACCTGACTCCGCATCCCCATCGCGGCAAACGTAATGAGTCGTCCTATGTGCGGCTGGTGGCGGAAGCCGCTGCCGAACTGAAGGGTATCTCCTTCGAGGAGTTGGCCGCCATCACGACGGAGAATGCGGTCAAGCTGCTGAAGTTAACGTAACCAAAAAGAAGCACCTTACCAGAATGGCGATTCCGGTAAGGTGCTTTGTTTTGTGGATTCGGCTCGTCGTGTCGACCTTCCGTTCCAAGTCGTCAGGAGGCAGCCTGATTGACTTTGCGGCCCCGGGACCATCCGAACAGGAGGCCGAACAGCGTGCCGGCGGCCCAGAATGCAAGAGAGGCGGCTACCCCGCTGCCCGTTGCCAACAAAATGACTGCAAGGATCAACGACTGAACACAGAAGGTGACGGACATCAACTTGGCGATCGCGGTACCTTCTCCCTTTCGAGGGACCGGATAGAGGTGCAGCCAAAAGCTGTACCGATGATACTGCCCTAGGGTGGTCAACTGTAAGCCGGAAAGCAGTAGAGCTAGGCTGGCTACAATGAGCCGTACGTACAAATGCGGGAACAGCAGGATTAGAACGGCGGCAATCACCGTCAATCTCAGAATGGCGCCGGAAGGGTCCCTGCGCAGAAAGGTTTTTGTGTACAGGTACAGGAAAACCGACTTCTGCGTAAAGGGATAGAAGCTGGTAGCCTTCGCCAGGACGCTTTTTCCGCGGATTTGTCCCGACAGCTGCGGGACATAGGCAAAGCCGCTGAAAAAGCGGAACATGCGGGCGGCCTGCCGTTTCTCGGCGGCGATGAGCCGCTCCCACGGCACCGTCGCCTTCGGCGCGGCGGTGAACAGCGCGGCGCCGGCTAGCACCGCCGCGAGGATGAGCGCCGCGCCCGCCAGCCGCGCCAGCGGCGAGGAGCGCC
>NZ_CBQR020000175.1 GCF_000455485.1 Gorillibacterium massiliense
CTGCTGCCGCCAGCCGGCGGTGGGCCGGCGCCAGCAGCCGGCGCTCGTGCCAGGCGGCCAGCACGGCGGCGGCCTTGGCCAGCACGACGAGGACGGCGAGCCACGGGTACCCCGTGGCATCCGTCCCCTCAACGTGCCGGTACATAGGCCACAGCGCCGTCAAGGCCACCAAGGCCAGCACCGCCTGGCGCGTAAGGGCGCTCCGCAAGGCAAGGCGGAAGTAACCGCCGATCCGCGCTTCTGCAGGAAGCAGGAACACGCGGTCCGCATCCTGCAAATACGTGCGGATCGGACTCGCCGCCACCACAGCTGCCAAAACTGGAACTCCGATCCATAAGTAGGGAAAATCGGCGGGTATCTTGTCTAAACTGCGGGCATAGCCGTAGAGACCGGCCAGCAGAGCACCGATTAACAGCGTAAAGAATCCACTGCGGGCGGCGTCGGACCAATAGCCGAGGGTCATTTTCCGCCAGGCCTTCTGCCTTCTGCCGAACAGCTGCGTAAAGGCCTGCTCATCCGTGGCAGCGTCGCTGCCTTGTTTACGGTGTTGGGATTTCGTATTCGTCATCAAGCTGATCGCCCCCTCATAGACCCGCTTCTTCCCCGGTCAAAGCGAAGAAAATCTCGTCCAGACTTGCTCCGCTAGGCATGCCCGCTTGCTTGCGGATATCCTCCAGCTTGCCCTGAGCGGCGACGATGCCGTGGTGGAGGACGACGTAGGAATCGCAATATTTTTCTATGGTGGAGAGAATATGAGAGCTGATCAGGAAGCTTGCTCCTCTTTGCTTGAAATCGGACATCAGGTCCAGAAGAGAGCGTATGCCCAACGGGTCCAACCCGAGAAAGGGCTCGTCGATGATGTACAGAGGCGGCTCAGGCAAAAAAGCGTTCATCAGCATCACCTTCTGCCGCATGCCTTTGGAAAGATGCATGGAGAAGCTGCCTTGTTTCTCTTCCATGCGGAACCGCTTCAGGAGACTGGCGGATCGCTCTTCATACTCGCCGCGGGAAACGCCGTAAGCCAGCGCAGTCAGCTCCAAATGCTCGCGGATCGTAAGCTCGTCGTACAGCTCCGGGCTCTCCGGCACGTAGGTGAAGGAGGCACGATAATCTTCCGGGTTTTCCTGCAACGTGGTGCCTCCCGCCCGGATGGCTCCTTTTTGCGGCGTGAGCAGTCCGAGGATATGTTTGATCGTCGTACTTTTGCCGGCACCGTTCAATCCGATGAGGCCAACCATCTCTCCCTCGGCCACTGTAAACGAAATATTTTGGATCACCGGCTTGTTAAATAGATAGCCTCCGTACAGCTTGTCTATCTCTAAAATTGTTTTCAAAATATCACCCTTTTTCGTTCATAGAACCGTAACTTTCTGTAACTTTCTTGCGTCTATATTATATACGTGTTAACGATGGAAGAAAAATTTGGTTGCCCAAAACATGAAATAATGAGCATGCGTGAAAAATAGTCCATGAGCGCAAGCATACAGGGTGGTAGACACCCAAAATAAAAAAAAGCGGCGATTTTCGGCGCTTTTTTTCCGTTTTTAACGGGCCGATCGCCCTTTACATGTTATTCTACAGAGCGTATCATACATTCATGAAAGCTTTACTATACCAAGCCAATTTTCCAAATCGCTGAGTTCCGAGAGGAAACGGGGGAACCGAGCATGGCCGGCCTGATGGTTTGCTAAGGGTCGTTCATGGGTTATGGGGGTGAATCGCGCGATGACTTATTGTCATCATGCGTAGGGCGACTTCTTCGTCCGAATCCGTCAGCTAACCTCGTAAGCGTGAAGAGGGGATTGATCGGGCGGGATACATAAGCCACGAGAAGTTCCTCTTCTTATGGTTTTTTTTGTGCAAATTTGCGCAAAGCGAAACCATAGGACACGAATAGCGAAAATAAACCACAGGAGGTGAAGGTGTTACAAGCGCCGTTTTGTCTGGCTGATGAAAACGGGGAAATTGGCAAACACACTTTCTAAAACCCAAAATCCACAGTCGCGTCAAATATTGTCATGCATAACTGTCAATGGCGAGGCTTTGAAGGAGGACCGCAGAAGTGGGAATTGTCCAGCAAGAGAATGCCCATGATAAACGATCATCCAGCATGCCCTTCGCGTTACGTTGGAAGCATGAAAACGTGCGCATCTGTTTCGTTGCATTGTTCACCTTGACGGTGATTTCAATGTTTTTTATCCTCTTAAGCGGTACAGCCGCTAAGGACGTATCTCTCGTCATTGATGGACAAGAGACCGTACTTACGACGAAGCAAAATACGGTACAACAATTGCTGGATGAAAAATCGGTGAAAATCGGCCAATATGATAAAGTGTCCCTTTCCCTTGACACCAAGCTTAAGCAGGGAGATCAGGTGACCATTGAAAGAGCGTCAGCCGTAACGCTGGTCGCAGACGGTAAGACGCAAACCCTCCATACCTTTGGGGATACGGTTGCAGAAGCACTCCAGGAATTCCATATCACTTTAGGGGCGCAAGATAAAATCACGCCTTCTCTCAACACACAGCTATCGGGGAACGCATCCGTTAAAATCATCCGGGTCAGCAAAGAGCAGAAGGTGGAAGAAAACGCCGTTGCCTTTGAAACTGTGACCCAAAAAGATGCGAACTTGATGAAAGGCAAGGAGAAGACCCTTCAGGAGGGTAAACAAGGAACACGCCGCGTTATTAAAGAATTGGTCTACGAAGATGGTGTCTTGGTCTCCGAAAAAGTGGTAGACGATCAGATCGCTGCGGCAAGCGTGAACAAAATCGTAGCCGTGGGGGCCAAAAATCCGGTGGTTGCTTTATCTACAACAACCTCGGCTAAGCAAAAGGCAGCAACGAACCCATCCCAATCGAACGATAAGGCTTTGACCGTTACAAAAGACGGAGTGCCGTTCAACTATAAGAAAATACTCAACAATGTCACATTAACGGCTTACTCGGCAGGTGTAGCCTCCACCGGCAAAAGCAAGGGCGACAAGGGATATGGGATAACCCGTTCGGGCACTACTGTAACCGAAGGGCGGACCATTAGTGTCGATCCAAATGTAATTCCGTTGGGTTGGTGGGTTTACATCGAAGGCGTCGGATACCGCAGAGCGGAAGACACCGGCAGCGCAGTGAAGGGGAACAAGATTGACGTTTACTTTGACAGCGAGGCATTCGCTCAGAAATTCGGGATGAAGCGCGGCTATACGGTTTATGTGATCGGGCCGAAGAAACCGACAAGTGATTAATGATCTATTACCCCCATTCGATATGGTTCTAACCGTTAATTTATATATTTCAACAAATTTGTTACAATAATAGGAAGGAGAGGCGCTTGCCGCCTCTCCTTCTTTTTTAAGATCAAGTATTATGAGCTTTTCACGCGGCATCCTGGAGGAAACATTAGATGATTAAGGAGATCATTGTAGTAGAGGGCAAGGACGATACGGCAGCGATCAAGCGGGCGGTGGAGGCGGAAACCATTGAAACCGGCGGATCGGCGATCAATGAAGCTGTCTACCGGAAAATCGAACTGGCCATGGAACGGCGGGGGGTTATTATTTTCACCGATCCGGATCATGCCGGGGAGCGGTTGAGAAAGCTTATTACGGCCAGAGTGCCCGGCTGCAAGCACGCTTTTCTCACTCAGGAGGAGGCTCTCTCCAAAGGAGACATCGGAGTGGAGAATGCCAATCCGGAGACGATCCGCAAGGCGCTCTCCCAAGTGAAAACCGATTTCCGTTTGGAAGGCACGGTGCAGGAAGCGGAGATCACATGGGAGGATCTGATGGACGCCGGTCTGATTGTCCACCCCCAGGCGGCGGCTCGTCGTTTGGAGGTTGGGAACTGTCTCGGTATCGGATATGCCAACGGCAAGCAATTTTACAACCGCTGCAAAATGTTCCGCATTTCGCGGGAGGAATTTGCAGAAGCCATAAGCCATTTGAAAGATGAGGGAGAGGCATGAACCAACACGATGAGCGCGCGGCCGATATCGCCACTCCGCGCAGAACCCGGGACATTATCAAACGCCATAATTTGGAACTGAAAAAGAGCTTGGGGCAAAACTTTTTGATCGATCTAAATATTCTCGGCAAAATCGTTGGCGCAGCAAATTTGGACAAGTCCAAAGGAGCTCTGGAGATCGGGCCGGGAATTGGAGCGCTGACAGAACAGTTGGCAAAAACGGCAGGAAAAGTAGCCGCAGTGGAAATCGACCGTCGTCTCTTGCCGATTTTGGCGGAGAATCTGGAGCCCTATGACAACGTCCATGTCATCCATGGAGATGTGCTCAAGCTTCCACTTGCGGACCTGATTCGGACAGAGTTTGCCGGCTTGTCGGGCGTCAGCGTCGTGGCTAATCTGCCTTATTACGTGACTACTCCGATCATCATGAAGCTGCTGGAAGAGAAGCTGCCGCTGGAAAACATCGTCGTGATGATCCAGAAGGAAGTGGCGGAACGGATGGCTGCCCGTCCGGGCACCAAGGACTACGGCAGTCTGAGTATCGCCGTCCAGTATTACTGTGAAGCTGAAGTGGCGACGATTGTCCCTCATACGGTGTTCATTCCTCAACCACAGGTGGATTCGGCCGTTATCCGTTTAAAGCTGCGTAAGGAGCCTCCCGTGGAGGTGGCGGATGAGAAACTGTTTTTTGAAACGGTGCATGCTGCCTTTGCCCAGCGTCGGAAGACATTAGGGAATAACTTGCTCGCCGCTTTCTTCGGCAAGGATAACCGTGAGGAAATGAACGCTCAGCTCGCGTCTATTGGCATCGATCCGGCAAGACGCGGAGAGACTCTCACAATGGAGGAGTTCGCCATACTTGCAAACGCTCTCTACAAGCGGAGGGCAAGCTCTTAACGAATGCCATTCACCCATCCCTCGTTTCGCCCATAGGATGAGGGAAGGAGGGATCGATGACATGCGTCCTGGTGAATGGGTCATGCGCAAATCATACGGCGGAGACGTTACCTTCGCTATCCATCAGATAAACGGTAGATTGGCTATTTTAAAGGGAGTGGATGTACGTCTTCTGGCGGATGCGCCGGAGTCGGATTTAATACCGGTAGATCCGGCAAATCTTGCGCAGAATGTGGAACTGGATCGCAAGCGAAAGGAACGTTCGATCCGCCAGTTCGGCCGACTGCGCCGGCATAATGAGCAAAATGTGCGGAGTGGGGGCAAACTGGTGCCGCACAACTCGTATTTTGAGGTTCCCGGCCGGGTGCTGCATTTGGACGGCGATCAACATTATCTGCAAAAGAGCATGCAGCTCTACAAGGAACTGAGAGTTCCCGCAGCGGGTTATTTTGTTTCGGAGGGGAATATGGCCGCTGCCTTGCGCCGCCTGCTGCCTGAGCTGCAGCCGGACATCGTGGTGGTAACGGGCCATGACGGAATTCTGAAACAGCGCCGGGAGAAGGATATCTTCAATCTATCGAGCTACAAAAACTCCCACAACTTTGTGAATGCTGTGAAAGTAGCCCGGGAATATGACAGGTCCCGGGATAGTCTTGTGATCGTTGCAGGGGCTTGCCAATCCCACTTCGAAGCGCTACTGCAAGCGGGGGCTAATTTCGCCAGCTCTCCCCGGCGTGTCTTGATCCATGCGCTGGACCCACTCTACATCGCCGCCAAGGTGGCGTATACGCCGCTCCGCGAAACGGTGGAAATCGCGGATATCCTGCCTCACACCCTAAGCGGTCTGGAAGGGCTTGGAGGGCTGGAGACCCGCGGGGTATACCGAATCGGCTTGCCTCGCGTTTCATGGACGGAAACCGCTGCCAGCGCCGTTCAGGAAAGTGTGCAGGGATAAGCTTTTGTCAGACCGTGGAGCAAGTGTCTTCCCGGTTTTAAAAAGGGAAAATCCGAAGGGAAAACAGGGTCTGAAAACCGCGTAACCGGTTTAGCAGGCCCTGTTTTTTGGTTTTAACATTTTTTGAAGAAAATCCCCAATTTGAACCGTTGACAACCGCTTTGTACTGCTGCTATAATATTTTGTTAAACTTGACAAAGCCTCTATTCCAAGCTATAATGAAGGGAAGGAAAGAGGTGGTTTAACACAATGGCTAAAAACGCGCTATTGGAGATTAAACGCAGTCTTGAACCTCACGTCGGGTCCAAGATCATGCTGAGGGCAAACGGGGGGCGCCGGAAGACCATCGAGCGTTCCGGTGTTTTGGAAGAAACCTACCCTTCTGTGTTCATCGTCAAACTTGACGAAGAGCAGCACGCATTCAAGCGGGTGTCCTACTCTTACGCGGATATCCTTACCGAATCGGTGGAAGTAACTGTCTGCCAGGACGAAGGGGAAGTACGCATCTCTTATCTGCAACATTAAAATTACATGGAGAGTAACAGCATGCCAGAAGTCGGGCTTGCTGTTTTTGTTTCTTATGACTGAACCCAGGGGTCCGCAACCGGCAGCCGGAGCGGACCCTTGGGTTCTTTTTTTGGAATGCCAGGCAGCTCCAAGGTTGGACCGACGTTTTATCATTGGATACGGGCATACTAATGGAGCCGGAGGGCTTGCTTGTTCAGCAACGCACGAAGCTCCCAGCGAGCGCGCGGTGCTGAACGGGATGGGCAGAGGTTTCCATTCTCCCTGCGGCGAATCTAGATCATCTTTAGGAGGTCGAGGCGCGTGAGCCGCAAAAGACGAAGCGTCATGTCCGAACAGCTGAAGTACGAGCTGGCGAAGGATCTCGGTTTCTCCGATACCGTGAACCAGCAGGGCTGGGGCGGCATTACGACCAAGGATGCGGGCAACATGGTGAAGCGGGCGATTCAAATGGCGGAGAATTCCATCTCCCGCGGCAAGGAATAGCGTTTCAAGAAGGCCGTTTTCCCTTGTTTGGGTGGAACTTATTCCCGGGGGAGAGCGGCCTCTCTCTATAATTAGCCTTATTCAGCTACAGTAAACGTCGCTCGTTCAGGTATGGCGGTCTCCGAAAAGTACTTGAGTTAGCTTTGTCAGAATTGGCTTCACTTTTGGGGTCCAATATCGGCGCCAGCCGTTTATCCCTGTGTCCTTGCCTTATTGGGGCTAATCAGTTACTTTGATATAATAGGACATGTTTGGTTTCATGTCGGATTATTGGCGTAAGATCAGGCCTTGTACGTATGAATCGATGAATTTGCGATAAAGAAGGTGGGCGCTTGTTGGTTTGGGAGAAGGCTCCGGCCAAGATCAATCTTTCCTTGGACGTTTTATATAAAAGACCCGACGGTTATCACGAGGTGGAGATGGTGATGACCATGGTGGATTTGGCGGATCGACTGGAAATGCATGAGCTTACGCGGGATACCATCATCCTGTCCAGTCAGGCGGGTTATATTCCTCTGGATGAGAAAAACCTTGCTTTTCAGGCAGCCAAGCTGATTAAAGAGCATTATGGCGTAGAGAAGGGCGTTTATATTCACCTGGATAAAAAGATTCCCGTCGCCGCAGGTCTTGCCGGGGGCAGCAGCGACGCTGCCGCTACTCTGAGGGGGCTTAACCGGCTGTGGAAGCTGGGAGCGTCCCAGGAGGAACTGATGAAGCTAGGAGCGCGACTTGGCTCTGACATCCCTTTTTGCATCGCTGGAGGCACCGCCGTCGCAAGAGGCAGAGGAGAACAGCTTACCCGCATTTCAGCGCCGCCTCAATGCTGGGTCGTGCTGGCCAAGCCTCCGATCAACGTATCCACGTCCGACGTATACGGCCGATTGAGAGCCGCTGAAATCCCAAAGCATCCGGATACCGATGCCGTTCTGGAAGCAATTCGGAACGGTGATTTTCAAAGCCTGTGCGGCTCCTTAGGCAATGTTCTTGAGGATGTAACCTTAAGCCTCTACCCTGAGGTGGAGCGTTTGAAGGATGTCATGCTGAAGCTTGGAGCGGAAGGTGTATTGATGTCCGGAAGCGGGCCAACGGTATTCGGCCTTGTGGCCAAGCAAAAGAAGGCTGAACGGATTTATAACGGCTTGCGCGGCTTTTGCAAAGAGGTTTATGCCGTTCGCATGCTGGTATGATTTGGGCTGACGCTGCTGAAGCGGAATGCGCTTGGTTTTTCCGATTGTAACATTTATATATAGCGGATATTTCCCCTTAAGCTTGATAAAAACCGTATAAAAATGATATATTGGGGATAATTTATTCGGGTTTCATGTTAGCCTTCAGGGGGATTCTAATGAAAAAATTAAAGCGGAGTGGACGGCTTGTAGAGATGACGCAATATCTGTTGAAGCGCCCCCATTCCTTGATTCCGTTGACGACCTTTGCCGATCGCTACCATTCCGCCAAGTCCTCCATCAGTGAAGATTTGGCCATAATTAAAGAAGTTTTTCAGGATGAGGGTTTGGGCGAGCTGCAAACGATGGCCGGCGCCGCCGGCGGGGTTCGTTATATTCCGAGAGCTCCCAAGGAGCAATCTCTCGGTTTTATTCAAGAAATCTGCCGCGAACTGGAACAGCCCGACCGGATTCTTCCCGGTGGGTATATGTTCATGTCTGATTTGCTGGGCCGCCCGGCAACTGTAAGCGAAATCGGTAAAGTCTTTGCTTCCGTTTTTTCCGAACGGCAGGCCGATGTGGTGATGACGGTGGAAACGAAGGGCATTCCGCTTGCCTATGCCACCGGTGTTTATTTGAATCTTCCGGTGGTCATCGTCCGCCGCGACCACAGCGCCACGGAAGGATCCGCCGTTAGTATTAACTACGTTTCCGGCTCAACCAAGCGGATGTCGACGATGTCTCTGGGCAGACGCTCTTTGAAGGAAGGTGCCCGCGTGTTGATCATCGACGATTTCATGCGAGCGGGGGGCACGATTCAAGGCATGATGGATTTGCTCGCGGAATTTCAGGCGGAAGTGGCGGGAGTTGGCGTATTTTTGGAATCGTCCGATACCGATGAGCATTTGGTGGATGATTACGTCTCCCTGGCGCAAATTACGGGCATTGACGCCCGCAGTAAACAAGCCACTGTGATTCCTGGCAATTATTTTACTAATACGGAGGGACGGTAAAGAATGAAGCCTGAAATTATTGCAACAACACAAGCACCGTCAGCCATTGGACCCTATTCCCAGGCGGTGCGTTTCGGTAATATGCTGTTTACTTCCGGACAAATTCCACTATCTGCGGATGGAACCTTAGTGGAGGGTGGAATTGAGGCGCAAACCCGCCAAGTGTTGAACAACTTGAAAGCGGTATTAGCTGCATCAGGAGCCGGATTTACCGATGTGGTGAAGACCACGGTGTTTCTGAAGGACATGAACCACTTTGCCGCCTTCAACGAGGTGTATGCGGAGTTCTTTTCCGAGCATAAACCGGCCCGTTCCACCGTCGAAGTTGCTCGCTTGCCTAAAGATGTTTTTGTCGAAATTGAACTGATTGCCGCGATTAATGGCGAATAATGGAATAGCGGATATAATTTGCATAAAAATCTAAAATATTATGGGTTCATTCACCAATTAGAGAAGGATTTTTGATTCCCATGTGGAATTATTAACCAAGTTCTTTTCGCAGAAAAAGGTGGTGAACCCAAATGCAAATCACAGACGTGAGACTCCGCCGAGTCAACTCCGAAGGGAGAATGAAAGCGATCGCTTCCATCACCATCGACAATGAGTTCGTCGTTCATGACATTCGTGTTATTGACGGCAACAATGGTATGTTCGTAGCTATGCCAAGCAAACGTACACCCGATGGTGAGTTCCGCGATATCGCTCATCCGATTTCGTCTGCAACCCGTGAAAAGATTCAAGTCGCAGTATTGGCTGAATACGAAAACGCGGCTGTAGAAGAAGACGTGATTGAAGAAGGCGCCTGATTGACCGATTTTTGAAGGAGAACCCCTGTGATCTTCTTTTCATTTTGAGAAAAGAAGATCACGCGGGTTCTCTTTTCTTTTATAGATCTTTTCGGTATAGTCAGATGAGACGGAAGTGGATTATTAGATTGAGGTCCGCGAGGCGCATGAAGCGGCGGGCTTGTAGGGAGAGATGAACATGCAGATTAATAGCATCGTACTGGCGGCTGGCAAAGGCAAGCGTATGAAGTCCAAGCTGTACAAGGTGCTTCATCCTGTTTGCGGCAAGCCGATGGTTGGGCATGTCGTTGATATGTTGGAAGGGCTGAACTGCAGTCGCAAGGTGGTCGTTGTCGGCCATGGAGCGGAAGCTGTTCAGCAGTATTTGGGCGACCGGGCGGAATTTGTTTTGCAGGCGGAACAGTTAGGCACGGGCCATGCCGTTTTGCAAGCGGCGGATTTGCTTGCGGACAGCGAGGGAGTGACGTTGGTAGTTTGCGGCGATACCCCCTTGGTTCGGGAAGAGAGCTTGCGAAAAATGCTGCAGCTTCACGAGGAAAAAGGAGCGGCTGCCACGATTCTGACTGCAGAGCTGCCGAATCCGTTCGGTTACGGGAGGATTGTGCGCAATCAGGCGGCGGATGTCATCGCTATCGTCGAGCAAAAGGATTGCACCCCCGAGCAGGCGGCTGTAAAAGAATTTAATACGGGCACCTTCGTCTTTGATAACCGCAAGCTGTTTTCCGCGCTGCGGCGGGTGACCAATTCCAATAATCAAAACGAATATTACTTAACCGACGTGATCGGGATTTTGCGGGCGGATGGCGAAAAAATCGTCGGCTACCTGACGGATGACGCCGATGAATCCATCGGCGTCAATGACCGTGTCGCCTTGGCGGATGCGGAAGGGAAGATGCGGGCGCGGATCAACCGGGAGCACATGCTGAATGGGGTTACCTTTGAAGATCCGTCCAGCACGTACATCGAGGCAGGAGTAATGATCGGAGCTGACACCCGCATTATGGCGGGAACGATGCTGCGGGGGAAGACGGTCATCGGCGAGGAGTGCGTCATTGGTCCGAATGCCGAATTAACGGATACAACGGTTGCCGACCGGGCGACGGTGAAGCACTCCGTCTTGCTGGAAGCGTCCGTCGGCAGCGGCACCAGCGTAGGACCGTTTGCTTACTTGCGTCCGGGGGCCAAGCTGGGCGAGGACGTCAAGGTAGGCGATTTTGTGGAAGTGAAAAACGCCACCATCGGCAACGGCAGCAAGGTATCCCATTTGAGCTACGTCGGGGACGCCGTCATCGGCGAAAACGTCAATATGGGCTGTGGCTCGATTACCGTCAATTACGACGGTTTTAACAAGCATGTGACCGAGGTGGGAGACAACGCTTTTGTCGGCAGTAACGTCAATTTAATCGCGCCAGTTAAAATCGGTAAAGGTGCTTTTGTCGTGGCCGGATCTACTATTACCAAGGATGTGGATGACGACACCATGGCGGTGGCACGGGAGCGTCAGGTCAATAAGCCGGGCTATGCTGCCAGGTTGCGCGGGCGGCTGGAATCCAAAAAGAACGCGGGAAAGAACGAGTAAGCTTTTTGCGTGATAATTGTGTGGAATAAAGGCATAGAGTACGCCTCCGGGACGGCTCGCTTGAGCGATTAACCGATTCGCGAGGGTGTGATCAGGTTCAAACCTCTTGCAAACGGGTAATACTAGGGATGCTTATCCATCTCGAGAATGGCCAAGGGAGGTACTCTTATGCCAATGGAATTGAAAGGTGAAGTCCGCAGCGGCAAGTCACACAGTGCTGTACGCATACTGCGGCAGGAGGGCCGGGTGCCGGCTTCCTTGTATGGCAAGAAAGTGGCACCAACTTCTATCTCCGTTTTGGAAAAGGACCTGTTTGCGCTGCTTAAATCCAATGCTCATGGGGTTGTCCAATTGGACGTTCCGTCCGTTGGGATTTACCCGGTGGTGATTACCGAGCTGCAGAAAGATAAGATGAATGGCGGCATTCTGCATGTTGACTTTCATCAGATCAGCATGGACGAACCTATTCGTTCTTTAGTGAAGCTGGAGCTGGTCGGAACGGCGAAAGGAATACAGGAAGGCGGAATTTTGCAGGTGGAGCTGCATGAAACGGAAGTTCACTGCTTGCCCAAGGACTTGCCGGCCGTACTGCAGGTTGATATAAGCGGCTTGGAAGTAGGCGAGAGCGTTCATGCCTCCAATATCCAAGTGCCTGCTGGAGTAGAACTGATGGCGGATCCGATGGATGTCATCGCGACTGTGCTTGCGCCGCAAAAAGGTGAGGATCAGGAAGATACTTCCGAGGGCTCCACTGGTGAAAACGAGCCGGATACCGGCATCAAGACGGAGAACGCTTAATGGCGTTAATCGTGGCTGCTCTTTTTCGCTGCGGAAATTGAATATTGTTGTTAACGTGACGAAGAACGTCCCGATCCTCCCGCTTGCGGGTAGATGCGGGGCGTTTTTGTAGGGAGCAGAAGATTAGGAAAGGAAAACGCAGAAAGTGGGATTGGCGAAACGAAGACGGAAAAACCTGCAAAAGTGCAGGTTTTTCACATTTAACCTCTGGGATGGATGCGTGTCCTGCCTTCGGCAGACTTAGGGTCTCCCTAAGGGAGGAGCTATAAATGAGCGCACGAAAACAGGCTTACTCCCAGCAGTGGGCTTTGGATTTCCCACCGCCTCAATAACCGGGACGGGAAATAAAAACAAGGGTGCGCCGGTTGTAACGGAGTCCTTGCATGATGATATAATACTTTGTGTAGGAGTCGATGAATCCAATGTTTTCGTGTTCTCCGCGGGTATTATAAATTTGTACGGGAACATGATACCGGATGTGGTCTTTAAAATGCATATCTCTCGTCAGCTTTTGCCCGAAGGTGTACAAAGAGGTCACCACCGTAGTTGGAATTTCACCTCAAACATTTACTCATGAACTGGAGACTTGCAAAATGCGCCTCAGGGAAGTCTCGACTGGCGGGATCATCTAACTGAGCAGGAGCGCGAACAATCTGTTTGTAATATAGGACAGGCGGTGCAGAACAATCGTTTCTCCGGCTAGTTAACATTTTTTAATAAAATTTTGTGAAGGACCACGATGGATAAAGGGAGTGCAGGAATGAAGGCTTTTGTCGGACTGGGGAACCCCGGGAGAGAATACCGGGACACCCGCCACAATGTAGGATTTATGGCCCTCGACCGGATAGCGGAAGAGTGGGGAATCGTTTTTAAAGAAAGCAGCAAGTGCAAGGGATGGGTTGGCGAGGCAAACGTGGGTGGGGAAAAGGTTTTTTTGCTCAAGCCTGCGACTTATATGAACCTATCAGGAGAGGCGGTTCGCGCTTTCCAGCAGTTTTATAAGGTGGATCTGGCAGATATCACCGTGATTTACGACGATCTGGATACGGAACTGGGGAAATTCCGGCTGCGGTACCAGGGGAGCTCAGGCGGCCACAACGGCATCAAATCGATTATTCAGCATACGGGCACCCAAACCTTTAACCGGATTCGCATTGGCATTTCCCGTCCCGAGCCGGGTTACGGTGTTGTCGATTATGTTTTGGCTTCTTTTTCGAAAAAAGATAGCAAGGAATTGGCCGTTGTGCTGGAAAAGGTGAATGAGGCGATGAAGTTTCAGCTGGATCATCCCTTCGATCAAACGATGGCTAAATTCAACGGGCAGTAAGCAAAACGTACAGGCATGGCTAAATAGGCGCCGATGTGGATTGAGAACCCCTCTTTGCGGCAATACTGAATGGGTATAAGAGCTAGCGAGGGGGAATACACATGGCAATAACCTATATTTGTCGGTACTGCAAAACTCAAATGGGATCGCTGGAAACCGGCGCGGTGGATGAATTCCGCCTTGGCCTGCAATTCTTGACCCCCGGTGAACGGCGGGATATAATAGCGTATACCCCTGATGGCGGTATGACCGTAAAGGTTGTATGCGAGTTTTGCAGGGAAGCGCTGGATGCAAATCCGGAGCTATCCTTGGTCGCGAGCCCGCTGCAGTAAGTCAGCCTGAATATGCGAATGTCGAATCCCCCCGCGAAGAAACTGGGGGGTTTTAAGGCGTTGCGATGAGTCCAAAGAAAAATGATCTAGAGATAATAGGGGCATGCCCGGCGGCGAAGGGATTCCGCGGCCGTCTTGCTATGCCCGCCATCGTTCAGGCAGCGTTCATCCGCTGCGTCGGATTATCAGTTAGGGGTGTTTTATGCGTGAGCTGATTGCCGCTTTTGCGGAAGACCATGATTATAAATCCATCGTGGCCGGGATTCGTTCCGGTATGAAGGAACAGCTGATCTCCGGCTTGTCCGGTTCCTCCCGGCAAGTGATGATTGCTGCTTTGGCTGGTGACATCGACCGGCCTGTTTTGCTGTTGACTCATAATATGTACGCGGCTCAAAAGATTGCGGAGGATTTGTTGGAATGCATGCCTGCGGACCAGGTGCTGCTGTACCCGGCCCAGGAAATGATGGCCATGGAAGCGGCGGCGGCTAGCCCGGAAACGCTGGCTGGGCGGATCGACGCGCTGACTAAGCTGGCGGACGGCTATCGCGGTGTTATCATCGCACCTTATGCCGGCTTGCGCCGGCTTCTTCCCACAGCCCAAGTATTCCGGGAATCCCGGGTGACGGTGCGGGAAGGCGAAGAACTGGAACTGGATAGCTTTCTGCGCCGATTGACGGAGCTCGGTTACGAGCGTGTGGAAAAAGTCGAGAAAAAAGGAGAAATGAGCGTACGGGGCGGTATCGTTGATGTCTATCCCCTTACTGCGGAGATGCCCTGCCGCATTGAATTGTTCGATGTGGATGTCGATTCCATTCGATCATTCGACCCGGAAACCCAGCGTTCCATAGAGCGCATGTCCGAGCTGACCATCAGCCCCTGCAAGGAAATCATTGCAGAGAATCGGAGATACCAAAACGCTTCCCGGCATGCTGCTGATTTGCTAGACGCCCAGCTCGCCAAGATGACTGACCGGCAGGCCAAGGCGCGGCTGCGGGACGAAATCGGAGATGAAGTGCGGCGGCTGGAAGACGGCGTTTATTTCCCTGGTATTTTTAAATATATCTCTCTGTTATATCCCGAGCAGCAAACCTTGATGGACTATGTGCCGAAGGACGCGCTCCTCATCGTCGATGAACCGGCCCGATTGCTGGAGACCGCGAAGCAACTGGAGCGGGATGAGGCGGAATGGGTAACAGGGCTCTTAGCGGATGGCAAATATTTGCCTGCGTTGGTCTTGTCGAAGGCCTATGAATCCCTTCTGCACCGCAAGCCATTCCCGACGTTGTACCTGTCCTTGTTTTTGCGTCAGGTTCCCCATACGCAGCCGCAAAACATCATCAACTTCGTTTGTCGGGCGATGCAAAATTTCCACGGGCAAATGAATGTACTGAAGACGGAAATGGAGCGCTGGCGGAAGACGGGAACCCGGGTGCTTCTTCTTGCCGGCGGCGAGGAGCGGAAGGACCGGCTGCGCCGGGTGCTGTCCGATTACAAGATCGAGGAGCCGGAGATTTTGACCGGCAATCTGCAGTCGGGCTTCGAACTGCCTTCGGTTCATTTAGTTGTCATCACCGAAGGTGAGATGTTTACCCAGAAGCAGCGTAAAGCCCGCCGGGTCGATAAAAGAATCGAAAATGCCGAGCGAATCAAAAGCTATCAGGAATTGAAGCCCGGCGATTACGTCGTCCATATCAATCATGGCATCGGCAAATACGTCGGCATCGGAACGTTAGAGGTCGGCGGCATCCATAAGGATTACATGCACATCCTGTATGCCGGGGGAGATAAGCTGTCCGTCCCCATCGATCAGATCGATCTGATCCAAAAATACGTAGGCGCTGAGGAAAAAGAGCCGAAAATCTATAAGCTGGGCGGCTCCGACTGGACCAAGGTGAAGACGAAGGCCAGGTCTGCTGTCAAGGATATCGCTGATGAGTTGATCCAATTGTACGCCGCGCGGCAATCTTCTCCTGGCTATGCGTTTAACAAGGACACACCGTACCAGCGGGATTTTGAAGCGATGTTTCCTTACGAAGAAACGGTTGATCAGCTGCGTGCCATTGAAGAAATCAAGGTGGACATGGAACAAACCCGTCCGATGGATCGTCTATTGTGCGGGGATGTAGGCTACGGCAAAACCGAGGTAGCGGTCCGCGCCGCTTTTAAAGCGGCCATCGACGGCAAGCAGGTGGCAGTGTTGGTGCCTACGACAATTCTGGCCCAGCAGCACTACGAAACGTTCAAAGAGCGCTTTTCCGGCTATCCTTTCAACATTCAGGTGCTGAGCCGATTCCGCTCCAAAAAGGAGCAGAACGAAACGATCAAGGGGATTAAAAACGGCAGCGCCGACATCGTCATCGGAACCCACCGGCTGCTGTCGACCGATATCCAATATAAGGATTTGGGATTGCTGATTGTCGACGAAGAACAGCGATTTGGCGTTTCCCACAAGGAAAAACTGAAGCGGCTCAAGAACAATGTAGACGTTCTCACCTTGACAGCAACGCCAATTCCCCGTACGCTTCATATGTCCATGCTCGGCGTTCGCGACCTTTCGGTTATCGAGACGCCGCCGGAAAACCGGTTCCCGGTTCAGACTTATGTGCTGGAGCATAGCAACTCCCTCGTTCGGGATGCTATAGAGAGGGAGCTGGCCCGTGAAGGTCAGGTTTACTACTTGTTCAATCGCGTGCAGGGCATCCAGCAGATGGCCGATCAGCTGTCCGCTCTTGTGCCTGACGCAAAAGTCGCCGTCGCCCATGGGCAGATGACCGAGCAGGAGTTAGAGAGGACGATTCTGGACTTCCTCGACGGCGAATCGGATGTGCTGGTCAGCACAAGCATTATAGAAACGGGTGTCGACATTCCTAACGTAAATACCCTGATTGTCCATGATGCCGATAAAATGGGACTTTCCCAGCTTTATCAGCTGCGGGGACGGGTTGGACGCTCCAACCGGATCGCGTACGCCTACTTCACCTATCACCGGGACAAGGTTCTGACGGAGGTAGCGGAGAAGCGGCTTCAGTCCATCAAAGAGTTTACAGAACTTGGGTCAGGGTTTAAAATTGCAATGAGGGATTTGTCCATCCGCGGAGCGGGAAACCTGCTGGGGGCCGAACAACACGGCTTTATCGCTTCCGTCGGCTTCGATATGTATTCGCAAATGCTGGCGGAGGAAGTCAACAGGCGCAAGGCCCAGATGGATGGAGTGGTGGAGATTCCCGAGCAGACCGCTGCGATTCAACTGGATCTGCAGGTGGATGCCTATCTGCCCTCCGATTATATTTACGACAGTATGCAGAAGATCGAGATTTACAAAAAAGTCGCAGGCATCACCACACTGGAAGAAGCGGGAGACCTGCAGGAAGAATTGACCGACCGTTTCGGCGACCTTCCGGAGGCGGTCGAGAATTTGCTCCGTGTTGCACGTATTAAGGTCTATGGCTCCCTGTACCGGGTCGAGTCAATCGCCCAGAAGGGAGAGGATTTTTCCATTAAGCTTCAGGCCGATCAAAACGATACTTTAAATGGCAAGAAGCTGGTTACGCTGTCATCCCAATATGAAAACCGGATTCGCATTATCCCGGGTCCGCAGATTCATATGGAGCTAAAAGGCAAAGGATATAAGGCGGGATCGCCAATCCAACTGCTGGAACAGTTTTTGGAACGTTACCAAGAGGCTTATACCCCGAAAGGAGAACTACAGAATGTTGCAAATAAATAAAAAACGGGCTGCCAAAGGCCTGTCCATGGGACTGGCATTGGTGCTGGCCCTCGGCGTATTCGCCGGTTGCGGAAAGAAGGATAGCTCCGCCACTTCACCTAATAGTAGCACCGCTGCACATAAAAAAAATGTTGTCGCAACCTATAAAGGCGGAGAAGTGACGCAAACTGAGTTTGATAAATTCATCGGCGTAAGCAAAATGCTCGATTCCACGGGTCAACTGGCCAGCATGCTGGAGAATGAAACCTACAAGAGCATGTTCCTGGAAAATTACCTGCAGCAGGAAGCGGCTTTGGAAATCCTCGCCACTAAAATGTCAGATGAGGGTAAGAAGAAAGCTCAGGAACAGGTTGATGCGTTTAAAAAGCAAGTGAAGGACATGGCAACCGCCGACAAGAAGAGCTATGAGGATTCCTTGAAGACCAACAAGATCAAGCAAAAAGATATGGAAGATTACATCTACAACACCGTCGGCGTTATGACGGATATGAAGAATAAAGTAACGGACGATCAAGTGAAGGCCGAATACGACAAGAATAACGCAGAAAAATTGTACAATGTCGTAGACGTTCGCCATATTTTGATCGCCACCAAGGACTTGTCGGATTCCACGGGGAAAACCGAGAAACGTACCGACGCGGAAGCTCTGAAGATCGCCAAAGAAGTCATCGACAAGCTGAAAGGCGGCGCCAAGTTCGAGGATCTGGCCAAGGAGTATTCCGAAGACACCGGCTCCAAGGATAACGGCGGGCTTTATAGCGCTGTGCCGGAAGTGAACAGCGGCATGGTTGAACCTTTCGAGAAGGCAATGAATTCGCTGAAAATCGGCGAGATTAGCGAGCCGGTCAAATCCGATTATGGCTATCACGTCATGAAGGTAGACGCCCGCAAAACCTATACACTCGATGAGAAAAAGGACGAAATCAAGTCCAGTTTGAGCCAAACTAACTTCCAGAATTTCATGGAAAAAGACTTCCCGTCTTACAGCTACGTAAGCTTCCTGCCGAAACCGTCGGCAAGCCCTTCGACGAGCCCGGCTCCTACGTCGGCGGCATCTGCAGCTCCGTCAGCATCCGTCGCTCCTTCGGCTTCCACAGCTCCGACAACGGCGGCGACTCAAAAATAATCAAGCATACCAGAAACCGGACCCCCAAGGGCTCCGGTTTTTTGTTCCTTTTTCGCATATTGTTTTCCAAGGTTTCGGGCAAAATGATGGAGGGTGGAAAGTCGCCCATAACGGAAAGATTATGCATAAGATGAGGTGTGCGGTAGAATACTGTGTGTACACTTATATCCAGTGAATGAAATCTTCGGAGGAAAGTGAGGCAGCATGAGCATGAAAGCAACTGGAATTGTTCGCCGCATCGACGACTTGGGTCGCGTGGTGATCCCTAAAGAAATTCGCCGTACATTGAGAATCCGCGAGGGCGATCCGCTAGAAATTTTCGTTGACCGCGACGGGGAGGTCATATTAAAAAAATATTCCCCAATCGGGGAATTGGGTGATTTTGCCAAGGAATATGCGGAGTCGCTGTACGAAAGCACTAACCATATCGTGCTCATTTCCGACCGGGACAATGTGATCGCGGTAGCCGGGGGAGCCAAAAAAGATTACATGGAAAAACCGGTAGGCGCTTTGGTGGAAAGCAGCATGGAAAACCGGCGGACCGCCATGGAAAGCGCATCCGGCAGTTATGATATTATGCGGGATGTAAGAGAAACCTACAGCGCTTATGTTATTGCTCCTATTATTGCAGGTGGGGATCCCATCGGTTCGGTTATTCTGCTTAATAAAGAAGAGAACACGAAGATGGGTGAGTTGGAAGTGAAGACGGCGGAAATCGCCGCCGGATTTTTAGGAAAACAAATGGAGCAATGATACGCCGTTGATAGACCCATGATACGAAGATCGACAAGCTTCCTTTTCGGCAGGCACGGGATATGTCCGGCCGGACAAGGAAGCCTTTTTTTGTGAAGCCGAAATCCTGGGGGAGGGTGTCGGCGGTAGCCGTTTATCCTTGCTACATCAGAATTTATAAGTTTGTCACTATAACTAGCCTGATTCCGTTACGGTAAACGTCGCTCGTCCTCAAGGACGGCGGTAGCCGTTTATCCTTGGGATAGGCTATAATGAAAGGAATATTGGGAGACGCGAGGTTTGGTGTGGAGAACAAGGAGAATCGGAAAGGCAGCGCCCTTTTGAAGGGAGCAGCGGCTCTTGGAATCGCGGCGGTGCTGTCCAAGCTGTTGGGCACGATGCAGAAGATCCCGTTGCAAAATCTTGCCGGGGATGAAGCCTTCGGCATTTACAGTATCGTTTATCCGCTTTATACATTGATATTGACTTTGGCGACGGCGGGTTTTCCTTTAACGGTTTCTCGATTCGTTTCCGAGGAGTTGGCGTGGGGCCGGGAAAAAGAAGCCCGCAGAGTGCTGGGTATGGCGACAGCCGTATTGACGGTTACGGGTTTGCTCTTTTTTGCGGTTCTATACCTTGGGGCTGATCCTCTAGCAAAGTGGCTGGGAGCGAGGTTAGCGGCTCCGGCGATCCGCAGCGTGTCCTTTGCGTTATTGATCGTTCCGGTTATGGCGGCTTTGCGGGGATATTTTCAGGGGCGTCAGGATATGGTGCCAACTGCGGTTTCTCAGGTCGTGGAGCAGTTGATCCGGGTTGCGACGATGCTGGGGCTGCTGCTTTATTTCCTAGATATCGGGGCGAGCAACAGCCGGATCGCCGCAGGCGCTACCTTCGGTTCAGTGACCGGTGCCGTGGGCGGATTGGCGGTAATGTTGATCTTCTGGCAGCGTTCCCCTCGATCAAAGAATGCGAAGGGGAGCGCAGCCGCTGATGGGGAAGCTCAAACCGCAATGGGAGGGGGTCTACGGCCGGAAGCCGTTGGCTTGGCGCGTTTTGTGCGGACCGCCCTTGCCGTATGCCTCGGTTCTATCGCTTTGCCGCTTCTGACGCTTATGGATTCCGTGTCTCTCCCCTCCTTGTTGGCCAAGGAAGGAATGGGCGAATCCGCGCGCTTAGCGGAGGTGGGCCTCTACAATCACGCCCAGCCCCTTGTTCAATTGATCGGGCTTATTGCCACCTCGATGTCGGCGGCTCTGGTGCCCGCCATCGCCGAGGCCAAGGCACAGGGGCAGATGCGGACGCTAAAGGAACGGACTGAGTTCTCGGTCCGGTTCGCTTGGTTTATCGGCTTTGCCGCATCCTTCGGCTTGATGGCTGCGGCTGAGCCGCTAAACGTTATGTTTTTCACATCCGCTGAAGGCAGCGCCACGATGGGCATCCTTGCCTTCACAGCGATGTTCAGCGTACTGAATATTGTCACCGGCAGCATTCTCATCGGCTTTGGCGCCACGACGGCCCCTGCGGTGAGCCTGTTTGCCGCAGCGGCGCTTAAGCTGCTGTTAAATGCGCTATTGGTGCCGGCCTACGGCATCCGCGGCGCCGCCGTGGCGGCGGTGGCCGCTTACGCCCTGGCGGGGCTTGCCAACCTGGCGGTGTTGGCCCGCCGCTCGGGCGTACGCTTCGGCGCCGGCGCCCTGTTGTGGCGCCCGCTGGCCGCAGCGGCGGCCATGTGCGCTGCCGTCGCCGCCGTGCGCTTCG
>NZ_CBQR020000176.1 GCF_000455485.1 Gorillibacterium massiliense
CGGGAGCCGCCGTCTACACGGCGGCTCTGGTGCGCACCGGCGGTGTGAGCCGGGCGGACCTCGAGACGGTGCCGTCTCTCGGCCGCCGGCTCATTCCGCCGCTCACGCGCCTGCGCCTGCTCCCGCCGGCCGCGCCGCCTGATGATCGGCGCTGATGCGGCCGCCATGGCGCACCGGACGCCGAGCTCTGGCGTCTTCGCAGCCCGGCTGCCGCGGGGCTTCCCGCCCCCTGGCTTTATGGCTCCGGCCACCGCGCTCCGGTTTACGGCTCATGCCCATGGTCCCGGCACCGCTCTAGCCATCCACACTCCCAGCTGTCGTCTGGCAATTTAGCGGTTGCTTGCAAAAAGTACAATTCTTTTTCCATATTTTATATTATATTGACCTTTCTCCTGCAAAAAGTGCAACTGAACTCAAACCAAACCGTCAAAATCGCTTTCGTGTGCGAAATTCAGTTGCAGCTTTTGCAATTGCTCATGGCAATAGCGGACATATGGATTAGCGCGGTTGTACTTTTTGCAATCTAGCCAGTCATCTTATGCTGTAATGGCTGGCGACTCATTATGAATCTGATCTGCCGATTAGCTGCTATCAAGCAATTGAAGGAGGAAACGGTCTATGGCCCCTCGTATTACCGTCATCGGTCTCGGGACCGGTGACGAAAATCAGTTGACGTTAGGCATCTGGAAGAGGATCCAGAGCGCCCGACGCCTGTTTTTGCGGACGGAAGAGCATCCGGTGGTGCAGTATCTAAAGGATCACGAAATTGCTTACGAATCCTTCGACAGCATTTACGTCCAAAAAGACGATTTTGAATCCGTCTATCGGACGATTGTCGACCGTCTCCTGTCGGAAGCGGAAGCTCAAGCCATGCAAATTCAATCCCAATCGGAGACAACCCCGCCATCGGCACCTGCGCCAATCCAGCCGCAAGCCGCAAGCGAGATCGTCTATGCCGTGCCCGGACACCCCATGGTGGCGGAGCGGACGACGCAGCTTTTGCGGGAAGAATGCGCCACCCGCGGCATCGAACTCGCCATCATGGGGGGCGAAAGCTTTCTGGATCAAGCTTTTTTGCGCTTCGGATTTGATCCGGTCGAAGGCTTTCAGCTGTTAGATGCGGCAGAACTCCAACCCAGCCTGCTCAATCCCCGCTTGCATACGGTGATCGGTCAGGTGTATGATGTGTTCTCCGCCTCCGATGCCAAGTTGGCGCTGATGGATGCCTACCCGGACGATTATCCCGTTGTCGTCGGACATGCTCTCGGTGTCGTTGGAGAGGAACAGATCATTGAAGTGCCCCTCTATGAGCTGGACCGGGTGGAAGGCTACGGAAACCTGTCCCTCATCTGGGTGCCTCGCAGCGATCGGGATGATGTGCTGAACCGGACGTTCCACCGTCTGCACGAAATCGTTGGTATTCTACGCAGCCCCGAGGGTTGTCCTTGGGACCGGGAGCAGACCCATGCCAGCCTCCGGCAAAACCTCATCGAGGAAACCTATGAGGTGTTGGAGACGTTGGATGACGACGATCCCGACCATATGCGGGAAGAATTGGGCGACCTGCTTTTGCAGATTATGCTCCACTCCCAGATGGAGGAGGAGACCGGTGCTTTCACCGTCTTCGACGTCATTAACGAGCTTAATGAAAAGCTGATCCGCCGCCATCCTCATGTATTCGGTGAGCGTTCCGCCCAGGATGCCGACGAAGCCCTGGCCAACTGGCAGGCTATCAAGCAGGAGGAGAAGGCGAAGCGGGGTGAAGAACCAGCCGCCGCGTCCGCCCTGGACGGGGTACCCCGGGATCTCCCGGGTCTGCTGAAAGCCTACAAGCTGCAAAAGAAGGCGGCCAAAGTCGGCTTCGACTGGGACCATATCGAGGACGTGTTGGCCAAAATCGAAGAGGAGCTTCAAGAGGTTCGCGAGGCCATCGGCGACCCCTCTCCGAATGCGGCGGATATGCGTCAGGATGAGCTGGGCGATTTGTTGTTCGCCTGCGTCAACCTTGCGCGTTTTCTCAAGGTCGACCCGGAAGAAGCCCTTTCCGGCACTAATCGTAAGTTCGTCTCCCGCTTTCGTTATATCGAAGAGCAGGTGCGAAAGTCCGGCCAAAAAATGGAAGAAACCAGTCTGGAGCAGATGGAATCCTACTGGCAGGAAGCCAAGACGGCGAAAAATCGCGAATAATCCAAAAAAAAACGGGATCCTGGCAGGAAATCGGGCTTTGGGAAAGAATAGGTATCGAGGGTAGCTTTGTTTTTTATTCCAAGGAGGTATATGTCGAATGAACAAAACAGATCTGATCAACAACATCGCTCAAAAAAGCGGAATGTCTAAAAAAGATGTAGAAGCGGTTCTTAACGGATTTTTCGGAGAAGTCACCAGTGCGCTGGCTGAAGGCGATAAAGTGCAACTGATCGGCTTCGGAACCTTTGAAACCCGCAAGCGCAACGGCCGCACGGGCCGCAACCCGCAAACCGGTCAAACCATCGATATTCCGGAATCCGTAATTCCGGCATTCAAAGCAGGCAACAAGCTTAAAGAAGCCGTAAAATAATGCGGCTGGACAAATTTCTCAAAGTCTCCCGGCTGATCAAACGGCGCACAGTCGCCAAGGATGTATCGGATCAGGGTAGAGTTTGGATTAATGGCAAAGAAGCAAAGCCTTCCAGCACGGTGAAGCCAGGCGACGAGCTAACGGTGCAATTCGGGCAAAAGAACGTGACGGTCCGCGTAGAGCGGGTCGCCGAAAACGCCCGGAAGGAAGAGGCGGGGGAGATGTATACGCTCCTTCGCGAAGAATCGCGCCAGTAAACGAAAAAACGAAACGGGTTGCCCGGCATCCAAAAAAGGATGCAAGCGGGCAGCCCGTTTTTATTTATTCGGTGACTGAATGGATTCAGGTGCGATAAAATCAGCCGAAGATCAGGTGGAACAGGGAAGGAGCATCTTCTACCGTAGGATCAGCTTGTTCTAAACCGGGACATCCCTCCATAACAATAGACTATAGGGAGGGACGTGCCATGGTGGAACAAGTCAAGACCAAACGGCAGGAAGTGCGGATGCTGAACCGCAAGGTGTTGGAGATTACCGGCGTGCTGAATGTGGAAAGCTTTGATGCCGAAGAGTTTCTGCTGGAAACGGAGTGCGGATTTCTGACCATCAAAGGGCAAAATCTGCATATAAAAAACCTCAACCTCGAGCAGGGTCTCGTCGCGATCGAGGGTTTGGTGAACGACCTTGGCTACGTGGACGGGAACGGACAACACAAATCCAAAGGTCTGCTCGGGAAACTGTTTAAATGACGCTCCAGGTACAGTTTCTGACCCTTGGGATGATGCTGCTGAGCGGCGCGGCTATGGGAGCTGTGTTTGATACGTACCGCGTCCTGACGGGACAGCTGCGGATTTCCCGCTGGATTCTTCCGTTTCTCGATATTTTGTATTGGATTAGCGTGACGGTGTTCGTATTTCAAATGCTGGGCGCGAGCAACCAGGGACAGCTGCGTTTTTTTGTTTTGTCGGGCTGGTAGCCGGGGCTGTTTTATATTACCTGCTATTCAGCGGGCTGCTGATTCGTCTTGTCCTCCTGATTGTGCGGGCTGTACGTTGGACCGCCGCTCTTCTGGTTAAGATGTTTGTACTGGTAGTGGTTCGTCCGCTGCAGGGATTGCTTAGGCTGGTCGTCCTATTTTTTTCATTTTTGGCTGCAGTCGCTGTTTTCCTTTTCAGAATTGTGCTACAATTGCTTTACCCTTTTCGGATACTGGGTGGTTGGCTATGGAAAATCACGTTAGGCAGGATCCCCTGGGTACCGCTCATGAAGAAGATCAAGACAAAAGGTATGGCCTGGATACGTAAACGACTCCGTAAATTCATTGACTGATGGCGGGAGGTTGAAGCTGGTATGCCACAAACTCCGAGTCAGCAAGCGAAGCGGATTAATAAAGCGCCTGGCAGGCGGATGAAGTTGGCAACCATCCTGACCGTCGGACTCCTTATTCCCATCGCAATGGCTGCCTGGAACCAGTACGGGAAATTGCAGACGAATACGATGCAGCTGAATGAATTGAAAGCCGCGCTGGACAGCAAAACCAAGTCCAACGAAGAGATCAAGCGGGAACTGGACATGATGAAGGATCCCGATTACAGGCAAGAGAAAATCCGCAAAGAACTGAACGTCGCTAAAGACGGCGAGACGGTTTTCGATACACCGACAGCGCCTTGAAGAAAACTCCCGAATCCGTATGGAATACCGTATGGGATGGGAGCTTTCTTGATTTTCGGAGGCTCTTCGGTTATAATCTCCGTATCTATGTTTTTTAAATATTATGAGGAGGCACGTTATCGTTTATGGCCATTGAAGTAGGCGCCAAAGTAGAAGGAAAGGTTACGGGGATCACCCATTTCGGAGCTTTTGTGGAGCTTCCGGAAGGCGGGACCGGACTTGTGCACATTTCGGAAATCGCCGACAATTACGTTAAGGATGTCAACGATCATTTGAAGTTGGGCGATAAGGTTACAGTGAAAGTGATCAATGTGGACAAGGATGGGAAAATCGGTCTATCCATCAAGCAAGCTGTCGATAAGCCGGTTTCGGAGCAGCGTCCAGATCGTCCTGCACCTCGCGGAAACTTCGGTGAAGGAAGACGCGAAGGCGGCGGATTTGGTGGCGGCGGCGGTGGTTTCGGCGGTCGCGGACCAGGTGGTGGCGGAGGACGTCCTTTCAAATCAGGTGCAGGCAAACCGGCCTATGGCAAGCCTTCTTTTGAAGATAAAATGTCGAAGTTTTTGAAAGATAGCGAGGAACGGATTTCCTCTTTGAAAAAGAACACCGAAGGCAAGCGCGGCGGCCGTGGAGCCAGACGCGATTGATGGGAACCATAAACCGTAGAATGCAGACCTTCTGCTCTACGGTTTTTTACTAAATCGTTTCCTATTCCCGTTAGAATTCAGGAGGAAACTCATGGAGACAGAAGCTCTTGCGAAAGTGGAACAATTAGCACTTAAAAAGCACAAGATCTTCAAGCAAAGCAAGCTGCGGTACTTGTCCCGTTCGATGCTGGCCAGCATGTTCATCGGCTTTGGTGTTATCGTCGCGTTCAAGACAGGAAACTTCTTCTTTCTCGAGCATTCCCCGCTAACTTATCCGATGGCGGCCATCACCTTCGGAGCTGCAATCATCCTCATTTCGTACGGCGGCGGCGATCTGTTTACCGGAGACACGTTCTACTATACATATGCGGCGTTTCGGAAGAAGCTGCGTTGGTCGGAAGTCGTGAAACTGTGGCTCATGAGCTACGGGGGAAATCTGTTGGGGGCTGCCGCCTTTGCATTGCTGATTTTTCTCACGGGGCTCTTTGCCGACAACTCGGTAAACGGTTTTCTGCTGAATGTTGTCGAGCACAAGATGGCCGCGCCGATATGGCAGTTGTTTTTCCGCGCGATCTTGTGTAATTGGCTGGTGTGTCTCGCGTTTTTTGTTCCAATGTTCATGAAGGCCGACGGCGCGAAAATGTTTGCGATGATGCTCTTTGTGTTCTGCTTCTTCATCTCCGGCTACGAGCACAGTATCGCCAATATGTGTACCTTTGCCATCGCTCTGGTGCTGCATCATCCGGGAACCATTTCCTTTGCCGGCGTGCTCCATAATCTCATCCCCGTTACCTTCGGCAATCTGTTCGGCGGCGCTCTGATGATGGGATGGATGTATTATTATGTGAACAAGCCTTTTCTTGATTCCGAAGAAAGTTAGCCAAAAGCGGACGCTGCCCCTGTATCTTGACGGAAGATGGCCAGTCAGGATATAATCGTGCTGTTGCGGCGGTGTAGCTCAGCTGGCTAGAGCGTTCGGTTCATACCCGAAAGGTCGGGGGTTCGATCCCCTTCGCCGCTACCACTTTTAACAAGACCAAAGTCCCGGAGACGGGGCTTTTTTATTTGTGACGGGTAGGTGAAAATTCCTTTTTTTCCGGCGCCGCCTTCGGTGTTGGTCAAGTCGACATCAGAAGCCGCCACATTTGGCTATCATCCCCCGGCTTGATTCGAGAAACCGTTGTCGGCAAATATGTGAAAACGAGGATGAAAGCAAACGCCGCCCCATTTTAACAAGGGGGAGCCATTTCTCGCAGCGTGTCGGAAATTTCTTTGAAACTACCAACTCTATCTGACAAACTTTCCGATAGCGCCCTCCTATAATAGGGAACACTACATCCCAATAGGTGGTGGACAAATGTACATCCGAAAGACGATCCGGCGAATGGAGTTAGAAATGGCTAATGCCGGCAAAATGGTGGAAAAGAAAGCGTCGGAGAGCCGGTGGTTGCAAGTCTGGAGCACGAAGAAATGGGTCGTTATACTGACAGTGGCTGCTTTTATGTTGGGGAGAGCCTCGATATTGGACCAACTTTCTCCCTTTGCCATTGCCTTCTTTGCGGTTGTGGTTTCCTTGCGAAAGGATATGGTCGCTCTAGCGGGTGCTGCCGCTGTCGCCGGCAGTCTGTTCTCTCCGCATCTTCACACCGCCGCTATCGTTACGGAGCTGCTCGTATTTCTGCTTTTGTATCGTGCCATTGAGAAGTATCAACGCACCGATCTTACGGTAGTCCCCCTTTTGGTAGGAACTACTGTTTTTGTCGTCCGCTTGTTTCAATATTTGGTAGGTAGCGAGATTAGTTTGTTTATGACTCTGATGGCGGCTATCGAAGGCGTGCTTGGCTTTATTTTGACGCTGATCTTTCTTCAGGCCGTGCCAGTGTTTGCACCGGGCCGTAAATCCCATCGTTTGAAAAACGAGGAAATCATCTGTTTAATCATCCTGCTGGCATCGGTCATGACAGGTACAGTGGGGTGGGGGGCCGGCACGCTATCCTTGGAAAATGTGCTGTCCCGCTACCTGGTGCTGCTCTTCGCATTTGTCGGGGGAGCGCCTCTTGGAGCCTCTGTCGGTGTAGTGACAGGCATGATTCTCAGCTTGGCGGACACCAATTCGGTTTATCAAATCAGCCTGCTCGCTTTTGCCGGCATGCTGGGTGGATTGATGAAGGAGGGGGGGAGGATGGCTGTGGCCTTCGGGACGCTCCTCGGCTCCTCGATCCTCTCCTTTTACATTGGCAGCGAAACGGCGGTCTTAAGCTCGGCTTGGGAATCGGCTATAGCGATCGCTTTGTTTTTGCTAACCGGAAAAGGCTTGGTCAGGGGATTATCCCGCTACATTCCAGGCACTCAGGAAAATATGAAGTCTCACTATGAATATGCCAAACGGGTACGGGATATAACCGCAGGCCGGGTGGAACAGTTCTCCGAGGTGTTCCGCCAGCTCTCCAGCAGCTTTAAGCAGTTGAACGGCGATAGCGAGGATCGGAAGGAAGCGGAGCGAGAACATTTCATGGATGCCGTTGCCGAGAAGGCTTGCGCCTCTTGTTACCGGAAGGACGTTTGTTGGAACGGGCAGTTTTATCAAACCTACAAGTTCATGACGGAAATGATGACGGCTATCGACGGAGACGAAAATTTCGATAAGTCCAAAATCAAGCCGGAATGGAAGAAAGCTTGTATCAAAACCGATGCGGTTCTTCCCATTATGAAGCAGCAATATATGCTGTACCGCAACGATCAACGCTGGAAAAGGCAGATCCTGGAGAGCCGTCAACTGGTAGCCGACCAATTGGTTGGCGTCTCTCAGGTGATGGAGGATTTGGCTCGGGAAATCAAACGCGAAGGTCAAGAGCTTTACGAGCAGGAGGAGCAGATTCGCAGCGCTTTGGAGGAACTGGGCTTGGCGATTCAAGCGATTGATATCATCAGTCTGGATGAAGGCAGCGTGGAAATCGAAATCATCCATACCTACACCCGGGGCTTCGATGAGTGCCGGAAAATCATCGCTCCCCTACTCTCGGATATTCTCGGAGAAACCATCACAGTGAAGAAAGAGGAGCCTTACGCCAAGGGAGACGGGCGCAATATGGTCACCTTCGGCTCGGCAAAAACCTATGAGGTGGAAACGGGTGTTGCCGGAGCGGCTAAAGGCGGGGACCTGCTGTCCGGGGATAGCTTCAGTACGGTGGAGCTGGGCAACGGCAAATTCGCAGTGGCTTTGAGCGACGGCATGGGCAACGGAGAGCGGGCGCGAGCCGAGAGCAGCGCGGCGCTGACGATCTTGCAGCAGCTGCTTCAGTCCGGAATGGACGAGAAGCTGGCCATCAAATCGGTGAACTCCGTGCTGATGCTGCGCTCGCCTGAAGAAATTTACGCCACAGTGGACATGGCACTTATTGACCAATACAACGCCAAGACGACCTTCATGAAAATCGGATCCACGCCCAGCTTCATCAAGCGGGATGGCGAAGTGATCTCCATCTCGGCTAATAACCTGCCCGTGGGCATCCTAAAGGATATCGATGTCGACTTAGTCAGTCTACAGCTTCATCCCGGAGACGTGCTGATCATGATGACGGATGGGATCTATGACGCGCCGGGGTATGCCGTCAACAAAGAATTATGGATGAAGCGCATCATCCAGGAAATTCAGGCGAAAGATCCACAAGAAATTGCCGATTGCCTACTGGAAAAGATCGTGCGGCACCAGCAAGGGGAAATTAGCGACGATATGACCGTTGTCGTCGCCCGGGTCGAGCTGTACCGGCCGGACTGGGCTGCCTTCCGTTGGCCGGGAGTCGGCCGGGTGGAGCGCCCGAAAGTGGTAAGTTGAGATCAAAGGTGAATTGTATTTTTACTATATGATTGGAACGAAAGTAAGGGATGAAGGAGCGGAGCAACCGATTGTTCTGGAAACGCCACACATGCCGCTTGAACGTCACGAGCGAATGTGTGAAAATCGGCGAAGCCGCCTGAAACCAATCTTAGCTTAACGAAGAGTAGTTCAGGATAGAGTCAGCGGTCGCCTTTGTGATCGGATTCCTACCTTTATGGGATTATCTAATCATGGAATCTGAGCGCAACAGCGACTCTCCAGAATAATCAGGTTTTGCAGTGATGAAATCCTTACAAGCTATAGTTCTATTTATATAGATGAAAAATGAGCGATGAGCTTTCGTTTGAACAGGAGCAGAGAAGCGCACAGCCGGGCGGACAACGGTTGTGCGCTTTCTTGATGCATTTATTACAAAAATATTGAAATAAAACATAAATTAATAGTAAACTGAAGTTAACGAAGATAAAAATGAGGAGCGAAGCAAGAATGTTGGAATTAAATATTAACGAGCCGGAGCCTCTTGTGCTGGTGGCTCATGCCTTGTCAACCCGCGCCAGAGTTGATATTTTGCGGCTTTTGAACAAGAAGAGCATGAATATCGTGGAACTGGCGGAGGCTTTAGGGCAGCCGGTATCTACCGTTGCCAACAATGTGAAGGTGCTGGAAAAGGCCAAGCTGATCTACACGGAGCTGTTGCCTGCCGTGAGAGGCGCGATGAAGGTGTGCAGCCGGAATTACGATGACATCCATATGGCTCTAAACAGCTCCATGCGCATAGCGAAAGACAGCTCCCGGATCTACGAGGTGGAGGTTCCGATCGGGCAGTACAGCGATTGTGAGGTTTACCCAACCTGCGGCATGGCCAGTAAAGACAAAATGATTACCGTGGAAGACGAGCCAGCCAGCTTCTATCATCCGGATCATATTGCTGCACAGATCATTTGGTTTCGAAAAGGTTATATTGAATATTTGCTGCCTTTGGAAATTCCGCTGAATGCCAAAATCGAAGCCGTGGAGTTCTCTATGGAGATGTGCTCAGAGGCGCCCAATTACGACAATGATTGGCCTTCGGATATCACCCTATGGGCCAATGGGGTTGAAATCGGTACATGGACAAGCCCTGGGGATTTCGGCGACCGCCGCGGCAAACTCAATCCGGCTTGGTGGTTGGATTGGACTACTCAATACGGCTTGCTAAAAACGTGGCGCATTGACGGTGAGCGAACGACGCTGGATATGAAGAAGGTCTCCTCCGTGACGTTAAGCGATCTTAACCTAGCCCAGCGGCCTGTAATCCGCTTGCGGATCGGCGTAAAACCCGATGCCGTCCATAAGGGCGGGGTTAATCTGTTTGGCAAACATTTCGGGGATTATGATCAAGATCTCATCATGCGTGTCCAATATGCTCAGGCGGATCAAGAGTAAAATGGTTAATATAAACATAATTATTGTAATGAATAAATAAATCTGCTTATTAATTACAAAAATACTGAATGAAACCGTTGACAAAGGACGGTTCACCCCGTATTATGATGTCATTAGGTACAAAAATGTTGTTTAAAAACAAACTTTATGTTTTGTACCTAAAATAGATATCATGATTGGGGAGGCAAATATGAAAAAAAGGCTTGGCTTGTTCTCGGCTGCAGTTCTTTCTCTCTCTCTTCTTGTAACCGCTTGCGGAGGCGGAGGAAAAACGGCGGACTCCACGTCGGCTCCTGCAGACTCTGCAACAAAAGCTCCGGCAAAGGAAACGTCGGCACCACCCGCTGCGGGGGGAGACAAAGTTACCTTGAGCTACTGGACCCTATTCAGCGGTGGCGACGGCGACAATATGGACGCTTTGATCGCCGAATTCAACAAATCCCACCCCGACATTCAAATCAAAAACACGAAGCTCGAATGGGGCGAATATTACACCAAGTTAATTACTGCGGTGGGCAATGGCAACGGTCCGGATATCGGCATCTCTCATATTTCTCGCCTTCCCGATCTGATCAATCAAGGGGTTGTCACAACTCTCGACGATGTGGCGGGTCCGGCCAACGTAGACTGGAGCACGTTTAACCAAAACATTTTGAACTCCACGATTGTGGATGGCCAGCATTATGCTGTTCCCATCGATACCCACCCGTTCATCATGTACTACAATAAAAAGCTGCTGAAAGACGCAGGACTTTTGGGCGACGACGGCAAGCCGGTGATGGAGCAATCCGCCGATGGTTTCGTCAAGTTCCTGTCCACTTTGAAGGAAAAGCTGCCTAAAACCGTCACCCCATTTGCCCTCTCCAACAGCAATGACGATCCTTACCGTCTCTGGTGGGCGCTATACTCCCAACAGGGGGGCAACGACCTGGTTTCCGACGATTTGACGAAAGCTCAGATCGATACGGACAAAGCCGTTAAGGCTGCACAATATATTCAGGATCTTTTCAAGAACGGCTATATCAAGAAAAATGACCCGGACTTCTATAAAAATTTCCAAAGCGGCACCGCGGCGATTATGATGACCGGCGTATGGGCAACCGGGACTTGGGAATCCACCAAGGGCCTCGAATTCGGAGCTATGCCGATTCCGAAAATCTACGATCAAGAAGCGACATGGGGCGACTCCCACACGATCATCCTGCCGACAACTAAAGGCAACGATGCAAAGAAACGTCAGGCGGCTATCACCTTTGCCAACTGGGTGGCGGACAATGGGCAAATCTGGGCGAAAGCCGGACATATTCCAGCCAAACCCTCTGTCTTTGAAAAACCGGAATTCAAGAGCTTGCCTTATCGCAGCGACTATGTTTCTGTAGCGGATACGGTTAAATTCAACAAGCCTTCCACGAAAAACTGGCAAATTCGCGATCTGTCTTCCTTCAAATTCTTAAATGAAGTTTGGGCACAGAAGATGAGCCCTGCCGACGCCGTTGCAAAAATGGAGCCGGAAATCAATAAGATTCTGAAGGAGTAGAAGCAGCCGGATCATGCATCCGACAAGCTTGCGGTAAATGTCCGCAAGCTTGTCGGGCATAAAGAGGAAGGGGTGATAGTCATGAAGATCAAGAAGTGGAGAGCGGATTTGCAGGCTCTTTTGTTTCTGCTGCCCTTTCTTGCGGTTTATCTGATCTTTACTATATGGCCCATGCTTAAAGGGCTGCAGATGAATTTTTACAAGTGGACGCTAATCAAGAAGATGAAATACATCGGTTTTGACAACTACAGCCGGATGTTTCATGATTCGGATTTTTGGTCCTCTCTCTGGCATTCCACCATATTCGTCATGATCACGACCCCGACGATGATCGCTCTCGCCATTCTTTTAGCCGTCATCGCAAACCGCAAGTCCCGTCTGCAAAAGCTGTATCGCAGCGTATTTTTTCTGCCGAGCGTGCTGTCCGTTGCAGTCGCTTCCTTTCTCGGACTTTTCGTATTCCAGCCATACACCGGATTTTTGAACGGACTGCTTCATCTGATCGGGCTGCTTCCCGATGGCAAGGAAGTTTTTTGGTTAACGGAACTGGCGCTTTCTTGGATAGCTTTATCCGTGTTGACGTTATGGTGGACGGTAGGCTTTAACTTCATCTTATATCTATCAGCGATGCAAGAGATATCCGAGGACATTTATGAAGCAGCTCGTTTGGATGGAGCCAACGACAGACAGATCTTCTGGGGGATCACACTACCGCTTCTCAGTCCCATTACCAAAACCATCACCATGCTGCAAATTATCGCTTCATTTAAGGTGTTTTTACAAATCTATGTCATCACAGGCGGCGGTCCTCTCGACAAAACGCGCCCCGTCATTCAGTACATCTGGCAAACCGGCTTCCGCAAAAATGATCTCGGCTATGCCTCAACCATGTCCTATATGCTGTTTATCATCCTCTTGATTCTCTCTGGGATACAATTTTGGCTTAACAACCGGAAGGAGGCAGTCTGATATGAAGTGGTTTTATCGGCTGGGTTCTGCCGCTATCGCCTTGATTTTCCTGATGCCTCTGATCTGGATGCTCATGGTATCCGTGAAAAAAGAGGGGATGAAAATCACCACGCTGGCAGACTGGTTCGTTCCGCCGTACTCATTCGCCGTCTATCATGAGGTGATGTCGGAGACAAAGCTGACCCATTGGGTCTGGAATAGCTTTTTCGTTGCCGTATGCGTCACGATTTTCACGGTTATTTTTGCTGCAATGGCCGGATTTGTTCTCTCGAAAATTCCGTTTCGCTATAAAACGTTTATGTTCTTTGTCATTTTAGCAGGCCTGCTCATTCCCGGTGAAGCGCTGATTATCCCCCTTTATCAAGTGGCGAAGGATATGAGCATTCTTAATTCCTATCAAGGGTTGATCTTGCCGGCGCTTGCTTCTCCAATGGCGGTTATTATCCTTAAAAGCTTTTTTGACGGCGTTCCCAACGACCTGCTGGAAAGCGTGCAAATCGACGGCGGTGGAACGCTGCGGATTTTTACCCAAATCATGCTTCCGTTGACAAGACCGGCGCTAGCTTCTATGGCGATCCTCACGTTTATCGGATCCTGGAACAACTTCCTTTGGCCGTTTCTGTCGATTACGGATGATCGGATGTTCACTTTGCCCATGGGGATCCCGACCCTCATGAACCAGTATACGGAAGATTATGTGAAGCCTATGGTCATCAACACGATTTCTTCCCTGCCGATCATCGCCTTGTTTCTCATCTTCGAACGGCAAATCGTCAAAGGCGTTACCCTTTCCGGGATTAAGGGATGACCTTGTCCGCGACCGGAATTCCGCGTCCTCCGCGGGAGAGGGCGATCGATCTATTCAAAGGGCTGCTGGTTATCGGCATGATCTATTGCCACAGTCTTCAGTTTTTCAGCGATGTTCAGGTTTATCCGGGTGGGCAGAAATGGATCGACTTTATCAATTTAATTACTTTTTCCGGTTTCGTGTTCAGCTTTGGCTATGTGTCTCAGTTGGCGTATTACAGCAAACCTTTCCGCCGTTCGGCTCCGCGGATGCTTCTAGCAGGCGTGAAAACACTTTTGGCGTTTTACGTTTCCGGCACCGCCTTTCGGTTGTTTATTGATCAGCGTCCCGTCGGCTGGAGCACGATTCGTCCGATTCTATTGTTGGATGATATGCCGGGATGGTCGGAGTTTTTGGCTTCATTTACTTATGTAACGATTGCTGGATTGGTGTTGTTTGTTCCGCTTAAGTGGCTGGCCGAGCGTAAATGGCTGAGTTTCGCCGTAGCTTTTATTTTACTTGGAGCAACGTTTATCCCCTATGGATCGATCCATGCTCCTCAATTGGCACCGCTTATCGGTACCCGGGATATGGCTTCTTTTCCGGTCGTTCAGTACTTTCCGTACTATTTAGCGGGTATGCTGTTCGCGCGCTATCGCATTCGTTGGGATTGGAGAGTGCTGGCGGCAGCGCTCCTTGCATCCGGAGCTTTCTTTTGGAAGTGGCAGATGCAGGGCGATCTTCCGGAGCGGTTCCCGCCTTCCATTTGGTGGATCATCGGGCCGGCAGCGGTCTTGTATGGGTACTACCTGCTGGCAAAATGGCTGGAGCAGGGAGTGCGCTATCTAGCACCCATTGAAATAATGGGGAGAAATGTACTGTGGTTTCTCGTGATGAGCAACGTGATGATTTTTGCTTTAAAACGCAGTCAGCAGCTTTACATGGTAAGCCCGATAAATGCGTTTTGGCTGGCTCTGGTTTTCCTCTGCATCGTTATTTTCAGCGTCAGCATGATCACGAAACCTCCAAAAGTGCCGGTGCAGGATCAACAAGACCATCGGAGTGAATCTATAAAACAAATAAACATCATAGAGGAGTAGAGAGAAATGACGAAGTTTTTACGCGATGAATATCCCCGTCCGCAGTTTATCCGTGATCAGTGGCTGTCGCTGAATGGGGAGTGGGAGTTTGAATTCGACGATCAGAATGTGGGGGAACAGAAACGCTGGTATGCAGCAGATGCAGGTTATTCTTTCTCCCGAAAAATTCAGGTGCCCTTTTGCTTTCAAAGCAAACTAAGCGGAATCGGCGACCCTGCCTTTCATGATACCGTCTGGTACCGCAGGACGCTGACGATTCCCGACGGTTATGCGGGTAAACGGCTGTTGCTGCACTTTGGTGCCGTTGACTATGAAGCCCGCGTTTGGGTGAATGGAAGTCTGGTAGCCGTACACGAGGGCGGACACACTCCCTTTACTGCGGATATTACCGATGCCATAAACGGAACGGACAATCTGCTTGTGGTAAAGGCGACGGATTACAGCAAGGATGTGAGCCTGCCGAGGGGCAAGCAGTATTGGGAAGAACATTCCACCGGCATTTTTTACACCCGCACGACGGGCATATGGCAGTCCGTCTGGCTGGAGCCGGTAGGTCCGCTTTCGATCCGCCGTCTGCGCATGACCCCCGACATCGATCATAATGAGATCGCGTTGGAAGCCTTTTTTGACGGAATGGACTGCTCGGAAAAAGATGTCCGTCTGCAAGTGACAGTTTCCTTTGCGGGAAGCGTGGTGGCCGATGATGTTTTCTCGGTGCGGCATAGTGTAGAAAGCAGAAGAATCTGTCTGCATGATTTTAATGATCACAGCGCTGGGCGTTGGTGGTCGCCGGAGCGGCCTAATCTGTACGATCTGGAACTGAAGCTTTTGGTTGACGGTCAAGAAGCGGATCGGGCGACGAGTTATTTCGGCATGCGTAAAGTGTCCATCGAAGGCGGAGTTCTGATGCTGAACAATCGGCCTTATACCATGAGACTGGTTTTGGACCAAGGCTATTTTCCGGATGGTCTCCTTACAGCTCCGCAAGACGGAGACCTGCGCAAGGACGTGGAATTGACCAAAGCGATGGGCTTTAACGGTGCGCGCAAACACCAGAAGATTGAAGATCCCCGCTATCTTTATTGGGCTGATAAGCTGGGGCTGCTCGTTTGGAGCGAAATGGCGAATGCCTTCCAATTTACCGAATCGTATGTAGCGAGAATGACGAAAGAATGGTTGGAAGCGGTGGAATATAACTACAATCACCCTTGTATAGCCGTTTGGGTTCCGCTTAATGAAAGCTGGGGTGTCGTGGATATCGCCACCGACAAAGCCCAACAGCAGCATGCCCTCGCCATGTATCACATGACCAAGTCGCTGGATCAAACCCGCCCGGTCATTTCCAATGACGGTTGGGAGATGGTGAACACCGACCTGATCGCTATCCATGATTACGAATGGCGGAGAGAGGTACTTGCGGAGCGCTATTCTTCTAGTGATCATGCCTTGTCTGCACGTCCGGGCAATCGCTTCATTCTTGTTCCCGGGTTCTCCTATCAGAATCAGCCGATTCTGGTGACGGAGTTTGGCGGCATTTCCTTTAAAAAGAGCGAGTGGGAAGGCTGGGGATACTCAGGAGCATCAACGGAAGAGGATTTCGTCAAACGGTTGAAGGATGTTGTGGAGCCGTTGGTGCAATCGCCGGTTGTGCAAGGCTTCTGTTATACGCAGTTGACGGACGTCGAACAGGAAATTAACGGTTTATTGACGTATGACCGCGTACCCAAAGCGCCGCTGGAAACCATCCGGGCTATTGTGGAGGGAAATAGGTAATCGCGTATATAACATACATGCCGCTATCGCAGATCAGCGAATGTATGAAAACCGGCGAAGCCGCCTGAAGCTTAACCTATATGGAAGAAGGTTATTTCAGGGCAGATCAATTGCTTTAAGAATCGCAAGGATAGATAAGGCGGAAGAGTCGATCCCAGACTGTTCCGCTTTTATTTTGGAGGAGAGTATATGATGAAGATGAGGTGCCGAATAATGGGGAGAATCACCGTTTTCGTGCTCGTGGCCCTTGCCGGGCTTGCGGCATGTTCATCCCCGCCGCCGGAAAAAACGGTGCAGACATGGACAAACCCCATATCGCTTCCCGATGAATGGGAAGATTACGGGCTTGGAGACCCTTATGTCTTTTTCTTCAATGGTTACTACTATTTATATGTTAGCACGAGAGACACGGATGCGGGGGTGAAGGTATGGAGCTCGCCGGATCTGGTGAATTGGACGTACCGCGGTTTGTGCACGGAGGAGCCACTTACCGCAGCTGCCTATGCTCCTGAAGTGCGGTATTGGAACGGGAAATTTTATATGTATACTTCACCTGCCGGACAAGGACATTATGTATTGGAAAGCGTTAGCCCCGTCGGGCCGTTCTCGATCGTCACCGACAATTTCGGCATGAGCATCGATGGAACGACTTTCGTGGATGACGACGGTCAATGGTACTTTTATTACGCTGGGCCGATGGGGATCCAAGCAGCGAAGATGGATAGTCCGATATCCGTAGATCGAGACACGGTTACAACCGAAGCGTACATGGGCGGCTGGACGGAAGGGCCAACGGTATTCAAACGCAACGGCCGTTACTATATGACGTATACGGGCAACCATGTTTTTAGCGAGGGGTATCGGATCGATGCTGCAACCAGTGAGTCACCTTTAGGCGGGTTTATAACATTCGCAGATAACCCTGTGCTGATCCGTACCGAAGGCAAAACAGTCGGACTGGGCCATAACTCGGTCGTGATCGGTCCGGACCTGGATTCTCAATTTATGATCTATCATAATTTGGAGGGGCCGGGCGTGGTTGGGCCTTTGCGGCATATGGACATGGATCGAATGGTTTGGAATGGCGAGCGTTTCACCGTATGGGGTCCTACTTCAGAGCCGCAACCGGCTCCGGAGCTGCCTGCTTTTGCCGACCGCTTTGAACGGGATTCGATAGGTGACGCTTGGTGGGGAAAAGAGAAGAACGGCGCGTGGTCGATTCTTTCCGGCCAGGGATTGGCAGTTCGGCCCGATTTCGGGGTTGTCAGCAAACGGCTTACGAAAGCGAAGAGCGAAGCGAGTTTTACCGCCGCGTTTAACGTACGGCTAGCGGAGGGAACGATAGGTTTATCGGAGGGAAAAGCGGGAGCGGTCTTCAGCTATCAAGATGAGAGTAATTACGCAACGGCTTGGCTGATGCCGGATTCCAACCGACTTGTGGTGGACATTTATGAAAAAGGGAAACGAACCATGGCCGGTCAGGCGGATTTGCCCCCGGGTTTTGATTTGACTCAGTGGCATCAACTGCGCATCGAAAAAGCAGCTGGCGACCTGCGGGTTTATGTGGACGAGATGCTCAAGGTCACGGCGAAAACCTCGCTGGCCGGCGGAAGGGTCGGGTATGCCGCTGAAAAATCCGACGCTGTATTCGGCTACATCGCATTTAGCAACAAGGTGAATGGCAGCAGTGCATACGCCGCTTATCAACCGCTTCCCGGTACGATTCAGGGTGCCGGCTTTGAAGAGGGGGCATTGAGAAATACGGATGCCGTCAAGAAGGAGAATGACGCCGCCGATTCGCTTGAGAAAGCCCGCGTTGGTACTGCTCTGGATAGCAGCGGCAGGTTTTGGGTTGCGGATTTGCAAAAGAAAGAATGGCTGTCTTACCTGGTTCGGCCTGAATACAGCGGAACCTACAGCTTAAGCTTCCGGATCATCCCCGGAGATAAGGGTGTGAAGTTCCGCGTCACCCAGGATGGGAGCATAATGGCTTCCATTCAAGCCTCTCCCGGCATGAAACCCGATACCTGGCAAACCGTCACGGTTTCCGGCCTATCATTAAACGCTGGATCTGAGCGGTGGAAGCTTGAGGTGGAAGAGGGCAGCATGAACTTGGATACGATTCAGGTATCGCCGTATACTGAGGTCACCGCAACAGAGGATACATTTGACGATGGAAATGACTTCGGCTGGACTCGGTATGAAGGCGTTTGGTCCGTTAAAGAGAAGCAATTGCGGGCCTCATCGGCAACACCGGCAAAATCGGTAATCGGCGAAACCGGGTGGACGGATTACACGGTAAGTGCCGATATTATGCGCGTGGCTGGAGAGGGACAAGCGGGAGTTTTGCTGCGGGTAACGGATGCGGCGGACGGAACAAAAATCAATCAAAACCGAGCTGATTTTATGAAAGGATATGAGGCGTACGCAGATGCCGAGGGCATCCATTTGGCCAAGTTCAATTATGGTTCAGAGGTCGTGGCGTCTGTGCCATACCCCGTGGATTCAATGGCGAAGGAACAATGGCTTCGCCTTACGGTCAAAGCAAGGGGGACTCAGCTTGACGTTTACCTCAATGATTCGGCTGATTCAGTCATCCATTATGTAGACGATAGCGGCTCGCCTTTTTTGCATGGCAAGGCTGGATTGAGAGCGGTGGATGGAGCGGCACGCTTCGATCATTTTGAAATCAGACCCTAACGGTTAAGGCTGAAGGTGTATGATTGCTCGGGTTGTTTTCCTGCATGTTCGCTTCTTAAGATTTCTTGACAGGCGATTGCCTACACCCTACACTGAATCTGTTGCTGCTATCTTTTACCTGTGAAGGAATTTGGTTTTATGAAGGGGATGATTTTATGATGCAAAAAGGAAGCAACTTGAAGCTCGTCGTCACCGGCTTGCTGCTAGGGATTCTGATGTCAGCCATGGACAACACGATCGTGGCGACGTCGATGGGTACGATCGTCTCCGAACTCGGCAATTACGACAAATTCATTTGGGTTACGTCGGCTTATATGGTGGCTACGATGGCGGGAATGCCGATTTTCGGCAAGCTATCGGATATGTACGGACGCAAGAGATTTTTCGTTTTCGGATTGATTATGTTTTTGCTCGGCTCGGCTTTATGCGGATTATCCCAAACCATGGTGCAGCTCAGCATTTTCCGGGCGATCCAAGGGATCGGCGGCGGAGCGCTTATGCCTATCGCCTTTACGATCATCTTTGATATTTTCCCGCCTCAGGCTCGGGGCAAGATGACGGGACTCTTCGGCGCGGTGTTCGGGGCATCCAGTGTGCTTGGTCCGCTTTTGGGCGCGTATATTACTGATAATATTAAGTGGAACTGGATTTTTTACGTCAACCTCCCTATCGGGATTGTCGCCCTGTTCTTGATTTTGCGTTTCTACAAGGAATCTCCCCAACACGTGCGGCAAAAAATCGATTGGTGGGGCGCGTCCACCCTTGTGATCTCTGTAGTAAGCCTCATGTTTGCTCTGGAACTGGGCGGGGAGAAGGGTTATCCGTGGGACGGCTGGAAAATCATCGGCTTGTTCGTTGTCTTTGCCGTGTTCTTCGTCGCATTCTTCTTGATCGAACGGGTCGCGAAGGAGCCGATCATTTCATTCTGGCTGTTTAAAAAGAGATTGTTCGCCACTTCGCAAATTCTTGCTCTCCTGTATGGGGCGACGTTCATCATTCTTACGGTGTTCATTCCGATTTTCGTCAGCGCGGTCTATGGCGGAACGGCGACCAACGCCGGTTTGATCCTGATGCCGATGATGATCGGTTCGGTCGTGGGCAGTTCCATCGGCGGTATCTTCCAAACGAGAACCACTTTTCGCAATCTGATGATCGTATCGGTCATAACCTTTTTCGTCGGTATGCTGATGCTCGGCCTGATGACGCCGGATACCCACCGTTGGATGCTGACTATCTTTATGACTTTGGCTGGTTTCGGCGTCGGGTTCTCCTTCTCCATGCTGCCGACGGCAAGCATGCATAATCTCGATCCGCGATTCCGGGGAACGGCTACTTCCACCAACAGCTTTTTGCGTTCCTTCGGGATGACTTTGGGGATTACCATCTTTGGCACCATTCAAAGCAATTTGATGTCGACTAAAATGACAAATGCGTTTAAAGATATGGCCGGCGGAGGCCAATCTTCCGCCAACTTCAGCAGCGGCAATATACAGGAGCTGTTTAAGTCAGGGGCGCGTTCTCAAATTCCGGCGGACATCTTGCATCGGATCGTCGGCGCGATGTCGGATTCCATCACCGGCACCTTCCTGCTGGCGCTGATTCCCATCGGCGTCGCCGCAGTCGTCGTGCTGCTTATGGGGAACGCGCGGATTCAAGCTACCCCGAAAGAGGCGGAAACGTCAGTTGCACCGGAGCCGGCAAGCCAACATTAAGAAGCGAATAAAAACGAGAACGGCCATGGGTCCCATGGCCTTTTTTTTTGTATCTTTTTTATAGCGTACCCGGTTCGTCGTTTGCGTTCTCGTTTGTACGAACGACAAGGACGTCGCAATTGGAGTTGCGGACGATGTTGTCTGAAACCGAACCAAGCAAAATGTGCCCCGCCCGGTTTAGTCCGGTCGCTCCGCAAATCACTAAGTCGGTTTCGTCCAAAGCGCTGAACTTTTTTACGAGTTGATGCTTTGGATTGCCTTCAAGCAAAACCATCTCATAAGGCACGTTATGGGCAGCTAACTCTTTCGCATATTTCGTCAAGAGTTGATCCGCATAATCTTCGATTCCGCTTCGAAATGGCGATCGCTTTTTTCAGAGCAAACTCCGCTTCCTTCGATCCGTCCACGGCTATAAAAATATGGTTATACTCCGTGATGATGAGCCCCTTTCTGGGATTTTTTTGTTTTCACGAATAAACCAAAGATGAAACCGACTACGACGACGGCAATGGAGATCAAATAGGCGTCATTGGTTCCGGCGATCATGGCTTGGTGAGAAATGGTTTCTTTCAATTGCTGCGTTAGCGCCGTCCCGTTTTGCAAGGCCTCTTTCATCAAATCTTTTCCATGCGCTGTGGCACGGGTCGTGATCGTCGTAATAATCAAGCTTGAGCTGATGGCGCCGACTACCTGCTGCAGCGTGTTGGTCATCGCCGTACCGTGGGCGAATTCTTTTTCGTCCAACGAGTTCATGGAATTGGTTTGCATCGGAATTTGCACGATTCCCACGCCTACCATACGAAGCGCATAAGCGAGGCAGATATAGAAGAAAGTCGTGGAAAGCGACATCTGACTCAGCATGACGGAAGCAATGAGAATGAGCGGGAAGCCGACCCAGACGAGAGGTTTTACCCCGAATTTATCATACAGCGTTCCGTTTACAGGCATTAATAAGCCCATTAATACCGAACCGGGCATCATCAGCAGGCCAGTCTTCAGCGCGCTTATGCCGCGGACGGACTGCAAGTAGATCGGCATGGGGATCATGACCGAATACATCGCGAAAAGGATGATGCAAAACGTGATGATGGAAACCGTGAATTTTGGATTCAAGAAGATTTTGAAACTCAGCATGGGCTCCGCCAATTTGTTTTGGCGCAAGATAAGCGTCACAAGTCCGAGTATGCCGACAATTAAGCTCACGATTACAACGGCGTCGTCCCACCCCCTCTTGCCGGCGCTGCTGAAGGCGTAAATGATTCCTCCGAAGGCGAGAGCGGATAAAAGAACGGACAGGATATCAATACGACCGGGTTGGGTTTCTTTATTGCTTTCCAGCTTGAAGTATGCGAACAGAAAGACGATTAGCGTGATGGGCCAGATCAGATGAAATAGCGCTCTCCAGCTTGCCACTTCTAAAACCAATCCGGCAATGGTCGGTCCGATGGCGGGAGCAAAGATCAAAATGAATCCGAACAGTCCCATTGCTTTCCCGCGCTTATCCGGCGGAAACGTGCTGAACAGAATGTTCATCAAGAGCGGCATCACCAGCGATGCGCCAAGGGCTTGAATGACGCGGGCAATGATGAGGATGGCGAAGTTCGGCGCCAACCCGCCGAGAAGCGTTCCGATGGTGAAAACCCCCATGCACAGCAAAAACAGCCGGCGGGTGGAATACTTGGAAAGCAAAAAGGCCGAGGTTGGCACCAAAATACCGGCTGTCAGCATATAGACGGTTGTCATCCATTGCGCTGTTGATGCGGATATGCCAAATTTGGACATGATGATCGGGGTAACATTGCTCATAAGCGTACTGCACAAGACCGTAAAGAATGCGCCGACCATCAAAATAACAAGAAACCCGTAACTTTGCTTGGGTGGCGTTTTTGTAGATGACATTTTCTTCAACCTCCTATGACGAAAAATGAAAAATGAACTAAGTGTATAAATTTATACCTTGAGTATATTACACGATATCAATCATTTCTTCAACAAAAAACTCATCGCAAGATTTGCGATGAGTTAGGGTCTCTTAAGCGAGCCAGGGGCACGTTAGAGATTTTTTAAGAGTTGGATATATTCATGAATCGCCGGATACCGGCCGCCGAGATATTGTTCAAAGTCTTGGATCATTTGGTTCACCATCGATGGGAAATGGCCTAATTGTTCGCGATTGCGGGCAAGGAACCGTAAATATTCAAAGAACAGCTCCTTTTTCGGGTGATCGCCAAAATCCTTCTTCAACCATTGCCCCAGCTGCAACGTTTTATTCATGAACCGTTCCGTATTGGATATAGAGTTTTCTTGAAAAATGAGGCGTTCGGACTCAAAAAGGGGATGGCTATTCATCTCTTCCATGCAAAGCAGCATCTTGTTAAAACTGCTGTCTACTATCGCTTCGATCGGAATGGCTTGGTTTGTTGATTCATTCATCTTAGTCAGTTCTTTGATAAGCGCCTGCAGAAATAACGTCGCATCCAAAACTCCATGGGGATACCGATTTCCAAAGGCGATCTTCATCCGATTATAGAGCCATTGCAAAGATTTTTGCCTGTTCTCTTTGATAAACGCAAGGAGAGCCGGTTGTTTTTCAATAATCGCCTCCCCAATGATGGGGCGAAGCGCATGTTCACTTTCAAAATTCTTGATATGGCAGATGGCTTTGCGGATGAGTTCTTCTTCATCTTTAACGTCATCATTAAGCAGCAGGATATGGAGCTCCATATTCAATTTTTCTTGCAATTGCTGCAACAGCTCAAGAGTGAGGGAACCTTTGGATGTGAAGTATTTGTAAAACGTTCCTTTGGAAATGCTGCTTGCTTCCAATATGTCTTGGATTGACGTTTCCAAATAGCCCTTCTCTTTAAACAGTTTATACGCACAATCAATAATTGATTTTCTTTTATCATTCATGAGATGCGCGATGCTCCCTTTTCAAAATGATGGCATCATTATAACACAGGTTTTAACTCTCGCGAAAAAGGCAAAACTGGTTAATAGAGAAGAGAAACGACTCCGTCATAGATTGCCGGAATAACGATTGAAATTGGGAGGTTAACGAGATGAAACAAATTATTTTGATTACGGACGGATGCTCCAATGTCGGAGTTAGTCCGGTTGTGGCAGCGGCCCATGCCTTGACCGAAGGGATTGTCGTCAATGTGGTAGGAGTGATAGATAGAGGCGAAATCGGCGAACTGGGCGCAAAAGAAATCGCGGACATCGCCAAGGCTGGCGGCGGCTTAAGCCGTATTGTGGATCCCCAAGCGTTATCGCAAACTGTGCAGATGATGACTCGGAAAACCGTAGCCCATACCATCCGGCAAGCGGTAGGTAGTGAACTCCGGACCATTCTCGGCACTTCGGAGCTGACGGAGCTGCCACCGGGTAAGCGGGCGGAAGTGGTACGGGTCATCGATGAGCTGGAGGAGACGGCGGATTTGCGTGTGGCGCTTCTCGTCGACGCCAGCGCCAGCATGAAGCCGAAGCTCCGGGCGGTGCGGGAAGCCGTTCGTGATCTGATGGCCAGCTTGCAGGCACGGCAGGGTAAAAGTGAGTTGGCTGTGCTGCATTTTCCTGGTCAAGGGGACGAGGAGCTGCGGATTGACGCCAACTGGAGCCGCCATCTTGCAAAAGCGGCAGAGTTATTTTATAACATTAACATGAAGGGAACGACTCCGACTGGACCTGCTTTGCTGCGGGCTGTCGCCTTTTTCGCGGAGACGGCTCCCCCGGTAACGGAATGGGAGGATAAAACCTCCCGACAAGAGCCCTTCCCTCCTGCTTCGAGGGGAGAAGATGGGATGTTGAGCGATTATGTCCTTTGATGGAGATTGGACTCCTGGCGGCAATCTGACGGGAAAATGGAACGGCCGCAGCTACCGCATCGTCCGCAAGCTGGGCGCGGGAGCCAATGGTAGTGTTTATTTAGTGCAGCGGAACAAAGGGCTGTATGCACTGAAAATTGGATTTGATACCGCCGATTTGCAGTCCGAAGTAAACGCTCTTTCCCAGCTGTCGAAAGGGGAAGGCCCATTTTTTCGGTTTATGCTAGAGGCGGATGATTGCATGCGAGGCGGCCGAACGCTGCCTTTTTATGTGATGGAATATATAGAGGGCAAACAGATCAGCGAGTTTATATTAATGAAGGGAAAAGACTGGGTAAGCGTCGTGGGCCACCGTCTTCTGGGTTTACTGACGGAGCTGCACAAGCGGGGCTGGATTTTTGGCGATCTGAAGACGGACAACGTCCTGGTTTCCGGATATGGCGAAGTCCGGCTTGTTGATTTTGGCGGACTGACCCGCAAGGGAAAAGCCGTCAAACAGTTTACGGAGTTGTACGACCGGGGCTATTGGGATGCTGGGCTCCGAACGGCGGAAGAAGGCTACGATCTGTTTGCTTGCGGCATTTTGCTGCTTCAGCTTTTGGGCATTCGCGGCGATATTTTCTCGAGCAAAGTACTCCCGCAAAACCGCAACGTCTCCATGTTGCTTGCGGCAATGGAGGAAACGCCGGAGTGCCGCAATTATGCGTCTTGCATCGGAAAGCTGCTGAGCGGAAGCTATGCCTCATCCCGGGAAGCCCGGGAGGATTGGCGGAGGACGGTATTTCCGGCGGCTCCCGCATCTGTCGCTCATGCCTCCAGAGGCTCGAAGAACAAGGGTTCTTCGGGAGGATGGCTGAAAATGGGGATCACCGTATCCGTTTTGCTGTTCCTGTCCGCTATTTTGCTGGTTGCCCGGGATTACTTTTAAACGAGCAAACGGGAACGATCGATGTGCCCTTGGGGAGGTTAAGTTGTTGGAGGATCATCTCGTTCGTCAAGTAGAAAAGATGCTAATCGAAGAAGATTTACTGCAGAAAGGCGACCATGTGGTAGTCGCTCTTTCCGGGGGGCCTGATTCGGTTGCGCTGCTTCATATTCTTCATCGTTTGTCTGGCAGTTGGAGACTCGAACTGACGGCAGCCCATGTCAATCATGGCTTTCGGCCGGAGGAGTCCCGGCAAGAAGCGGAGCAGGCGGCTCAGTGGGTAGCGTCTCTCGGGGTCCCTTTTGAAACCATCACCCTCGACCTTCCTGCCTATATCCGCGAGACGGGCCGAAACGGCCAAGATGCGGCTAGGGAGCTGCGTTACCGGTTTTTGCTGGAGACGGCTCATCGAGTCGGGGCTGGTAAAATCGCTTTCGCCCATCATGCGGACGATCAGGCGGAAACGGTACTGATGCGTCTCTTGCGGGGGACGGGACCGACGGGGCTCGTTGGCATTCCGATGAAACGATCGGTGGAAAATGTGGAACTTTTCCGACCTCTCTTGCGTATAAACAAAAAAGCTCTTGTCGACTACTGCATGGAACACGGGTTGCCCTATTCCATCGATAGCAGCAACGAGAAGCGCATCTATACCCGCAACCGGATCCGTCTTGATGCGTTGCCTTATCTTTCCGGGTTCAATCCGCGGCTTGCGGATTCCCTAGGACGGCTGGCTCAGACGATGGAAGCGGAGGATGGGTATCTGCAGTCGGAGACCGAGAAGCTTTTTGCCCGGATCGCAGAGCCCTGCGAAGACGGATGGACTTTCAGCCAAAGGGAATTTGCCGGGCTTCATCTCGCTTTACAAAGGCGGTTGATTAAACTAATATTGAATTATCTTTCTTCGGAATCCGCTTCCGGCGACGCTTCCGGCTTTGTCCAAACGGAATTGATCCGCAAAGCGGCCCTGGAACAGCAACCGCCCAACCTGACTCTAGACGTTGGCGGTGGGGCACTTTTTCGCAGAGAATACGATCGTCTCAGCATCGCCCGCCACCGGCTCGCTTTCCGGGATGCCCGCTCTTATGAGATTGAGGCTGGCGACGGCGATTTATTCGTCTCTGAGACGGGAGTGCGGTTCACCTTTCGCCTGTCGGATCGGTTAATCGATTTGCCGGAGAATTGGAAAAGCAACAAAACGTCTGCAGTTTTCGATATGGACGATTTGAGCTTTCCTTTATGTTTAAGAACTCGCCAGGAAGGGGATCGTATCCGCATCCCCGGTTTAAACGGCTCTAAAAAGGTGAAAGATGTATATATTGAGGAGAAAGTTCCGCAACGCCAGCGCAGCCGCCTTCCCGTCCTTACGGACGCCGAAGGTCGCATTCTTTGGCTCCCCGGTTACCGGCGCTCCGCGTATTCCGTCGTGACGGAGAAGACGAGGCGCTATTTTTACGCAGAGGCGCACTTTCCGGAGGTTCTGACAGAATAAGGCTTTCGGGTGGCTATTCTCATGTTATACCAATCCTTTTTACCGTACCGCTTCCGGAGTTTATTTAGTTTCATCATTTCATAGGATAGGGTAGGAGGTCTTCCGTTGCAAAACGACATCAAGGAAGTTTTGTACAGCGAGGAACAAATTGAAGAGAAGGTTAAAGAGCTCGGCGAACGTATAAGCCAAGATTTTGCAGGGAAAAATCTATTTGTTATTTGCGTCCTCAAAGGGGCGTTCGTTTTCATGGCGGATTTGGTTAAATCCATAACCGTTCCTCTTGAACTTGATTTTATGGCGGTCTCCAGTTATGGAGCATCCACACGATCTTCCGGGGTTGTTCGGATTATCAAGGATCTGGACGTCTCGGTTGAAGGCCGGGATGTGCTCATCGTCGAGGATATCATCGATAGCGGCATGACGCTGAGCTATGTGATCGATTTGCTGCAAGGCCGTGGCGCGTCTTCCGTGTCAGTAGTTGCGCTCTTCGATAAGCCTCACCGTCGTACGGTCGATCTTGAGCCGGATTATAAGGGCTTTACGATCCCGGATGAATTCATCGTCGGGTATGGTCTGGATTATGCGGAAAAGTATCGTAATCTTCCATACATCGGCATACTTAAGGAAGAGATTTATTCCTAAACAGCTGGGAAAATGGATCACGCCTGACGAGCTTCAGTTCAGTTGAGAAGCCGAAATGGGCTGTGGTAAAATAAAGCAAGCATGAGAGGAGGTTGGGGATGAATCGAATCCTCCGCAGTACTGGATTTTATCTCATCATTATTCTGATTATTATCGGAATCGTGAGCATCATCAGCAAGCAGAACAATGTGGTTACTCCTAAGGACTATAGCGAGTTTCGCACGGAACTGAGCCAGGTCGCATCGGCTCCTCCGGAATCAAAGATAATTAAGGTTTCCCTTAAGCCGGATGGCCTCACATATTTGATCCGTGGTGAATACGAAAACAAAGCCACCTTCAAAACCCGCGGTCCGCTGGACTCGACCCTGATCACCATGTTGGATCAGGCCAGTCTCAACAAAGTAAATGTGATCTACGAGAAAGCAGATACGGGAAGTGTCTGGATAACCTTCTTCACTTCCGTCTTTCCGATGGTGATCATTTTCATCCTCTTCTTCTTCTTGATGAATCAGGCTCAGGGCGGCGGCGGCAAAGTGATGAACTTCGGCAAGAGCCGCGCGCGTCTTTATAATGAAGAGAAAAAGCGCGTCACCTTTGAAGACGTGGCCGGAGCCGACGAAGAGAAGCAAGAACTGGTGGAAGTGGTTGAGTTTCTGAAAGATCCCCGCAAATTTGCGGCGGTAGGCGCCCGCATTCCGAAAGGCGTGCTGCTGGTCGGTCCTCCAGGAACCGGTAAAACCTTGCTGGCCCGGGCGGTTGCCGGCGAAGCAGGGGTTCCTTTCTTCAGCATCAGCGGTTCGGACTTCGTGGAAATGTTCGTCGGTGTCGGCGCATCCCGGGTCCGTGACTTGTTTGAAAATGCGAAGAAGAACGCGCCTTGTATTATTTTCATTGATGAAATCGACGCAGTGGGCCGTCAGCGCGGCGCCGGTCTTGGCGGTGGCCATGACGAACGCGAACAAACGCTGAACCAACTGCTTGTTGAAATGGACGGCTTTGGCGCCAACGAAGGGATTATCATCGTCGCCGCAACCAACCGTCCGGATATTCTCGATCCCGCTCTGCTTCGTCCGGGCCGTTTCGACCGTCAAATTACGGTGGACCGCCCTGACATTAAAGGCCGGGAAGCGGTGCTGAAAGTTCACGCCCGCAACAAACCTCTTAACAAAGACGTCAAGCTGGATACGCTGGCGCGCTATACGACTGGCTTCACCGGCGCCGATCTGGAAAACCTGTTAAATGAATCGGCGTTGATCGCCGCTAGACGTAACCGCAAGGACATTTCCATGGCGGAAGTGGATGAAGCTTTCGACCGCGTTGTCGTCGGAACTCAAAAGAAGAGCCGTGTTGTCAGCGAACGCGACAAGCGCACGGTAGCCTTCCACGAAGCCGGCCACGCTATTATCGGCTATTATGAACGTAACGCCCAGATGATCCACAAGGTTACCATCGTTCCCAGAGGGCGTGCTGGCGGTTATGTCATGATGCTGCCGAAGGACGTAGAAGATCCGTTGATTGTAACCAAAAGCGAACTGCTGGATCAAATCACTGGTTTACTCGGCGGCCGCGTGTCGGAAGAACTTTTTATCGGAGAAATTGGCACCGGGGCGTACGACGACTTCCGCAAGGCGACGGACATTGCCCGCCGCATGGTAGTCGACTATGGCATGAGCGAGAAACTGGGACCGATGCAGTTCGGTCAGGCTCAAGGTCAAGTGTTCCTCGGCCGGGATATCGGCCACGAGCAGAACTACAGCGATGCTATCGCCTACGAGATCGACAAGGAAATCCGCGCCATCATCAGCCGTTGTTATGATCGGGCCAAGGAAATTCTGGCCGAACATAAAGACAAAGTGGAAACTGTGGCAACGACTCTGCTCCGTCTGGAAACGCTGGATAAAGATCAAATCGTTCAGTTGATCGAAACCGGCAAGGTGGATGAATCATCTGAACCGGCAGGAAGACCGACTGCGGCTCCCGGCACGGTGGAAGACGTGAAGGTGAATATCCAAAGTCAGGATGAGCAAAAAGAGCTGAAGCTTGGGTTTGAACGCGACAATAATGAAGCCGATAACGGAAGCACGGGTGAAACCGGCGGAAACTCCGACACTCCCCACAGCTGATACAACCTATATTGAAACAGAAGGAAGCCAGACCGGATATCCGGTTTTGGCTTCCTTTTTTTCGTGCTGGTTCAAGTTCTCTTCGCTTCCCGAACGCCTAATCATGATTATACCGATACTTTCTCTACCTATATGGGTTAAGCGAGCGGTATGATGTCGGAGAGGATGGGTGATGAGCATGGAAAGAGTAAAGATCTATCGCAGCTTGATTAAACTGAAAGAAACCGAATTGTTTTACATGGACACGAAAACCGATGGTCCCGCCATTCTGTGTTTACACGGACTGCATGGACGAGCCGAGACCTGGGATGAATTTATACAGCATTACGGCGGCCGTTACCGGGTTATTGCACCGGATCAAAGAGGTCATGGGTTTAGCGGAAAACCGGCGTCCCACTATACCATGGAGGAGTTTGCGGAAGATGCAGCCGGGCTGTTGATGAGCTTAAACATCGATTCGGCGGTAGTGGTCGGCCACTCCATGGGCGGCAAAACGGCGGGCTATATGGCCGCATTATATCCGGCGCGCGTTAAGGCGGCGGCGATCCTGGATATAACGGCAGATGGGCCGGCAAAACCGGACCTCATTCCTTTTGAACAAATTCCGGACCGTATCCCATTGACGCAAGATTGGCCGCTGCCCTTTTCAACCTTGAACGAAGCAAAGTCATTTATCGCAGAGGCGGCGGAAACCGAGTTGGACTATGATTTTTACATGAACAGCTTGATCGAAACGGTGGAGGGCTACCAGATGATGTTCAGTACCCGGGCGATTGCGGCTTATTATGCGCATAAAGAGAGCTGGTATCATTTGTTGCCGGATATAAAGTGTCCAGTGCTGCTGGTTCGGGCAAAAGGGAATGATGCGGTACAGGACGATAATCTTTTGGGTATGCAATCGATGCTGCTGAATAGTCAAGTCCGCGAAATATCGAACCCCGATCACAATGTCCATCTATCGGATAAGATGACCTTTTATTCGTATATCGATGAGTTTCTGGAAAGTTTTTAACCGCGTTCCGATCAAAATAAATGCCGGCTGGAGAGAATCTCTTCCGATGCAGGCATTTTTTTCTTGACTATAGTACTATATAGAACTATTCTATATGGTAAGGAGGTGGCTTCAACGAAAACCTACGGAGGATTCCTGATTTCGCAGATCAAACAGCTTCAGGGCAGGGCCTTTGAAAAGATGTTGAAGGATAGCGATGTAGATGCCTTTAACGGCGCGCAGGGCAGAATTTTGTACGTGCTTTGGGAAAACGAAAGCCTGACGATCAGCGAGATTGGCCGTCTCACATCCCTGGCGAAAACCACGCTGACCAGCATGCTGGATCGGATGGAAGAGGCGGGACTGGTGAAGAGGAAGCCCGATACGGAAAACCGCAGACAAATCATCATTACCATCACGGACAAAGCGAAAGAGTACCGGGAGGCCTACGACAAGGTGTCGGAGCAGATGAACGCTTTGTTTTATCAGGGTTTTTCCAAAGCGGAAGTAACGGAATTTGAAGATAAGCTCAAACGGATCATCGCCAATTTGGAATTCCGTCAGGAGGGTATTTGAATGGACCGTCAAGTTAAGCAAGACATCTTGGCTTTAGTGGAGGGCAGCCGAGACGCCATCGCCTGTTCTATCGATGAAAATGGATATCCAAACGCCAAAACCATGTTCAGGGCAAGAAACGAAGGTCTGCAAACCTTCTGGTTTTCCACGAATACTTCCGCCATACGCACTGGGCACTGGCAGAAACGTCCGGAAGCTAGCATTTATTTCGTCGATCACGAAGGTTTTCACGGGTTGATGTTAACGGGGAGAATGCAGGTATTGACGGATGATGAAATCAAGGCATCCTTTTGGAATGAAGGAGATGAAAAGTACTATCCCCTCGGTCCCACCGATCCGGATTATTGCATTCTCCGTTTTACGGCGGATAAGGGCAATTACTACCACGGCTTGCGGAAGCATCTGTTTAGCGTGGATGAAGCAAGGGGTTGGTAGGGATGCCTTATCAACAAGTAGGGGACTGCTCGGTCTTTTACGAGGATATTGGAATCGGCGAACCGATTCTGTTTTTACATAGCGGCTACAGTCGGGGAATCGTTGCGTTTGGCGGGCAAATCCAGCCTTTTTTTCATACATACCGCTGCCTGCTTCCCGATTTCCGGGGACATGGCCGTACGAAAAGCGCCTGTTTGGATTGGGATACGCCATCTATCGCAGAGGATATGGCGGGTTTCCTCCAGGCACTGGGGATCGAAAAGGCGCATCTCATCGGATACAGTCTTGGCGGGGGAGTAGCCCTTCATCTGGCGGCGAAATATCCCGAGCGGGTGCGCAGCATCGTGACCATCGGATGCGGCGGCGTCGCCGATCCGGTCGGTGCCGATGACTACGAGCCGGAAGCGTTGCTGCGAGATGGCCAAACCGCATTCATCGAGCGCATAAAAAGGCTGCATGCCGAAGCGCACGGCGGAGATTGGCAGCATCATATGAGGCAGAGCACGCGGGATTGGCGCCTCTACCCTCATTTATCGGAAAAGGGCTGGCTCCGGCTGACGATGCCGATGTTTTGCATCGCGGGTGAACATGATCCTTTTGCTTCCGAAGAAAGACTGCTTGCGATACAAATACGATGCCCGCAGGCTAATCGATGGATCGTGCCTGATTGCGGCCACCGTCCTCATATGCCGACGGACAGCGTGAAAGAAGTGAACATTCGTATTCTCGAATTTCTTGAAGGCGTAGCGCATAACTAAGCGCTGCGCTTTTTCTTTTTGCATTTCGCCAGGAAATATGCAATTGGGTCTCGTTTTGATTGACACCTAGATGAACTTTATGTAAATTAGGTGTAATCTTATAGCGTAAGGGTGGTATTCATCATGGGAGATCAAGCGCTTGAGCGTAAGGCCGAACAGAACCGGGAACTGAAAGAGCGGATTTTGCGGCTGAAAAAAGAGCGTAACGCCATCATCTTGGCTCATTACTACCAGAGGGACGAAATTCAGGAAATCGCTGATTTTCGTGGAGATTCTTTTCTTCTTGCGCAAAAGGCAGCCACAACGGATGCGGATGTCATCGTGTTCTGCGGCGTTCATTTCATGGGGGAAAGCGCGAAAATATTGGCTCCTGGCAAGACGGTTGTCATTCCGGATGAACGTGCGGGCTGCCCAATGGCGGACATGGTCAATGTAGAAGGCCTGCGCGCATTGAAACGGCAGCATCCAGGCGCCACCGTTGTCGCTTACATCAACACTTCGGCTGACGTCAAAGCGGAAACCGACATTTGCTGTACATCGGCCAACGCTGTCAATGTGGTTAACTCGGTGGAATCGGACGAAGTGATATGGGTGCCCGATAAAAATTTGGGCGATTATGTTTCAAAATTCACAAACAAGAAGATGATCATCTGGGAAGGGTATTGCAACACCCATGACATGCTGTCTGTCCGCGACGTCATGGAAATGAAGGCGCAATATCCGAACGCTAAATTCGTAGTTCATCCCGAATGCCGACCTGAAGTCGTGAAGCTGGGGGATTTCGTAGGCAGCACAACGGCCATTCTCAAATATTGTCGGGAGTCGGACCATAAGGAATTCATTGTCGGAACCGAAGATGGAGTCGGCTACCAATTGCGAGTGGATAGCCCGGATAAAGAATTCCATTTTGCTTCGAAGTACCTGGTTTGCCCCAACATGAAGGTGAATAACCTTAAAAAAGTGGCCCGCTGCCTGGAGACGTTATCCCCGCAGATCCACGTTCCGGAATCGGTTGCCGCAAAAGCCATTCAATCGTTAGAGCGCATGCTGCAAGTGAAGTAGCATGCGCTGCTTTGCGTCATTTGGGGCGTAAACTTCGTGTTTATTTTCTATTTTATATATTATAGAAACAGGTGAAGGCATTGATTCCTCGTTATTTGACAGATACGGACCCGGCATCGCTTCCCGTTCATGAAGCAGATGTCATCATCATCGGCTCCGGCGTCGCCGGTTTGTACACGGCCATTCGCTTGGCTGAGACGAAAAATGTTCTGATGATCACGAAAAAGGCGCTGCTTGAAAGCAACACCCGCTACGCCCAGGGGGGAATTGCAGCGGTCATCTCCGATGAGGATTCCTTCGACTCCCATCTGCAGGACACGTTGTTTGCGGGAGCCGGGCTATGCAGCACGGAAGCCGTTGATGTGCTGGTTCACGAAGGACCAGATGGCGTGCGCGATTTGATCGGACTGGGTGCTCAGTTTGACAAAGAGAACGGCGAATTGGCGCTTACCCGGGAAGGGGCGCACAGTCAGCGGCGCATTTTGCATGCCCATGGCGATTCCACGGGTTTGGAAATTGTCCGGGCTTTGGCGGAAAAGGTGCTGCAGCATCCCCGCATCGAGCTGTGGAACGATCACTTCGTGATCGATCTGGTCACCGTAGACGGCGAATGCCGGGGCGCTATCGTGCAGCGGCCGGACGGCAGCCGGGTTTTAGCCAGGGGCGACGCAACGATATTATGTGCCGGCGGAGCCGGGCAATTGTTCCGCTACACCACTAATCCAGAGATCGCCACGGCGGACGGAATCGCTATCGCTTATCGTGCCGGTGCGGATATCCGGGACGCAGAGTTTATCCAGTTTCATCCGACCGCTCTTTGCTATGCGGGAGCGCCGCGGTTTCTCATTTCCGAAGCCGTTCGGGGTGAAGGCGCAATCCTGCGCAACAGCAACGGGGAACGGTTCATGGAGCAGTATCATCCGCAGTTGGAATTAGCGCCGCGGGACATTGTTGCGAGGGCTATTGTAAGTGAAATGGAACGAACGAAAAATACGTTTGTCTATATAGATATAACCCATGAAGATCCGGAAATGGTTAAGAGCCGGTTTCCGATGATTTACGACACGTGTCTCGAGTACGGTCTTGATATGACCACCGACTGGATTCCTGTGGCGCCGGCTGCCCATTATATGATGGGTGGGGTAAAAACCGATTTGAACGGAGAGACTTCCGTTGCCCGGCTTTTTGCCTGCGGCGAAGTATCTTCTACCGGTGTGCATGGAGCCAATCGCTTAGCGAGCAACTCGCTGTCGGAAGCGATCGTTTTCGGCCGGAGAATCGTGAGTCAAATCCGCCAACTGCCTTCCATCTCCGATTTGCCCATTCCCCCGCTATCCGAGGAAGAAGCGGCGGCGAGCAGCGATTGGAGCGGTGCATCCAAGCATGGTAAGGAACCGCTGATGTCTCCTGTCATCGAACGCAGATTGAAGCTGCAAAAGGTGATGCTGCGCTGTGTAGGCTTGAAGCGGACGGCAGCCGGTTTGGAAAAAGGGCTGGAGGATATGAAGCGGCAGCTTTCCATTCTCGATGCCCAGCTTATCAGCCGCGAGGAATTTGAATTTGCCAACATGCTGACGGTTTCGCTGATTAGCGGCGAGGCGGCCCTTGCCCGGGAGGAAAGCCGGGGCGGTCATTATCGGGAGGATTTTCCGGAGAGAGACGATCAGGTTTGGCGGAAGCATATCGTATTCAACCGGGTACATGGCAGATCGGAGGAGGCGATAGACCTTGAAGGATGAGCGGACACTTTTTTCTTCCTCCGAGACGAATGCGACTAGAGGAACGGGAATAATGGAAATAAATAAAAAGAAGCTGGCGGAGCTAATCCGTGATTGGCTGGATGAGGATATCGGATCGGGCGACGTGACGACGATGTCCACGATTCCCGCAGAAAACCGATCCGTCGGCATTATCCACGTGAAGGAAGATGGCGTCCTGGCTGGACTACCGGTGGCGGAAGCCGTCTTCCGCGTGGTCGACCCGGACCTGACGTTTGCAGCCAAGGCCGCCGAAGGCAGCCTTGTTGCCAAGGGTCAGGTTCTAGCCGAAGTCACCGGCAGCACACGCAGCATCCTGCTGGGTGAGCGACTCGCCCTCAACCTGATGCAGCGGCTATCCGGCATCGCTACGCGCACCCGCGCGTTTGTCGATGCCTTGGAAGGGCTGCCGGTTCGGCTGGTCGACACCCGGAAGACAACGCCGGGCCACCGCATGCTGGAGAAATATGCGGTGCGGGTCGGCGGTGGCCACAACCACCGGTTCGGCCTCTATGACGCCGTTATGATCAAGGACAATCACATCAAAGGCGCCGGCGGCATCACCCCAGCGGTGCAAGCAGCGCGGGAGCAAATTCCTCACACCATGAAGATCGAAGTGGAAGTGGAAAGCTTCGTCCAACTGGAGGAAGCCTTGGAAGCCGGCGCCGATATCATCATGCTGGACAACATGCCCCCTGCCTCCATGAAGGAAGCGGTACAACGCATCCGTGCCAAGGCGCCCCACATCACAACGGAAGCTTCAGGCAACGTTTCACTGGAAACTGTCCGGACCATTGCCGAAACCGGCATCGATGTCATTTCTGTCGGCCGGCTCACCTATTCTGTTCATGCACTCGATATCAGCCTCGACCTGAATGATCGAAAGGGGCGGCCGGAATGATTCTGGTTGTGGATGTTGGCAACACCAACATCGTATTGGGCATTTACGAGGGGAAGCAGCTGCTGCATCACTGGCGGCTCAGCACCAATCGTTCCGCCACCGTCGATGAATATGGCATGACGGTGTTCAACCTGTTTCAGCATGCGGGAATCCGGATCGATCAGGTGGAGGGAGTCATCGTTTCCTCCGTTGTTCCGCCGCTCATGAACGTTTTGGAAAGTTTAATCAGCAAATACGTGAAGCGCACGCCCATGGTCATCGGGCCGGGCATTCGCACCGGTTTGAATATCCGTTATGAGAACCCGCGGGAAGTGGGAGCGGACCGGATTGTCAATGCAGTGGCGGGCATCGAATTGTACGGGGCGCCGCTCATCATTGTCGACTTTGGAACGGCGACGACCTTCGATTATATTGACGAACGGGCTCAATATATCGGCGGAGCTATTGCCCCGGGTATCGGAATATCGGCCGAGGCGTTGTATCAGCGGGCAGCCAAGTTGCCCCGCATCGAGCTGGCGAAGCCGAAGAGCGTTATCGGACGCAATTCCGTCGCATCGATGCAAGCCGGCATTGTTTTCGGCTTCGCCGGGCAGGTGGACGGCATCGTAACCCGCATTCGCGAGGAGTTTAAGACGAATCCCCGGGTTGTAGCAACAGGCGGGATGGCGGAAATGATCGCTCCCGAATCCCGAACCATCGAAGAAGTGAACCCGTTATTGACGTTGGAAGGCTTGCGAATTATATACGAACGGAATATGTAAAGGTTATTTGGAAAACAAATACACAACTTAGAATATAGAGGTGGATCATGAACGACCATTTGATCCGGGCCACCGCACTTGGCGGAAAAGTCCGGGCTTTTGCCGCGCTGACAACGGGCATTGTCAATGAACTGCAAAGAAGACATCAAGCTTCTCCCGTCGCGATTGCGGCTTTAGGCCGTACCGTAACGGCGGGCGCCATGATGGGGGCGATGCTGAAAGGCGACGAGCGCCTGACGCTGCAAATCAAGGGAGATGGCCCTGTTGGCCAAATCGTCGTCGACGCCAATGCAAACGGTGAAGTGCGGGGTTATGTGGAAAATCCAGTTGTCGACCTTCCGCTTAAGCCTAATGGCAAGCTGGACGTATCTGCGGCTGTTGGCGAAGGGTTTCTTTATGTGACGAAGGATTTGGGATTGAAGGAGCCTTACCAAGGCAGTACCCCTATCGTTTCCGGGGAAATTGCCGACGATTTTACGTATTATTTTGCTAAGTCAGAACAAACTCCATCTGCCGTTGCCCTCGGGGTGCTGGTGGATGTGGACTACAAAATCAAAGCCTCCGGCGGCTTTATTTTGCAGCTCTTGCCTGGTCTGGATGAGGAAGAAATTGAAGAGATGGAACGCAAGCTGGCGTCCCTCAAGCCGGTTACTACGCTGCTTGATCAAGGTGCAACTTTGGAAGAAATTCTTTCGTCAGTTGTGGAGGGGGTTCAGGTCCTGGAGACGATGGATCTGGTCTTCAAATGCCGCTGCTCCCAAGAAAGAGTGGAACAAACGCTGATCAGTCTGGGGAAAGACGAACTGAACGCGATTTTGGAAGAAGACGGGCAAACGGAAATCGTATGCCACTTCTGCAATGAGGCGTATCATTTTTCGGAACAGGAAATAAAGGGTCTACTAGACAAAATGTAAGGGATAAGGCGGCATCATGTTATGGGATGGGGCATGAAGCGTCCGACCGGGGGATGGAAATGAGAAACGTCAAACTGTTATGGGGTACGATCGTTCTGCTTGTCGCGATATGTCTGGTGCTGGCACGTATGGCTAATCTCCGGGCAGATCGGGTTCTCCCTCCAGCAGTGGAGGATGAAAGAGCGGCCGTCGTGGCTGTTATCGGCGATAAAGAGATAAATGCCGGTGCTCTGCAGGATAAGGTTTATCAAAAATACAGCCAGCAGCAGTTGAATCAAATGCTGGATCGGAAGGCTCTGGAATTGGAAGCGGCAGCCCGCAGCATACAAGTCGGCGATGACGAGATCAACAAAGAACTCACCACCATGATGGAAGGCTATAATAGCGAGGACGAATTTTACAGCGCCATGTTGGAACAGGTGGGGATGAGCCGGGACGAACTGCGGGAGGATGTCTTTTACAAGCTGCTTTCGGAAAAGTTGGTTACGGCAGATATTGTTGTTAGCGATGCGGAAATTGATGATTACTTCACCGCACACCCCGAGGAGTTCGGCGATACGGTGCAGCTCCGGCTGCAGCAAATTATCAACGAAACGCTGGAACAGGCGGACCGGACCTACGAGCTAGCCCAGCAAGGCGGAGATTTTTCCGTTCTTGCGAAGGAACGGTCGCTCGACGTAAACACGGCCAATGACGGCGGCGATCTCGGCTGGGTAGACGAGAATGATCCATTTGTCCCCATGCCGATTATGAAGGCGGCTCAAACTATGGAAATCGGTGAGATCAGCAAGCCGCTGAAAATCGATGCAGGCTACGCGGTGATTCGCTTGTCGGACCGCAAGACCGTAAACAAGGGCTCCCAGCAAGAGCTGCGGGAGAAGGTGCGCCAGCAACTGGCCTTGCAAAAAGCAACGCCAATCAACGAATATATCGATTCCTTGCGAATAAAATACAATGCCCGGATTCTAGCCCCCGAAACGAATACCACTCCCTCTCCAAGCCAATAATTCAGTTGACAAGGTTCGCTTTGGTTGCTAATATTATAAATACCTACTGGATTACTCGGAAATATAGAGGAGGATGTTTAATATGGCGAAGTTAGTGCAAAGCGTAACGGAATTGATTGGCGATACGCCCCTTGTCCGTTTGAATCGGGTTGTTCCGGAAGACAGCGCGGAAATCTATTTGAAACTTGAATACCAAAACCCTGGCGCCAGCGTCAAAGACCGTATTGCCATCAGCATGATCGAAGTGGCTGAGCAAGAAGGCAAGCTGAAACCGGGAGATACGATTATCGAGCCGACCAGCGGAAACACGGGTATCGGGCTTGCCATGGTGGCAGCAGCTAAGGGCTACAAGGCCATTCTGGTTATGCCGGAAACGATGAGCTTGGAACGGCGCAATCTGCTTCGCGCTTACGGTGCGGAGCTGGTTTTGACTCCCGGAGCAGAAGGCATGAAAGGCGCAATCAAACGTGCAGAAGAAATTCAAGCGGAAAATCCGGGATACTTCATCCCGCAGCAATTTAAAAATCCTGCTAACGTTAAAGTTCACCGGGAAACCACCGGTCCGGAAATCGTGGAAGCGATCAAATCCCACGACGGCAAACTGGACGCCTTTATTGCCGGCATCGGCACTGGCGGCACCATTACCGGTGCAGGCACCGTTTTGAAAGAAAACTTCCCGAACATTAAAATCTATGCCGTTGAGCCGGCTGCATCTCCTGTTCTCTCTGGCGGCAAACCGGGACCTCACAAGATCCAAGGTATCGGCGCAGGTTTTGTGCCGGACATTCTCAACACCTCCATCTATGATGAAATCATCCAGGTTGAAAATGATGACGCTTTTGAAACTTCCCGCCGTGTTGCCAAGGAAGAAGGCATTTTGGGCGGTATCTCTTCCGGCGCCGCGATCTTCGCCGCGCTGAAGGTTGCAAAGGAACTGGGCAAAGGCAAACGTGTCGTAGCGATTATCCCGAGTAATGGCGAACGTTACCTGAGCACCCCGCTCTACAATTTCGAAAACTAATCCGTATGGATGCGATTGACCTCCTTTGGGGCTTTTGGATTACCCGGGAAAATCATCACGAGTGACTTTCCCGGGTACGACTCAAGCCCCTCGGGAGGTCTTTTTCATACAAAAGGAAATGGTTGGTGACAACGTTGCAGTTGACGAGTTGGGGAGAATGGGTGGAATGGGCCTGTGCAGGTTGGACGATGCTCCCTTACGTGCAAGGTTATGATCTGAAGGAAGGCGAAACACTTCCGACGGAATGGTCTGGCTTGTGGAGGATCGCCGGGAATGACGAGGCTTTCGTTTGGGAAAGTGGCAAGGACGGCCGATATACGTTTTTCGGCTTCTCTCCCGCTTCCGTCATACAAGGCAAAGGCAATCATGCGGTCATTCGGGAAAAAGGAATGCGTCTAAAACGGGAAGGGAAGCCTCTCGACGTGGTACGGGAGTGGATGGCGCCGTACCGCTCACCGCAAGTGGACGGGCTGCCCAAATGGCTAGGGGGCTGCGCCGGATTTTTCGGTTACGATCTGGTTCGTTCCTTGGAACGGTTGCCGATGCTGGCGGCGGAGGATGGGGACTTTGCCGGTTTTCCCGATTATGCATTCATGCGCATCGAACGGCTGTGGATCATCGATCACCGGGAAAGTCGCCTCTTTTGCGCCGTTCATCAATCGGTCCCCCGTAGCGCCTCGGAGAACCCGGGAGCTTCCTCCGCATCGACTACAGATGAAGCTCAACTTTCTCACTTATTTGCGGAATCCAGGGCGGCTGCCGATGAAATGAAGCGTTTATGGGATGAGATCATAGCCGCGGGTCGCGAGCCATCCGCTATGGCGCGATACCGCAGCCGGCAAAAAGCAGTGCGTTCCGGCGAGCCTCCAGGCGAATCTTTACCCTTATCCCGAGTCAAACGCGCATTCGATGAACCGGGCTTCGTTTCGGCTGTTCGCCGCATCCAAGATTACATCCGCGCGGGCGACGTCTTCCAAGTGAATTTGTCCGTCCGTCAAACCTTCCAATTGCACTCTTCCCCTGAAGCCGTCTATGAATGGTTACGGGTTGTTAATCCGTCTCCCTATATGGGAATGCTCCGCTTTCCGGATTATCAACTGGTCAGTGCTTCGCCGGAGCTTTTGGTACAGAAGGAAGGGGCGCGGCTGCGCACCCGGCCTATTGCCGGAACTCGCCGCCGCGGGTTAACGCCGGAGGATGACGGGAGGCTCGCCACAGAATTGGCCGAAAGCGAAAAAGAACGGGCCGAGCATATCATGCTGGTTGACCTGGAACGAAACGATTTGGGGAAAATTTGCGAATATGGCACCGTCAAAGTGGACGAGCTCATGGCCATCGAGCGGTATTCCCACGTCATGCACCTCGTATCCGAGGTGAGTGGAACGCTTGCGGCGGGAAAAGATGCCTTTGACGTCATAGCGGCGGTTTTTCCGGGCGGGACGATAACGGGGGCGCCGAAAGTCCGCACCATGGAAATCATCGAGGAACTGGAGCCTGTCCGCCGCGGCCCCTATACGGGCTCGATGGGTTGGATTGACTATAACGGCAATATGGAATTAAATATAGTCATACGCACACTGGCTGTTGCCGGCGGGAACGGCCACCTCCAGGCAGGGGCGGGAATCGTTATCGATTCCGTGCCGGAACGGGAGTACCGGGAGTCCATCAGTAAAGCCAAAGCTGTATGGCAGGCAGTCCAGTGGAGCGAAAGCGAGATCGATGACGGTACCGAATGCAACTCGGAAACGCCGTAAATGGAATGTAAGAGAAAGGGGCGGCTCACATGATTTTGGTTATCGACAACTATGATTCATTCACATACAATCTGGTGCAATACTTAGGAGAATTGGGTGCCGAGGTTATCGTCCGCCGCAATGACGAAGTGGATCTGGCAGGGATTGAAGCGCTTCGTCCCGACCACCTTCTGATCTCTCCAGGGCCTTGCACTCCCAATGAGGCGGGAATCAGTCTCGCGGCCATCGGCCATTTTGTAGGGAAGCTTCCGATATTGGGGGTCTGTCTCGGCCATCAAGCCATCGGCCAAATCTTCGGCGGCGACGTGGTACGGGCGGATCGGCTGATGCACGGCAAAACCTCGCCAATCCATCATGACGGCAAAACGCTGTTCACCGGATTGGACAATCCGTTTACGGCGACCCGCTATCACTCCCTTATCGTTAAAAAAGAAACGCTGCCCGCCGATCTGGAGATTAGCGCCTGGACGGAAGAGGGAGAAATCATGGGCTTGCGCCATAAAACCTATCAAGTGGAAGGCGTTCAGTTCCATCCGGAATCGATCATTACGGAAAGCGGCAAGACCATTCTGCGCAATTTCCTGGCGCTTAAGGAAAAGGCGCAAGTTTAACGATGATCATCTATCTAAATGGAGCCTTCGTATCGGAGGATCAAGCCGTGGTTTCGGTATACGATCACGGCTATCTCTATGGGATCGGATTGTTCGAAACGTTCCGGTCCTACGGCGGCAAAGCCTTTTTGCTCAGGGAGCATTTGGACCGCCTGCTTCAGGGCTGCCGTTCGCTCGGTATCGTCTATGAGCCGGATGAGAAGGAAATCGACAGCATTGTCCTCCGGCTGCTGGAGGTAAACCATCTGGAAGACGGCTATTTTCGCTTGTCCGTTTCGGCAGGCCGGGAAGAGCTGGGGTTGACCGTAAAGCCTTATGAGTCCCCGCAGATCGTCTTGTATGTGAAGCCCCTTCCCCCGTCTGCGGCGAGAGGCCGTCCGTTGCAGTTGCTCCAACTCAGGAGGAACACGCCGGAAGGAACCGTACGGGAGAAATCCTTTCACTACATGAATAATATACTGGCTAAAAGAGAGCTGGTCCGCTACCCTTGGGCTGCCGCCGCTTCGGCGGAGGGTATGCTGCTGAATGGCGACGGGTATTTGGCGGAGGGGATCGTTAGTAATCTTTTCTTTGTAAAAGACGGTGTCATGCATACACCTGCGGTGGGTACCGGCATTTTGCCTGGAATCACCCGTGCCTATATAATGAAGCTGGTTTCCGATGAAGGATGGCTGTGCCGGGAAGGCTACTATACATGGGAAAATCTATGGCAGGCGGACGAGGCGTTTTTTACCAGCTCCATTCAGGAGATCGTTCCCGTTACCCGGCTTTTTGACCTGGACGGCACGGTTCGGGATCTATGTCCCGACGGGCTCCCCACATCTTATACCAAACGTCTGCAAGACCGGTATTGGATCGGGACCTCAAAGCATCAGGTTTAGGAAAGGAAGGTTCGGAGCATGATGAAAAATGCGGCAGGGAACTCCTTGCAATTCGGAGAGTTTCGCCTAGATATAAGTGCAAGAACACAAATCATGGGTATTTTAAACGTGACGCCGGATTCCTTTTCCGATGGCGGCCGGTTTTTGCAGGTAGAGGCAGCTGTCGAGCGGGCCTTTGCCATGGCGGCGGAAGGTGCCGATATCATCGATGTAGGGGGCGAGTCCACCCGGCCCGGCCATGCACAAGTGGAGGCTGAGGAGGAGCTGGCGCGCATTTTGCCGGTGATCGAGGCCTTGAGCCGGGCAGGTTTGAGCAAGCCAATCTCTGTCGACACGTATAAAGCGGAGGTGGCGCGGCTAGCGCTTTCCGCCGGGGCACATATTATCAACGACATTTGGGGCGGTAAAAAGGATCCGGATATGCTGAACGTAGCGGCGGAGTACGGTTGCCCGATTATTTTGATGCATAATCGAATGGATATGAATTACGGTGATTTTCTCGAAGATGTTGTCAGAGATCTTTTGGAAAGCGTGGAGTTAGCGCGGCAAGCGGGCGTCCGGGAGGAGCAGATCATCCTCGACCCCGGCATCGGTTTCGCCAAAACCCATGAGATGAACCTGGCGATGATGGCGAACCTGGACCGGATCACCGGACTCGGTTACCCCGTCTTGCTGGCTGCTTCGCGGAAAAGCACCCTGCGCTGGGTTCTCGATTTACCTGCCGATGATATCGTGGAAGGAACTTTGGCCACGACGGTGATGGGCATCATGCAAGGAGCCGGCATCGTCCGCGTTCATGATATAACGGCAAATAAACGGGCCGCACAAATGGCCGATGCGGTTAAACGCTACCGTAGCGGCAATTGAGGAGTGGGAACAATGGACAAAATCGTGATGTCGGCCATGGCCTTTTTTGGATATCATGGAGTCTTTCCGGAAGAAAATAAATTGGGTCAGCGTTACATTGTCGATGCTGAACTTGTCTTACCATTATCAAACGCAGGCAGGAACGATGACCTGGCAGAGACGATCAATTACGCGGAAGCCTATGAGCTCATTAAAGGAATTGTCGAAGGCCCTCCCTTTAAGCTGATTGAGGCTCTGGCTGAAAAGCTGGCTGATGCGCTACTTGAGCGCTATCCGGAATTGAGCGAAGTCGCCATTCGGGTGACGAAACCGAATCCTCCTTTTGCCATCTATTTTGCAGGGGTTACGGTCGAGATCAAACGGAGGCGTCCGGTCGAAGCGTGCATTTCCCTCGGTTCCAATCTGGGTGATCGGATGGATTATTTGGAGCGGGCGATTCGCCTCCTGGATCAACATCCGAATGTTTCGGTTCTCCGCCGTTCAGCGGTTTATGAAACCGACCCGGTCGGCTACACGGACCAGGGGCCGTTTTTGAATATGGCCGTGGCTGTTAAAACGGATCTTACAGCCGAAGAGCTTCTTGCATTTATGCTGGAAACGGAACAGGTTCTAGGTCGAGTTCGGGAGATTCGCTTTGGTCCGCGCACCCTTGATTTGGACTTGATTTTGTACGGAAAAGAGATCAAGGGGACTCCCCAATTGACAGTCCCTCATCCTCGTATGGGCGAGCGGGCGTTTGTGCTCATCCCTCTGGCGGAAATCGTGGCAGATGATGCCGTGCCGGGAATCGATTCGCTTGCGGAGCGTTTGAAACATTTGGAGGGAAAGGACGGTGTGCGCATATGGATCGCATAGGCATTTCACACCGGGTTCGGGCGTTTCGCAAACTGAAGGGCTTGACCCAGACGGATCTAGCTGACAAAATGGGCGTATCGGTATCGGTGATTGGTGCGGTGGAAAGAGCCGCTCGCAAGCCTGATGCCGCGCTTATTCGGCGGATCGCTGAAGTCTTGCATGTCGGAGAAGAGGAGATCTTGCTTTCTTCCCGTCAGGAAAGGAGAATGGAGTGCTAAAAATCGGAAACGTAGTCGCCCCGAACAACGTGGTTCTTGCACCTATGGCCGGCGTCTGCAATCCCGCCTTCCGGCTGATTGCGAAGGAGTTCGGCACAGGCTTGGTCTGTGCGGAAATGGTTAGCGATAAAGCCATCGTACACGGCAACAAGCGGACGATGGAGATGTTATATGTGGATGAGCGGGAAAAACCCCTCAGCCTGCAAATATTCGGAGGGGACACGGAATCGTTGGTCGAAGCGGCCAAAGTGGTCGATCAGGAGACAAACGCCGATATCATCGATATCAACATGGGCTGTCCTGTCCCCAAAATCACGAAATCCGACGCTGGAGCCCGCTGGCTCCTGGTTCCGGACAAAATCGAAGAGATGGTCTCTACCGTTGTTGCCGCCGTATCCAAACCGGTTACGGTAAAGATGCGCATTGGTTGGGATGATGACCATATCTATGCACTGCGCAACGCCAAAGCGGTAGAAAATGGCGGAGGCGCAGCTGTTTCCGTTCACGGGCGCACCCGCGTGCAAATGTATAGCGGAACAGCTAACTGGGATATCATTAAAGAAGTCAAACAGAGCGTGTCCATTCCGGTTATCGGCAATGGCGACGTGTTTACTCCCGAGGATGCCAAACGAATGCTGGACACGACCGGGGTGGATGGCGTCATGATCGGCCGGGGTGCCCTGGGCAACCCGTGGATGCTGTACAGGACGGTAGAGTATTTGACCAAAGGCGTCCTGCCTGCCGAGCCGGCACCGGAAGAAAAGATCCGTATCGCGATTTTGCATATGGACCGATTGATCTCCTTGAAGGGAGAACTGGTTGCGGTCAAGGAAATGCGCAAGCATTTAGCTTGGTACTTGAAGGGGCTGCCGGGGGCGGCACGGGTGAAAGACGTGATCATGGAGATGACCAGCCGTGATTTGCTGGTTGATACCTTGGAAGAGTTCGTCATAAAACTCAACTCAGATGACATGCCGGACAGCCTGTCTGACCGTGATGCCGAATTGGCGGATTACCCTTCCGATGAGGCTTGCTCCGTACAATAAAAGACCAGTGTCTGCAACCTTTTCCTTGGATTTCCAGATGATTGACAATTCATTAACCTTGCAATATAATCAGGCAATAAACAGAGCCGTGCTGCTTGTACAGCACGGATTTGTCTGATTAGCCTTCAAACCGGAACGATAAATCGACCATCCTTTGGAGTACGGAAGCCGAAGGCTGCTGGCCGCAAGTCATCAAGTACGGCCGCTTTTCATAGAGTAAAGGGTAAGCCGCTGGCGTCGTCAACCGTCTGCGGCGCATTTCGTTAAATTACACGACGGGAGACTTGAAGGAATGAGTGAGAAAGAAGTTATCCTAACCCCAGAAGGGTTAAAGAAACTGGAGGAAGAGCTGGAGAACCTCAAATCCGTGAAGCGGCGCGAAGTAGCAGAGCGCATCAAAATTGCAATCGGTTACGGGGATATCAGCGAAAACTCCGAATATGAAGATGCTAAGAACGAGCAAGCCTTTATTGAAGGCCGCATCATCACCCTGGAGAAAATGCTGCGGAATGCCCGCATCATCAACAATGATGAAGTCGACATCAATACGGTGAGCGTAGGGTCCATCGTCACGTTAAAGGACCTTGAGTTCGGGGATTTCGTTGAATATAATATCGTAGGCACAGCTGAATCCGATCCGTTTCAAAACAAGATCTCGAATGAAAGCCCGGTAGGCAAGGCGATTCTGGGCAAGACAAAAGGCTCTAACGTGGAAGTCAGCGTTCCAGCAGGTATTATTCAATACCAAATTATCGATATTAAGAAGTAAGAAGATAAACGGATCAACGACTTTCCATCTGGTTTTGTGAAAAAGCTTCCGTGGGAAGCTTTTTCCCTTTACTTTATAGGAAATAATAAGCTTGGCACTATAAAAAGCCTTGTTCGACTAAGCTAAACGTCGCTCGTTCTAAAAGAATGGCATCATTCGTTTATCCTGGTCAGATAGGTGAAGGAAATGCAGATATGTATAAATGGGGGACAGCGTCATGAGTGAGGAATTGGAATTAAACGAGCTGCTGGTGATTCGCCGCAACAAACTGGACGAGCTGAGGGCTCTCGGAATCGATCCTTTTGGCCGTAAATTTGATCGGAACGCTAGTGCAAAGGAGATCTTGAGCACCTATGGCGACAAGACCCATGACGAGCTGGAGGAAGCGGCTATTCCGGTAAACATCGCCGGCCGCATCATGCAGAAACGGAGCATGGGGAAGGCGTCTTTTGCCCATATCCAGGACCTTAGCGGTAAAATTCAAATTTACGTCCGCAAGGACTCCGTGCCGGAGAACGAATATGCAGCCTTCGATCTCTTGGACATCGGCGACATCATCGGCGTCGAGGGTACCGTCTTCAAGACGAAAACCGGCGAAACCACAGTCAAAGCCAATTCGGTCGTGGTATTGACGAAATCGCTGTACCCGCTTCCGGATAAATTCCATGGACTTAAAGATATCGAGATGCGCTATCGCCAACGCTACGTGGATTTGATCATGAGCGAAGACGTGAAGACGACTTTTATTTTGCGTTCGCGGATCATTCAATCCATGCGCCGTTATCTGGATAACGCAGGCTATCTCGAGGTGGAAACCCCGACCCTTCACGCCATTGCCGGCGGCGCTGCGGCAAGGCCTTTTATCACCAAACACAACACTCTCGACATGCAGCTTTACATGCGGATCGCCATCGAGCTGCATTTGAAGCGGCTTATTGTCGGCGGGCTGGAAAAAGTATATGAAATCGGACGGGTATATCGGAACGAAGGCGTTTCGACGCGCCATAATCCGGAATTTACGATGATCGAGCTGTATGAGGCCTATGCCGATTACAAAGACATCATGCAGTTGACGGAGAATCTGGTCGTCCATATCGCCAAGGACGTATTGGGCTCTGCCGTTATCAACTACCAAGGAACCGAAATCGACTTGGGCAAACCATGGCGCAGGGTTTCCATGGTGGATGCCATCAAGGAAGTAAAAGGCATTGATTTCAGCGTCCAAATGTCGGATGAAGAAGCCATTCGTCTTGCAAAAGAACATCATGTTCCGGTAGAACCGGGCATGGGCTTTGGCCATATCGTCAACCAGTTTTTCGAAGCCTTCGTTGAGGAAACGCTGATTGAGCCGACTTTCATCACCGGCCATCCAGTGGCGATTTCTCCTCTTGCCAAGAAAAATGCCGACGATCCACGCTTTACGGACCGTTTCGAGCTGTTTATCGTTGCTCGCGAGCATGCTAATGCCTTTACTGAGCTGAACGATCCCATCGATCAACGGGAGCGGTTCGAAGCTCAGCTGAAAGAACGGGAAATGGGCAACGATGAAGCTCATGAAATGGATGATGACTTTGTTCGTGCTTTGGAATACGGCATGCCGCCTACAGGGGGACTCGGAATCGGTGTTGACCGTCTGGTCATGCTGCTGACCAATTCACCTTCGATCCGCGATGTGCTGCTGTTCCCGCTGATGCGGGATCGTCAAGAGTAATTATTAGTTGAACCGAGTGCGCAGTCTTTGAAGATCATGTTTATGGTCTTCAGGGCTGCGCTTTTTTGTTACGATGGTGGCTCCAGTTTGGGCGGAATAGAAATTACTGTTGCCAACGAAGTGGCGGCTGTGGTACAGTATCACTTGCTGCTTCGGATTGAAACAAAGATCATGAGCAGCTGGAAAAAAATACAGGTTGCAAACCCTTTGCCACCTGTGATATATTAATCAAGTCGCCGCTGAAACATGGCGCAAACGACAAAGATTAACTCGGT
>NZ_CBQR020000177.1 GCF_000455485.1 Gorillibacterium massiliense
TGTTCAGTTTTCAAAGGACCAAGTGTTGCGTTTTGAAGCTTTTCTTTCGTCGTTCGCTTTCAGCGGCGACTCAATTAATATATCACACTTCGTTAGTTCATTGCAAGCATTTTTTTTGGCTTCAATTGAAGTCGTTTATTAAATGCTGCATCCCCTTCGGAAGGGCGAATACTAAGATACCACAGGTTGTCGAAAGACGTCAACCCCAAAATGCTAGATTTCATCTGACTCTCGCAGAAGCCCTTCTCACACAGGGCTTGTCTCATTTATCACGAGCCCGGTTTCGGGCATACCGGGATATATCCTTAGGCGAAGCCAGTCTCGCATACATGCGGAAGACAACTCTATACCTTTGCTCGATGGCGTTTTTCACATCCCTATTTAACTGCTCATCCTTTAGATCAAAGGACATTTCATCTAACTCTTTTCGCAGCAAATAATCCAGTTCTCTACATTCCCTCTCGTTGAACAAAAACCCGAGCATCCCGACATACCCCTTCCGACATGATCCGTAAATCTGCCGTAAATAGACAGCCTTATAGTTATGCTCATTTATTTCCATTTTTAACACCGTAGGCGATTCGAAAAAAGGCTAACTTTGATGCGAAAACGATTCATATCCGTCCCGGACAAACCATACACATAAATCAAACAAGCCCCCACAGGCGCTCCGGGAGGTACATTCCAATGAACAGTTTTTATGTATTCAACGGTAAAAAGCTCAAACAGCTCTTCATCGTTATGGTCACACTCGTATTTGCCGCCGGAATCATTTACTCGGAAAAAGAAAACCTGTCGGTGTTTGATCAAAAAGAACCCGCCGCCGTTTTTAATGTGAAGACAGACAAAAAGATGATTGCCCTTACCTTTGATATCAGCTGGGGTGAAAAACGTCCGGAGCAAATTGCCGACGTCTTAAAGAAAAAGGGCGTGGCGGACGCAACTTTCTTCCTCTCCTCTGCATGGAGCGAAAGCCACCCCAAGGTGGTAGAAAAGCTGGTCAAAGACGGCTTTGAAATAGGCAGTCATGGCCATAAACACGAGAACTACAGTAAACTAAAACCAAATGAAGTTCGGGAGCAGATCGTCACCGCTCACCGCATTTTAACGGATCTAACAAAAAAAGCACCCACGCTCATCCGGCTGCCAAACGGAGACTTCAACAAAGAAGTACTCCAAACAGCAAATGAACTCGGGTACTCGGTTATCCAATGGGATACAGACTCTCATGACTGGGAAAATCCCGGCGTCGATACCATCGTCAATCGAGTGTTAAGCGGCGCTCATCCTGGGGACATTGTCCTTTTGCATGCCAGTGATACTTGCCAGCAAACGGATGAAGCACTGCCCATCATTATCGATAAGCTCCGGGCACAAGGGTATGATTTCGTTAGCGTATCGGAGCTGCTTAATCAAGCCCATGTCCAGCAGCGGGAAGTTCAAGATCAATAATGGCCTTCGTTTGATTCAAGAAGCCTTCGGCGTTTGCAGCGCCGGGGCTTTTCCTCTGGTTGGAGTCAATTTATGCAGGAGCAGAATCTGCCATCCATTGCAAACGAGAAGAATCGATAGCATCAGCAGTTGGGAAGGTACGCTCGAAACGCGCAGAGCCGGCACCGCTTCAAGAATTGTTACGGCAAACATGAAAAATAAGGTTGGGATAAATGCGTTGCGATTGGTTTGTTTTACTTTCACATAACAGACTGCGAGAGCAACGACAAGGACAGCAATGGGCAATATAACGGTATATAGCGGCTTTTCCTCATCCTTAAACGAGATTAAGCGCACATAAACGACATCGACGGCGACGACAATGGTGACGAATAGCTGCACGATTTCCCAGACCCATTTTCGCCGAAAAATACTCATCATCAGGTACCGGATGATCTGATAAGCAAAGAAGCCCATTTGACTGAATATGCCGATGAGCGCACCGCTCACGAATACGAAGGAAACGTTCAATAAGTTAAAGCCAGGCTTCATGTCCTCGATCAAGCTAAAATGTGGATAACCGGCCAGAACCAGCAAACCGAAGACACCGCCTGAAATAAGACCAAAGGCAAGTGTTGACCAAAACCAGTAAGTCAGCTTTTTCATTGTCATAATGGCAATCCTCCCGACCGATTCCAGTTTTGCAGATAAATTGTACCAACGTTCTCAAGAAAAAGCGAATCAACCGGAAATAATGTGCCGCGGAGAGAGCATACTAAGAGCAACTCTCCATGGAAAGGGGCCCTAACCCTCATGTCTAAAATCGGTTGGGCGGCAGGCAGCATCGCAGCACTCCTACTCACGACCTCTTGCGGTATGTCGGGCGGGTCCAGCGGCTCGTCGGGACAGAGCTATAAAGACACCAAAACGATTGTTCTGGATGTACTAAAGTCGGAAGAAGCTCAGGACACGATTAAAACAGCTATAAACAAAGGGATGGATAAAACAACCAAGCTTCTGTCAACCGGCGAAGGGATACAAATGCAGGTTGCGGTGAAAGAGATTTTAACAGGCTCCGATGGATCCAAGTTGATTGAAAAGACGATGAAGGACCCGAAATTTGCCAGCGATTTCGCAAAAGCGCTGAGCAAAGATAACGAGAAGCTTCAGAAGCAGTTGATCAAGGATCCCGAATACCAGAAGTCCATGCTGGATTTGATGAAATCCGGCCAGTACCAAGCCGTCGTTTTAAATGCGATGAAGGGTCCGGAGTATCGCCTGATGGTGATGGACCTTATGAAGGAATCCCTGCAAAGTCCCCTCTTCCGATCCCAGTTAATGGAGCTAATGTCCAAAGCCGTCGAAGAACAAACCAAACCGAAGGCGGCCGGACAAGTATCCGGGGAACAGAAAGGTCAAGAATCCTCCGATAAGTCCCAAGACGAGGAGAAGGGATCTGGGCAGGAAAGCGAAAGCGGCCAGGATCAAGGTGGCGGTGGCGGAAGCAGCGGACAGTAAATGATCACAGCAAAATAATAAACCGGTCTTCACGGGCGAACCCCATTGAAGACCGGTTTGCTTTTTCTAGAATCAGGCAAGTTTCTCAACGATCCGGGCTGCCACTTCTTGATACATGAGCCCGGTTTGCGTATCCGCTTTATAAACAGAAGGTGAATAATCCGGCTCAGCTGCATGATTGTCCGGGGCCCCTAACGGAATTTGCGCAAGCAGCTCAGCATGAAGCTCCTCCGCCAGCTTCGCGCCTCCCCCCCGTCCGAACACATACTCGTTTTCTCCCAAACGGTTGGTGTAATAAGCCATATTTTCAACGATGCCGAGGATTTCATGTCCGGTTTGCTGGGCCATCGCTCCAGCTCGCGCGGCGACAAAGGCGGCAGTAGCATGAGGGGTCGTGACGATGATCTCCTTGCTCGCCGGAATCATCTGGTGAACGTCGAGTGCGACATCCCCCGTTCCCGGGGGCAAGTCCAGAAGCAGATAGTCCAATTCGCCCCAGTCTACTTCCGTCAGAAAGTTCTTGAGCATTTTGCCCAGCATCGGCCCCCGCCAAATGATCGGGGCGTTGTCCTGTACAAAAAAGCCCATGGACATGACTTTTACGCCGAATTTTTCCACTGGAAGGATCTTGTCTCCTTCGGTTTGAGGATTTTCTTCGATCCCCATCATATCCGGTACGCTGAAGCCATAGATGTCGGCATCAATAATGCCCACCCGCTTGCCTTGACGGGCTAAGGCGACGGCCAGATTGACAGTTACGGTTGATTTGCCTACCCCGCCCTTGCCACTGGCTATCGCAATATAATGGGTCAACCCCGCTCCTGATGGAGAAGTTGCGGGTGTTCTCCCTGCCGCTGCAGCCCCTTGGCTGCCATCCTTCTGACCGGATACAGCGCCAGCTGCCGAACCCTCCCCGTTTTGTCCGACGGATCGTTGCAAATCGTTCCATTCGTATTCCGTAATCATCCGGAAGCGAAGATTGACCGTCTCCACTCCGATGCGCGCCAAAGCCTCTTTAACATCGTGTTCATATTGCTGTTTCGTATGCTCATCCTCGGTCGTCAGCACAAAGGTCAAATTTACTCGGTCATCCTTCGGCATAATGTCGCGGACAAGACGAAGCTCGACGACAGACTTATGAAATTCCCCATCGTAAATGGATGCCAACGCTTCTAATACCTGCTCTTTTGATACCATGACAGCACCTCGTTCGATATTTGCGGCGACTATGGAACCGTACTCATAAGTATAGCACACAGCCCCATTCGCTGGACATTATTCGGACGGGTCGGTCGGAGTGGACGGATCTGTGTTCGCATTAGCATCAGGCAGCTTCTCTCCCGAGTAATATTTAAGGATACCATGATAGATGGCAGCCGCCACTTTTTTCTGGTAAGAAGGCTGGTTCAAGAGCCGCGCTTCATCGGGATTGGACAAAAATCCGACTTCTACAAGGACGGCTGGGATACTCGTATTTTTCAGCAGATACACCTTCTTGTCCATCGGTTTGGCGAGCCTGTCCGTATTCTCCAAATTGCGTTTGATTTCGGACTGGATAAAAGTCCCCAACCTGACGTTCTCCGGATTGTTATCTTTGTAATAAAACGTTTGCGCGCCTCGCCAACGAGGGGAAGGAATACTGTTCATATGAATGCTGATTAAACTGTCCGCCTTGCGGTCCTGTACGAATTGCACTCGGTTATGCAAATCCTCCGTTTTTCGTTTACGGATTCGCTTCGTATCTTCTCCCGCCAAATCCTCATCCACTTCCCTCGTCATCACAACGACTGCTCCCGCCTGCTGCAGGTAATCACGCAAGTACAAGGAAATGGACAAGTTAAGATCTTTTTCAATGATGCCGTCATTGCTCACCGCGCCGCCGTCGATCCCGCCGTGGCCGGCATCGATGGCAATGGTTTTACCGGTTAAGGGCATCGTCCAATACGTCCAGGTTTGGGACGAGGGCAATTGAAAGGTATAGATGAAAACCAGCAGCAGGACGAGAACCGAAGCCATGGCAATTTTCAATCCGCCATGGAAGGTCATCCAGACTACGATTCGTTTGCGAAATTTGCGCATAAAAAATCCACCCCATCCCCGTGCGAGGTGCGCCAGCCGTCAAGCGCAGACGCACCTCGCAAATGATTCCTCACATCTATATGGGACAAGGCGGACAAATATGCCTTATAGCTTCTTATTTGATTTGCTCGCTCATTCCGTCAATCAGCACTTTCGCTACTTCTGGTCGGGTGAACTCCACCGGCGGGCAGATTCCGTCCCGCAGCAAGCCCCGTACTTTTGTGCCTGACAGGGTCAAGTGATCGGCGCTGTCGTGAGGACAGGTTTTACTGGAGGCCATGTTGCCGCACTTTTTACAGAAAAAGCTGTGTTCGAAGAACAGCGGTGTAATGCCCAATTCCTCGGCCGTAAACTCGCGGAAGATCTCCTGCGCTTCATACGTGCCGTAGTAATCGCCGACACCGGCATGGTCACGGCCGACGATAAAGTGGGTACAGCCGTAATTTTTCCGCACCATGGCATGGAAAATCGCTTCTCTTGGTCCCGCATACCGCATCGCAGCCGGGAAAACGCCAAGAAATACCCGGTCTTGCGGGTAATAATTTTCAAGGAGGACGAGATAGCTGCGCATCCGCACATCGGCGGAAATGTCGTCAGATTTGGTCTCCCCTACCAACGGATTCAGGAACAAGCCGTCGACGATTTCCATTGCACTTTTCTGGATGTATTCATGGGCGCGATGGACCGGGTTTCGGGTTTGGAAACCAACCACACGCTTCCAGCCTTTTGCGGCGAACTGAGCGCGAGTTTCAACCGGATCAAAGTAAAACTCTTGAAATTTATCCGGAACCGGACGATTCAATACCGTCACAGGACCCCCAACATAAGTGTCAGGCCGCTCCAAAAGCTTCTGTACACCAGGATGGGCTGTATCAGTCGTACGGAATACTTTAGCCGCTTCCAATTGCTGATCGGCTTTATAGATGCTCCTAACCTCAAGGATCGCGTAGAGCACACCATCCTCTGCACCTTGCAAGGCCACTTGTTGGCCTGTACGCAGCTTACTCGCCTGATCGGAATTAACCGCAAGGGTAATGGGAATGCTCCACACCGTACCGTCGGCAAGACGCATGCGATCAACGACAGATCGGTAATCCGCTTCCTCTAAAAAGCCATTCAGCGGAGAGAACGCTCCGACCGCGATCAAATCCAAATCGGAGACGGTCCATTTGTTGATCGCGATTTTATCCAGCCCTTCCGCCTGCTTGAGAAAACGTTCCCGATCTTCTGCGCTCGCCAAACGGTTAATCAAAACGCCTCCGTGAGGCTTGATGGTTTCTTCCGCTTTTACCGGTTGCTCCTGCTCCGTAACTCCTGCCATTTATCTAACCTCCGCATGCTTATCTTATTTGTGCAGACCGCACTCGGTTTTCTCAAAACCTGACCAACGCCCAGCCCGCGGATCTTCTCCCGGGAGCACTTGGCGAGTGCATTTTTCGCAGCCAATGCTAGGATAGTGTTGATCATGCAAAGGATTATAGATAATGCCCTCTTTGCGGATGTAATTCCAAACATCCTCGGAAGTCCAATCGGCCAGCGGGTTGAACTTCACCAAGCCGAACTTGGCGTCATACTCCACTTTCTTGGCGTTAGCTCTTGTAGGAGCCTGATCGCGGCGAATACCGGTAATCCAAGCATCATACTTAGATAGAATCCGGGTGAGCGGTTCTACTTTCCGCAGATTACAGCATTGGTTCGGTTCTACCGACCAAAGGGCTTCACCGTATTTTTCCGCCTGCTCTTCCAGGGTCAATTGCGATTTCACTTGAACGAATTTCAAACCATAGTGCTGTTCAAGCCGGTCTCGAGTTTCGTAAGTTTCTTTAAAATGCAGATCCGTATCCAGATAAAAAATATCGGTAGCCGGAGCAACCTTATGCAAAAGATCAACCAGCACCACATCTTCTGAGCCAAAACTGCAAGCCAAAGTCAAGCTCGGAAACATTTTTACCGCTGCGGCGATGACATCCTCCGCCTTTTTGTGCTCCAGATCTTCTGCAGCCTCGCGAATCCATTGTTCTTTTTCCAGCAGGTTCATGGTCTCCTCCTTATGCTTACAAAACATTATTCATACTATTTCGGTAGGAATTATCTTATATCCATTATAGAAGAATGTATTGGTTTGTCAACTGTAAAATCTGTGTTTCTTTTTCATTCCTTCTATCATTTTATTGAGTTATGTATGGGGATGTGCCCATTTTGGGGAAATGTCACTTAGAACATTATTTATGGTATATTTAGGAATATGCACAATTCGAACGGAGCGATTAAATGAGTTTAATAAATGCGCCCCTTAAAGGCGACTCAGTAGAACCCAACCCCCGAAAACATAGAGGATGGATTGTGGGTGCCGTCATTTTTGCAGTCTTCTGCATTGGTGTCTTGATATTAATTGTGATGCCATCAGAAAAGCCGACTACCTCAGAAATCCTCGCGGATAGCTATGATACCTTAATATCCCATTATAAATCATTAACCGAACTTCAGCAGGATGACTTCTGGAAAAATGCGCAAGGTGAAACTGTCACATGGAGCGGGAAAGTAGATGAGGTTCGAAAAGGCGAGATCTTGGTCGAAACAAAAAGTGGGAACCGTTTCAAGGCATATTTTACGAATCAAGACGATGAGTTGTTGAAAATAGATAAAGGTGATGATATTACATTGCGGGGAGAACTCTTTCAAAGAGCCAACCTTATTCATAATTGGGGAATACGGAACGTAGAGATCGTTAACTAACATAAAAAAAGCCTCTGGCTGATAAGGCCAGAGGCTTTTGTCCTTGTTGAACAAGGATTAACGTTTCGAGAATTGAGGAGCGCGACGAGCAGCTTTCAAGCCGTATTTTTTCCGTTCCTTCATCCGTGGGTCACGGGTCAGGAAGCCGGCTTTTTTCAAAGACGGACGGAATTCAGGATCGGCTTTCAGCAGAGCGCGGGAAATGCCGTGACGGATTGCTCCAGCTTGACCAGAGATACCGCCGCCGTTAGCGATAACGAGCACGTCGTATTTGCCAAGCGTGTCAGTCAGGTTAAGCGGCTGTTTTACGATGAGTTTCAGCGTTTCAAGACCGAAATATTCGTCCAGATTGCGCTTATTGATTACGATACGTCCTTCACCCGGAACAAGGCGCACACGCGCTACCGAGTGTTTACGACGACCGGTCCCATAGTATTGTACTTGTGCCATGAAACTGTCCTCCCTTTATTATCCGCGAAGTTCGTAAACTTCTGGTTTTTGTGCGGCGTGCGTATGTTCGCTGCCTGCAAATACTTTAAGCTTCGTCTTCATGCTGTCGCCAAGACGGGTCTTCGGAAGCATACCGTGAACAGCCAGCTCGATCATACGTTCCGGCTTGTTCTTCAGCATTTCCTCTGCAGGTGTAACTTTCAAACCGCCCGGATACATGGAGTGACGGTAGTACATTTTCTTTTGAAGTTTCTTGCCGGTCAAAACGACCTTGCTGGCGTTAATGATGATGACGAAATCACCGGTGTCGACATGCGGAGTAAACTCCGGTTTGTGCTTGCCGCGGATCAAACTTGCAGCTTCGCTTGCCAGACGCCCCAGGGTTTTGCCTTCAGCATCAATAACGTACCATTTGCGCTCAACTTCATTCGGTTTCGCCATATATGTGGTACTCATTTGCGTGTCCTCCTAAACTTCATAAAGATCCATTGAAATCTTCAGCTTGGTAAAAGTGAGCGGCTATTTCGACTCGGGGCGTGGGAGGCCAGTCGAAACACCAGCATTTATCATACCGCATTTCGCATAAATAATCAAGAAGAAATCATGAATAAAATGTGATGCCGGGCAAGTCATATTGTACATCCCATAACATCAATCCATGAGCCTCAGCTGTCGGTCCTGCCTTCTGCCTACTCATTGCAGCCAAAATAGCGGGAATCTCTTCCGCTTTGCGCTTTCCTTCTCCAACCTGAAGAAGCGTTCCTACAATAATCCGCACCATATTATGCAAAAAATCGTTTCCGGTAATATAGATCCGGATCACACCTGCCTCGCCATACCAGTCTGGGGGCGAGGGTTCGAACTCAAGTCGTGCCTCCATGATGGTGCGCACATGTGATCCTTTCGCGCTTTTGACGGAACAGAAAGAGGTGAAATCATGGGTGCATTCGAAATACTTCAGCGCTGTTCTCATCGCCTCTATGTCGAGTCTCAGCGGATGGTGAAACCGGTAGCCGCGCTCAAACACATCGGGAAACTTCGTGCGCTGAATAGTATATTGGTAAGTCTTCTGTAACGCGTGCCGACGAGCATGGAAGCCATCCGGCACCACAGCCGCGCGAAGGACGACGATATCCTTCGGTAACCGGGTATTCATCGCAAGAGAAAACCGTTCGACTGAGATTTGCGCATCCGTATAAAAGTTGACCATCTGAGCCTGAGCATGAACGCCCGCGTCAGTCCGGCCCGAACCGTATACTTTAACGACTTCTCCTGTCAGCTCGAAGATCGCTTTCTCCAGCATGTCCTGAATGGTGTTGCCAAAGGGCTGGGACTGAAAGCCGTTGTAGCTGCTTCCGTCATAGCTCACAACAAACGCTAAATTGCGCACTTGATATCCCCAACCTTTATTAAGGCCGTAGACCATTAACGGCCTAACCTCGCAAAAACACTTTTTGGGTATAAAAAAAGGGCTTCAGCAGAACCTTGACGGTTCTGTCCACCCTTTCCCCTTTTAAACCTTAAGCCCGGTCTACCAGTTCCAGATAAACCATAGGAGCTCCGTCTCCACGACGGGGTCCCAGCTTCAAAATACGAGTGTAGCCACCCGGACGATCCGCATAGCGCTTTGCCAGTTCGGAAAAGAGCTTTTGGATGGCGTCTTGGTTTTCGTCAGCCGCTTCACGACGAACAAATGCTGCTACTTGACGACGAGCGTGCAGGTCACCGCGCTTTGCAAGCGTGATGAGTTTTTCAGCGATGGAACGAACTTCCTTCGCCTTCGCTTCAGTCGTTTGGATGCGTTCCTGTATGAACAAGTCGGTTACCAGGTCACGGAACAATGCTTTCCGAGCGCTGGCGTCACGACCCAACTTTTGGTATGCCATGGTGTTCCCTCCTTCTTTAGGCGATGATTATTCTTCCATACGAAGGCCCAGGCCCAGCTCTTCGAGCTTCTCCTGAACTTCTTCCAGGGATTTGCGACCCAGATTCCGCACCTTCATCATGTCTTCTTCGGTTTTGGTGATCAATTCCTGAACGGTATTGATACCCGCACGCTTCAGACAGTTGTAGGAACGAACGGAAAGATCCAACTCTTCGATGGTCATTTCCAGGACTTTTTCTTTCTTGTCCTCTTCCTTCTCCACCATAATCTCAGCATCTTTCGCTTCATCGGTCAGACCGACAAATAGATAGAGATGCTCTGTGAGAATTTTGGCGCCAAGACTTACTGCTTCTTCCGGACGAATGCTGCCGTCCGTCCACACTTCCAGCGTGAGCTTGTCATAGTTCGTAACTTGCCCAACACGGGTGTTTTCCACGGAATAATTAACGTGCGTAATCGGCGTAAAAATAGAATCAATCGGAATGACGCCAATCGGCTGATCTTCCCGTTTGTTCTTGTCGGCTTGCACGTAACCGCGGCCCCTATTGGCATGGATACGCATGTGAACGCGGGCATCCGGGGAAAGCGTAGCGATATGAAGGTCAGGGTTCAAGATTTCCACGTCGCTGTCCGCACGAATGTCACCGGCCGAAATCCGGCCTTCACCTTCGGCGTCGATTTCCAGAATCTTTTCTTCGTCGGAATGAATCTTTAACGATAGTCCCTTAAGATTAAGGATAATCTCCGTTACATCCTCCATAACACCCGGGATCGTCGAAAATTCGTGGAGAACTCCGTCGATCTGCACGGACGAAACAGCGGCTCCAGGCAGCGAGGAAAGAAGAATACGCCGCAGGGAATTACCCAGCGTCGTGCCATAGCCGCGTTCCAGCGGCTCTACAACAAATTTGCCGTAGTTGCCTTCCTCGTTAACCGTCACGGTTTCTATTTTTGGCTTTTCGATCTCTATCATTAAAATGAACCCTCCTTCGAAACGTCGTTTCCTCGGGATTACCTAACGGATAATAACCTGGCAGTATGTCTATCCTCCTACACCATTATTAACCGGCAGAGGATAAATATACTACCCCGCGACTGGATTAGACGCGGCGACGTTTCGGAGGACGGCAGCCGTTATGAGGAACCGGAGTTACGTCTTTGATCATGTTCACTTCAAGACCAGCGGCTTGAAGGGAGCGGATAGCGGACTCGCGGCCAGCACCCGGACCTTTGACCATAACTTCTACAGTCTTCATGCCGTGATCCATTGCGGCTTTTGCAGCAGTTTCTGCGGCCATTTGAGCAGCGTAAGGCGTGCTTTTCCGCGATCCTTTAAAACCCAGGTTACCGGAGCTTGCCCAGGAAATTGCATTTCCGTGGGGATCCGTGATGGTAACGATGGTGTTGTTAAAAGTGGAGCGGATGTGGGCCACTCCGGATTCAATATTCTTCCGGTCACGACGTTTCGTGCGGGCAATTTTAGCTTTTGGTTTTGCCATTAGTGGTTTCCCCCCTTATTACTTCTTCTTGTTCGCTACAGTACGGCGCGGACCTTTGCGCGTACGAGCGTTAGTTTTGGTGCGTTGTCCACGAACCGGCAGACCGCGACGGTGACGAATGCCGCGATAGGATCCGATTTCGATCAGACGCTTAATGTTCAAAGAGATTTCGCGGCGAAGATCGCCTTCTACTTTGACATTCTTATCGATTGCTTCCCGCAGACGGCTAACTTCATCCTCGGTCAGATCGCGAACGCGAGTTTCCGGGCTGATTTCAGCAATACCGAGAATTTTTTGGGAAGTGGTCTTGCCAATGCCGAAGATATACGTCAAGGCGATTTCCACTCGTTTGTCACGGGGCAAGTCAACTCCAGCTATACGAGCCATTCAGGGCTGCACCTCCTTATCCTTGTTTTTGTTTGTGTTTCGGGTTTTCGCAAATCACCATGACGTTGCCTTTACGCTTGATGACTTTGCATTTTTCACAAATCGGTTTAACCGAAGGTCTTACTTTCATCGTGGTTTACCTCCCTCAAGAGCTTTCTGTCGGAAAGCTGTTCGCAATTTCATACGCTTCGCTTTCCGTTCTGGAAAGCTTGTTACTAAGGTCTGCACCGTCAGCGGCAGTATCGAGACTTCCCCGAAGGAAAGCGTAATATTCTTTATCGCTTACTTGTACCGGTAAGTGATGCGTCCACGCGTCAGATCGTAGGGTGAAAGTTCTACCGTCACCTTATCTCCAGGCAGAATGCGGATAAAGTGCATCCGGATTTTGCCGGAAACGTGGGCCAGGATTTTGTGTCCGTTCTCCAGTTCCACTTTGAACATGGCATTCGGCAAAGGCTCGATTACCGTGCCTTCCACTTCAATAACGTCTTCTTTGGCCACAGTCATTCTCCTTTCTGCTCAGCTTCAGCTTCACAGTCTTCTCTGAATTTGTTCAGGGAAAACCGCAGTTTTCCATTCGTGACACGTCCCGTGTCCCGCAGGCTGTCGGCGACTTCGCGGCTAATCGCATCCTGAAGTTGAACGTGAAGGATATTCTTGCGCTTCGGTTGGTCAAACTTTCGTTTGTCTCCGTCTGCAATCAGAATAAATCTTTCATCAACAACTCCAATAATGACGGCTAGCTTTTCGGTGTCGCGGCCACGCAGGATCCGCACGATTTGTCCCAGTTGAGGCTTTCGCGTTTCCACTTGATTCACCCGGCTTTCGTCAGGATCTCATACCCGTCTGCGGTTACCGCGACAGTATGTTCAAAGTGGGCGCAGAGAGAACCGTCCACCGTCACTACCGTCCAGTTATCGGACAAAGTGCGGACATAACGTTCACCCAGATTCACCATCGGCTCGATGGCCAGCACCATGCCTGGCTTCAAACGAGGGCCCCGTTCAGACGGACCGTAGTTCGGGATTTGCGGCTCCTCATGGAGCTCGGTCCCGACACCATGACCGACATATTCACGAACGATGGACATCCCTTCATTTTCCGCACAGACCTGAACCGCATGGGAGATTGTAAAGAGACGAGCATCCGGTTTAACTTCCGCAATCCCTGCGTAGAGGGATCGTTCCGTCACGTCCAAGAGCCGCTGCGCCTCTGGAGAAATCTTCCCTACTCCATATGTCCAAGCCGAATCGCCGTGATACCCCTTATATTGGGCGCCGATGTCGAGGCTGATCACATCGCCTTCCATCAGCTTTCGTTCGCCGGGAATGCCATGCACCAATTCATTGTTGACTGAAGCGCAAATACTGGCAGGAAAACCGTTGTAGCCTTTAAAAGACGGCACAGCACCCTGTTTGCGAATGAACTCTTCCGCCAATCGGTCTAACTCTTTTGTGGTGATGCCTGGTTGAATGAGTGGAGCCAACATGCGGTGCGTTTCAGCAACAATGCGTCCCGCTACCCGCATGAGGTCCAGTTCAGCCGCGGATTTACAGATAATCATTACTTCAGACCTCGCAGAATCGAATTGATCTCTGCTGTCACTGTGTTGATTTCCTGTTCTCCGTTCACCTTCCGCAAAATGCCCTGACGATCATAGTAGTCAAGGAGCGGAGCCGTTTTGTTGATGTACTCATCTAAACGGGTACCTACCTTTTCTTCTGTATCGTCAGATCGTTGATACAATTCTCCGCCGCACTTGTCGCAAACATTCTCCTTCGCAGGAGGATTGAAGACGACATGATAGGTAGAGCCGCAGGATTTGCAGATTCTTCTGCCCGTCAGACGGGCAAGCAAGAAACTGCGATCCACCTGCAGGTCAATGACGGCATCGATCTTGGTTCCCATCGATTCCAGGATGGCATCAAGGGATTCGGCTTGCGATATGGTCCGGGGGAAACCGTCCAACATGAATCCCTGGGCGCAATCCGCCTGATGCAATCTTTCGCGGACGATACCGACCGTGATCTCATCCGGAACGAGTAGTCCTTGATCTACAAACTTTTTCGCTTCCACGCCGAGGGGAGTACCCTCTTTCATGGCTGCGCGAAAAGCGTCTCCCGTGGAAATATGCGGGATATGGAATTCGCTCACGATCCGTTCCGCTTGCGTTCCTTTCCCCGCTCCAGGAGGTCCCATAAATATGATATTCACTTCTCTGCTACCTCCCCCGAGAGCATCAACAGAAGCAGACTACGCGGCTTACTTGTTGATAAACCCTTTGTAGTGGCGCTTGATCAGCTGGCTTTCGATGGTCTTCATCGTTTCCAGACCAACCCCGATTACGATCAGGATGGAGGTACCACCGATTTTCAAGCTCTGCGGCAAACCGAGTGCATCGGTGAAGATAAGCGGCAAAACTGAAATGGCAGCGAGGAAGAGCGCACCGGCTAACGTGATGCGAGTCATCACGCGGGTCAGGTAGACCTGCGTCGTTTTTCCAGGACGAATGCCCGGAATATATCCGCCATTCTTCTTCATTTGCTCGGCCATTTGCTGCGGGTTGATCTGCACGAAAGTGTAGAAGAACGTAAAGCCGAGAATCAGAAGAACGTAAAGCGTAATGCCAATGCCTGAAGCGTGCTGAATCGTAATGTTATTCATGATCCAGTCGGCAAATGCATGCCCACGCCAGAATTGGGCGATCGTCGCCGGGAACATCAGCAAGGATACTGCGAAGATGACCGGAATAACGCCAGCTGCATTAACCTTCATCGGAATGTGAGTCGATTGTCCGCCGTACATTTTACGTCCGACTACGCGTTTGGCATACTGCACGGGAATCTTGCGAATCCCTTGCTGGATGAAGATAACGCCAGCCACGATCAAAATGATAACGACAAACAGCAGAACGGCTTTTACGATGTTCAGGAACAGCGCGTCCCCGCCATCCAAAAACCATTGCTGGAACAATTGACGCACACCGGTAGGAATGGCAGCGACGATACCGGCGAAGATCAGGATGGAAATCCCGTTGCCGATGCCTTTTTCATTGATTTGCTCACCGAGCCACATCAGGAATGCCGTACCTGCCGTCAAAACGACCGCAATCAGCATGTATGTGGTGAAGCTCGCGTCAATGACAACACCGTTCAGAAGATTGTTAAATCCAACAGCATAGCCAAAACCTTGGACCAAGCCAAGAACGACCGTGCCGTAACGAGTAAATTGAGCCAGTTTCTTCCGTCCGGACTCCCCTTCTTTTGCCCATTGAGCAAAAGTCGGGATGACATCCATGGACAGCAGCTGCACGATGATCGAAGCTGTAATGTAAGGCATGATCCCCATGGCAAACACGGAGAAGCGGAACAACGCTCCGCCCGAGAAGGTGTTCATCAAGCCGAATACACTGCTGCTCTGCTCATCGAGTCTGCTCAATACATCGGTATCAATATTGGTGACGGGAATGAAGTTACCGATGCGGTAGACGATCAGGATCAAAAGAGTGAAAATGATCTTTTTCCGGAGATCCTCTACGCGCATAATGTTGGATAATGTTTTAAACATTAAATCACCTCGGTTTGACCGCCGGCAGATTGGATTTTTTCAATCGCACTCTGAGAGAACTTGTTCGCCTTAACCGTCAGTTTAACCGTAAGTTCCCCATTGCCCAAAATTTTGATGCCATCTTTAACGTCTTTGATTACGCCGGTCTCTACCAATACGATCGGAGTAATCTCCGTTCCTTCTTCAAAACGATTCAGATCGTCCAGGTTGACAATTGCGTATTCCTTGCGGTTTACGTTTTTGAAGCCGCGCTTAGGCAAACGTCGGAACAACGGATTTTGGCCGCCTTCGAAGCCGGGACGTACACCGCCGCCGGAACGGGCTTTTTGGCCTTTATGACCTTTGCCCGACGTTTTACCTGTGCCGCTACCGATACCCCGGCCCACACGTTTACGAGCACTAGTGGAACCTGGTGCAGGAGTCAACTCATGAATTTTCATCGCTCACGCACCTCCTTGTTAGTCTGTTAGATACTTGTATTATCCGCGAAGCTTGACGCTTCGGCAAGCTTATTGTTGAAGACAGAAGCTTACGCTTCGATTTCCTTGACTTCCACCAGGTGGCTCACTTGGTTGATCATACCGCGAATCGCGGCATTGTCTTGGTGAACAACAGTTTGGTGCATTTTGCGAAGTCCCAGCGTATTCACGGTTACACGTTGTTTTTCCGGGCGTCCGATCAAGCTGCGTGTGAGGGTGATCTCCAGTTGTTTCGCCATAGTTTCCCCCTCCTTAACCCTTGAGTTCTTCGACGGTTTTGCCGCGAAGTTTGGCCACTTCTTCCACTCTCTTCAAGCGCTGAAGACCTTCCAGCGTAGCGTTAACCACGTTGATAGCGTTGGAAGAACCGAGGGATTTCGTGAGAATGTCGCCTACGCCAGCCAGTTCCAATACGGCGCGAACCGGGCCGCCGGCGATAACTCCGGTACCTTCGGATGCCGGTTTCAGAAGCACTCGGCCTGCGCCGAAGCGTCCGATAACCAGGTGAGGAATGGTGGTCCCGACGATCGGAACGTGCACCAGGTTTTTCTTGGCATCTTCGATGCCTTTCTTGATCGCATCGCCAACTTCGGAAGCTTTGCCGATCCCGGCTCCAACCCAGCCATTCCCGTCGCCAACGACGACGAGTGCGCTAAAGCTGAAACGGCGTCCGCCTTTGACAACCTTCGCTACGCGATTGATGTGGACGGTTTTGTCTTTCAAATCTAAACTATTCGGATCTACACGCAAGTCATTAACCTCCTTATAGGCAAAATGGATCAGAATTCGAGTCCGGCTTCACGGGCTGCATCAGCCAGCGCTTGCACGCGGCCATGATACAGGTATCCTCCACGGTCGAAAACGACCTTTTCGATGCCTTTCTCTTTTGCGCGCTTCGCGATCAGCTCGCCAACAAGCTTAGCTGCATCCATGTTGCCGCCATTGCCGGCTTCAGTCAATTCTTTATCTTGGGTCGACGCAGCTGCAAGGGTTACGCCTTGGCTATCGTCGATGATTTGAGCATACATATGTTTGGAAGAGCGGTAGATGCTCAACCGAGGACGTGCAGCGGTTCCTTCAATCTTTTTACGCACACGCAAGTGACGTTTCAGACGGGCTGCATTTTTGTCGCCTTTTGTAATCATGGAATGGTTCACTCCTTTCGTTCAAGACGATTACTTGCTTACTTCTTCTTACCAGCTTTGCCTTCTTTACGCAGAATGCGTTCGCCTTCGTACTTGATGCCTTTGCCTTTGTAAGGTTCAGGTTCACGAACGGAGCGGACCTTAGCTGCAGTAGCGCCGACACGTTCTTTGTCGATGCCTCTAACCGTAATTTTGTTTTGTGCGGGAACTTCGAACTCGATGCCGGCTTCCGGTACGATTTCAACCGGGTGGGAGTAGCCCACGTTCAGCACCAGTTTGTCGCCATTCTTGTTGGCACGGTAACCGACGCCAACCAATTCTAGGTTTTTGCTGAAGCCTTCCGTGACTCCGCTCACCATATTCGCAACCACGCTCCGGGTCGTTCCGTGCAGGGAGCGGTGAAGCTTGTTGTCAGATGGACGCTCTACCGTAATGGCATCGCCTTCCACATTGACTTTCATATCTTTATGCAGTTCACGGGACAAGGTACCCTTCGGGCCCTTCACCGTAATGACTGTATTTTCCATCGTTACCGATACTCCGTTCGGAACTGCGATGGGTTTACGACCAATTCGGGACATGTTTACACCTCCATTCGTTCACGTTAGCGGATTACCAAACGTAGCAAATAACTTCTCCGCCGGACTTTGTTTGACGGGCTTCTTTATCAGTCATGACGCCTTTGGACGTCGAGATGATGGCGATACCCAGTCCGCCCAGCACGCGTGGAACCTCTTGGCTCTTCGCGTAAACGCGCAAGCCTGGCTTGCTGATTCTTTTCAGACCGGAAATGACGCGCTCGTTGCTAGCGCCATATTTCAGGAACAGACGGATGATGCCGTGCTTGTTGTCCTGAACATATTCCGCGTCACGAATGAAACCTTCACGCTTCAGGATTTCAGCGATTTCGCGCTTGATCTTGGAAGCCGGAATTTCAACCGTCTCATGACGGACAATATTGGCATTACGGATACGCGTAAGCATATCGGCAATTGGATCAGACATTACCATTGTGTGCGAACCTCCTTCCCGAAAGCGGGGTGATTACCAACTGGCTTTGCGTACGCCAGGGATTTGGCCTTTGTAAGCTAATTCACGGAAACAGATACGGCAAATCTTGAACTTGCGCAAAACGGAGTGCGGTCTTCCGCAGCGTTCGCAGCGAGTGTAAGCTTGCACTTTGAACTTCGGCGGGCGTTGTTGCTTGATTTTCATCGAAGTTTTTGCCACTCGATTACACCTCCATTGTCTGGATTACTTAACGAACGGCATCCCGAGTTGAGTAAGCAGTTCGCGGGACTCTTCGTCCGATTTTGCAGTAGTAACGATTACGACGTCCATACCGCGGATTTTATCAATCTTATCATAATCAATTTCAGGGAAGATCAATTGTTCTTTGAGGCCCAAGGTGTAGTTTCCGCGGCCGTCAAAAGCCTTAGAGGAAACACCGCGGAAGTCGCGAACCCGTGGCAGCGCTACATTGAACAATTTGTCCAGGAAGTAGTACATCCGGTCGCCGCGCAGGGTAACTTTAACGCCGATCGGCATGCCTTCGCGGAGTTTGAAACCAGCGATGGATTTCTTCGCCTTGGTGATAACCGGCTTTTGACCAGCGATCAGTTGCAGTTCTTCAACAGCAGCGTCCAGCACTTTGGAATTGGCAACAGCGTCGCCTACGCCCATGTTGATAACCACTTTTTCCAACTTCGGAACTTGCATCACGGTTGTATAGTTGAACTTCTGCATCAGGGCAGGAGTGATTTCGTTCAGAAAACGTTCCTTCATTCTTGCAGCCATGTTACGTTAGCCTCCTTTCCGACTTTTGCTTAGTCGATTACTTCTCCGGATTTTTTAGCAATCCGGACTTTTGTGCCATTTTCCAGAACCTTGTAGCCGATGCGGGTAGGTTTACCCGTTTTCGGATCGGCCAGCATGACGTTGGAAACGTGAATCGGCGCTTCCTGAGTGATGATGCCGCCTTGCGGGTTCTTTTGGGAAGGCTTGGCGTGCTTCTTCACCATGTTGACACCTTCGACCAGAACGCGGTTTTCACGAGGATAAGCCGCCAGAATCCGGCCCTTCTTGCCTTTATCTTTACCGGTAATGACGAATACCGTGTCGTCTTTCTTCACGTGGAGCTTGTTGCTGTGAGACTCCAGTCTTTTCTTTGGTTTAGGCATGTTCTTTACACCTCCTAAGTGGCGATTGTGTTCGTCGTCCCCTCATTAGATGACTTCAGGAGCCAGGGAAACGATTTTCATGAAGTCGCGGTCGCGAAGTTCGCGGGCTACCGGCCCGAAGATACGCGTTCCGCGTGGGCTCTTGTCATCTTTAACAATAACCGCTGCATTTTCATCGAAAGTGATGTAGGATCCGTCCTTACGGCGCGCACCGCGACGGGTACGAACGATAACCGCTTTGACTACATCGCCTTTCTTGACAACGCCACCTGGTGTTGCTTCTTTCACGGAGCAGATGATCATGTCGCCGATGTGTCCAACGCGACGGCCGGTGCCGCCCAATACGCGGATGCACATCAGTTGTTTAGCGCCCGAGTTGTCGGCAACGCTCAAACGTGTAAAAGGTTGAATCACGGGAATACCCTCCTTTCGGCTTCAGTCTTTTTAGATGATAACCGCTTTTTCTACGACTTCGACCAGTCTCCAGCGCTTGTCTTTGGACAGCGGGCGGGTTTCCATGATCTTCACCGTGTCGCCGATTTTGGCTTCGTTGTTCTCATCGTGTGCTTTGAATTTCTTCGTATATTTGATCCGTTTGTGGTACAAATCATGCTTCTTGTAGGTTTCAACGGCGACGACGATGGTTTTTTCCATCTTATCGCTTACGACCTTGCCGATCTGCACTTTACGATCATTGCGCTCTGCCATCTTTCATCCTCCTCTCTAACTATAGGACGGATTAACCGATCCCGAGTTCCCTTTCACGCAAAATGGTTTTAGCCCGCGCGATTTCTTTGCGCACATTGCGGATTTGGGTTGGATTGTCCAGTTGGCCGGTGGCCAGTTGAAAACGGAGGTTAAACAGCTCTTCCTTGAAACCGGCGATTTTCTGCTCGATTTCGGCAGTGGTCAAGTTCCGGAATTCGCTACCCTTCATTCTGCTTCACCACCCAGTTCTTCACGTTTTACAAATTTCGTTTTGATCGGCAGTTTGTGAGCAGCAAGACGCATTGCTTCGCGTGCAACTTCTTCACTTACGCCGGCCAGTTCAAACAGAATCTTGCCCGGTTTAACAACAGCAACCCACTTCTCGACGTTACCTTTACCGCTACCCATCCGGACTTCAAGCGGCTTTTGCGTAATCGGCTTGGAGGGGAAAATTTTGATCCATACTTTACCGCCCCGTTTGATGTAACGGGTCATCGCAATACGGGCTGCTTCGATTTGGCGGTTGGTTACCCATGCCGGCTCGAGAGCTTTCAGGCCGTATTCGCCGAAGGACACTTCCGTGCCGCCTTTGGCGTTGCCTTTCATCGTTCCGCGGTGTTCTTTGCGGTGTTTGACGCGCTTAGGTACTAACATGATCAGTTTCCTCCTTCCTGAACAGCTTTCTTCTTAGCCGTAGGAAGCACCTCTCCACGGTAGATCCATACTTTCACGCCGATCCGTCCGTAGGTGGTATGAGCTTCGGCGGTTCCGTAATCGATGTCGGCACGCAGTGTGTGCAGCGGTACGGTGCCTTCGCTGTAGCCTTCTGTACGGGCAATTTCCGCGCCGCCCAGACGACCGCTAACCGAAGTCTTGATTCCTTTGGCTCCCGATCTCATCGTCCGTTGCAGCGCTTGTTTCATCGCACGGCGGAACGATACGCGGCGTTCGAGCTGTTGAGCAATGCTTTCGGCTACGAGAATCGCGTCAAGTTCAGGGTTCTTGATTTCAGAGATGTTGATGTGCACTTTCTTGTTCGTCAGCTTGGTCAGGTAGCCACGGATGTTTTCAACTTCCGCTCCGCCTTTACCAATTACCATACCGGGCTTAGCCGTGTGAATGGTGACGTTCACGCGGTTGGCCGCGCGTTCGATATCGATATGGGAAACTGAAGAATCCTTCAGCTTGCCTTTCAAGTACTCACGGATTTTTACGTCTTCCATCAGCAGGGTGCCGAAATCTTTACCGGCGTACCACTTGGATTCCCAATCACGGATGATGCCGACACGAAGACCGATCGGACTTACTTTTTGACCCACACGTTGTCCCTCCTTATTTTTCAGATACCGCCAACGTAATGTGGCTGGTGCGTTTGTTGATGCGGCTTGCGCGGCCCATGGCGCGCGGGCGGAACCGTTTGATCGTCGGGCCTTGGGTTACAAAAGCCTGGGTGACGACCAGCTTGTTCGGATCCAGCGAGTAGTTGTGCTCGGCATTAGCGACAGCCGAGTTCAGCAGCTTCTCAACGATAGGGGAAGCAGCCTTAGGCGTGTGGCGCAGGATGGCGATCGCCTCGCCGACTTGCTTGCCGCGGATCAAGTCCATAACCAGCTGTACCTTACGAGGAGCGATGCGAATGTATCTTGCGTATGCAGTAGCTTGCATGGGATTACCTCCTCTCAAACATATCTCTTCCCGGCAGCGGGAACCTTTTTCCGATCAATTAGCGCTTGCCGGTTTTCTTATCGTCTGCCGTGTGACCTTTGTAAGTGCGGGTTGGCGCGAATTCGCCCAACTTGTGACCTACCATATCTTCCGTTACATATACCGGCACGTGCTTTCTGCCGTCATATACCGCAAAGGTTTGGCCGACGAACTGCGGGAAAATGGTGGAGCGGCGAGACCAGGTTTTGATAACAACCTTTTTGCTGGAGCTTGCGGCTTCTTCCACTTTCTTGAACAGGTAGTTGTCCACAAAAGGACCCTTTTTCAAACTGCGACCCATGGATGATCCTCCCTTCAACCGGTTTTATCTCAGGCGATCTTATTTCGTGCGGCGGCGAACAATGTACTTGTTCGAAGCTTTGTTTTTCTTGCGGGTTTTGTAGCCCAGGGTCGGTTTGCCCCAAGGAGACATAGGAGACTTGCGGCCGATCGGAGCGCGGCCTTCGCCACCGCCGTGCGGGTGATCCACAGGGTTCATGACGACACCGCGGACTTCCGGACGTTTGCCCATGTGACGGGCGCGGCCAGCTTTACCGATTTTGACCAACTCGTGGTCTTCGTTGCCAACGGAACCGATGGTTGCGCGGCAGCCTTTCAATACGCGGCGAACTTCGCCGGAAGAAAGACGGATCGTTACATAAGCTTCTTCTTTACCGAGCAGTTGAGCTTCCGTACCGGCTGCGCGAACCATTTGGCCGCCTTTACCAGGTTTCAGCTCGATGTTGTGGATAACCGTACCGACTGGAATGTTTTCCAAAGGCAAGGCGTTCCCAATCTTGATGTCGGAATCCGCACCGGATGTGATCACGTCGTTCACTTTCAAGCCTTTCGGAGCGATGATGTAGCGTTTCTCTCCATCAGCGTAGTGAATCAGCGCGATGTTAGCGGAACGGTTCGGATCATACTCGACAGTAGCAACGCGACCTGGTATTCCATCCTTGGTCCGTTTGAAGTCGATGATCCGGTATTTACGCTTATGACCGCCGCCTTGGTGGCGAGTCGTAATTTTCCCCTGGTTGTTGCGGCCTGCTTTGTTAAACAAAGGCGCAAGCAGAGATTTCTCCGGCGTTGATGTGGTGATTTCCTCAAACGTGGAAACGGACATCGAACGGCGGGCCGGGGAGGTCGGTTTGTATTTTTTTACTGGCACTTGGATTCCCTCCTCACTTTAAAAAATTTAACTTATACCGTTTCAAAGAACTCCAGTTCCTTGCTGTCCGGATGAAGGGAAACGATGGCTTTCTTCCATTCCGGCCTGAAACCGGAGTAGCGGCCGTAGCGTTTCGGCTTCGCGGGCATTCTCAAGGTATTAACGCCGACAACCTTCACTTTGAAGATTTGCTCGACGGCTTGTTTGATTTCAGTCTTGCTTGCGCGGATGTCTACTTCGAAAACATATTTCTTGGCAGCCATCAGATCGCTGGTACGTTCCGTAATAACCGGGCGCTTAATCAAATCGCGTGGGTTTTTCATTACGCAAGCACCTCCTCTACCTTCGATACTGCGTCCTTGGTGATGATCAACTTATCATGAAGCAATACGTCCAACACGTTCAATCCTTCAGCGCTAACGAACTTAACGCCTGGCAGATTGCGGGCGGACAGAGCCACATTTTCGTTGTACTCGCCAGTGACAAGCAAAGCACGGCTTTCGACTTTCAAGTTCTTCAAAAGGGCAACGACATCTTTCGTCTTCGGAGCTGCATAGTTCAGCTGATCCAGTACGAGAATATCGTTATCGATCACTTTGGAAGACAGAGCGGATTTAATGGCCAAACGACGGACTTTCTTCGGCAGCTTGTAAGCATAGCTGCGGGGAGTCGGTCCGAATACGATGCCGCCACCTTTCCACTGGGGAGCACGGATGCTGCCTTGACGGGCACGTCCGGTTCCTTTTTGTTTCCAAGGCTTACGACCGCCGCCGCGAACTTCCGAGCGACCTTTCGTTTTGTGCGTTCCTGCGCGCAGGGAAGCCTGCTGCATAACGACTGCCGAGTGTAGCACGTGCACGTTAGGCTCGATACCGAAAACAGCTTCGGAAAGCTCGATTTCGCCTACTTCCGAACCGTTGACGCTATAAACTGCAACTTTAGGCATGGATGATCCTCCTTTCCCGCTTTCTTATTTTTTCACGGTCGACTTGATGGATACGAAGCAGTTCTTCGGGCCCGGGATGGAGCCTTTCACGAGAAGAACATTGCGTTCTACGTCGACTTTCACGACCTGCAGGTTTTGCAGGGTAATGGTTTCTTTGCCCATGTGGCCCGGCAGGTGTTTGCCCTTCGGTACACGGTTGGCTTGAATGGAGCCCATGGAACCCGGTCCACGGTGGTAGCGGGAGCCGTGAGCCATCGGTCCGGTGTGTTGGTTCCAGCGTTTGATAACGCCTTGGAAACCTTTACCTTTGGAAGTGCCCGTGACATCAACGAATTCACCTTCGGAGAACACGTCAGCTTTCAACTCCTGGCCAACTTCATAGTCAGACAGTTGAACTCCGCGGAATTCTTTAATGTAGCGCTTAGGTGCTGCGCCGGCTTTCTTCGCATGGCCCAGCTCAGGTTTGGTAGCTTTTTTTTCTTTCTTATCGGCAAAACCGAGTTGAATGGCTTCGTAGCCGTCGTTCTCCACGTCTTTCTTTTGCATTACTACGCAAGGTCCAGCTTGGATAACCGTAACCGGCAATACCGTTCCGTCGGCGGCGAAAACTTGAGTCATCCCCAATTTTTTACCTAAGATACCTTTTGTCATGTTGACACCTTCTTTCCTTTAGCAGTAAAAATTTGTTTAGATCTGGTCTTTCGCGTCTATTACAGCTTGATCTCGATGTCCACACCGGACGGCAGGTCCAGGCGCATCAATGCGTCGACCGTTTGCGGGGTCGGGTTGACAATGTCGATCAAACGCTTGTGAGTGCGCATTTCGAATTGTTCCCTGGAGTCCTTGTACTTGTGCACAGCACGCAGAACCGTAATAACCTGCTTCTCAGTAGGAAGCGGAATCGGACCGGATACACCTGCACCGGAACGTTTCGCGGTTTCAACGATTTTTTCTGCGGACTGGTCAAGAACTCTGTGATCGTATGCCTTCAAGCGGATACGAATCTTTTGCTTTGCCATTTTGAGTCCCTCCTTCTATCGCCCAATTTTGATAATCGGACATACTCCGTGAAAATCCCCCGTTACACCGGCCACATATAGGCAAAGGGGCCGGGTGTATCGGCAACCTCTCACATCATCGCAACGTCACAGACCAACGTTCACTATTATATATCAAGACAATAGCGGAAAGCAAGGAAAAGTTGAAACTTTTCTGCGGGTGGTTGGGAGGCAAGTTTATAGGCGAAAAAACCTGGACGACGGTGTGGGTATTGGCTCCGGTCGCACTTGAAATCATGTCCTCTGATTGGAATAAGATCAAGTGGAATAGGAACATGATTTCAAAAGCGACACGTAAACTCTTCGCTCAATACCCTCACCTCTGTCCCTCTTTCATCTATATACAGGACCCAACTCCACTTAAGCCGTTTCAACTTTTGACATGCTTTCGCTCTGTCAACCCTGGGTGGAGAAATGCATTACTATGCGGACTCATGCCCCGCTATCAATAGGAGAAAGCGGCTTTGCTTGTTTTCGCGGACTGTGGTTTCCTTATTGCTTGCAAAACAGGGATGAACTATCTGTTTTCCAGCCAATAAGTCCTGTGAGTTTGCGAAATCGCAAACTATCGCTTTTCTGTCAAATAGCGGAACCGCATTCCGCATCCCCTACCCCCGCGACTTTCACCGCGGGGGTGTACTTATAATGAAGGAAGATGAGCGAATCCGGAGCTCATCTTCCGACAAAAGCTCCATCTGCTTAAAAGCAGGTGAATGTTGAGAAGGACGGGATGAATTAAGGAATTAGGTGGCGGGGTATGGAGCGAAGAGTTTACGTGTCGCCTTTGAAATCGTGTTATTACCGATCGCTTTTATTTCAATGAAGAAAACACGATTTCAAGAGCGACCGGAGCCCACATTCCCCACCGGTTTCCGTCTCGTTCATCAGATTTTTCCCACGAACAAAAAAAGCCTCTGCCAAAGACAGAGGCTTTTGTCGGGATGACTCCCGGATTTGATTACTTGGAGATACCGGATACGGAACCAGCACCAACGGTGCGGCCGCCTTCACGAATGGAGAAGCGGGTTCCTTCTTCGATAGCAACCGGGGAGATCAGCTCAACGGTAACTTCGATGTTATCGCCAGGCATAACCATTTCGGTGCCTTCCGGCAGAGTGATAACGCCGGTTACGTCGGTTGTCCGGAAAAAGAATTGCGGACGGTAGCCGGAGAAGAAAGGCTTGTGACGGCCACCTTCTTCTTTGGTCAGGACGTAGATGGAAGCATTGAAGTTGGTGTGTGGCTTAACGCTGTTCGGTTTAGCCAAAACTTGACCGCGTTCGATGTCCTTACGGTCAACGCCACGGAGCAGTGCGCCGATGTTGTCGCCAGCTTGAGCGGAGTCAAGCAGTTTGCGGAACATTTCAACGCCCGTTACGACGGATTTACGAGGAGCTTCGTTCAGACCGACGATTTCAATTTCATCGCCGACTTTAACGGTTCCGCGTTCTACACGGCCGGTAGCAACGGTACCACGACCGGTGATCGTGAACACGTCTTCGACTGGCATCAAGAATGGCTTGTCAACTTGACGTTCTGGCAGCGGGATGTAGGTGTCGATTTGCTCGAACAGTTCTACGATCTTTTGTGCCCATTCGCCATCCGGGTTTTGCAAAGCTTCACGAGCGGAGCCTTGGATGATCGGTGTGTCGTCGCCCGGGAATTCGTATTCGTTCAGCAGGTCGCGAACTTCCATTTCAACCAGTTCAAGCAGTTCAGCGTCTTCAACCATGTCGCATTTGTTGAGGAATACAACGATGTAAGGAACGCCTACTTGACGGGACAGCAGGATGTGTTCGCGAGTTTGCGGCATAGGGCCGTCAGCTGCGGATACAACCAGGATAGCGCCGTCCATTTGAGCTGCGCCGGTGATCATGTTTTTAACATAGTCGGCGTGTCCTGGGCAGTCAACGTGAGCATAGTGGCGGTTCGGTGTTTCGTACTCAACGTGAGCCGTGGAGATCGTGATACCACGTTCGCGCTCTTCCGGAGCTTTGTCGATTTGATCGAATGCTACGGCAGCGCCGCCGTATTTTTTGGAAAGAACGGTGGTGATAGCAGCCGTCAGAGTCGTTTTACCGTGGTCGACGTGACCGATAGTACCGATGTTTACGTGCGGCTTCGTGCGTTCGTATTTAGCTTTTGCCATTTGAACGATTCCTCCTTAATAGTTAACTGGATTAATTATGATTGTGCGCCTCTGTGTTTCGAAATGATTTCTTCCGAAATCGACTTCGGCACTTCTTCATAGTGGGAGATCTCCATGGAGTAAACGCCACGGCCTTGCGTCCGGGAACGCAGGGTGGTGGAGTAACCAAACATTTCGGACAGCGGCACCTTCGCACGGATGATTTGGGCGCCGAAACGAGCGTCCATACCTTCGATGCGTCCACGGCGGGAGTTCAGGTCGCCCATTACGTCGCCCATGTACTCTTCCGGAACGGTTACTTCTACCTTCATGATCGGCTCAAGAAGAACCGGGTTACATTTCTCTTTCGCAGCTTTCAGCGCCATCGATCCTGCGATCTTAAACGCCATTTCACTGGAGTCGACATCATGGTAAGATCCATCAAAGATCGTCGCTTTGATATCAACGAGCGGGAAGCCGGCAAGCACGCCGTTCTTCATGGACTCTTCAATACCGGCTTGAACCGGAGCAATGTATTCACGAGGAACGACACCGCCGACGACTTTGTTTTCGAACAGGAATCCTTCGCCTGGTTCGCGAGGTTCGAACTCGACCCATACGTGACCGTATTGGCCGCGACCACCGGATTGGCGAACGAACTTGCCTTCGACTTTTGCCGATGCTTTGAAGGTTTCGCGGTAAGCAACCTGTGGCTTGCCCACGTTGGTTTCTACCTTGAACTCACGAAGCATACGGTCAACGATGATTTCAAGGTGGAGCTCGCCCATACCTTGGATAATCGTTTGGTTGGTTTCTTCATCGGTGTAGTAACGGAAGGTCGGGTCTTCTTCGGCCAGTTTAGAAAGGGCAACGCCCATTTTGTCCTGGTCAGCCTTTGTCTTCGGTTCTACAGCGATCGAGATAACCGGATCCGGGAAGTTCATGGACTCCAGGATCACGTGGTGTTTCTCATCGCAAAGGGTATCGCCCGTGGTCGTATCCTTCAAGCCTACCGCAGCTGCAATATCCCCTGCATAAACCTCGGAGATTTCTTGACGGCTGTTGGCGTGCATTTGCAGAATACGGCCTACGCGCTCGCGTTTGCCCTTCGTTGCGTTCAACACGTAGGAACCGGAGTTCAATACGCCCGAGTATACGCGGAAGAAGGTCAGACGACCGACGAAGGGGTCGGTTGCGATTTTGAACGCAAGAGCGGAGAAAGGCTCAGCGTCAGACGAATGACGGATGACTTCCGAACCGTCTTCCAGATGTCCCTGAATATCCGGAACATCGATTGGAGCAGGAAGGTAGTCAACAACGGCGTCCAACATCGGCTGAATCCCTTTGTTGCGGTAGGAAGATCCGCAGATAACCGGGAAGATTTTAACTTGAACCGTACCTTTACGGAGAGCGGTTTTGATTTCCTGAACGGTAATCTCTTCGCCTTCCAGGTACTTCATGGTCAATTCTTCATCCAGTTCAGCTACCTTTTCTACCAGTTCAAGGCGCAGCTCTTCAGCTTTGCTCTTGAGTTCAGCAGGGATTTCGGTTGTCTCGATATCCTTACCCAAGTCGTCTTTATAGATATAGGCAACTTGTTCAATCAAGTCGATAATTCCTTTAAAATCATTTTCCGCACCGATAGGCAGTTGAATCGGCACGGCGTTCGCTCCGAGCTTTTCGCGCATTTGCTCGATTGCTCCGAGGAAGTCGGCACCGATGATGTCCATCTTGTTGACGTACGCGATCCGCGGTACGCCGTACCGGTCGGCTTGACGCCAAACGGTTTCGGACTGAGGCTCAACGCCTTCTTTGGCACTGAATACGCCTACGGCCCCATCCAGTACGCGCAGGGAGCGTTCAACTTCGACAGTGAAGTCAACGTGTCCCGGGGTATCGATGATATTGATGCGGTGACCTTTCCATTGAGCAGTGGTAGCGGCAGACGTAATCGTGATGCCGCGCTCTTGCTCTTGTTCCATCCAGTCCATCGTGGCTGCACCTTCGTGCACTTCCCCGATTTTGTGGGTACGGCCTGTATAGAACAGGATCCGTTCCGTGGTGGTGGTTTTACCGGCGTCAATATGAGCCATGATCCCAATGTTACGCGTATCTTTCAAGGAGAACTCTCTTGGCATGGAATGGTCTCCTTTCTATTTGCAAGATCCCCGTTATCAGGGGAATGATTCTACCAGCGGTAGTTGGCAAACGCCTTGTTGGCTTCAGCCATTTTGTGCGTATCTTCGCGTTTCTTAACGGAAGCTCCGGTGTTGTTGCTGGCGTCGATGATTTCGGCAGCCAGACGGTCTTCCATGGTCTTCTCGCCGCGGAGGCGGGAGTAGTTGACCAACCAGCGAAGTCCAAGCGTCGTACGGCGCTCAGGCTTAACTTCGATCGGCACCTGGTAGTTCGCGCCGCCTACACGGCGGGCTTTTACTTCCAGAACCGGCATGATGTTTTTAAGGGCTTGTTCAAACACTTCCATCGGTTCCTTGCCGGTGCGCTCTTTAATGGTGTTAAACGCGTTGTACAGGATCTTTTGAGCGGTACCCCGTTTGCCGTCGATCATGATGCGGTTGATCAAACGAGTAACGAGTTTGCTGCTGTATATGGGATCAGGCAGTACATCTCTGCGTGTTACGGGTCCTTTACGTGGCATGGTTATCCCCCTTTCTTGCAAAATCGGTTGCGTTCAGCTTATGCAGCATAGTACGCCTTATTATTTCTTAGCGGCTTTAGGACGCTTCGCTCCGTATTTGGAACGAGCTTGTTTCCGGTTGTTGACACCAGCGGTATCAAGCGCTCCGCGAACGATGTGGTAACGTACACCAGGCAAGTCTTTAACCCGGCCACCGCGAACCAGCACCACGCTGTGCTCTTGAAGATTGTGTCCAATCCCGGGAATATAAGCGGTAACTTCGATTTTGTTGGTCAAACGTACCCGCGCATATTTACGGAGAGCAGAGTTTGGTTTCTTTGGCGTCATTGTACCGACACGAGTACATACACCGCGTTTTTGCGGAGCACTCAGGTCGGTTTCCTCTCTCTTGAGAGCGTTGAAGCCTTTTTGCAGAGCAGGAGATTTGGATTTTTCAATCTTCGCTTTGCGGCCTTTACGAACCAATTGGTTGATTGTCGGCATTTCGGCACCCCCTTCCCAGTCTTAGTAAAATCAATGAACTGCAAGCCCACAGATCCAGGTGAATCGTAAAAGAACAAAGGAAACGTTTTTGCCCCCGAGTCCGAACCCGGCCGGAAACAAAAACGTGCTCATTCCGTTATGATTTTACGATCGCCGCCATGGCTGCCCCAACCTCAATCCCACAAGCTTTACCAAGCTGCTTCATGGAATCGACATAGGTGACCTTCACTCCGCTTTTTTTGCAGAGGTTGACGATTTTATTGGTAATACGCGGATCTGCATCTTTGGCGACATATACTTCGGAGGCTCTTCCGAGCTCTACCATTCGCGTCGCTTGCTTTGTACCTATGCTCAGCTTTTCGGCCTGTTTCACTTCTTCATAAGACATAGAAGTTACATCCTCCAAAGGACAGGGAAAATTGGGTTTTGGCACACTTCGATATATTAGCAAATTCGATATGCCGTGTCAAGGGAAGTTTATAAGGAAATCTTCATCCTTAGACCGGGCAATGAAGCAGTCTGGCACACGATTCGTTCGCGCACTGCAGACTGCCCCAACGCTATCCGGTTATCGATTCCGGTTAACGGAATACTTTACTTCTTACTTTACTTCGATCGGCTCATCCTCTTGAACGGCTTCCGGGTTTCCCTGGGCCGCCAGTTCATCGTCAATAAGCTGCTCGTCTTCAGAACCGACCATCCGGATGTTGCGGTAGCGAGCCATGCCCGTACCAGCCGGAATCAGTTTGCCGATAATGACGTTTTCCTTCAGGCCGAGGAGTTGGTCCACTTTGCCCTTGATGGCAGCGTCAGTGAGAACCCGCGTCGTTTCTTGGAAGGAAGCCGCCGACAAGAAGGAGTCGGTTTCCAGAGATGCTTTGGTAATCCCAAGCAGTACCGGACGGGCAACTGCCGGCTCATCACCGTTCAGGAGTGCTTCCAAGTTGGCTGCTTCGTATTCATGCATATCGGTGAAGGAACCCGGCAGCAGCGTTGTATTCCCCGCGTCGACGACACGGATCTTCCGCAGCATTTGACGGATCATGACTTCGATATGCTTGTCGTTGATTTCTACACCCTGATTCCGGTAAACCCGCTGAACTTCTTGCAGAATATAGTTCTGCACGCCGCGGATCCCTTTGATGCGGAGCATATCTTTCGGGTCGATGGAGCCGTCGGTGAGTTCGTCCCCGGCTTCTACCGCTTGCCCCTTGGATACGCGAATCCGCGAGCCGTAGGTAACGGAATAGGTTTTGGATTCCGCTTCGCCTTGGACTTCGATTTCGCGACGGTCCTTGGTTTCACGAATATCTTTGATAACGCCGTCGATTTCGGTGATGATCGCTTGGCCCTTCGGATTCCGTGCTTCGAAAAGCTCTTGAATCCGCGGCAGACCTTGGGTAATATCATCGCCGGCAACGCCGCCGGTATGGAACGTACGCATGGTGAGCTGGGTTCCTGGTTCACCGATAGATTGAGCGGCGATGATGCCTACGGCTTCACCGATCTCCACGTGAGCTCCGGTAGCCAGGTTGCGGCCGTAGCATTTCTTGCAGACGCCATGACGAGCGCGGCAGCTGAGTACGGAACGGATATGCAGCTTCTCGACGCCCGCGTTCACGATAGCATCCGCGATATTCGATTCGATCAGCTCGTTGCGGTGAACCAGAATTTCTCCGGTCTTCGGGTGTTTAACCGTTTCAAAGGAGTAACGACCTTCGATACGGTCGTACAGATCTTCGATAACTTCCTTGCCGTCTTGGATCTTGCTGACCAGGAAGCCTTTATCGGTTCCGCAATCTTCTTCACGTACGATAACATCCTGAGCTACGTCGACGAGACGACGAGTCAAGTAACCGGAGTCCGCCGTACGCAGAGCCGTATCGGCCAAACCTTTCCGAGCGCCGTGGGTGGAAATAAAGTATTCCAAAACCGTCAGGCCTTCGCGGAAGTTGGAGATAATCGGCAATTCGTAAATCCGTCCGGTTGGCGTGGCCATCAGGCCCCGCATACCGCCGAGCTGGGTAATTTGCGATTTGTTACCCCGCGCTTTGGATTCCACCATCATGTTGATGTTATTGAATTTATCGAGGGACTTCATCAAGATGTCCGTCAATTCGTCCTTGGTGCGGCCCCAGATGTCGATGACCCGGTCATAGCGTTCTTCGTCGGTGATCAAACCGCGACGATATTGCTTTGTGATCGTGTCAACCTTCTCATGAGATTCGCGGATAAGTTTTTCTTTCTCATCCGGCACGACGACGTCGGATACCGCAACGGTGATGCCGGCTTTGGTGGAGTACGTAAAGCCAGTTTGCTTGATCCGGTCAAGAATAACGGAGGTTTCCGTCGTTTTGTAGCGGCGGAAGCATTCCCCGATGATCGAACCAAGGTATTCCTTGCCGACTGCTTTAGGATCAGCAGCCGTTTCAATCGCTTTACGGATGTCCCCGCCCTTCTCAAAGACGAAGTGGCTGTCCGGTATTCCGTTCAACAGATTGGCTTTCGTAGCTTCGTTGATGTATGGGAAGTCCGCCGGGAAAATTTCGTTGAAAATGAGTTTCCCTACGGTGGTAATCAACATGGCATTTTGTTGCGCTGGCGTAAAGCTGGTTTTGTTCAGCCGTGCAGCCGGGATGGCAACAATAGCGTGCAAGGAGGCGATTCCCCGGTTGTACAGGGATACAGCTTCCCGAACTGAGGTTAAGACCATTCCCGTACCCTTGGCATTCTGATCGGACATAGTCAGGTAGAAAGAACCGAGAACCATGTCCTGAGAAGGCGTAACGACAGGCTTGCCGTCTTTCGGGTTCAAGATGTTACCGGAGGCCAGCATCAAAAGGCGAGCTTCAGCTTGGGCTTCGGCGGACAACGGAACGTGCACGGCCATTTGGTCACCGTCAAAGTCAGCATTATACGCGGTACATACCAGCGGATGCAGTTTGATGGCGCGGCCTTCCACCAAAATCGGTTCGAAGGCTTGAATACCCAAACGGTGAAGCGTGGGGGCACGGTTCAAAAGCACCGGATGCTCTTTGATGACTTCTTCGAGTACATCCCAAACGTCGGCGCTGCTGCGCTCCACTTTCCGCTTGGCACTCTTGATGTTATGAGCCAGGCCTTTGTTCACCAGTTCCTTCATGACGAAGGGCTTGAACAGCTCCAGTGCCATTTCCTTAGGCAGACCGCATTGGTACATCTTCAAAGACGGGCCAACGACGATAACGGAACGACCGGAGTAGTCAACCCGCTTACCCAGCAGGTTTTGCCGGAAACGGCCTTGCTTCCCTTTCAGCATGTGGGAAAGGGACTTGAGGGGACGGTTGCCGGGACCCGTTACCGGACGGCCGCGGCGGCCGTTGTCGATCAAAGCATCGACGGCTTCCTGCAGCATCCGTTTTTCGTTTTGCACGATGATGTCCGGAGCACCTAGGTCCAGAAGACGTTTCAAGCGGTTGTTCCGGTTGATAACCCGGCGGTACAAGTCGTTCAAGTCGGAGGTGGCGAAACGGCCACCGTCCAGTTGAACCATCGGACGAAGCTCCGGAGGAATGACCGGCAATACATCAAGAACCATCCAGTCCGGCTTGTTCTTCGAATTGCGGAATGCTTCGATGACTTCCAGACGCTTGATCGCACGGTTGCGGCGTTGGCCTTGAGCCGTGCGCAGCTCTTCCTTCAGCATTTCCAGCTCGCGATCCAGATCGATGTCCTGCAGAAGCTTTTTAACAGCTTCCGCACCCATGCCGGCCTGGAAGGCATAGCCATATTTTTCCCGATAGCTGCGGTATTCCTTTTCGGACAACAGCTGTTTTTTCTCAAGCGGCGTATCGCCTGCGTCCGTGACGACATACGATGCGAAGTAAATGACTTCTTCCAAAGAGCGCGGGGACATGTCGAGAGCAAGTCCCATACGGCTCGGAATGCCTTTGAAATACCAGATGTGGGAAACGGGAGCGGCCAGCTCGATGTGGCCCATCCGTTCCCGGCGAACCTTCTGCCGGGTTACTTCGACACCGCAACGGTCGCAAACGACGCCTTTATAGCGTACACGCTTGTACTTGCCACAGTGACACTCCCAGTCCTTGGTCGGTCCAAAGATCTTTTCGCAGAACAGGCCTTCTTTTTCCGGCTTCAAGGTCCGGTAGTTGATGGTTTCCGGTTTCTTGACTTCCCCGCGAGACCAAGAACGGATTTTTTCCGGAGACGCCAAGCCGATTTTCATATATTCAAAGTTATTTACGTCGATCAAGGAGCAACCCTCCTCAAGATTGTACTGCCCGGAAGCAGAAGTAATGCGGATCTAACTTGCGTTTATCTTGCGGCTATAGCTTAAATGCCCACTCGTTACTCGGCGCCTATTTCGGTGCCTTCGAGATTCAAATTCAGCTTGTCGCCGCTGGCATCGTCTTCGTCGTCGATCTCTTTCATTTCGATCTCTTCTTCGTTCTCGGAGAGGATCTTCACGTCCATGCCCAAGCTTTGCAATTCCTTGATCAAAACCTTGAAGGATTCCGGAACGCCAGGTTCCGGTACATTCTCGCCCTTCACGATGGACTCGTAGGTCTTCACGCGGCCGACGACATCATCGGATTTGACCGTAAGGATTTCCTGCAGCGTATAGGCAGCGCCATAAGCTTCAAGCGCCCACACTTCCATTTCCCCGAAGCGTTGTCCGCCGAATTGAGCTTTACCGCCCAAAGGCTGCTGGGTAACGAGAGAGTATGGACCCGTGGAACGGGCGTGGATTTTATCGTCGACCATGTGCGCCAGCTTGATCATGTACATAACGCCGACGGTGACTTCGCGTTCGAATTCTTCCCCGCTACGGCCGTCATACAGCTTCGTTTTACCGTTGCGCTGCATGCCTGCTTCTTCCATGGTGTCAAACACATCGTTTTCGTGGGCGCCGTCGAATACCGGCGTCGCGACGTGGATACCAAGCTGCAGAGCAGCCATACCCAAGTGAACTTCCAGTACTTGACCGATGTTCATCCGGGAAGGAACGCCCAACGGGTTCAGTACAACTTGCACCGGCGTGCCATCCGGCAGGAACGGCATGTCTTCTTCCGGCAGAATCCGGGCGATAACCCCTTTGTTGCCGTGACGTCCAGCCATTTTGTCGCCTTCGGAAATCTTCCGCTTTTGAGCGATGTAGACGCGAACCAGTTGGTTCACGCCTGGAGGCAGTTCGTCGCCATTCTCGCGGGTGAATACCTTCACATCAACGACGATGCCGTCGGTACCATGCGGTACGCGCAGAGAAGTATCGCGAACTTCACGTGCCTTTTCACCAAAGATGGCGTGCAGCAAACGCTCTTCCGCAGTCAGCTCCGTAACCCCTTTAGGCGTTACTTTGCCTACCAATATATCGCCTGCGGCGATTTCCGCGCCAATGCGGATGATTCCGCGCTCATCGAGGTTCTTGAGGGCTTCTTCTCCGACGTTCGGGATATCCCGGGTGATTTCTTCCGGTCCCAACTTGGTGTCCCGAGCTTCCGATTCGTATTCTTCAATATGAATCGAAGTGTATACATCTTCTTTAACCAAACGCTCGCTCAGCAAAATCGCATCTTCGTAGTTGTAGCCTTCCCAAGTCATGAATGCTACGACTACGTTCCGGCCAAGTGCCAATTCACCTTGTTCGGTGGAAGGACCATCCGCCAAAATATCTCCCGCTTTGACAATTTCGCCACGGCGGACAAGAGGCCGTTGGTTGATGCAAGTGCCTTGGTTGGAGCGTTCGAATTTATGCAATTTAAATTTATCGATATTGCCGCTGACTGGCTTGCCGTTTACCGTTTCCTGGCGGCGAACCCAGATCTCGTTTGCCGAGGCACGTTCCACGACGCCGTCATGCTTGGCGACGACACAGACGCCGGAGTCCTTGGCGGACTTGTGCTCCATCCCGGTGCCGACAAAAGGCGACTTGGGTACAAGGAGCGGAACCGCTTGACGTTGCATGTTGGATCCCATGAGCGCACGGTTGGAGTCGTCGTTCTCCAGGAAGGGGATCATCGCCGTAGCGACGGAAACGACTTGCTTCGGCGAAACGTCCATGTAATCGACGCGAGCCTTCGGAAGCGTCAAAATGTCGTCCTTAAAACGGACGATGACGTTGTCTTCCGCAAACTTGTTCTCTTCGGACAGGATCGCGTTCGCCTGGGCAACGACGTAGTTGTCTTCCTCGTCGGCAGTCAAGTAATCGATATGGTTGGTAACGACGCCCGTAACCGGATCAACCCGGCGGTACGGAGCTTCGATAAAGCCATATTCGTTAATGCGTGCAAAGGTCGACAGGGAGTTGATCAACCCGATGTTCGGACCTTCAGGCGTTTCAATGGGACACATCCGGCCATAGTGGGAGTGGTGAACGTCCCGTACTTCAAAGCCGGCTCTCTCCCGGGTCAGACCGCCGGGTCCGAGAGCGGACAAACGGCGCTTATGCGTCAATTCAGCCAGAGGGTTAGTCTGATCCATGAATTGAGACAACTGCGAACTGCCGAAAAACTCTTTAATCGAAGCGATGACCGGACGAATGTTGATCAACGCTTGTGGTGTAATAACATTGGCGTCTTGAATGGACATCCGTTCGCGAACAACCCGTTCCATACGGGACAACCCGATACGGAATTGGTTTTGCAAAAGCTCGCCTACAGAGCGCAGACGGCGGTTGCCTAGATGGTCGATGTCATCGGTGTTTCCGATGCCATGCAATAGGTTAATAAAATAATTGATAGACGAAATGATATCCGCCGGCGTGATATGCTTGACGGATTTATCAATTTTCGCATTGGAAATCACTTTGATGACTTTTCCGTCTTCTTGGGGAGAATAGACATTCACCGTTTGCATCGGGATGCTGTCATCTTCCGTAACGCCACTCACAACCGGATGGTTGTGCAGGTTTATGCCGTTTTCCAAACTGGGCAAAATTTGATCCAGCAAGCGGCGGTCCAGCATTTGACCGGCTTCGGCGATAATTTCACCAGTTTCCGGATCAATCAGGGTCTCAGCTAGCCGTTGATTAAACAGCCGGTTCTTAATATGAAGCTTCTTGTTAATCTTATAGCGACCGACACTGGCGAGATCATAGCGTTTTGGGTCAAAAAAACGTGCCACAAGAAGACTCTTGGCATTATCAAGAGTAGGAGGCTCACCCGGACGCAGGCGTTCGTAGATTTCAATAAGCGCCTTATCCGTAGAATCGGTATTGTCTTTATCAAGTGTGTTGCGAATGTATTCGTTATCGCCGAGAAGCTCTAAAATTTCCGCATCTGTTCCGAAGCCGAGGGAGCGCAGCAATACCGTTACCGGTATTTTGCGAGTGCGATCGATCCGTACATAGATGATATCTTTGGCGTCCGTTTCCAGTTCCAGCCAAGCACCCCGGTTCGGAATGACCGTTGCGGTAAACGTCTTCTTGGCGTTCTTATCCACTTTGGTGCTGAAGTAGACGCTGGGAGAACGAACGAGCTGACTGACAATGACGCGTTCCGCTCCGTTGATAATGAAGGTACCGGTTTCCGTCATCAAAGGGAAATCTCCCATGAAAACTTCTTGTTCTTTCACTTCGCCGGTTTCCTTATTGATCAGGCGCACTTTCACGCGCAAGGGAGCTGCATAGGTAACATCGCGTTCTTTGGAATCATCCACCGTATATTTGGGCTCGCCCAAGCTATAATCGATGAATTCCAGCACCAGATTCCCGGTAAAATCCTGAATCGGGGAAATATCCTGGAACATCTCCCGAAGCCCCTCATCAAGAAACCACTGGTAGGATTTCTGCTGAATTTCAATCAGATTAGGGACTTCCAGAACTTCGTTGATCCGCGCGTAACTCCTGCGTGTTCGACGTCCATATTGTGCAAGATGACCTGCCAACTTTTCTTCACCCCTTGTGTCTACTCAATAAAAACGCAAGGAAATAGGGCATCCTTATTAGGGAAAACCTATTCGCTTACGCAAAAAGCTTAGTCTTCATGAAACTTGGGTCACGATCGGAATATAAACAAGAAAAAGCTTCTTAAGGAAGCCCTCCACACCGGACCCCGTCTCCTCATCGCCTCATACGCCAATGTCTTGGTGTTCCCTCACGGCAGACAAACGGTTAACTCACCTGCGCAAACGAACGTGAATAAACGGCCAGAATCCTCTAACTTGTAGAATTTGCCGAAAAAAGGAGGTTTATACCTAATCTCCGCACTTTTTTCAGAAAAAGAGACTGCCGCATTCCCGAAAAAAAGACTTGACTTTTTAGCCGACTAAAGACATGTAGCCCATTTTATACTGACATTTTATTATAATACCACAGACAAAAATGGAAGTCAACTTAAAACTCTCTGGGAATTAGTCCGATTTTACACAGCGAAAAATCCAATATCCTTTGTCTTTGGCCGCTTCTTGCACCTCGCCAAACAAAGCTTCCAATTTGGTAAAAGCCGAAGGTGCACCCTGTTTCTTCTGAATGACGACCCATAGACTTCCACCTAGAGCTAGATGCTGATAGGCTTCCTCAAATATCCGATGCACCGTTTCCTTGCCGGCTCTTATCGGCGGATTGGTCAGAATACAATCAAACTCTTGCTCCTGCACCGCCTCAAACAAATCGCTGGTAATGATCGAGACATTGGCGATGCCATTCTTTTGCGCATTCGATTTCGCCAACTCTACCGCACGCTCGTTGATATCCACCATGGTCACGGCCCCATGCAGGGCAAGGGTTGCCGCCGTTAACCCGATCGGGCCGTAGCCGCAGCCGACATCCAACACGCGGTCGTTCTCCCTAACCTCCATTGTTTCAATAAGCAGCCGACTACCAAAGTCAACGCCGCCTTTTGAAAATACACCCGCATCCGTAAGAAAGGTAAACGCGCGGCCCCGCAGTTTATCCTGAATGGTCCGCTGCTCATGCTTCGCGGTAGGTTTTCCTGTATAGTAGTGCTCGCTCATATCGGAACCCTTCCTCCTTTGAATCATGCTTATCTTTCTACCCTGAAATAACCTTCTTCCATTAGGTTAAGCCTCAGGCGGCTGCGCCGAGTTTTCATACATTCGTTTATGATACGCTAGCGGCATGTATGTCTTATAGTGTGAAAAAACCCCTTGAGGGCAAGACCGCCGCCTTCGCTTTCGCAAACGGCCAGCCTCGCGATTCCTCAAGGGGATTTTATGGCAATTACTTAACTTCTACAACAGCGCCAGCTGCTTCCAGCTTGGCTTTGATGCCTTCTGCGTCTTCTTTGGAAACTTTTTCTTTGATCGGCTTAGGAGCGCCGTCAACCAGATCTTTCGCTTCTTTCAGGCCGAGACCGGTGATTTCGCGAACGGCTTTGATAACGTTGATTTTGGACGCGCCGGCGTTAGCCAGGATAACGTCGAATTCGGATTGCTCTTCAACTTCAGCTACAGCTACAGCGCCGCCAACGGCTACAGGGGCAGCGGCAGTTACGCCGAATTCTTCTTCGATTGCTTTTACCAGGTCGTTCAGTTCCAAAATCGTCATGCCTTTAATGGCTTCCAAGATTTGCTCTTTGCTCATGGGTTTGAACCTCCATTATTCATATAGTTTGATTGGATGCATCGCAGCCGCTTCAAGCAGCCTGCGTTAGGTGCGTAATCGGATTACGCTTCTTGCTTCTCGGCAACAGCTTTAACCGCAAGGGCAAAGTTGCGCACAGGAGCTTGCAGTACGGACAGCAACATGGACAGAAGGCCTTCGCGGGACGGAAGATCCGCCAGAGCTTTGATTTGATCATAGCCGACTACTTTACCTTCTACAACGCCGCCTTTAACATTCAGCTTGTCGTTTTTCTTGGCGAATTCGGACAAGATTTTTGCAGGAGCTACAGCGTCTTCCTTACTGAAAGCGATAGCCGTCGGTCCGGTCAGGTATTGGTCCAGGTCGGACAATTCCACTTCTGCCGTCGCGCGGCGTACCACGGTGTTTTTCAACACTTGGAATTCAACGCCTGCTTCACGCAGTTGCTTCCGCAACGTCGTTACTTGGGATACGTTCAGACCGCGGTAGTCAACCACTACGGTGCTGGAGCTATCTTTCAACTTGCTGGAAATTTCCGAGACCAGCTGTTGTTTTTCTTCCAAAACTTTTGCGTTTGGCATCATTACACCTCCTATAGCTTATTGCATACCGAGATGAGCATCCGGCCATATGCCCGCTTCATCCCGCGTTTGAAATAGAAAAGCCTTCGCGAGACATCACGAAGGCTTGAGATTGACGTATTTCCACAAGGGAAAGCACGAACATTTATCAAACGCCTCGGAAGGATATTAAGCCCAGGTTGTGGGCACCTGCTGTCTGCGGCAGCTTTATTCAATTTCAGAAAAACCTACATCAGATTATCAGATTCGGTTTCCCGAGTCAAGCATTATCTGAAGGATTGCAGGCTTAGTTTTACGCTCGGTCCCATGGTGGACGAAACAGCGGCGCTCTTCAGGTATACCCCTTTAGCTGCAGCCGGTTTGGAACGAACCAGGGCGTTGACGAGCTCGCGGAGATTGTCAGCCAATTGTTGTTCCCCGAAGGAAACTTTACCGATAGGAGCGTGGATTTGACCCGCTTTATCCAAACGGTATTCAATTTTACCGGCTTTGATCTCTTGAACGGCTTTGGTCACGTCGAACGTAACGGTGCCGGCTTTCGGGTTAGGCATGAGACCTTTACCACCAAGCAGACGACCCAGTTTACCGACTTCGCTCATCATGTCAGGCGTAGCCACGCAGACGTCGAAATCGAACCAGCCTTGCTGAATTTTGTTGATCATATCTTGATCTCCGACAAAGTCGGCGCCAGCGGCTTCGGCTTCCTTAGCCTTATCCCCTTTGGCAAATACCAGTACGCGCTTCGTTTTACCTGTCCCGTGGGGCAGTACAACGACGCCGCGAACGGCTTGATCTTGTTTTCTCGGGTCAACGCCGAGACGGACAGCCACTTCGACGGTTTCGTCGAATTTGGCGCTAGCTGCTTTCTTAACCGCGGTTACGGCTTCAAGCGGCTCGTATTGAGCTTCTTGATCAACCAGCTTGACCGCTTCTGCATATTTCTTACCATGCTTTGGCATGTCTTGTTCCTCCTTCGTGGTATTAGCGGAATATCCTCCCACTTATTTTGCGCAGATTAGTCGACGATGCTAACGCCCATGCTGCGAGCGGTGCCTTCAACCATGCGCATTGCAGCTTCAACTGAAGCGGCATTCAAGTCTTCCATTTTTTGCTCGGCGATTTCGCGCACTTTGGAGCGTTTTACCGTAGCGACTTTCTTCTTGTTCGGTTCGCCTGAACCCTTTTCGATGCCAGCGGCAACGCGAAGCAGAACAGCGGCAGGCGGAGTCTTGGTGATGAACGTAAAGGAACGGTCTTCGAATACAGTGATTTCAACCGGGATGATAAGACCGGCTTGATCAGCGGTACGCGCATTGAATTCCTTACAGAACGCCATGATGTTAACGCCAGCTTGACCGAGTGCAGGACCGATAGGCGGAGCAGGATTTGCTTTACCTGCAGGAACCTGCAATTTTACCATTTTGATTACTTTTTTAGCCATGCAGAATACCTCCTTGCTAGAATGTGGTAATCGGGAACTTACCCTCCCACTTGAACCCCAAATTCACGAGGGTGAACTCGGGACTTACATAAAAACGCGATCCGCCCGTTCAGCAGACCGTCGGAAACCAGGTGCTTAAAACGCTTAAAGCTCCACCGCGTACGAGAGGGCCTTCCCCTAAGGGAGCGTTCTATACTTTCTCCACTTGAGTAAAATCAAGCTCAAGCGGGGTTTCCCTGCCAAACATGTTAACGTGCACCCGCAGTTTGCTCTTATCGGGGAGAATCTCCTCGATGGAGCCTACGAAGTCGGCGAAAGGACCGGCTTTTACGCGAACGTTTTCCTTCAGCTCAAAGTCAATTTTCGGCTTCGGCTCTTCCATGCCCATGTGTTTGAGAATGGCTTCGACCTCTTCTGGCAATAGCGCAGTCGGCTTCGAGCCAGATCCAGTGGATCCAACGAAACCGGTCACGCCCGGCGTATTGCGGACGACGTACCACGAATCGTCGGTCTGGATCATCTCCACGAGGACGTATCCGGGGTAAACTTTACGCATGACGGTTTTCTTCTTCCCGTCTTTGTTTACCAATTCCTCTTCCATCGGGACGAGGACGCGGAAAATTTTATCCTGCATGTTCATAGATTCGACGCGCTTCTCCAAATTGGCCTTGACTTTGTTCTCATACCCGGAGTAGGTATGGACGACGTACCATCTCTTCTCCATGTTCGTCTCCTCGGTTCCCTTAGCGAATGACAAGTTCTACTAAATGGGAAATGATGACGTCAAGAACGGTAAAGTAGAGACCGACACCGATCACCGTACCCATGACGACGATGGTGTAGCTCGTCAACTCTTTCCGTCCCGGCCATTTGACCTTACGCAATTCCGACCAGCTTTCGGAAAAGAAAGACATTGCGGACTTGAAGCTCTTTTTCACGCTTGCGAAAAATCTTCCCACAACTACACCTCCGATTTACCTTAACGGGTCTCGCGATGAAGCTGATGAGAATTGCAGAATTTGCAATATTTCTTCTTCTCCAAGCGGTCCGGATTATTGCGCTTGTTTTTGTTAGACGTATAGTTTCTTTGCTTGCAGCTTGTACAAGCCAACGTAATGATAACCCGCATGGAACCCACCTCCCGAGACAACCTGAATTAAAGAACCCCGATTGTCCTGAGACGGCCTCCGACAAATAGGGTTACCCAAAACACTTTATCACACCGCATATACCGTGTCAAGAATTAATGGCTTACGTCACCATAGATAGACGCATGGTAGTTCACGCTGTGAAATAAGGCTACGAAAGGAGTTTCTATCTTCCTTCTTGCTGAGAGTATCGTTCTCAGTATAGACTCCTTTTCTTTCCTGCATACTCTTTTTAGTGGAAAAAAAGAGCGGCCTCGCAGTCATCTATGATGACTTGAGAAACCGCTCCTACTTTCCTAGTTATGTTCAATCCCGAACTTCGAGATAGCGTTCCAGCTTGCGTTTGACCCGCTGCAGCGCGTTGTCAATGGATTTGACGTGCCGATCCAAATCGACGGCGATCTCTTGATAGGAACGTCCATCCAAGTAGAGCATCAGCACCCGCCGTTCCAAATCGCTGAGGATCTCGGACATCTTGTCCTCCAGGCCGCTGAACTCCTCCTGGTTGATGATGAGTTCCTCCGGGTCCGTCACTTTCGGCCCGCAAATAATATCCATCAGGGTACGGTCCGAATCTTCGTCGTAAATCGGCTTATCGAGAGAAACATAGGAATTAAGTGGAATATGCTTCTGCCGGGTGGCCGTTTTGATGGCCGTTATGATCTGCCGGGTAATGCACAGTTCAGCAAAGGCCTTAAAGGAAGAAAGCTTGTCTCCACGAAAATCGCGAATAGACTTGTAAAGGCCGATCATGCCTTCTTGTACGATATCCTCCCGGTCGGCGCCGATAAGGAAATAAGACCGAGCCTTAGCCCGAACAAAATTCTTGTATTTCCCGATCAAGTGCTCCAGTGCTTCACTGTTGCCTTCGCGCACCGCTTCGACGTTGTCCTCATCGGTCATCTGGGCGATATCCCGCTTTCTTGATTCATTGAGGTCAACACCCACCAAAATCCCTCCGGCTTAAGCCTGTAAGGCAACGATTGCTGAAAATATGTGTTAAGTATACATGAACGGTCGGATTATCGTCAACATGCTGGAAACGGATATAGCCAAAATATTCAAGACTTATCGCTCTTCCCTCTGCGCCAGTCCTCGAAGAGGTTTCTCATCTCCGGGCTGAGCCTGCTGTCAAAGGTGTTGCGCGCCGGTTTTCGGTCGTCCGCGATCTGCTTGCGCACTTCTTTACGGCTTTCCTTCACCTTGACCAATAGCTCCCGGGCTGGTAAACGCAGAGCGCCTTTTCCGAAGGTGACATGCTGTTCCGCCATATCCGAAGTGGCGACATAAATCAGCTTGCGGCGCCCAACCAAATCCGTCACTAGCCGTTCGATGAGCTCGTCAGCGGTTTCCTTCTCCCGGGTATAAAGGATTCGCAGCTTGCTCTGCTCGTACTTGCCGCCAAGTCCTGGCACCTGATGGGCGTCAAATACCAGGTAGACGGTCATGCCGGAGAACCCTTGGTAATCTGACAAAATATCGATGAGCCGGTCGCGGGCATCCTCCAACCGGATATCCCGCAGTTTTGCCAGCTCCGGCCAGGCGCCGATTATGTTGTAGCCATCGACTATCAAAAAATCCTTCATGGCCGGCCTTCTCCCGAATTATTGCGGAATCCGGCGTTGACGGACCACTTCATACATGAAGACGGACGCGGCGACGGATGCGTTAAGGGAATTGATGCTGCCAAACATGGGGAGCTTCACGAGAAAATCGCATTTTTCCCGGATCAGCCGACCGATGCCTTTGCCTTCATTTCCAATGACCAATGCGAGAGGGATACGCAGATCGGTGGTATAGACTTCCTGCTGCGCCTCGCCAGCTGCGCCTGCTACCCAAATGCCTCGCTCCTTCAAATCATCGATAGTTTGCGCCAGGTTGGTCACTTTGGCAACCGGTACATACTCGATGGCTCCTGCGGAGGTTTTGGACACGGTGGCGGTGAGCCCCGCCGAACGGCGCTTCGGGATGACGACGCCATGTACGCCAGTGCACTCCGCCGTTCTTAGGATGGACCCCAGGTTGTGGGGGTCCTCGATCTCGTCGAGCAGTAGTAGAAACGGCGGCTCTCCGCTTGCGGCAGCGCTATCGAGGATTTCGTCGAGATCGGCGTATTCATAAGCAGCTGCCTGGGCGACGATGCCTTGATGCTGCACGCCACCTGCCATTTGATCCAGCTTCCGCTTGTCTGCTGTTTGGACGACGACGCCAAGCCTTTTCGCTTCTGCCAAGATGGGCTGGGTCATATGCTTCTGAGCGCCTTCGGCAATCCACACCTTGTGGATGGCACGACCGGAACGGAACGCCTCCAACACTGAATGCTTGCCAGCAATATATTCTTCCATAATGTAACCTCCAGATCGGGATGAAGCTTTCGACTGTTATACCATTTGTTGTTCAACTTGTATAGTAGCCTATCCCGTTACTCGTTCTCTCCGGTTTCCTCCGGAACTTTCTGACCGCTTTGTTCGCTTGAAATGCTTACCGGGTCGAGACTGGCCATCATAATTTCCTGCAAACGGGCAAATTCCTTGCGGTAATACAGGAACCCAATAAGACATTCGAAGGCGGTGCCGTGACGGTAAACTTGCACATCGGTATTTTTCGGAACCGTACCCGATTTGGCGTTGCGGCCGCGGCGTACGATATCGAGTTCTTCCTCATTTAAAAGCGGCATTATAGAAGCAAGGGCCTTGGCCTGAGCTTTAGCCGACACAAAGCGCGTCGCTTCCCGGTGCAGATGGTTCGGCCGATGGTTCGGCTGCGAGGTCACGTACTGGCGGATAAACAGATCGTAGACCGCATCCCCGATGTACGCAAGAGCGAGCGGATTCATCAGCTTCGGTTCCTTGGCGGGAGCGAAGAAAAACAGAGAAAGGTTGTCTGAGTCCGTCATCGCTCTCACTTCCTCCGCCACCGCAAGCCTTGAGGCGTATCCTCCAGAATAATCCCCTTCTCCGTCAAAATATCCCGAATTTCATCGGCTCGGGCCCACTCCTTCGCTTTGCGGGCAGCAGTACGCTCTTCGATGAGCTTATCGATTTCCGCATCTCCAAGCTCCTCTTCTGCTGCTGGCAATATTCCGAGTACGCCGTCCATTTGCTCAAAAGCATCGAGAATCAGCTCCAGCATACCTTTGGATGTGCGCTCTTCCTGCAGGTAACGGTTGGCAGCAGCAGCCAGTTCAAACATGGCAGTGATCGCATCGGCAGTGTTGAAGTCGTCATTCATCCGCTCGCTAAAAAGGGCAAGAGCGGCTTCGACGGCCGTCGCCAAATCTTCGTTCTTTTCTCCCGGAATTGCAGCGGACAATCGGTGCCGTACGTTGGCGACGCTGTTTCCCAGCCGTTCGACTCCCGCCTCCGCCTGATGCAATACCTCATCGCTATAATTGAGCGGATTGCGGTAGTGGGCGGACAAGATGGCGAAACGGACGGCTGCTCCCGAGGTGCGAGTCAAAATATCCTTCACACGCAGACCGTTGCCCAAGGATTTGGACATCTTTTCATTATTGATATTGAGATAGCCGTTGTGCATCCAATAGTTGGCCAGCGGATGACCGTGCAGGGCTTCCGACTGTGCCGCCTCGCACTCGTGATGGGGAAACTCCAAATCCTGTCCGCCGCCGTGAATGTCGATGGTAATGCCCAAATACTTTTCCGCCATGGCAGAGCATTCGATATGCCAGCCGGGGCGCCCTTCGCCCCAAGGGCTGGACCACTTGATTTCTCCGGGCTTAGCCGCCTTCCACAAGACGAAATCCTGCGGACTTTCTTTCCGCTCGTCCACCTCAATGCGGATACCGTACTGCAATTCATCGAAGTTTTTGTGGGAGATTTGCCCGTATTTCGGGAACTGCCGGGTACGGAAAAAGACGTCCCCTCCCTTCTCATAAGCGATGCCCTTCTCAACAAGTCCGGCGATGAAAGCGATGATCTCATCCATGTTTTCCGTCACCCGGGGATGGATCGTATCTTTCACCCCAAGCCCTGCCGAATCCTCCAAAAAGGCGGCAACGTATTTGTCCGCGATCACGGGGACAGGTTCGCCGGTATTCTCGGATTTGCGGATCAGCTTGTCGTCCACGTCGGTTAAGTTGGTGACGTACCGTACCTCGTAGCCGATTGTTTGCAAGTATCTCCGGACCGTATCGAATACGATCACCGGCCGGGCGTTCCCGATATGGATGTAATCGTAAACGGTCGGACCGCATACGTACATGGTCACTTTTCCCGGTTCGATGGATTTAAACTCCTCTTTGGACCGGCTTAGACTATTAAATATTTTTAACGTCATCGTACTGACTCCCTCTGCTGGCTCGTTCCCGCTCCAGCTCTTTCTTTAACTCATCTATTTGCTGCTGCAGGCTCCGGCAAACATCCGTGACCGGGTCCGGCATATCCGTATGGTTCAACCGCTCGACGCGGACGCCGTCCCGCTTGACCACCCGCCCCGGGTTTCCGACTACCGTGCTGTTGGATGGAACCTCGCTCAACACCACCGCGTTGGCGCCGATACGCGCTCCATCGCCGACCCGGAAGGACCCGAGCACCTTCGCTCCGGAGCCGACCACCACATTATTCCCTACAGTAGGATGCCGCTTTCCTTTCTCTTTTCCTGTACCGCCAAGGGTAACTCCTTGAAACAGTACTACGTCGTTGCCGATTTCGCAGGTTTCCCCGATGACGATGCCCATGCCGTGGTCGATGAACAGCCGCTCTCCGATTCTCGCTCCGGGGTGTATCTCGATTCCCGTCATGAAGCGGCTAAACTGGGAGATACTACGGGCAATAGAATAGCGATGATGGCGGTAAAACCAATGGGCAATCCGATACATCCAGATGGCATGGATCCCCGAGTAGGTGAAGATGACTTCAAAAACGCTGCGAGCCGCCGGATCGTTGTCAAAAACGGCACGGACATCGGAGCGGATACGTGCAAACATGCTATTCACCAACCTATTCATAGGATCACAAGGATTAGCGGCTAATGCCGACACCGAACCCCAAAAAGTGAAGCCAGTCCTGATGAAGCTTATTCAGGTACTTTTCGGGAACCCAATGCCAGGAAGAGCAGCGTTTACCATAGCGGACGTACTATAAATGCCATTAATAAATTCTTATGAAGTGAAAAAACGAAAAAAAGCGCCTCAACAGCCCATCAGGCTGCAGAGGCGCTGATCCATTTCGCGCGGTTCCACTCTGCTTGGAAGCCCTTTTCCCGCTAAAAAGCCCGGATGCCAACGTTTGAACGTTAGTCATACCAAGCGACGGGATAGCAGACCGGACGATTCGTCCCCCTGTCTGCGACTCAGGTCTTCCCTCATCGGCTTTTATCGGAGCAACCCGGCAAAGTCTACGGTGGTCCTTTCGACTCTGCTGCTCGCGGGTGCATTTCCATCCAGCGGAAGCGGGATATTTCACAGCCAACGGGACTTTGCAGCCTCGAAGAATATCCTCTCTGTGCGCTTCCGTCCGGAGTACTTTCCCGGTCAACGCATTCATTCTTATTCCACATATGCCCGAATCGATTCCGCACCCGGGCAGGTACTATTGCGCTAAGTATAGCCAATTCTCGCTCTTATGACAACAGGCTGGAGAGCCGGTTTGTCACTTTTTCCCGACCGAGCAATGCAACGGTTTCGTTAAGATCCGGTCCGTGCATTTGGCCGGTAAGAGCAACCCGTGTTGCCATGAACAAAGGCTTGCCTTTGTAGCCCGTTTCCTTCTGCACGTTTTTCAACAGCGCCTTAACGGTTTCCGCCGTCAACTCTTCTGCTTGCTCGATCTGGGCCAGAAAGCTGCGCAGAACGACAGGTGCGGATTCCTCGGTGAGGATCGCCTTCGCTTCTTCGTCCTCAATCTCCACATGATCCCGGAAAAAGAGCTCAGACAGCTCGACGATTTGCTCCCCGAATTGCATTTTCTCTTGGTTCAGCTTGATCAGGGAAGTTGCCCATGCCCGCTGTTCGTCTGTCAGAATCTCCGGCAGATAGCCTGCTTTTTGCAGATGGGGCAGACAGATCGCCACGATCCGCTCCGGATCGGCCGATTTCATATAATGACCGTTCATCCAGTTGAGCTTTTCCATATCGAAGACCGCCGGACTCTTGGACACCCGATCCAGATCGAACTGAGCAATCAACTCTTCCTTACTGAAGATTTCCTGTTCACCAACAGGGGACCAGCCCAACAGAACGATGAAGTTCAATACAGCCTCAGGCAGATAGCCCTTTTCGTTGTACTGGTTCATGAACTGCAGAGTCGTCTCGTCCCGTTTGCTCATTTTCTTCCGGTCCTGGTTCAGGATAAGGGAAACGTGGGCAAATTCCGGAACAGGCATACCCAAAGCTTCATACAGCAAAATTTGCCGGGGGGTATTGGTCAGATGCTCTTCCCCGCGAATGACCAGATTGATCTTCATCAAGTAGTCATCGAGAATAACGGCGAAGTTGTACATGGGAATGCCGTCTGGCCGGGCGATGATGAAATCTTGAATGTCATCGGTGCCGAATTCCACATGGCCGCGGATTTTATCCTCAAAAGCGATAGTCCGGCCGGCGGGAACCTTAAAGCGCACCGTCGGTTTACGGCCTTCCGCCTTAAAAGCAGCGATTTGCTCCGCCGTCAAATGACGGCAACGCCCCGAATACCCCAAGGTAGCGCCGCTTGCTTCCTGCTCGGCCCGTTCCTGCTCCAGTTCTTCCTCCGAACAGTAACAATGATAAGCCGTGCCTTCGGCCAGCATTTTTTCGGTGAAGGGACGATACAAATCCAAACGTTCCGTTTGCCGATAAGGACCGTAAGGACCGCCGATATCGACGCTTTCATCCCAATCGAGGCCGAGCCATTTCAGACCGTCCAGCTGATCTTGAATGCCGGATTCTTTATGCCGCGTTTGATCCGTATCCTCAAAGCGGACGACAAATTGGCCGCCGAAGCGGCGTGCCAGCAAATAATCGAATAAGGCCGTGCGGGCGCCGCCAATATGCAGATGTCCGGTGGGACTCGGCGCGTAGCGTACGCGTAAATTTTCACTCATAAGTGATACCCCTTTCTCTATAAGAAAAACATCTATCGATGTATATTCAAAGAAGCCAGACCGCGTATAAAGGTTATTTTTCTTGTGATACAGATTTACACGCTATCCCGAAAAAACCATCGATAAACGACGGTTGATTTCGGACGGCTATGCCTATTTTTCACACATTCGCTATTGCCGCGCAAGCGGCATGTGTGGCTATAATAGCACAGTTTTCACATTTTCAAAAGACAGACCACCGCTTGGGCGGCGATTCCTTCTTCTCTGCCGGTAAAGCCCAGCCTCTCCGTCGTCGTCGCCTTGACGTTGACAGCATCCGCATCGGCTTCCAGCGCCTTCGCGATAATCTCCGCCATAGCCGGAATATGCGGCGCCATTTTCGGCCGCTGGGCGATGATGGTGCAGTCCAGGTTGCCCAGCTTGTAGCCTTTTTCTTTCGCCAATCCCCACACATGCTCAAGCAGCTTCAAGCTGTCCGCATCCTTGAATTCCACAGCCGTATCGGGAAAATGCTTGCCGATATCCCCGAGAGCCAGCGCTCCCAAAACAGCGTCGGTGACGGCGTGCAGCAGCACGTCCGCATCGGAGTGGCCCAAAAGTCCCTTTTCAAAAGGAATCTCCACTCCGCCGATGATGCATTTGCGTCCTTCCACCAACTGGTGAACGTCATAGCCTTGACCGATCCGAATCATGATTCTCCCGTCCCCTCTCCCTCTTGGCTGTCTGCCAAAAAAGCTTCCGCCCACTTCAAATCCTCAGGCGTCGTAATTTTAATATTATCGTAACGTCCTTCCACCACGCGAACCGGTGCTCCGATCCGCTCTAACAAGCTCACGTCATCGGTGCCGAGAAAGCCATCCCGCAAAGCCCGCTCATGGGCTTCCCGGAGCAGGGAAAAGCGAAAAGCCTGCGGGGTTTGCATCGCCCACAAGCTTCGCCGCTCCGGTGAGTGTTGGATCATGCCGGACGAATCTACCACTTTGATCGTATCCTTGACCGGAACGGCAAGAACCGCGCCGCCGGTTAACTGAGCTTCCCGCCAACAGGCAAGGATTTCGGGAGCCTGAACAAATGGACGAACCCCATCGTGAACCAGCACCCAATCCGTTTCTTCAGGTAAAGCAGCAAGTCCAAGCCGGACGGAAATCTGACGCTCGGCGCCGCCAGCCAGAACCGCTTTCACTTTCGTAAGGCTGTACTCCCTGACGTAATCGCGGCAGCGGTCGACATCTGCAGCACCCGTGACCAGCACGATATCCGCAGCTTCCGGAATGGATTCGAAGACTTTCAGTGTATGTACAAGAATCGGCAGGCCGCCTACCGTCAGAAACTGCTTGCTCTCCGGAGTCCCCATCCGCGAACCACGTCCCGCCGCTACGACAACCACACCGAACGAATCATTCATGATGATTTCAATCCCCCGCCCAAAGCAATTTCGGTTATAACGTAAAGAACGGCTCCGCAAGGCGGAGGCTCGTCTCTATGATAATCGTTTTATTGGGCTTTTTCCAACAATTTCGGCTTGGCGAAGATCATCCGCCCCGCAGAGGTTTGCAGCACGCTGGTGACCATGACCTCCATCGTCGTTCCGATGAAATCACGGCCTCCCTCGACGACTATCATGGTGCCGTCGTCCAGATAGGCGACCCCCTGGCCATGTTCCTTGCCGTCTTTGATGACCTGCACGACGATTTCTTCCCCCGGCAGCACCACCGGCTTCACCGCATTGGCCAAGTCATTGATATTCAAGACCGAGACGCCCTGCAGCTCGCATACTTTATTAAGATTGAAGTCGTTGGTGATCACTTTGCCGTGAAGCACCTTGGCGAGACGCACCAGTTTGCTGTCCACTTCGGAAATTTCCTCGAAATCCCCTTCATAGATCAGAACCTTTACGTCCAGCTCCTTCTGGATTTTATTCAGAATGTCGAGCCCCCGGCGTCCCCGATTGCGCTTCAAAAGGTCGGAGGAATCAGCGATATGCTGCAATTCTTCCAGCACAAAACCCGGAATAACGAGCGTGCCTTCAATAAAGCCGGTTTTGCAAATATCGGCGATTCGGCCGTCTATGATAACGCTGGTATCCAGAATCTTATGTTCTTCCGGAGATTTCCGTTCCTTTTCCTGGTTCTTCAAAAATCCGCCCTTTGCCGCAATCGCAATAAAACCCGCCATTTCCTCCCGTTTTGCATATCCGATCCGATAGCCCAATACACCGAGAAGGGCAGTCACCAAACCTGGTACAAATACCCCGCCTCCTGCCGTATGCAGCACCGGATATAATAGCGCCGCCATAGTCAGCCCCAGAAGCAGCCCGGATAGACCTGCAGCAAAATCCGACGATGGAATGCTGAGCAGCTTGTTTTCGCTTTGTCTGATGAACCGGATGACCGTTTCCGCCATAAGCGACGCCGTTGCTAAAAATAACAGGGCCATAAGCCCCGCCATTAACAGGCTCTGTATCCCGAAAGTTCCACCAAGGCGAATGCCGAGAGAATCCTTCAGCAGATCACATAATGGCTTACTCCATCCATAGCCAAGAACCGCTCCCAAAAGTGTTACCGTCATAATGATCCATTTTTTCATCTTCATCACCTCCGAAAATTAACGCCATAAAGCAAACGAACCATGCGGACCTGTCCCAAGCTGATCTCGTTCCGATCGCTCTCGTGGCAGAGGCGGGCATAAACCCAGCCCTTCGGCCATTTGCTTTTTACCAGTATGGTCCATGAACGTGGGCGTTAAACCTGCGGGGCGGCAAAGATGGAAATTGAATTCGTCATACCGTTCCGATATAATAAGCTTAACTGTAAATCCTTTCGTTGGGGTGAAGGAAATGAACTCGCTTAGCTTGAAGCAATTTCAGGATCAGGTATCCGAACTGCTATTGCGGCATCGCAGCCTGCTTGACGTTTTGTCAAAATATACCCAATCCGGAGCGGCTGTTCAGCGCTCTGTAGCCAAAGGCATAACCGAATGCGGGTGCATTCAGGTTCATGCTGGCAAACAGCACTATTCCACGGAAATGACCATCGAAGACGCCAAAAAGCTGCTGGATACCCATATGGCTGGCGAGCTCTGCGAAAACTGTACGGAGATTATTTCGGCGGAAATCGGCCGCAACCTTTTCTATACCGCTTCCCTTTGCAACCTGCTGGGCATCAATTTGGAAACCGTATTGGAACAAGAATCGAAGCGCTGCTCGACCCTCGGCTTTTTCAATATGTCTTGAGCGCCTTCCTTTATGACGCATAACCAAAGAAATGGCTGCCCGATCGTCCATGAGACGAAAAGGCAGCCTTTTTCATTTTTTTCGGTATTCGTTTGGCGCCACATGATAAACTCGCTTGAACATGCGTGCGAAGTGGGAAAAGTTCCCGTAGCCTAGTTGGACGGCAATCTGGCTCACGGTCTGATCGGTGTTCTGCAGCAGATCAGCCGCCGTATCCATTCTCTCCTGGAGAATGTAATCCGAAAGGGAAACCCCTGTTTCTTTGCGGAACAAACGGGAGACATAGGCTGGGTTCAGGAAAACGTACTCCGCCAAATCCTCCCTGGAGAAATCGACATGGAGATTCTCCTTGATATACGACTGGAGCTTCAGCACGATGGAGCTGGTGGTGCGTTTGGCCGACAGAATGTTTATCACCGTCACGTTCATCATCTTCATCCAGTTTTTCAAATCATCGATGGAATTCGTGACGTCCTCTATGCCGGAAAACGCCGGGTCTTTATAAATTTGCTGAGCGTCGATGCCTTTGCGATGAAGGACGTAATAGACCACTTGCAGAAAGCTGTGATAAACCGCCAAAAGCATGTCATGGGTTCCTTGCTGCTCCGCGATATGATCCAAAGTTTCATCTGTCAGCCGGTGCAGAACCTCAACCTCACCATTCTCAAACCAATCCGTCCAATCCATCAAGGAGAGTACAGTCTCATCCCGCCGGTCATGATCCCTTAGCTGGCTAAGCAGCAGCACGCTATTCCTCTGCACCACATTGCGCTGCTCCCACGCCAGCAAGCCGTGATAGCCCTTCATGATCTGCCCCATCTGTCCGGACAACCCGATATAACAGGAAAGCTGGCAGTAAAAATGACGGTTACACGCTTCCATGTACGTCGCGCATCTGGTCTGCATTACGCTTTCTGCCTCGGGCTGGCCGTTAACGCCGTCTCCGTAGAGCAAAATCACGATATTGCCTCTGCTGTCCTCCACCACATGGCCGCACTGGCTGCCGACGATGATCTCCTCCGCAGCGTTGCGCAGGGCAAAGAGCATAATCTCCTCATCCCGGGCGTTAAATGGCCGCATCCATTTCTCTACGCTGATCAGAATCATCTGCAGCGGATACTCGGCTCCAAGGGGAAGCTGATAATCCACAGATGCCGCTTGGAAGGTGGCGGAGTTGGGCAATAAGCGCTGGCTCAAAATATCCTGCCAAAAGCGTTCGATCAGCGCCGGCTTTTTCTGCTCAAGGAATTTCTGCAGTTGATCCGAGTTGCGCTTCGTTTCCTGACGCTCCTCTAAAGCATTCAGCGCCCTACCTACAACCTCTGCCAATTCCTTGTAGATAACCGGCTTGAGCAAATAGTCGAAGCTGCCCAACTGTATAGCTTTCTGGGCAAAAGCAAAATCCGCGTGGCAGGTGAGGAAAATCGTCATCGTATCCGGAAATTGAGATTTGATCCACGATGCTAGCTCCAAACCGTTTTCCTCCGGCATTTCGATATCACAGATGACAAGGTCGATAGGAGCTTGCTCCAGCTTCTCCCGGGCGTCTTGAGCATGGAAGGCTTCATATACCTCGCAGATGCCCAGTCCCGCCCAATTCACCCCCGACACCATAGCTTTTACGGCAAAGATCTCATCGTCAACCAACAGCGCTCTGTACAACCCCATCCCTCTCTTCGTTTCGTGTTTGTCTAGGCACCCGGAGAACCACGACGCCTCCCTGTTCCTTGTCGTTAATAAAATCGATTTCAACTTGCTCTTTATAAAACAACCTACAGCGGCGCAGAACATTCCACAGGCCGATATGATTTCCAATGGGTTCTTCCTCGGTTATGATCGACTCCATCAGCGCAAGCTTCTCCGGAGAAAAGCCTTTACCGTTATCCCTCACCTCGAGGAACAATTTGTCCGGCACGCTTTCCTCCACCGCGGCTCGAATGCAGATGTGGAAGGGCGCATTCGGGCGGATGCTGAATCCGTGAATAATTGCGTTTTCCACCAAAGGTTGAATGGTGGATGGTGGAATCTGGCAGTCCCCCGCCTCCTGGTCCATCTCGATGGAAAACGTGAGGGCTTCGGGAAAACGCATCTTTTGGATAGATAGATAACTGTACACATGCTCCAATTCCTCCGTCAGCGTCACCGAAGACAAGTGAGTGCGGATAGATGAGCGGAAGTATTTGACCAGATGCACTGATAGCTGTTGGATCAGTTCATAATTGCGGGTTTCCGCAAGACTATAGACGATATTCAAGGAGTTCATAAAAAAGTGCGGATGTATCTGCGCCTGCAAATGCTTCAATTCCGCGCGCTGAGTGCGGATTTGCTCTTCGTAGATATCGATCTTGAGCACTTCGATCTGTCGGGCCATCTTGTTGAAGGTTTCACCGATGACCATGAATTCCTGCAGCCCGTCGTCTTTAAAGCGGGCGGATAAGTCGCCGGAATAAATGCGCCGCATCCCATTGACCAGTTGGGTAAGCGGTTTATGGATATAGCGCTGCAGAAACAAAAGATAAGCTACTAAAATGAGGGCTACTAGGATGGGCAAATACAAATTGACGCGCTGGAAGAGGGTTAAGCCTTCCATCAGATTTTTCTCCGGGATGATGACCGCGAGCCGCAGATCGGTTACGCCGGAAGGTTGAATGACCAGGAGGAGCTTTTGCTTCCGGTTAAGAATCCGGTAGGGCTTGTCGGTTTGATTTGCCATCGCCCTATCCCAATCGATGGTTTTGAGATCGGCAGTCAAGTTCGAATCGGAGGGGGGCGTTAATGGAGTCCCGTTTTTGGACAAAAATAACGCCTCACCGTCATTGCCCAAATGCAGCAGGTTGAGGGGGACCATGAGCTTGTTAATGTCCACCCATGCCCCCATGTAGGATAAATAACCCGTATCGATGATGCGGACAAGGGCATATTGATCGTCTAAATGGATCAATTTCCATGTTTTAAACAGATCCGGCTCGGTCTTGTCGTGGAGAAGGAGCGCCAATTTGTTGCGGATGGAATCCCGCCGCTCGAAACTCAAACTTTGCTGGGGGGTAAAGAGTAATTCGTTGTTTTTGCCGTTGTACGCAAAGAGCGCATCGACGGTTTTGTAATAGTTCAGGTTAAAATACAAGTTGTTCATCGTACGGATTTTTGCAATGTAGGCGTCTGGGTCTTCATTGCTGAGTGCATTGAGGGGAATCAGGTCGTCATCCTGGCTGACGGACTTCAACAGATAGAGGTTCAAATCATTCAAGGTTTGATCGATTTGGTTCATGTACATCAAGAGCAGGTTTTTATTCGAAGTGACCGCCTGGGTATGAACCACTTCCTTGGCGTACAGGTTATTCCAGGTTAGCAATCCTAGAAGCGGCAGGGTGATGATCGCGAAGCCGATAATCGTTCTGGAGCGAAGGGTACCTTTTCCTTTTCCCACGGCGTTCTCCCGCTTTCCACTTGTTTCCATAATCAGCACCTTCACTCCATATTCGGCAATTGCCGCATTATTCCTTTTCGCCTGCCGGACGCAGCGGAAAATCGCCCTGCATTACCTCCGTTGGCAGGAGACAAATGCATGACGATTTCCATCTTCTCAATAGACGGATCTTGGGAGGTCCGTAGGTGATTATTTCTTTTGCGTCTTCGCCCATTCATCAAGCTGGCGCTGCTTTTCCTTCATGACATCACCCATACCGGCGGCTTTCATGCGTTCCACCATCTTGGGGATGTACACTTCGGGATCGACGGTGCCGCTGTAGATTCCGGGAGTGAATTCATCGGTAATGTTTTTCAATGCGGCAATTTGGTTTTTCACCTTTTCCGTATCGAATACGAAACCCAAAGCAATAGATTTCTGTGCGCCTTCGTTAAAGGCTTTGTATTGATCCCAAATCGTCGGATCTTCCGTCGTCCAGATATAGGAGTTGAGCTGGTTGCCGAACATCCACGGCAGGTTGAGGTTATAGCCGACGTTAGCGGCATCTACCCCTTGCGGATAGTCGATGACATTATCGCTCTTCTTCACATAATGCTTGCCTTCGATGCCCCAATCCAGCAGGTTCAGCAAATATTTATCCGTATAGAGCAGATTCAAGAACATCATGGCTCTTGCCGGATCCTTGGAGGTGCTGGGAATCGCGAACATAGCGCTGGTGGTATCTCCGGTGGTGGTATAAGGCTGGGTCAGTTCGACGACGTCCATCGGCATGCCGGTGTTGCGGGATTCTTGGTTGGCGAAGCCAGGCTTCATCGATTCGGCATAGGCAAAGGCTTTGCCGGCTTTCACAGCCAGGAACTCGCTATCCTTGACGGTAGCGCCGTCCAGATTGACATATCCGGCCTTGAACCATTTGTGCATCGTTTTCGCCAGGTCCATGAATTGCGGCGTTTCGAACATGTCGATGACTTTCAATTCGTTGCTGGTGCGGTCCAGTACACCTGGTCCGTCACCCAGCATATCGAACATTCCGTAACCAGTGATGGCGCTGAGCGGGGAACGGTCATTTTTCACTTGCAGCGGAACGATGCCCGGCTCGTTTTCCTTAATGGTCTTAAGGAGCGGCTCTATGTCCTCCAGCTTCTTCACATTGGAAAGATCAAACTTGTATTTGTCTACCAGATCTTTGCGCATGACGAGGCCTTTGGTTGCGGCAAATTCCTTGTTGGCGACGACGCCGTAGATTTTCCCGTTCAGCTTTCCGCCTTCTACGTAAGCCGGGTCGAGGACCTTTTTGATATCCGGGCCGTACTGGTTGATCAGATCGTCCAACGGAACGATTTGTCCCTTGGATACTTCCTGCCCGAGGTAGTACCAGGAAGCGGTGAACATTAGGTCGCATTGGTCGCCGGATGCGAACAGTAGGTTGGTTTTATCCGTCCATGCGCCCCAGTCCGTCGGCCGAATTTCGATGGTAGCATTGATTTTTTCAGTCAAATATTTGTTCATTTCGTCTTGAACCGCTTGCAAATCTTTGGGGACGACGCCGGATGGGAACATCATAATCAGCTTATAGGGCTTCAGATCGGAAGCCTTCGGACCGGTGGGTGTGGATGACGTCTCTCCATTCGTTGTGGCCGCTTGAGCCGCTTTGGTTGCTGAAGGCTTTGACGAACTTGCTTCGTCATTGCTCTTCCCACAGCCGTATAGGGCCGTGGAAGTTAGAACAAGCATGGACATAAGAGCTAACAAACTTTTTCTCCGTAATGCCATTGATACCCCTCCATACTATAAAGATTATAAAAGGAATCTATGATAGAACCGGCGTACGTCCGGCTTTATCCTTTCACAGCGCCTACCGTCAAGCCTTTCACGAAGTAATTCTGGAAGAACGGGTAAGCGAGAATGATCGGTCCCACACCTACGACAGCCATGGCCATCCGCACCGTTTCCGTAGGCATGGCCGACATTTGTTCCGCGGCGTGGTTATTTCGCGTATTTTGCACGAGGAACTGGATGTTGAGCAGGATCCGGTTGAGCATATACTGCAGGCTATAGAGCTTCGGGTTCGACAAGTACACAAGACTGTTGAACCAGTCGTTCCAATACCCAATGGTGTAAAACAACCCGATGGTCGCCAAAACCGGCGAAGAGAGCCGTAGCACGATCTGGAAAAAGATACGGAATTCCCCGGCGCCATCCATATAGGCTGACTCGATAATCGGCGTCGGAATCGATGTACTGAAAAAGGTGCGCATGATGAGGACATAGAAGCCATTCAAGAGCAGCCCCGGGATAATTAACCCCCATAAGGAATCCTTCATATGCAAGATTTTCGTGAAGACGAGATACCAAGGAACCAACCCACCGTTGAACAGCATCGTGAAAAACACGTAAAACGCCAGCTTGTTATGGGCCGGAAAATCTCGGCGGGATATAGGATACGCCAGCAAGGCGCACATCAAGAGCCCTACCACGGTGCCGACAATCGTGACGTAGATGGATACACCGTAAGCCCGCAGGACAGTGCCAGAATCCAGAAACAGATAGCGGTAGGCTTCAAAACTGATCTTTTCCGGAAAAAAGGAATACCCGTTGACTTGGATGGTGTGCTCATCTGTAATCGATACAATGATAACGAGCAAGAGCGGCAGGATCGTCGAGAGGGCGATCAGTATGAACAAAATATGCAGGAATATAGGCGTTTTCTTTTTGCTCTCCATTTTGATCCTCCTCTAGAACAAGGCTTGCTCTCTATTGACTTTGCGGACCACCAGATTCGACAGCATGACGAGGACGAATCCGACGGCGGATTGATAGAGGCCGGCAGCCGATGACATGCCCAAATCCCCCATTTGCAGCAAGCCCCGATATACATACGTATCGATAACATTGGTAACGGGGTACAGCGTACCCGAGTTCATCGGCACCTGGAAAAAGAGTCCGAAATCCGAATAGAAAATACGTCCGATTTGCAGGAGCACCATCGTGGTCATGACCGGCGTGATCAGAGGCAAGGTGATGCTGCGGATCTGCTGCCACTTGCTTGCTCCGTCGATCAGTGAGGCCTCGTAATATTCCGAATCGATCCCAACGATGGCTGCAATGTAAACGATGCAAAAGTACCCTGCGCTTTTCCACGTATTGACCAAAACCAGGATGTACGGCCAGTATTTCGGCTCGTTGTACCAAAGAATCATATCCTTGCCGAACAGCGGCAGGATCGATTTATTGAGCAGCCCGTATTGGGCGCTGAGCAAGCTGAACACGAGATAGGCGACCACCACTGCGGAAAGAAAGTAAGGAAGCAGCACCGCGCTTTGATAAAACTTTTTCAATACTTTGCGCCGCACCTCGTTTAATGCGATAGCCAGGGCGACGGATACCACCAGCGTGACGACGATAAAGACGGCGTTGTAGGCTAACGTATTGCGGGTGATCACGAAAGCATCGGAGGTTTGAAACAAGTATTTGAAGTTTTCAAAACCTACCCAGTCGCTCTTCCAAAACCCTTTGGTGAAATTGAGGTTCTTGAAGGCAATCGTCGTCCCCGCCATGGGCAAGTAATTGTTGAGCAGCAGGTACAAGACCCCAGGCAGAGCCATGACCCATAGCGCCCAGTACCTTTTTAAGCGTCTTACAAATAAACCTTTCTTTCTTGGAAGCGTATTCTTCTGAATGACCGCCACTCTGGTTTCCCCCCTCAATCAAGCGGCATCAGCCTCTTGCTGTTCTCTTGATTTCATTATAAAAAGGTTACGGGGGGCCACCTACCAAGAAAGCGACTAAACCTGATACGATTGTGACATGACTCGAGGGTTTCGCCTATGTGCAATAAAACGAAAAAGCCAACGCATTCCCCGCATTTTGGGGTGCATTGGCTTTTATAAATGAAGACCGGTCCGACTCCAGTTAACGCTTCCGCTTGAAGCCCATAAAGAATCCGTACAGGGCGTAGATCACAAGAGGAACGAAAACGAGCCGGGATATATAATTGGGCCAAACGATAACAAAAATAACGCACAACAGCACGACACCCAACGTCAGCAGCGCTGCCTGTTTGCTGAGGCGTACCTTCTTAAAGCTCGGGTACTTCACTCGGCTGACCATGAGGTAGGACAACAAGAGCGAGGCCGCAGCCAAAATATACGAGTTGAGTTCCAGATGGAAAAGCGCCAGCGTGCAAAGGATAACACCGGCAGCCGGTATCGGCAGGCCGATGAAATAGCCGGGAATCCCATCGATAACATTGAATCGGGCAAGCCGCATCGCACCGCAAATCGGGAAAATCGCCGTTGCGATCCAAGCGAAAGCCGGATTTATATCCCCGTAAGCCACAACGTACATGATGAATGCCGGCGCCACGCCGAACGAAATCACGTCGGACAAGGAATCCAGTTCCTTGCCGAATTCGCTCTGGACGTTGAGCGCGCGGGCAACCCGCCCGTCGATCCCATCCATCAACATCGCGGCAATCACGATAATGGATGCGAGATTGGCATTATCAAAATTATGGAAAACGGGGTTTTCGTTAAAAACAAGAATTATGGCAATGATGCCAAGTGCCAAATTCAAAATGGTGAAAACGTTTGGCACCGATTTTTTAATCATGGTTCGCCCACCTTTATCCACTTGGGACACCAAGCGTCACTGAGTGTACCAGTCTTCTATGTTATCCGTCCTAAATCTGTCTGTCAATGAAAACTTGCTCTTGGATACGCTTTAATCCTTCTTGGATTGCCCTTGCGCGCACTTCACCGATTCCATCCACTTCATCCAATTCTTCAATTGAAGCTCCGATGACATGGGGCAAGCGTTCGAACTTCTCAATCAAATTGTAAATAATGATGGATGGCAGCCGCGGGATTTTATTTAAAATTCGAAAGCCCCGGGGAGAAACAAGCTCATCCAATATATTATTGGTTACCGGGTATCCCAGAAGCTTGACGATATATTGGTCGTCAAGATGTTCCTCAGAGGTTAGTTTGCTCAAAGCTGCCTTCGTATCCCTGACTTTATCTTCCGACAATTCCCGGCAATAATCCTTGATCAGGAGAATGGCTTCGTGCTCCAGATTGGACACCAGCTCCTCCAGCTGCATGCTGATGAGCCTGCCTTCCACGCCAAGCTCATTGATGTAGCGTTTGATCTCCGCTTTGACCCGAAGCACCATTTCCACCCTTTGCAAGGCGTGAACCGCATCGGAATAGGTCACGGTCTCTTCAAACTCGGCTGCGCTCAAGTTGATTAGCGTCTGATCCATGACCGATTTGTATTTTTCCAGCGTTTGCATCGCCTGATTAGCTTTGGTGAGAATCACCCCGATATCCTTGAGCGAATAACGTAAATTCCCTTGATACAACGTAATGATATTCCGCCGCTGCGAGATGGAGACCACCAGTTTACCCGTCTGCTTCGCAACCCGTTCCGCCGTCCGGTGGCGGATGCCTGTTTCCGTAGAAGAAATGGACGGATCGGGATTGAGTTGGGTATTGGCGTATAAAATCCGTTTCATATCCTCGCTTAAAATAATGGCGCCGTCCATTTTGGCCAGCTCATATAAAAAGTTAGGCGTAAAATCGCAGTTTATGGAGAACCCCCCGTCAACCAACGACGTCATTTCCGGGCTATAACCAACGACGATGAGTCCGCCTGTTTTGGCTCGCAGCACATTTTCCAGCCCTTCACGGAACTGGGTCCCCGGCGCTACTAATTTTAGCAACTTGTTCTTAATCTCTTCTTCCTTCACCATCATTTCCCCCCAGTCTGCCCAAAACCATATGCTTCATCTTCCTTAATCATCCAAAGCGGCGGCCAAAGCTTCCGCAACGGTGTGAATCCCTACTACTTGGATGCCTTGGGGTGGCGTCCACCCCTTCAAGCTCGATTCCGGCAGGATCACCCGCTTGAACCCAAGCTTTTGTGCTTCACGTACTCGCTGGTCAACACGGGATACCCCGCGCACTTCTCCGGTTAAACCAATTTCGCCAAAAACCACGTCATCTGGCCGGGTCGGACGATCCTTAAAGCTAGAAGCGATGCTAACCGCGACGCCCAAATCAACGGCAGGCTCATCCAGCCGCACCCCTCCGGCTACATTCAAGTAGGCATCTTGATTTTGCAAAAACAATCCGATGCGTTTCTCCAGCACCGCCATGATCAAAGACAGCCGATTATAATCAAAGCCCGTAGACATCCGCCGTGGAGACGGAAAATTGGTTGGCGTGACTAACGCCTGCAGCTCCACCAGCATCGGACGAGTGCCTTCTACACTCGCAACCACTGTTGAACCGGAAACCCCTTTGGGCCGCTCCGACAGAAACAACTCGGACGGATTACCGACTTCCACCAAACCCGATTCCCGCATTTCAAAAATACCGATCTCATTTGTGGAGCCAAACCGATTTTTTACCGCCCTTAGCAGCCGGTACGTATGATGCCGCTCCCCTTCAAAATAGAGGACGCAATCAACCATATGCTCCAACAGCCGGGGTCCGGCGATGGCGCCTTCTTTCGTAACGTGGCCAACCAGCACAACGGCAATCCCCTTGGATTTGGCAATCCGCATAAAATGGGTCGTGCACTCCCTCACCTGAGAGACGCTTCCCGGCGCCGAGGTAACCGCCGGATGATACACGGTCTGAATGGAGTCGATAACCACGAAATCCGGCTGCAGCCGGTCGATGGCCTCGGAGATATGCTCCAGATTCGTCTCACACAGGACGAACAGCTGATCCGACAGAGCGCCTAAGCGATCCGCCCTCAGCTTCGTCTGCCGAGTAGACTCCTCACCGGATATATAAAGCACCTTCAACCCTTTTCCCGTCAACGAATGGGAAACCTGCAAGAGCAAGGTGGACTTTCCGATGCCCGGGTCGCCGCCGACAAGCAGAAGCGAGCCCGGCACGATTCCGCCGCCCAATACCCGATTCAGCTCTGCATTGTCCGTCAGAATGCGGGGTTCGCTGGCGCTGTCCACTTGAGTGATGGATACGGGCTTTTCCTGACTGACTGCGGACATGCCGCCAAACCCGGCAATCCCCTGGGTTTTAACAGGTGTGTCTGCTTCTTCGACAAAGCTATTCCACTGTTCGCAGGACGGGCACTTCCCCAGCCATTTTGGCGATTCAAAGCCGCATTCCTGACAAACGAATTTCGTTTTCGGTTTTGCCATCTGTTTTTCCCCCGGAATTCCTTTCGAATGCTGAATGAAAGACTCTTAGAAAGTTTACCATTTCCGACCCTGGAAAGTGAAGACGGTTGAAGGGGAAAAACCGGTTATAACAAATATACCCTGTTTAGTGGTAAACCTACTGCGATAGACAAGGCAAAACGGCTGGGGTCGTCCTTGGAAGGACGCGCTGCTTTTCCGATGTAGAATAAGGTAAGAAAAACGCCATAAGATCAACCCGAGTGGTTGATCTTATGGCGTTTAGTTGATTAAATATTTAACAACATTAAACGATTGTTACGCCTCAACATTTGCCGTCTTCGCCACATCAAGCTGGCCGTCTTTCATGTCGATAATCAAGGAATCGCCCTTGGCTATATTCCCTTTCAGCAGCTCTTCCGACAGCCGATCCTCGATGTGCTTCTGGATCGCCCTACGCAGTGGACGGGCGCCGAAAGCAGGATCGAAGCCTTCCTTGGCCAGGAACTTTTTGGCTTCTTCGGTGAGGACGAAATCGACGTCTTGCTCCTTCAGCCGTTTCCGCAGGTCCTCTGCCATCAAGGAGACGATTTCTTGAATGTGCGCTTCCTCCAGGTTGTGGAATACGATGATCTCGTCGATCCGGTTCAGGAACTCGGGTCGGAAGCTCTTCTTCAGAACGTCCATGACTTTATTCTTCATGTTGTCGTATTCCCGGCTGGAATCGGAGCTGGCTGTAAAGCCCAAGGTGGAGTTCTTTTTGATCGTTTCCGCACCGACGTTGGATGTCATGATGATCAACGTATTGCGGAAGTCGACGGTGCGTCCTTTGGAATCGGTCAAGCGTCCATCTTCCAGCACTTGCAGCAGGATGTTGAACACTTCCGGATGCGCCTTCTCCACTTCGTCCAGCAAAACAACGGAGTACGGTTTGCGTCGTACTTTTTCTGTCAGCTGGCCGCCTTCTTCATAACCGACGTATCCCGGAGGCGCTCCGACCAGACGAGAGGTGGAGTGCTTCTCCATATATTCGGACATATCGATGCGGATGACCGCATTTTCGTCGCCGAACATGGATTCCGCCAGAGCGCGGGCCAATTCCGTTTTCCCTACCCCAGTCGGACCGAGGAAGATGAAAGAGCCGATCGGCCGCTTTGTATCTTTGAGACCGGCGCGGGCGCGGCGGATGGCGCGGGCGACAGAGCGCACCGCTTCATCTTGGCCGATGACGCGCTGATGCAGGATGTCTTCCATTTTCAAGAGACGTTCGGTTTCTTCCTCCGCCAGCTTGCGTACCGGAATACCGGTCCAACTGGCGACGATGTCGGCGATATCATCAGGCGTTACCTCGGAATCGGTGCGGCCTTGTTTTTCCTTCCACAGGTTGCGGGTATCCTCCAGCTCTTCTTTCAGCTTTTGCTCGGTATCCCGCAGCGCGGCGGCCTTTTCGAATTCCTGGCTTTGAACGGCAGCGTCCTTCTCCTTGCGCACATCCTCCAGGCGGCTTTCCATTTCCTTTAACTGCGGAGGAGTGGTGTACGAGCGCAGGCGCACTTTCGAACCGGCTTCATCGATGAGGTCGATGGCTTTATCGGGCAGGAAGCGGTCGGTAATGTAGCGATCCGACAGCTTTACGGCCTGTTCGATGGCTTCATCGGTGATTTTTACCCGGTGGTGAGCCTCGTAACGATCGCGCAGCCCGTGCAGAATTTGAATAGCTTCTTCCGGAGTCGGCTGATCCACCGTGATCGGTTGAAAGCGGCGTTCCAGCGCAGCATCCTTCTCGATGTACTTGCGGTATTCATCCAACGTGGTAGCCCCGATGCATTGCAGCTCGCCCCGGGCCAGCGCCGGTTTCAGGATGTTGGAAGCATCGATAGCGCCTTCTGCCCCGCCTGCTCCGATCAAAGTATGCAGCTCGTCGATGAAGAGAATAATATTGCCGGCTTGGCGGATTTCGTCCATGATCTTTTTCAGGCGGTCTTCGAATTCGCCGCGGTACTTGGTGCCGGCAACGACGGAGCCCATATCCAGGGTCATCACCCGTTTATCCCGCAGCGTTTCGGGAATCTCATTGGCAATGATCCGCTGGGCAAGTCCCTCGGCGATAGCCGTTTTGCCGACGCCAGGTTCTCCGATGAGCACCGGGTTGTTTTTCGTCCGGCGGCTCAACACTTGAATCACCCGTTCAATCTCCTTGCTGCGTCCGATGACCGGATCGACATTGCCTTCCTTGGCACTGGCAGTCAAATCACGGGCCAAACCGTCCAGCGTTGGAGTGTTCACATTCGTCGGCGTTCCATGATTGGAGGACACCGCTTCGCTGCTGCCTAACAGCTGCAGCACTTGCTGTCTGGCTTTATTGAGGGATATCCCCAGGTTGTTCAACACTCTTGCGGCCACGCCTTCACCCTCACGGATGAGACCTAGAAGAATATGCTCGGTCCCCACATACGTATGACCCAGCTTGCGGGCTTCATCCATGGACAGCTCAATGACTTTCTTCGCCCTGGGTGTGTAGGCGATATTGGTAGGCTGCTCCTGGCCACGGCCGATGAGCGACTCTACCTCGTCCTGGATTTTTTCCAGCCCCAATCCCAGTGCGGTCAGCGCCTTTGCGGCGATGCCTTCCCCTTCGCGGATCAGGCCGAGCAAAATATGCTCCGTCCCGATATTGTTATGTCCCAGCCGAACCGCTTCTTCCTGGGCCAAAGCGAGTACTTTCTGAGCCCGTTCCGTAAATCTCCCAAACATCATCAAAAGCACCTCCAGCATGAGAATAAAAGATTATTTTTGTGCAAAACGCTCGCGGAACAATTGCGCCCTGCGAACATCCCTTTCTTCCGAGGACAATGGTCCCCCTGACACTTTCTGCAGATAACCAGGCTGCGTCATGACAACAAGCTCATTCAACGATCGGCTGGACATCCCCTGGATGAGACCTAGGTCGACTCCAAGCCGCACATCGGACAACCGCTGCATCGCTTCCTTGGAATCCAAGATAACAGCGTGGGACAGGATGCCGAAGGAGCGGTGCACCTTGTCGGCCAACCGGTGCCGGGCTTCCGCCAAAAGCGTGTTGCGGGCGGCCCGTTCATGCTCGATAATCTGCAGCACGACGCTGTGGAGGTTATCGATGATTTCCTCTTCCGTCTGTCCGAGGGTAATCTGGTTGGAGATTTGAAAAAGATTGCCCGACGCCTCGCTGCCTTCCCCGTATAACCCCCGCACCGCCAAGCCGACTTGCGTAACGGCGGACAGGATCCGGTTGATTTGATGAGTCATGACAAGAGCCGGTAAATGAATCATCACCGATGCGCGGATACCAGTTCCGACATTGGTGGGACAACTGGTGAGATAACCTCTTTCTTCATCAAAAGCATAATTCAACTGGCTTTCAAATATATCGTCGATCTGGTTGGCCAAATCCCAGGCTTCCTTGATTTGAAACCCCGGCGTCAAACACTGGATGCGCATATGATCTTCTTCGTTCACCATAATGCTGACGGACTCGTTATCGCTGAGAATGACAGCCCCATTGCGGGATTCATTCGCCAGATTCGGGCTGATCAGATGCTTTTCAACCAGCACCCTTTTATCCAGCTCACTCATTTCGGAGAGTGGCATCAGGTTAAAATGGCTGATGGACGCCAAATCCTCGTTGTTCAACACCGTCGATACCTTCTCCAGCACTTCCCTGGATTGAGGATTTGTCGCCAGCATCGGAAAAGGATAATGGCGCAGGTTACGGGCGATCCGAATCCGGCTGGACAAGACGATGTCCGACTCCGGCCCTTCCTGCTTCATCCACTCGCTTAAGGCATGATCGGTAAATTGTCCCAAGTCCATGGTATCTCCTCCATCTTACATCTCGACAATCCGTTTTTCCAGTTCACGGATACGGTCACGGGTTTTCGCCGCCTGTTCGAACTCTTCACGTTCAATGAAGCCGGCTAAATCCTTCTTCAATTCCTCCAGATCACGCTTCTGCTGTAAAATCCCTCCCGACCGCTTTGGTACTTTGCCAATATGGGTCGTACTGCCGTGTACCCGTCGAAACAAAGGATCCAACCGTTCGGAAAAGTAGCGGTAACAGGAGCTGCAGCCGAATCTCCCCAGTTTGCTGAATTGAGCGTAGGTGAGGCCGCACTCTTCGCAGCGTTCCGCCTTTGGCTTTGCCGTACCGACATCCGACGGCTCGTAATGAAGCAAGCCGGATAGCAGGTTGTGAATGGAAAATCCATTTTGGGTGCCGGGGATCAGTTCCCCTTTTTCCCTGGCGCAGGATTCACAGAGATGAAACTCCGTTTTCTCTCCGCCGATGATTTTGGTGAAATGAAGGGTTGACGGACGCTTGCCGCATTCCTGACACAACATATGCATTCCTCCTTAAAGTATCGTAAGGGTCTTTGTCCTCCCGACACTTTCTAATGGCATAGTAGCGAAAGCAGCATCGCCCGCAATAGTCGGGCGCGAACCTCGTCTCTGAGCGGCAGTTTGAGAGCTATGGTGTCCCGGGACAGAGCCGCCCGCAACATGCTTGCCTCTCGACGGCTGATCAGCCCCCCTTCTTCCAACTGATAAATCAGGCCTTCTGAAGAGGTTTGATCAATTTCACTGCCAATAGACCTTAAAATGAAGTCGTGAATCGCACCCTGCTTTGAAATCTGCACCTTTTGGATACGGATATATCCGCCTCCGCCGCGCTTGCTCTCCACTATATACCCTTTTTCCAAGGTAAATCTTGTACTGATTACGTAATTGATTTGCGACGGAACGCACTGAAACTCATCGGCAAGCTCGTTCCGCTGAATCTCGATTATCCCATCGGGGCTCTGCATCAGAATGTTTTTAATGTGAATCTCGATCATATCCGAAGCATTGCGCATCCGTTCACCTCCACCGGTTGACGGCCGCGGCCTTGGGCGACCCAGCGTAGTCGTTTATTCATGGTCAAATCCTTCGCCGATTGACTTTGACTTTCTTTGACCTTAGGCTTATTATAGCATGCCCGTTATTTTATTCAAGTAGCTTGCAAAATATCGTCTGACTGTCAGCTCAATCCTCCTCATCAGTATATACAAAAAAGCCCCCATTTACTTAACCGGTAGGCCAGTGAGCGGCAAATCGGCATTTCCGTATTGATACGGTGGAGGCTACGGGTCCGTTTCGTGAAAAAACAGAAAACCGGAGATGACTGGCGTCTCCGGTTTTCCTTTATGCTGCTATTTTTTCTCGCCGATGATCTTCATCCTCGGTTCGTAAGTCGACGCCGCTTCTTTATGGTTTTGCAGATACTTGATGACCACATCATCCAAGGAACCATAGTCGTTGAGCACCGGCTGAGGCATCAGCATTGTATATTCATCTCCACCTGCCGCCATAAAATCATTTGTGGCAAGCACATACTTTTTATCGGGCACGAGGGGGTTGCCTTTGATTTTCACATCGCTTACCCGCTCGCCCGCAGGCTTAGAAGCATCCAACGTAAACGTTACTCCGGCTACATGGGGGAATCCGCCGAGAGAACTGGGGTACGAGCGCACCCCATGCTCAAGAGCAGCCTTAATGTCCGCGCCGGTGACAGACTTCGTTTGAATATAGTTACCGAAAGGAAGGACTGTGACAACCTGGCCTTTTGTAATGTCTCCTGCGGGGATGGAAGCCCGGATTCCTCCGCCGTTGGTTAGAGCGACGTCCGCTCCGCTTTCCTCCAGCATCGCATCCGTAATCAGATGGCCCAAATTAGACTCGCCAACACGTACGACTTCACGTTCTCCAACAAGATCGACCTTCGTCGACCCGACAACCTCCGAGAGGACTGTATCCTGACTCGCCTTAACCTTGGCGATAATCTCATCGACAGCGGGATCGGGCCATGCATAATAGTCCGCCGCCGACCGAGAGAACAAGAAAGCCGATTTGCTCGTTATATTATTGTTTTTATCCAGATAAATATTAACTTCCCCAAGGTTTTCGCCATATTCCCCGGTTTGAGCAATGAGAGTATCACCTACCACTAATCCATGTTCCAGCATGGTATGGCTATGGCCATCGATTATGACATCGACGCCCTTCACATTTTCCGCTATCTTGCGGCTTGTATCGACGCTTGATTGATCCAGCCCCAAATGGGTTAGGGCAATAATAACGTCGGATTTGTCCTTCAGCTCTGCAACGATCTTTTTCGCTTCTTCCGTTGGGTCCGTGAATGTGAGTCCTTCCACGTTTTTCGGGTGGGTTTTGTACAAGGTTTCGGGAGTCGCCAGGCCGAAAATGGCTACCTTAACTCCATCCATTTCTTTAATGATATAAGGATCAAACAGCCGGGTCCCATCATCCTTATAAACATTCGCCGCCAAAAATGGATAGTTGGCTTTTTTGGACAGCTCAACAAGACGCTTGTAGCCATAATTGTAATCGTGATTGCCCGTTGCCGCGGCATCAAGCCCGATCACATTCAGGATATCGACGATGCTTTCGCCTCTCTGCAAATTGGCAATGGTTTGCCCGTGGAGCGTATCACCGGCATCCAAAACCAGCGTATTCGGGTTCGTCTTCTTCACTTCTTTGATGATGCCGGATATTTTGGCATAACCGATGCTTTTAGCGGTTGCTTCTACACGAGAGTGAACATCGTTGACATGGAGAATTGTGATCCTTTTTTCCGGGTTTTCTTGAGCCGTCGTCAGATCTTGTGCCGATACGAGATTGCTGATCTGCATGGTAAGCATTAGAGCAACCAATAAACCGGTAAAGCTTTTTCGTAAACGCTTCATCAATTAACCTCCTAGAAATAAGTTGGATGGATCACACCTCTATTATTCTAGCAGGATTCCTTTAAGAAAAATGCCACAATTTGTTATTCATAAGTTAACTATGTCTTGGCTTCGCTGGTCCCAATACCATCCCGTGATGGTAGGTCGGCCAAACGCAACAAAAAACCCCGCACGATATCGTGCGAAGTTCATTGTGCTGGAAAGTGCTACTCTCACAGGACTTGGCTTCGCCTGGTCCAAGTACCATCAAGCCGATGGTACGAACGGAGAGGGGGCCTTTCGAGGGCGGGCGGCCAAACGCAACAAAAAACCTCGCACGATATC
>NZ_CBQR020000179.1 GCF_000455485.1 Gorillibacterium massiliense
GGATAAGCTAATAAGAGCGCACGGAGGATGCCTAGGCGCCAGGAGCCGAAGAAGGACGTGGCGAACAACGAAACGGCCTCGGGGAGCGGTAAGCACGCTTTGATCCGGGGATGTCCGAATGGGGGAACCCGGCTGCGGTAATGCGCAGTCACTCTTACCTGAATCCATAGGGTAAGAAGAGGCAGACCGAGGGAACTGAAACATCTAAGTACCTCGAGGAAGAGAAAACAAAAGTGATTCCGTCAGTAGCGGCGAGCGAACGCGGAGGAGCCTAAACCAAGGGGCTTGCCCCTTGGGGTTGTGGGACGTCTTATACGGAGTTACAAAAGAGTTGGGTAGGCGAAGAGGTCTGGAAAGGCCAGCCATAGCGGGTAACAGCCCCGTAGCCAAAAGTCAGCTCCCTCCAAGACGGATCCCGAGTACCGCGGGACACGAGAAATCCCGTGGGAATCTGGCAGGACCATCTGCTAAGGCTAAATACTTCCTGGCGACCGATAGCGAAGCAGTACCGTGAGGGAAAGGTGAAAAGAACCGCGGGAGCGGAGTGAAATAGAACCTGAAACCGTGTGCTTACAAGAAGTCAGAGTCCGTTAAGGGATGATGGCGTGCCTTTTGTAGAATGAACCGGCGAGTTACGTTTGCGTGCGAGGTTAAAGTGAGAAGCTGGAGCCGAAGCGAAAGCGAGTCTGAATAGGGCGACAAGTACGTAGGCGTAGACCCGAAACCGTGTGATCTACCCCTGTCCAGGGTGAAGGTGCGGTAACACGCACTGGAGGCCCGAACCCACGAACGTTGAAAAGTTCGGGGATGAGGTGGGGGTAGCGGAGAAATTCCAATCGAACTCGGAGATAGCTGGTTCTCCCCGAAATAGCTTTAGGGCTAGCCTCGGAAGAAAGAGTCATGGAGGTAGAGCACTGATTGGGTGCGGGGCCCGCCAAGGGTTACCAAGTCCAGTCAAACTCCGAATGCCATGCACTCGTATCCGGGAGTCAGACGGTGAGTGCTAAGATCCATCGTCAAGAGGGAAACAGCCCAGACCATCGGTTAAGGTCCCGAAGTGTGTGTTAAGTGGGAAAGGATGTGGAGTTGCCCAGACAACCAGGATGTTGGCTTAGAAGCAGCCACCATTTAAAGAGTGCGTAATAGCTCACTGGTCGAGTGACTCTGCGCCGAAAATGTAACGGGGCTAAACACACCACCGAAGCCATGGCTTCAACTATGTTGATGGGTAGGGGAGCGTTGTGTACGCTGAGAAGGTATACCGTAAGGAGTGCTGGAGAGTACACAAGTGAGAATGCCGGTATAAGTAACGAAAAGACGGGTGAGAATCCCGTCCGCCGAAAACCTAAGGGTTCCTGAGGAAGGCTCGTCCGCTCAGGGTAAGTCGGGACCTAAGGCGAGGCCGAAAGGCGTAGTCGATGGACAACAGGTTGAAATTCCTGTACCACCGTAAGCCGTTATGAGCAATGGGGTGACGCAGCAGGGTAGTGACGCGGACCGATGGAATGGTCCGTCCAAGCAGTGAGGCTTGTGTGTAGGCAAATCCGCACACTTTAAGGCTGGGCTGTGATGGGGAGGGAAAATTGCAGTACCGAAGGTCATGATCTCACACTGCCGAGAAAAGCCTCTAGCCAGGCAATGGTGCCCGTACCGTAAACCGACACAGGTAGGTAGGAAGAGAATTCTAAGGCGCGCGGAAGAACTCTCGTTAAGGAACTCGGCAAAATGACCCCGTAACTTCGGGAGAAGGGGTACCCCGGTAGCGTGAATAGCGCGAGGGGGTCGCAGTGAAAAGGCCCAAGCGACTGTTTAGCAAAAACACAGGTCTGTGCGAAGCCGCAAGGCGAAGTATACGGGCTGACGCCTGCCCGGTGCTGGAAGGTTAAGGGGAGTGGTTAGGGGCAACCCGAAGCTATGAACCGAAGCCCCAGTAAACGGCGGCCGTAACTATAACGGTCCTAAGGTAGCGAAATTCCTTGTCAGGTAAATTCTGACCCGCACGAATGGCGTAACGACTTGGGCGCTGTCTCAACGAGAGATCCGGTGAAATTTTAATACCTGTGAAGATGCAGGTTACCCGCGACAAGACGGAAAGACCCCATGGAGCTTTACTGCAGCTTGATATTGAACTTGGGTACGGTCTGTACAGGATAGGTGGGAGCCTTTGAAGCATGAGCGCCAGCTTGTGTGGAGGCGACGTTGGGATACCACCCTGATCGTATCTAGGTTCTAACCTACTCCCGTGAATCCGGGAGAGGGACCGTGTCAGGCGGGCAGTTTGACTGGGGCGGTCGCCTCCTAAAGAGTAACGGAGGCGCCCCAAGGTTCCCTCAGAATGGTTGGAAATCATTCGAAGAGTGCAAAGGCATAAGGGAGCTTGACTGCGAGACATACAAGTCGAGCAGGGACGAAAGTCGGGCTTAGTGATCCGGTGGTACCGCATGGAAGGGCCATCGCTCAACGGATAAAAGCTACCCTGGGGATAACAGGCTTATCTCCCCCAAGAGTCCACATCGACGGGGAGGTTTGGCACCTCGATGTCGGCTCATCGCATCCTGGGGCTGAAGTAGGTCCCAAGGGTTGGGCTGTTCGCCCATTAAAGCGGTACGCGAGCTGGGTTCAGAACGTCGTGAGACAGTTCGGTCCCTATCTGTCGCGGGCGCAGGAAATTTGAGAGGAGCTGTCCTTAGTACGAGAGGACCGGGATGGACGTACCGCTGGTGTACCAGTTGTTCCGCCAGGAGCACCGCTGGGTAGCCAAGTACGGACGGGATAAGCGCTGAAAGCATCTAAGCGTGAAGCCCCCCTCAAGATGAGATTTCCCAACTAGTAAGACCCCTGGTAGACGACCAGGTTGATAGGTCCGGCGTGGAAGTGCAGCAATGCATG
>NZ_CBQR020000180.1 GCF_000455485.1 Gorillibacterium massiliense
CCCGGGAATCTTTTTATTTCACCAATTTCAGCGAGTATAACGGCGGCTGTAATCTCTCCTACACCCGGAATAGATTGTAAGAGATCATAAGCAGGAAACACCTTAGCTAGAAAGACCATATGGTCTTCCACTTCAGCGATTGCCTTTTGGTGAGCAATGAGCAGGTCTGTATAACAATGGAGCATGATCTGATTGGAGGCTTGACCTGCTGGGTCAGGTAAACTTTTCTGAGCAAGGGTTAATAGGGAGTTTCTCTTTGCTACATTTCAAGCTCTTCCGCGGCGATTAGGCAGCATAAGTGCCAACAATTCCTCGGGATCTGCCGCAAGCACCGCACCAGGCGTAGGAAAGGCGGCCAGAATACGCAAAGAAGTGCCACAGCAAGTCTGGCTAAACAATTGATCGTTGCCTGGAAAGATCAGGTCCAACACGGCTTGAACATGAAGTTGGACATCGGTATAGAGGCTGTTTAGATGATGATGTTGACGCGTGAGCGTCCGTAATTCGAGGAACGAATCTTCCAATGGAAGCTCGGGAGAGCCGTTACCTAGATAGTAGGCTTGTGCGATTCGTGCGGCATCGATAGAATCGGTTTTTACTTTGCGAATTGCTTTTTTCTTGAGTTGGTGGGTCAGAATGGGATTGAGTACAACAACGGGAAAGCCACAAGAGGAGAAAAAAGAGGAAAGCGGTCTAGAGTAATTGCCGGTGGCTTCAAGAACGACATGAGGTTTTGCGTTCGAGAGAGATTCCATCTCCGCCAGAAGAGGAAGCAAGCTTTGAAGTCCTGAAGGAGAGTGTTCAAATGAGAACGGCTTGCGAAACAACTGGTTGCTGGAGATAAAGGCGGCAGCAACGCTTTTTCCTTTTGCAACGTCGATACTTAGAACGGGGTGATTCATGATACCTCCTTTAGATAACGGGGACCCTGAAAAACGTTCTCCACAAGTTGGCACGATGATACGGGCTTAAGTGCCCAACCAGCTCAAACGGGGTATGAACGTTGCCGGGGCTGAAACACTTTATGTGACGGGATCTGCGTCCCAACACCACATACATTTTTAGACCCAGTGTTTCTTCCAGTATAAAAGAAAAAGTTCATCCCCGATTGAACGGGTATGAACTGATAATACCAACACC
>NZ_CBQR020000181.1 GCF_000455485.1 Gorillibacterium massiliense
GATACAGCCAGACGTCCCCAACTTGGTACTGCGTAATATCTGTCACCCACTTTTGGTTCGGTGCATCTGCTTGAAATTGACGATCCAAGCTATTCTTTACGACACGATCACCTATGTTCCAAGTGCGGCTATTGTGGCGGTATTTTCATCGAACCCTAGAGCGTAGCCCCATTTCTTGCATTAACCGCAAAACCTTTTTGTGGTTCATCCACACGCCCTGATCCTGATACATGAACAGTTGAACTTGTCGATATCCGTAGATGCCGTTGTAGCGTTCATAAGTAGCACGAACTTGTTGTCTAGACGTCGCGTCTTTGTCTTCATCCTTTCGTCTTACATAGGCATAATATCCACTTCTTGAGATGCCTACTTCTTTACAGAGCTCTGTAACGTTAAAGCTTTCACGGAGCTCGTCGACAAGCCGATACTTCTCTGGTACACCTCCGCCTTCGTAATGGCCAACCACTTTTTTAGAACGGCATTCTCCAACTCCAAGCGTTTGACATATCGGTCCTCATCAATGTACTTTTTTCGCTTTCCACGATGATCCATGAGGCCATAGTCGCCCATCTGCTTGAACCGTCGCATCCATATCTTTAGTCGGCCTATGTCCTCGATCCCCAATGCTTCTGCCACTTTCTGCTTTGTCATTCCTTGAAGCCGCATCTCTATAGCTTTCTTCTTTGTTTCAAAACTGTACGTACCATGCTTTTGTCCCTTTTTGTCCATAACGAAAAGCACCCCCTATAGTTTTTCATCGGTTTAACACCAGGGTGTTTTTCCAATGTCTACTATAAGGGGTGCACTTCACTAGCGTACGGGGTTCATTGTGTTGGCGTTGTACCACTGTTCCCGGACTTGGCTTCGCCTGGTCCAAGTACCATCAAGCCGATGGTACGCGCGGACGGGTTCTTTTCGAGGCGGACGGCCAAACGCAACAAAAAACCCCGCACGTAATC
>NZ_CBQR020000182.1 GCF_000455485.1 Gorillibacterium massiliense
TGGTTCGTGTTCACCGTAGCCTTCGTCGCGGTCGTATTACCCGACAGGGAAGCGTCCTCCGCCTCATACTTCTGGGAGGTGGCGGAAACCGTGGCGCTGCCCGACAGCGCAATCGCTTTAGTCGAAGCCGAGCCTGCCGTGAGCTTCACGTAAGTGACGTTGCCGTATACATCCTTGCCTGTCGTCCAGCCCTCGCCTGCGGCAACACGGAGCGCATTCAGGTCGGCATAGCTCGTCATGGCCGTCGCGTTGTTCGTTAAGGACGTTGCTGCGGTGCCGTGCAGCTTCACGATGTAGGACTGCAGGGCGGGCGTATAGCTGCCCGATTTGGCGCCGAGCGTGAATGAGTAGGCGTTGCTACCGGTTTTTTGCGTGGTCATCGGCTGCTTGAAGTAGACGCCGCTCTCATAGTTGTAGCTGACGCCATCGTCGTCGTAGTAGGTGAAGCTGGAAGACTGCGTATCCGGGAACACATCGACATCGACGCTCGTCACCGACGACTGGCCAACGTAATCCTGCTGTTTTTGCGTGGGAATGATCGCCCCTTGCTTGATGAACAGCGGGATATCCGTCAGGCTGTCCGGGTTGATCGAATACTTGATGGTTTGGCCGCCGGTGTAGACCGTGCCCCGGAAATAATCAGTCCAAATACCGGCCGGCAAATAAATACTCTTCGAGGTTTGCTGCTTGTCGACGACGGGCGCTGCCAGCAGCCAATCGCCGAACATCCAGGCATCCTTGTCGTCCTTAGCAATCGCATCCGTCGGGTAATCGTAGAAAATCGGATGCACCAGACCGTTTCCCGTCTCGTAGGCGCTGCGTTCATAGGCGTACATGTACGGAATGAGTGAGTAGCGCATCTGGATGGCTTCCTTGGTCGCTTCCTCCGCTGTCGAGCCGTAATACCAAGGTTGGCGCTG
>NZ_CBQR020000183.1 GCF_000455485.1 Gorillibacterium massiliense
CCACATGCATCGGCACGTGGTACGAACCGCTATCCGGGTTCAGCTTGTACAGGAACCACAGCCGTCTTTGCGCATGGGACAATCTGTAGTGGCCTCTTTCCGGCGCTGGCGCGATCTCGATCTCCCGCTCCCGCTCACCTCCCGCCAGCAGCCGCTCCTCAATGGCCTGCGCCAGATCCGCCACTGTCGTTTCGCTGAACAATGTCTGGAGGCTGACGTCCACGCCCAATTCCGCCAGCAGCCGGCTCTTCACTTGCATGGTCAGCAGCGAATGACCGCCCAGTTCAAAGAAATCATCGTTGCGGCCTACCGCTTCTCGGTTCAGCAGCTCCGACCAGATGGCTGCAACGATTCGCTCCGTCTCCGTCACCGGCGCTTCGCATACCGCTTCCCGCTGCACGGCGGCTTCCGCCTCCGCCAAACCGGCCAACTGCCGCCTGTCCACCTTCCCGCTGGGCGTCAGCGGCATAGCCTCCAGCCGGATGATCCGCCCCGGCACCATATACTTCGGCAGCTTCGTGCCCAGCCACGCCCGCAGCGCCTGCGGCTCTTGCCCCTGCTCCCGCTCTTCCGAAGCGTCGGCCTTTGCCGTATAGAAGCCCGTCAGCCCCGTCTGCCCATCGGGTCCCGGCGTCGCCACCACGGCGGCCAGTCCCACGGCCGGATGCTGCAAGAGCGCATCCTCGATTTCGCCCAGCTCAATGCGGAAGCCCCGCACCTTCACCTGGGTATCCCGGCGGCCAAGACACTCCACGGTGCCGTCCGCCAACAGCCGCGCCAAGTCCCCAGTCCGGTACAGCCGGCCTCCGGCTATGCCGCTAAGCGTATCGCGCACGAAGGCTTCCGCCGTTTTCTCCGACTGATTCCAGTACCCTTGC
>NZ_CBQR020000184.1 GCF_000455485.1 Gorillibacterium massiliense
TGATTAGATAATCTAAAAATGTTCATTGGGATAGCAAACATGTTGAGTCAATTTTTAGAGAATATGATTAGATAATCTGATAATGTTTATAAAGATAGCAAACATGTAAGATTCGAAGATATTATCTTCAAATCTAACCTGCCGCTTTGCGGACAAGGTGATGTCAATTTTAGAGAAATATGATTAGATAATCTAAAAATGTTTATTAAGATAGCAATCATATGATGTCAATTTTTAGATAATATGATAATATAATAATAATGACAGAAGAAAAATACAAAGATCATTTTAAAAAATATGAAACGGATGAAAATATGCATCATATATAAATAGACCATTGGGTTGGCTCAATGTATATATTAACACATATGTTGGATCTGAAACAAAATAGGATTAGCATTATGCCATGGTCACAATCATAGTATTGAAAAATTTAAGAAAATCAAGTTTATAAATTATTGGTATTTAATTGATAGTGATGGTTTTAGTTTTCCAGATTATATTTGTGATTTAACTAATGTCAAACAAGTAGAATATTTACCGGATGAATTTTTTGATTGTATTATGAGCATTTATTGTCGAGTTATTGATGATGATGATAAATTACAATATTTTAATATATTAAATAATGTCAAACGTACATTGAAACCTCATGGATTTTTTATTTCAACAGAATTATCTGGTTTATTTTTTAGATTTATGGATAACAACGAATTAGTCTCAATAAATAAAAAGTTAATTAAATTAGCTGATGAAAATGAATTAAACAAATATGTGAATAATTTTGAT
>NZ_CBQR020000185.1 GCF_000455485.1 Gorillibacterium massiliense
CCGGCTGCAGCCGCGCCTGGCGCGCCTGCAGCGGCGCCAGCGCTGCCCGCAGCAGCCGACAATAGTCGGCTGCTGCGGGGGGCGGCGCGGCTCCGTTCCGCCGCTGCGCTCTTCGCCGGCGTGCCGGCTGCTTCCGCGCTTGCCGCCGCCATGGGCGAGAAAGCGGCGCGCCTTACCGCGAGCCGTTTCACCATCGCTTTGTTCGGGGCGTTCAGCGCCGGGAAATCGTCCCTGGCCAACGCCCTCTTGGGCGATAACATCCTCCCGGTGTCGCCGAATCCGACGACAGCGGCAGTAAACCGGATCGTTCCGCCCGATGAGGACCATGCTCACGGCAGTGTCAAAGTGACAATGAAAACCTCCGCCTACGTGCTGGAGGAGGTCACCCACTCCTTATCGATGCTGGATACGGCAGGCGGCGGCTGGGAAGATTGCCTGAGCAGCATCTCCCGGCTTAAGCCGGAGCGGGCGACTGGAGCGGGAAAACCGCATTTTGCCTTCCTCAAGGCTGTTGAAAAAGGCTATCGGCAAGCGGAGCCACATTTCGGCAACCTCTTGACCCTTGGGCTGGAGGATTTTCCAGCTTATGTCGCTGACGAAACCAAATCTTGTTTTGTTGAGACCATCGATCTTTATTACGACTGTGCACTGACCCGACAAGGGGTCGTATTGGTGGATACGCCCGGAGCGGATTCTATCAACGCCCGCCATACCGGTGTTGCCTTTAACTACATCAAAAACGCCGACGCGATCTTGTTCGTCACCTATTACAATCATGC
>NZ_CBQR020000186.1 GCF_000455485.1 Gorillibacterium massiliense
AGCTTGGGAACGCCGAATATGCCTTTCTCCGCTCCTGTGCAAGACATGACCATGCCGCAAATGCAAACAATGGGTGCCTTCTCTCCCTTCTCTGGAAACGAACAGCCACAAATCATGCCGGCAGAAACCGCGATGTCCGGAAATCCGATGGATCCCCCATTTATGCCAGGTATGACGGGAATGCCGGGTATGACGGGGATGCCGGGTATGACGGGAATGCCGGGAATGACAGGAATGCCGGGAATGACGGGAATGCCGGGAATGACGGGTATGCCAGGAATGACGGGTATGCCAGGAATGCCAGGTATGATGGGAATGCCAGGTATGACGGGGATGCCGGGTATGATGGGAATGCCAGGTATGACGGGAATGCCAGGTATGACGGGGATGCCGGGTATGACGGGGATACCAGGAATGACGGGGATGCCAGGTATGACAGGGATGCCGGGTATGACGGGAATGCCGGGTATGACAGGGATGCCAGGTATGACGGGGATGCCGGGTATGCCGGGCATGACGGGAATGCCAGGTATGACGGGTATGCCGGATATGCGGTTGTCGAGCGTTTATCCGGGTACCGTTCCGAATTATCCGATCGCGTACTATTCGTATCAACCCGCCTATTATAATCCCGGAACCGAATCTGCTGCATTTGGGTCCGGAACATCCACAGAAGAGGCGATAATTTCAGCAGATGG
>NZ_CBQR020000187.1 GCF_000455485.1 Gorillibacterium massiliense
AATAAATAGAACTAAAAGAATATAGAAATCTGTGTGTTTTTCAGAGATGTCAGGTACTTCACATAACACCGTATTCCCGCTGCGGCCGGCTATGCCGACCTTGGTCTGCCTGAGGATTTTCGGAGAAGTGGATCAGGCAGACAACCCTGCGAGGCAAAGTGGCGGAGCCACCCGGCCTAACGGCCTTAAGCCTCTCGGGTTCGTGAATACAAGAACGTTATCTGCAATTGCCTAAACCTTTATAATAAGGACTGTAAATGACTAAAAAGCCAGGAATATATAACTCAAGTCAAACACGCATCAAGATCAGTCAGAACGAGTGATCTTCATGCGTTTTTAATTATGTAGAGATAGATGAGTTAATGTAATAAAGATTTTTAGCTACCGGATCTAGTCATTGTCAGAATGTTAGGGTTACCTAGTTACGATTATGCATAGAGACAGATAAGGTCAAAACACTCTTTTGTAAGTGAAAACGGGGAAGTAGTTAGTAAAAGATTATAAAGATGAGGTGTAGGTTGCTCGAGAAGAGGCAACAGCAGATAACACCGTTTTCCCGCTGCGGCCGGCTACGCCGACCTTGGTCTGCCCGAGGTTTTTTCTGGGAAGTGGATCAGGCAGACAACCCTGCGAGGCTAAGTGG
>NZ_CBQR020000188.1 GCF_000455485.1 Gorillibacterium massiliense
GGCTCTAGATTTTCCAGTTTTTCTTCAAGTAAAGGCAGCATTCCACATTTAGCCGCATATAAAAGTAGTGGCATTTTTTCAGAGGCAGAAGAGGCTTTGTTTAATGGAGTAGAGCCTAAATCATCTTTGATCTTCATCTATATCTCTCGCATGATGTTCAATTAAACTCTAGCCCAATCTTTTGCTTATTTCAAATACAGGGATATGTACTGTGTCTAGCCAATAATTAGACAGAGATCTGTTGTTGAGCCGGGAATGCTTAATTTGATTTATTTTCAATCATGCACAACAATTATTAGTAAGTGTACTCATTGTGAGTTTTCTAATGTTGGTGTCTGTCCAAAATCCCAGGAGTGATCCGCGCATAGAAAAATTGAACATTAAATACAGATGTACAATGAAATATCTGAGGATCTACCCTATGAGAAAAAGCTAACTCAAAAAGCACTGCTTTTAGAAGAAATTAACTATATGGCTAATTTTTTTAAAAATAAAATTAAGGATAGTAAGATGTCAGCCCATACCGTTTTCGGGCTATACGGGCTTTATGAATTTCCGGGTATTAGTAGAGAAATAGCGAGTTTATCAGGCATAGATACAGCA
>NZ_CBQR020000189.1 GCF_000455485.1 Gorillibacterium massiliense
GCTGCCGCCGCAAACGGAAACGCAGTGCGCGATCGCTGTGATTTGGCAGGAGATATTGCGGATTCCCCATGTTTCGCTTCATGACAATTTCTTTGATCTGGGAGGCCACTCCTTGCTTCTCATGCAGGTATTCAATGCCATTCACAAAGAGTGGCCGGTGGATTTTCAGATGAAGGATCTGTTTGTCTATCAGACGCTGGAAGAGTTGGCCGCTCATATTGATACTTTATTCGGACGCAGCCGGAGCTCTCGGAAAACGCGGATACAGCCATCGCTGAACCGTTCGGAGTACTTGCTCTCCCATGCACAGGAGCGGCTTTGGTTCTTGCATCATCTCGATCCCGCAAGCAGGGTCTACCAAGTGCCGCTTTCATTCGAGCTGCGGGGTGATTTGCAGACAGAAGCTCTGGAGAAGGCGATCCGTTATTTGGTCATGCGGCACGAATCTTTGCGCACGGTGTTCTATGAGTCGGACGGCGTTGCCTACCAACGGATTCAAGCCTGGAGCGATGTACCTTTCGTT